>JAFLDL010000025.1 GCA_017302435.1 Candidatus Accumulibacter necessarius
TGTTCCGCCCCAACTGCTTCTGCATCCTGACTTGGCTATCGAGGAAGGACGGACTTTGCGAGAAAAACACGGCGAAGGCCGACAGGGCCGCATCCTCCATCTCATAGAGCCGGGCGTTGCTCTGCTTACGCCCGTCCGGCAAAGCCCGGAATGCATCCCGAACCTTCTCGATCAAGGCGACGGCGGGGCTCGGCAGGGGGATGGGGGCAACGGTCGAAATGGGCTGGGCACCTGAAAATCATCAATACTTCGATCAAGTTCGAGGTTAATACCACAACGTACTGTTTACCAGCATTATTTTCATGACAGCTGGCGTTTCCCTCAAGCTTCATCGCCCAAGTCTCCCAATCCTCGTGCGCCAAGTTCGGCGCAACGATACGCCGGCCAGCTTGCTGATCCGCCTAGGCATTACCGATCGTGACGCACTGCATTTTCTGTACAGTGACCGGATAGCGCGGCGCCTGGCCCAGCAACTCCGTCCGGGCACCGCCATAATGGCCCGGTCTGGCCCTAGTGGCGAGTTGCAGACCCTCTCCGTGCCTTTGACCGACAAGGACGTCATGTGGGTCATCGAGCGCCGCGGCAAGCACTTCGCGATCCGCGAGCAGACAATGGAACTCGAACCGCAAACCATCATCAGGTCGGGCGAGATCAGCAACTCGTGGATCGACGCCACCGCCGCAGCCGGCATACCCGAAGCCGTCGCCAGCCAGTTGATGGCCATTTTTGGTAGCGAGATCGATTTTCATCGCGACTTGCGGAAGGGCGACCGCTTTTCGCTGGTCTACAAGGTCTTCAACCGCCACGGCCAGACGGTGCGCTACGGTCGCATCCTCGCGGCCGAGATCCGCCGCCATCAGAAGGCATTGCAGGCCTTCTGGTTTCAGCCTGAACGGAGCGGTGGTGCTTATTACATGGCGGACGGTCACAGCATCCGCACGACCTTTCTGTGCTCCCCAATCGAGCTATCGCAGATCAATTCGGGTTTTGCAGGAGGACGGCTGCACCCGATCCTGCAAACCTGGCGAGCCCACAAAGGCGTGGATTACAGCGCCCCGACGGGTACCGCGGTGCTTGCAGTCGCAGACGGTATCGTCGATACCGCCGAATATCAGAACATTGGCTATGGCAATCTCATCGTGGCCAAGCATCATGGCGTCTATTCAAGTGCTTATGGCCATCTCAGCAACTTCGCGGCAGGGCTTCGCAAGGACACTCGAGTCCGCCAGGGCGATACCATTGGCTATGTCGGACAAACTGAGTTGGCGACCGGAGCACATCTACACTACGAGTTCCGGGTCAATGACAAGCAGGTGAACCCGCTGAAGCTTGCCCTGCCCACATCGATGCCGCTTGAAGGCTTGGAGAGAGGGCGTTACTTGAACTCGAGCATGGCCCTGAGGACGCAGCTCGAACGGGCCGGGGAAATGATTCTCGCTGCGGTAGAATAGCGATGCCAGTGCAGGCAAGAAAAACGCCGCCCCCGGAGCGGCGACCGCCGAGCCAATCCCGTATTCGACGCTCAGCCGCGGCCCGGATTACCGGTCAGTTTCGAGTACTTGGCCCATAGTTGGTCCTCATTTTCCTGGTGGGCCGGATCCTTCGGGATGCAATCAACCGGACAAACCTCGACGCACTGAGGTGTGTCGTAGTGCCCGACGCACTCCGTGCATTTGCTCGGGTCAATCTCGTAAATCTCCGCGCCCTGGTAGATTGCTTCGTTCGGGCACTCGGGCTCGCACACGTCGCAGTTGATGCATTCGTCGGTAATAATCAGAGCCATGCTTGCTGTTCCTTCAGATCGTTGAAATTTCTCGGACACGTTTGGCCAGCCGCTCGCGCACTGCCGGCCGGACAAACTTGCTGACATCGCCTCCGAGAACGGCGATTTCACGCACCATCGTTGCCGAGATGAAGAGGTATTGCTCACCCGGCGTCAGAAATACCGTTTCCACCTCCGGATAGAGGTTTCTGTTCATCCCTGCCAACTGAAACTCGTAGTCAAAATCTGATACCGCCCGCAGCCCCCGGATAATCACTTTGGCACCTTTGGCGTGCAGGAAATCCATCAGGAGTCCGTCGAAACCGGCAACTTCGGCATTCGGGTAGGGCACCAGAACCTCCTGCGCCATTTCGACCCGTTCAGCGAGCGAGAAAAACGGCCTTTTTGGCTGGTTCTGAGCAATCGCCACGATCACCCGGTCGAAGAGACAGGCCGCACGCCGAACCAGATCCTCATGACCGCGCGTCATTGGATCGAAGGTGCCTGCATAGATTGCCACTCGCTTATTCAGCGCCATTCGCTTCGCCTCGCCGCATCAAGTGATAGAACACTTGGCCTGCCCTGCCGTGGCGCACCGTGCGCCAAGTGCCGCAGCCCACCAAAGCCCTCTCTGCCTCGGCGTAGATTACGCCGTCCTCAGCCACAACGCCGGCCATCATCGGAGCCAGCCGGTCGATCCAGCCGCTGTGAAATGGTGGATCAAGAAACAATACGTCGAAGTGCGAACCCGCGGACTTGACAAATCTTACCGCATCCGAGCGCACAATCTCCAGGCGCTCATCGGCCCCCAGAATTTTGGCATTGGCCTCGATTGCGGCCAGCGCCGTGGGCGAGTCATCGACCATCACCACCCTCGCTGCACCACGCGATGCGGCCTCAAAACCCAGGGCTCCACTGCCCGCAAAAAGATCCAGGCAGGAAAGGCCAGCCAGGTCCTGTCCCAGCCAGTTGAACAACGTTTCACGGACGCGGTCCGGCGTTGGCCGCAGACCTGGTGCATCGGGAAAATGGAGGACTCGCCGCCGCCACTCTCCGCCAATGATGCGAAGCGAATTCAGAGCGCTATTCCCCGGCCACCACCACGGTCACCAGATGCTCTGGCCGCACATGGCGCGCGAAGGCGGCCTTGATATCGACCGCCGTCACCCGTTCAATAGTTTCCGGGTAGCGATCGAGATAATCGAGTGGCAGACCATAGAAGCCAATCATTGCCACGTTTTCCAGAATCTTGCGATTGCTGTCGAGGCGCAACGGAAAGCTGCCGATCAAATTCTGCTTCGCGGCCTGCAGCTCCGCCTCGGTCGGCCCTTGCGCCAGAAAGTCAGCCAGTACTTCGCGGCTGACCCTCAAGGCATCGCTGGCCTGCGCCTTCTTGGTCTGCAACCCGATCTGAAAGGGCCCCAACTGCTGCAGCGGCAGAAAGTAGCTGTGCACGCTGTAGGCCAGACCGCGTTTGTCACGTACCTCCTTCATCAGACGCGAGACAAAACCGCCCCCGCCGAGCGAATAATTGCCAACCGCCAACGCGAAGAAATCCGGATCGCCGCGCCTGAGTGCCGGCAAGCCGAGCAAAAGGTGCGCCTGCAGCGCCGGGTGCGCAATTCGCTGCTCGCCACCGGCCGGCAATTGGACAATCGGGATGCCCGCCATGGCACCCCCGGACGGCAGACCGGCAGTCAGTTGCTCTGCCACCGACGCCGCCTGTGCGCGGGACAGATCGCCGACGATGGCAACGGTAGCCTGGCTTCCCGAGTAGTTCGCGCGATGAAAGGCAATAACATCGTCGCGAAGGATGGCCTTCACCGAGTCCGGGGTCGCCTGTCGCCCATACGGATGAGCGGGATAGAGCGCCGCCCAGAAGGCTCTGCTGGCGATCACATCCGGACGTGTCAGGCTCTCCTTGAGAGCGGCCACCGTACGAGCCTTCTCGCGTTCGAGAACCTCCGCCGGAAATGTCGGCCGACTCAGGATGGCAGTCAGCATATCCAGCGCCAGACCACGCTTGTCAGCCATCGACAGCGTACGTAGCCTCAGCGAAGCCCGGTCCGTGTCCACCCCGCCCGATAGCTGGGCACCCAGATCGGCCAGGCGGTTCGCAATCTGCGTCTCATCCATCCCGCTGACACCGAGGTCGACGAGTGCTTGCGTCAAGGACGCCACGCCCGCCTTGCCTTCCGCCTCATGCGCGGTTCCGGCGGCAAAGTCGATCTGGACGTCGACAATCGGCAAGCTGTGGTTCTCGACAAACAGCACGCGTGCACCCGAAGATGTTTGCCAACTTTCAATCTTCGGTCCGGCATGGGTAAGTGCGGCGGCCAGGACGAGGCAGAGACAAGTCAGAAGCTTGGCGGGATTCATCGGCAGGCTCTCAGTGACGAGGTGCGAAGGGCGAACGCGGACGCTGCACCTGTGGTAATGGCTGCGGGTCGAGTTCGGCTAGCGTCAACTGCTCGTCACGGAAATACCTTTTCGCAACCGCCTGGACCTGATCGGCAGTAACTTCCTGCAGTTTTTCGATCATGCGCCGGTTCATCGTGTGATGAATGCCCACCGATTCCAGTTGCCCGATCTCCATCGCCTGCGCAAACATCGAGTCCAGTTTGTAGATCTGCCCGGCAATCAGTTGTGCCTTGGCGCGCGCCAGTTCGTCAGCAGCCACGCCCCGGTCTTGTACCGCGGCGATTTCGGCACGCAGACCGGCCTCAAGTTGGGGCCGACTTTTCCCTTCGCTGGGCGAGCCGTACAGGTAGAAGATTCCCGGACCACGTGCAGTCGAATCATAGCTGGCCGCCGCATTCACCGCCAGACGCTGATCCCGCACCAGATGCCTGGTGAAGCGGGCTGCTTCGTGGCCAGCGAGAACTGCCGACAGCATTTCAAGCGCATAAGGGTCTACATCCTCGTCCACATTGCGGATCACCGGCGCCTTGTAAGCCATCATTACCACCGGCAAGTCTGCCGGCGCTTTCAGCGTCAGCCGACGAACTCCTGCCTGGGCGGGCTCGTCCTGCGGCTTCCTGACGGGCAACGAGCGTGCTGACAAGGCTCCGTAGTGTCGTTCGGCAAGCTGAAACACGGTCTGGTGATCGACGTCACCGACCACCACCACGTAAGCGTTGTTCGGGGTATACCATTGTTCGTACCAGAAGCGTGCATCCGCTACGGTCATGTTTTCAAGGTCGCTCATCCAGCCGATCACCGGCACGCGATAGGGGTGCGCCTGAAAGGCAACGGCAGCCAGGTGCTCGAAAAGCAGCGATTGCGGCTGATCGTCGGTGCGCAACCGCCGCTCTTCCATAACCACCCGGATCTCCTGCGCAAACTCATTGGCATCAAGCGTCAGGTGGCGCATGCGATCCGCCTCCAGCTGCATCATCTCGGACAGCTTCTCCTTCGGCACCTGTTGGAAATACGCGGTGTAGTCGCGGCTGGTAAACGCGTTGTCACGCCCGCCAGCGGCGGCGACCCGACGATTGAACTCACCTGGGCCGACGCTTGGCGTCCCCTTGAACATCATGTGCTCAAGCACGTGAGCAACACCGGTGGTGCCATTGGTTTCGTCCATGCCACCGGCCCGGTACCAAACCATATGGGCGACAGTGGGCGCCCGACGGTCCTCCTTGACGATGACGCGTAAGCCGTTTGCCAGCTGGCGCTCATGGGTGCTGGCCAGTGCAGCCGCTGGTGCTAGCAGCAGCAGTAGGACAATCGATCTCGTGTGACGCATGGGCCGCAGTCGCTTCTGATAGAATTCCGGGGTGTCGGGCGTTTGGGCCGGCATCTTACCACTGCCGACGTACCCGAGCGTCTTTGAGACACGGAAGCACCATGTTTGGTTTCCTCAAGAAGTCCCCCGGTCAGCAGCCAACGCCTGCCGGTTCATTGATCGTGGACAGCGTTACCCCCATGGCTCCGGCACCTTGGCGGCAACGACTGAAGGCCGGTCTGGCGCGGACGAGGGCACAGTTCGGCGGCAGGTTGAGAACGCTTTTTTCCCGCGGCAAGGTCGACGAAGAGCTGCTCGAAGATCTGGAAGCGCTGCTGCTGAGTAGCGATGTCGGCCTCGATGCCACCGAGCACCTGCTCTACCATCTCAAGATGCGCGCCAAACGGGACGGGCTGGATACGCCGGAAGCGATTCAGCGAGCGCTATCGGAAATCTTCTACGAACTCCTGCAGCCACTCGAGGAAGTACTGGATCTTGCCGCTCATCGTCCCTTCATCATCATGCTTGCCGGCGTCAACGGCGCCGGCAAGACAACCTCGATCGGCAAGCTGGCCAAGCATTTTCAGGCGCAGGGCCTGTCGGTCCTGCTGGCCGCTGGCGACACCTTCCGCGCCGCGGCGCGTGAGCAGTTGCAGACCTGGGGCGAGCGCAACAATGTAACGGTCATCTCACAGCAGTCCGGCGACCCGGCGGCGGTGATCTTTGACGCCATTGCTGCAGCCAAAGCGCGCGGCATCGACATCGTCCTGGCCGACACTGCCGGCCGCCTGCCGACGCAGTTGCACCTCATGGACGAAATTGCCAAGGTCCGGCGCGTCATCCAGAAGGCCGATCCGTCCGGGCCGCATGAAACCCTGCTGGTCCTCGACGCCACTTTTGGCCAGAACGCACTGCAACAGGTGATGGCTTTCGACAAGGCGATCCAGGTCTCCGGCCTGGTACTGACTAAGCTCGACGGTTCAGCCAAAGGGGGAGTGGTCGCCGCGATCGCCCGCCAATGCCCTAAGCCCGTTCGCTTCATCGGCGTCGGCGAAGGCATCGACGATCTCCGGCCGTTCAATGCCCGCGATTTTGTAGACGCACTGTTCGAGTGATTGCTGCCAACGAGGTCACCAAGCGCTACCCGGAAGGCCGCGAAGCGCTCCGCAATGTCAGCTTCGCGATCACTGCCGGCGAAATGGTCTTTCTCACCGGCCACTCCGGGGCCGGCAAGTCGACACTGTTCAAACTCCTGGCCGCAATCGAGCGCCCGACCTCGGGCAGCATCGTCATCAATGGCCAGAACCTTGCCGCGCTGCGCAGCAACGCGATTCCCTACCTGCGCCGCAAGCTTGGGCTGATCTTTCAGGATCGCAAACTGCTGTTCGATCGCAGCGTCCTTGACAACGTGCTGTTGCCGCTGGCCATCGTCGGCCACCCGCCCAGGGAAGCACTCCGCCGGGCACAGGCGGCCCTGGCCAAGGTGGGGCTGCCGAATCGCGAGCGGACGTTGCCGATCGCGCTCTCCGGCGGCGAGCAGCAACGTCTGGCAATTGCCCGCGCGGTAGTCAATCGGCCGGCAATCATCCTCGCTGACGAACCCACCGCCAACCTCGACGCTGTCTCAGCTGCCGAGATCCTCCATATCTTTCGCGCCTTTCAGCAGGTCGGGGTGACCGTTGTCATCGCCACCCATGACCCGCTGTCACTGCCCAGCTACCGGCCACGCATTCTGCGCCTCGATAAAGGCGCCATGAGCGAACCGGCGCATGATCAGGCCGCGGAAGAGGCTGTGCCGTGAGCATATGGCTCGCCCAGCACCTTGCCGCCCTGCGCGATGCGCTGCGTCGCCTGGCGGCAGCGCCGCTCAATTCGCTGCTGTCGTTGCTGGTGATCGGCGTCGCCCTGACTCTGCCGACCAGCGGCTGGCTGGCGCTCGACAACCTGCGCAAGTTGACCGGCGACACACCGGGCGTGCAACAGATCAGTATTTTCCTGACCCTTGATGCCGGCAAGCGAGATTTCGCCGACATCGAGTCCCGGCTGCAGGAGATCCGGGCAGGAAGCTGGCGTTTCGTGCCGCGCGAGGAGGCCCTCAAGCGCCTGCAGGCATCCGAAGGGATGGCCGAGATCGTTGCCAGCCTACCGCGCAACCCTCTGCCAGACGCCTTTGTCATCACCCCGGGGGATGCGCAGCCGGAGCGACTAGAGCGTCTGGCAAAGACCTTCTCGGGCTGGCCGAAGGTGACGCACGTCCAGCTTGACTCGGCATGGGTCAAACGCTTCGACGCCCTGCTTCGCCTCGGCAAGCTCGTCGTCATGCTGCTCGGCATCCTCTTCGCCGGTGCACTGGTGACCCTCACCTTCAACACCATTCGCCTGCAGATCCTCGCCCAGGCGGCCGAGATCGAGGTCGCCAAACTGATCGGCGCCACCGACACCTACATCCAGCGCCCTCTGCACTATTTCGGCATGCTGCAAGGTCTTCTCGGCGGCCTGTGCGCCGCCCTGCTGGTCACTGCCGGCTTTCACCTGCTGACCCCACCGGTGGCCGAACTGACGCGACTCTATGGTGCCAACTTCGCCCTGCAAGGACTGTCAGGAAGTGACGTCCTGATCCTGGCGGCGATTGGTAGTGCCCTGGGCTGGTTGGGCGCGAAAATCTCGGTGCTGATTCATCTCCGCCGCATCGGCTGAGGGCGCCGGGGTTCGCCACCAGCCAGCAAGGCGCCGATGACCTGCCGCGCTGCGCCAATGTCCGGGCACGGTGCCAGCAATCGCCACGTCTCAGCCGAATAGAACACAGGCCCAGACGACGCCTACGTTGAGCAGGGCCAAGAGGACAGCAGCGCTACCGATGTCCTTGGCGCGCTTGGCCAATGGGTGCTGCTCCAGCGATACCCGATCGACGACCGCCTCGATCGCCGAGTTGAGCAGTTCAACGATCAGTACCAGCAGCAGACTGCCAATCATCAGTGCCAGTCCGGCACCATTCGGCGAGAGCAGCAAGGCCAGCGGGACAAGCACTGCGGCGAGCAATAGCTCCTGCCGAAAGGCATCTTCCGCGTTATAGGCCGCGCGCAGTCCGGCCCGCGAATAGTGAAACGCGTTCCATACCCGCCGTAAGCCGGTCTTCCCCTTGAACGGGCTTTCATCAGTCACGAGACTCTCCCTGTCATCGTCCGAGACTGGCCAGTATAAGCGGTTGGTCCGCCACCCGGCCTGCGCTGTCGCGCGCCGTGAGCCCTGGACTGTCATCACTCCCGGCGCTTCGCTACAATGCCGCGATTACCACGAACGACAAGGATTGCCATGACCCAGGACGAACTGAAGAAGGCCGTCGCCCACGCGGCCGTCGCCCACGTCGTCGAGGGAGAAATTGTCGGCGTTGGAACTGGCTCGACCGCCAACTGCTTCATCGATGAACTGGCTCTGATCAGACACCGCATCCGCGGCGCTGTGGCGAGTTCGGAAGCGACACGGAGACGACTGGAGGAGCACGGCATTAAGGTCTTCGACCTCAACGACGTGGACCAGATTCCGCTCTACGTGGACGGGGCCGACGAGATCAACGTGGCAATGCAGATGATCAAGGGCGGGGGCGGTGCGCTGACGCGAGAAAAAATCGTTGCCGCCGTATCCCGAAAATTTGTCTGCATTGTCGATCGATCAAAACTGGTACCGGTGCTCGGCCGGTTCCCGTTGCCGGTTGAAGTCATTCCAATGGCGCTTGGCCATGTTCAGCGCGAACTCGCCCGGCTCGGCGGCAAGCCGCTTCTGCGCAAGGGCTTCGTCACCGACAACGGCAATCTGATCGTCGACCTCCACGGACTGCAGATCGTCGACGCGGTGGCGCTCGAAACACGCATCAACCAGATCGTTGGAATTGTCAGCAGCGGCCTTTTCGCTTGCCGGCCGGCTGACGTTTGCCTGCTGGGCACGGCAACCGGGGTGCAAACGCTGACCTCGGTCTAAACCCGCAAGCCCGCGATCAGGCCATCGCTCATCTTGCTGGTGGCACGTAGCCCTGCACCTTGTCGGCACCGCTCCCGAAGAAATGCCTTTCCATCTGCTCGGCCAGGTATTTGCGATGCGCGGCATCGGCCAGATTGAGGCGATTCTCGTTGATGATCATGGTCTGCATGCGAACCCATTGCTGCCATGCTTCCTTGGATACCTCTTCATAAACCCGCTTGCCCAACTCTCCCGGATAAGGAGGAAAGTCGAGACCCTCAGCCTCGCGACCGAGCTTCACACAATTGACCATTCTTGCCATGCCATCAACTCCTCAAAGAATCCATTAGACTTCGCCCAGGCGAACTGGCGACGCTTCGCCTTGACCGTCGGCGGCCCGGCATCAACCTGACAGCCCTTACAGCTCCTTGATCAACACGCTGGAACGACGTTGCAGGTTATAGACCAGTCGCTTCTCGGCCGGCAACTCATCAATCTGACGCACGGTGAAACCTCGCTCCTTGAACCACTGCGAAGTCACCGTCGTCAGTACGAACAGGCTCTTGACACTGGCAGCACGAGCTTGTGCCTCGATCCGCTTCATCAGCATTGCGCCGTAGCCCCAGCGACGATAATGCGGATGGACCGCCAGGCAGGCCAGTTCGGCCCGCCCCCCACCGTAAGGGTAAAGGGCGGCACACCCGACAATCACGCCATCGTGCTGAACGATCGAGAAACGTGAAATCTCCCGCTCAAGCAGTTCGCGCGAACGGCGGACCAGCGTGCCATCCTCCTCAAGCGGCTCGATCAGCGCCACCAGGCCACCGATGTCGTCAGGTCGCGCGTCACGCATTTCCTCCAGCGATTCACGGGTGATGACCGTGCCGACCCCGTCATGGGTGAACAGTTCGCGCAGCAGGGTGCCATCCTCATCGTAACCAACCAGGTGCACGCGACCGACACCGGCACGACTCGCCCGTACGGCGCAAGGCAGATAGCGCTTGAGGTCGGCCGATAACCAGTCACCGAGACTGATCAGCCGCTCGGCAGCCTCGACGGTCAGTTCGTCGAGCAGGGCGCCGTCAATATCGGTCGCGCCCCGGCTATCGCTCAGGAAAATGAGCTTGTCAGCCAGCAGCGACGTAGCCACCGTCTCGGCCACTTCCTCCATGGCCAGGTTGAAAATCTCGCCGGTGGGACTCGACCCGATGCAAGACAGGAGCACGATATTGCCAAGCCCCAGCTGGGCACGGATGCCCTCAGCGTCGATCTTGCGTACCTGGCCCGAATACTGCAGGTCAACCCCATCGACCACACCAACCGGCTTCGCGGTAATGAAGTTGCCACCAACGACACGGATCGTGCTGTTAGCCATCGGCGTATCGGCGAGGCCCTGCGAGAGCAGGGCCTCAATTTCGACGTAGATGCGACCCACCGCGTCGATCACGCAACTGATTGCCTGGGCATCGGTAACGCGGTAGTTGCCGTGGTAGACCGACGGCAGCCCCCGTTCACGCAGCGCACTCTCGATCTGCGGCCGTGCCCCATGTACCAGCACCAGGCGCACGCCGAGGGCGGCCAGCAGGTTGACGTCGTAAGCCAGGGTGCGCGCCAGTTGGCCGGCAATTGCCTTGCCGCCGAAGGCAATCAGAAAAGTCTTTCCGCGAAAGAGATTGACGTAGGGCGCAACCGATCTAAACCAGGCAACGAAAGGGGCAGAACTCAGATCGTCAGCCATTTCAGACCGTGGCGCTGGCCTTCCCGCTTGCCTCCGCGGCTTTGAGCGCTTTCGCCTCCTTCGCCGCTCTCACCTTCTCGGCTCTCAGATCTTTTGCCTTCTGGGTTTTCGACTCTTTGCCGCTATCCGCTTTCGTATCCTGCGTTTCGTCGCCAGCCAAATCCTTTACCGACCCTGCCTTGCCTGCCCGGGGCGCAGCGACCTTGACCTCCTTCATCGGGTCGACTTTCAACTCCCTTTCCAGGCGTTCGCAGATCGTCCGCAGGACCTTGATCCGGGCAAAGTACTTGTCATTCGACTCGACAATCGTCCACGGCGCCGTTCCGGAACTGGTGCGGTCAACCATGTCGCAGACAGCTTGATGATAGGCTTCTGCCTTCTCGCGGTTGCGCCAGTCTTCCTCGGTAATCTTGAACCGCTTGTGCTCAATCTGGGCACGCTCCTCGAAGCGCTTGAGTTGCTCCTCGTCGCTAATCTGCAACCAGAACTTGATGACAATGCCGCCAGCGTGCCAGATGTCGTGTTCGAAGTCGTTGATTTCAGCGTAGGCACGCAACCAGTCCGCCTCGCTGCAGAATCCCTCGACCCGCTCGACGAGTACGCGACCAAACCAGGTGCGGTCGAAAATGACCACTCGCCCGAGCCGCGGCATGTGACGCCAGAATCGCCAGAGGTAAGGTTGTGCACGCTCCTCTTCGGTGGGCGCAGCGATCGGGATGATCTGGTACTGCCGCGCATCCATGGCCGACATTACCCGGCGAATGGCGCCGCCCTTGCCGGCTGCATCCGAACCTTCGAAAGCAAGAATCAAGGCCCGCTTCTTGAAGTCCGGGTGGCGCATCAGTTCGGCCAGGCGCCCCTGCCAGGTCGCAAGCTCGGTCTCGTAGACCTTTTTTGTGAGGCTCTGCGTCATGTCGAGCGAACTCAGCACGTCCAGACGGTCGACCCGGGGCGAGAACGGCGGGGCCACCGGCGAGTTCTGGTCGCGTTTGTCGGCCAAACGCTTCTGGAGCGACTCGAGGATCGTCTTGCCAACGGTCAGAGAGCGATAACGATCGTCGGTTCCCTCGACGATGATCCACGGCGCCCAGGGCGTATTGGTGGTACGCAGCAGGTGGCCAGCAACCTCCTGCATCTTGTCGTAGGTTTTCAGGCGATCCCAACTCGCCTTGGTCACCCGCCACCTGGTTAGCGGATTCGTTTCGATGGTCTTCAGGCGTTCACGCTGAGCATCCTTGGAAAGGTGGATCCAGAACTTGAGTACCAACGCACCCTCGTTGACCAGCATTGCCTCGAAGCGGTTGAGCTGGTCCATCCGCTGGTCGAAATCGGATCGCGACATGCTGTTGTTGATTCGCTCGGCAATCGGCTGCGAATACCATGAGCCGGCGAAAATCCCGGTTCGCCCCTTCGGCGGCAGCGCCCGCCAGTAACGCCACATCGACGGGCGAGCACGCTCCTCCGCTGTGGGCGCGTAAAAAGCATGGGTCGAGAGATAGCGTGGGTCCATCCACTCGTAGAGGACATTGATGGTCTCTCCCTTGCCCGACCCATCGACGCCGCTGATCAATATGATCACCGG
This sequence comes from Candidatus Accumulibacter necessarius, assembly GCA_017302435.1. GTDB lineage: Bacteria > Pseudomonadota > Gammaproteobacteria > Burkholderiales > Rhodocyclaceae > Accumulibacter > Accumulibacter necessarius. The sequence goes on from JAFLDL010000025.1 coordinate 12,764, forward strand.
AAAGCTTCCGTTCTCGCGCAACCGCTCCTGTGCTTCCAGTAACGCGGCTCGCAACTTCGGCTCCTCGACACGGAAAGTTTCCTTGTCGATCTTGTGTCCCAGCTCTGCCGATTCAAACATCAGTAGTCTCCTCCTTCAAGTCACCCCACAAAAACTGGATTGCCGCCAGAGCGGCCAGGCCAGCCGTCTCCGTACGCAGGATCCGCGGCCCGAGACGCACCGACAGAAAACCAGCCAATCCTGCCAACCGGGCCTCCTCAGGTGCCAGCCCTCCCTCGGCGCCAACCAGCAGTTCCACCGCCCCCCCCACTGGCGGTCCCTGGACGTTCGCCAGCGAACATCCCGCCGCCGGTGCCAGCATCAGGCGCACCCCACCGGCTGGCGAATTTCGCGCCAGCCAGTGCTCGAGGCGCTCGGGAAGCAGGACTTCCGGCAACCGGTTGCGCCCGCATTGTTCACAGGCTGAGACCACGACGCCCCGCCAGTGCGCCAGTCGGCGCAGGGCACGCTCACCCTCGAGCCGCAGCACACTGCGTCTCGAGATCACCGGAACGATGCGGTCGACCCCGAGTTCAACGGCCTTCTGCACCGTCAAGTCCATCTTCTCGCCAGCCTGCAGCGCCTGCACCAGCGTGATCGAAAGCGGTGGTTCACGCTCCGTGGCAAGCCAGCCCGACACCTCGACACGGACTCGCGTACGCTCGATGCCCGCTATCCGGGCGCGATATTCGCCGCCGGCACCGTTGAAAATCGTCAGGACATCGCCGCCGCGCAAGCGAAGAACGTTGATCGCATGATGCGCCACCCGCTCCGGCAAATCGAGATTCTGGCCGACTGCCAGTGGCATCGGGCAATGAAAGCGGGGACAGTTCACCGTGGTATTATAAGAGTTTCCCTGTTCCATGTTGGTTGTTTGGAGACTGCTGTGTCATGGCACTGAATACCCCGGTTTGTGACTTTGGCTGGCAGGCCGTCGACTTCGAACTGGACGATACCGCTGGTTCGCAGCATACCCTCGCCACGCTGCGCGGCCAGAACGGCCTGCTGCTGATGTTCATCTGTAACCACTGTCCCTACGTCAAGGCGATCATCGACCGCATCTGCCTTGACGCGCGCGAGCTGCAGACCCTCGGCATCGGCGTCGCCGCCATCATGAGCAACGATCCGTCCGAATACCCGGAGGATTCGCTGGAAAACATGGCGCGCGTAGCCCGGCAACTCGATTTTCCGTTTCCCTACCTCTACGACCCGACCCAAGGCGTCGCGCGTGCCTATGGCGCCGTTTGCACGCCAGACTTCTTCGGTTTCAACCGAAACCTCGAGCTTCAGTACCGCGGCCGCCTTGATGCCAGCGGTCGCCTACCGGCACCACCTGATGCCCGACGGGAGTTGGTCGAAGCGATGCGGATGGTCACTGAAACTGGTCGCGGTCCGCAGGAGCAGATTGCCAGCATCGGTTGCTCGATCAAGTGGCGTCACTGATTCAGCATGCGAGAGGGAGACAGCGCGGTTGCGCCGACACTTGCTGACAGCGAACTCAAGCGCATGCTCGACGCTTGCGTCGCCTTGGTGCGTGAGGTCGCGCAGCGCGAAATCATTCCCCGCTTCCTGCGGGTCAGTCATGGCCAGCGCAAGGACGATGGCTCGCTATGTTCGGAAGCGGACCTCGCGGCGCAGCATTTCCTCCTCGGGCGCCTGACCGAGATCCGGCCCTGCGCGATTATCGGCGAAGAGATGACGCCGGCCACCCAGCAGGCCAGTTGGCGAGACGGCAGTAGCGACGACCTCGGACTATGGTGTATCGACCCGATCGACGGCACGACCAATTTCATCAACGGCCTGCCATGTTTTGCCGTCTCGATCGCCTGGATGCGCGCTCGGCGCGCGCGCCTGGCGGTGACCTATAACCCGATCACCGACGAAATGTTCTATGCGCGGGAAGGGAATGGCGCCTACCTCAATGGCCGCCGACTGCCACTGCGCCAGGTGACCGCCGATATAGGGCGGGCCGTCGGTGGCGTCGACTTCAAGCGGATCCCGAAGGAACTGGCTGACCGGATTGCCGTCAGCCCGCCTTTCTATTCGCAGCGCAATTTCGGCAGCTCGACGCTTGACTGGTGCAATCTGGCTGCCGGCCGGCTCGATCTTTACCTGCACGGCGGCCAGATGCTTTGGGATTACGCCGCCGGCAGCCTGATCCTGCGCGAGGCAGGTGGTCAGATGTGCACGCTGTTGCATGACGACTACGACGCTGACGACGTCTGGCGACGCCCGGTCATCGCGGCGCTGCATCCGACAGTCTTCGCAGCCTGGCGCAACTGGGTCCGCTCAGGTCGGTAGGAGCACTAGGTCGCCGCCAGTTCGCCGGCAATCTGCCATCTGGCAGGCAGTTCCCGGGGAAGCTGCCCGGAGTCGAGTGATGCAGCCAGCGCGGCACGCTCGGCGCCACAGTTCAGGCCGTTCTGCCGCAACCACTCGTCGCTGTAATAGGTATGGCCGTAGCGTTGACCGGAATCACAGAGCAGGGTAACGACCGAACCCTGTTCACCGCGTTCCCGCATCTGCGCGATGCACGCCAGAGCGGCGATCAGGTTGGTACCGGTCGACGGGCCGACAGTGCGTCCCAGACGCGCCGACAATTCCTGCATCGCGGCCAACGACCACACGTCCGGCACCTTTACCATGGCGTCGATCACCTCGGGCAGAAAGGACGCTTCAACGCGTGGCCGGCCGATTCCTTCGATTCGCGAATATTCATGCAGGCAGAGATCCGGCTGGCGGCTGAGGTAATGGTCAAAGAACACCGACCGGTCGGGGTCGGCAGCACAGATGCGCGTTGGTCGCGCACAGTAACGTACGTAGCGGCCGAGTGTCGCGACGGTGCCACCAGTGCCGGCACTCGAAACGAGCCAGTTCGGAACAGGATGCTTTTCCAGCCGCATCTGCTGGAAAATCGATTCGGCGATGTTGTTATTGGAACGCCAGTCGGTCGCCCGCTCGGCGTAAGTGAATTGGTCCATGTAATGGCCACCGAGTTGGTCGGCCAGGCGCTGCGATTCGCTGTAGATGGTCATCGGATCGTCAATCAGATGGCAACGCCCGCCCTGAAACTCGATCGCCGCAATCTTCTCGGTCGAGGTCGACGACGGCATCACGGCGAGAAAGGGCAAGCCGAGGAGGCGGGCAAAGTAGGCCTCCGAGATCGCCGTCGAGCCACTCGATGCTTCGACCACCGTGCTGCCTTCGCGTAACCAGCCGTTGCAGAGCGCGTAGAGAAACAATGAGCGCGCTAGGCGGTGTTTGAGACTGCCGGTGGGATGGCTGGATTCGTCCTTCAGATACAGGTCGATGCCCGGAAAGCCGCACAGCGGCAGGGGAATCAGGTGGGTATCACTGGAGCGCTGGAAATCCGCTTCGATGCGGCGAATGGCAGCCGGCACCCAGATTCTTTCGCTGCGTCTCGCAGCTGCACTGTTCGTTTGCATGCGCAGAGCTTAGCAGCTGATGGGCGCCACTCAAAGCCGCGGTAAGCACATCCCGGCCGGTAGCACGTTTACTCTGCCGATATTTGCGGTAAACTGTACTAAAATACTCGGGTATCCATCACAGGAGCTTTGAAAAATGGCTGTAACGAATGAAGCCGTACAGGCGGCGCTCAAGGATTTGATCGATCCCAATACTCACAAGGACTACTTGTCCACCCGCTCGGCAAGGAACATCAAGGTCGATGGCGCCGATGTCTCGCTCGATATTGAACTGGGTTATCCGGCGAAAACCCAGCTTGATGAGGTACGTCGCGCCGTCATCACCAGGCTGAGGACCATTCCCGAGATAGGCAATGTCAGCGTCAATGTCAGCGTCAAGATCGTCGCCCACACCGTGCAGCGCGGCTTGAAGCCGCTGCCCGGCGTCAAGAACATCATCGCCGTCGCCTCCGGCAAGGGCGGCGTCGGCAAGAGCACAACGGCGGTGAATCTGGCGCTGGCGCTGTCCCAGGAAGGCGCGACGGTGGGTCTGCTCGACGCTGATATCTACGGCCCGTCGCAGCCGCAGATGCTTGGCCTCGTCGGCCAGAAGCCCGAGTCGCAGGACGGCGTGTCGATGGATCCGCTGCTGGCCTACGGCCTGCAGGCGATGTCGATCGGCTTCATGATTGACATCGATTCCCCAATGGTCTGGCGCGGCCCGATGGTCACGCAGGCGCTCGAGCAACTGCTCAAGCAGACCAACTGGCAAAACGTCGATTATCTGGTGGTCGACATGCCTCCGGGAACCGGCGACACACAGTTGACGCTGGCGCAAAAGGTGCCGGTGACCGGCGCCGTGATCGTCACCACCCCGCAGGACATCGCGCTGATCGACGCACGCAAGGGTCTGAAGATGTTCGAGAAGGTCGGCATCCCGATTCTCGGGTTGGTGGAGAACATGAGTATCCACATCTGCTCGAAGTGTGGTCACGAGGAACACATTTTTGGCCAGGGCGGCGGCGAGCAGATGTGCAAGGACTACGACACCGAGTTTCTCGGCGCCCTGCCACTGGAGCTATCGATTCGCGAGTTGACCGACTCCGGCAAGCCAACGGTCGTCGGCGCACCGGATTCCCGTGCCGCGGACATCTACCGAACGATCGCGCGTCGCCTGGCGGTGAAGATTGCCGAGCGCGCCAGGGACATGAGCGCCAAGTTTCCCAGTATCGTCGTCCAGAATACCTGAAAGAGCGGCCTGGCCATGGCCTCCGGAGCACACAGCTCCGGATAAGTTTATTCCCGTGCCCGGACACCGTAGAATGGAGACCTTTTCCGTACTAAGGATGTTCGGGTGACCAGCAATGTCAATCAAATCGGATAGGTGGATCCGCCGCATGGCGGAGCAGCACGGCATGATCGACCCTTTCGAACCAAATCAGGTACGCGAGATCGATGGTCGCCGGATCGTCTCCTACGGCACCTCGAGCTACGGCTACGACATCCGCTGCTCAAACGAATTCAAGCTGTTCACGAATCTCAACTCGACCATCGTTGACCCCAAGAACTTTGATCCGAATTCCTTCGTCGAGGTGAAGAACGACTTCTGCATCATCCCGCCGAACTCCTTCGCCCTCGCCCGTACCGTCGAGTACTTCCGCATTCCGCGCAGCGTCCTGACCGTCTGCCTCGGCAAGAGCACCTATGCGCGTTGCGGCATCATCGTCAACGTGACGCCCTTTGAACCCGAGTGGGAGGGCCACGTGACGCTCGAGTTTTCCAACACGACGCCCTTGCCGGCAAAGATTTACGCCAACGAGGGCATCGCGCAGGTACTGTTCTTCGAATCCGATGAGGAATGTGAAACGTCTTACAAGGACCGCGGCGGCAAGTACCAGGGTCAGAAGGGCGTCACCTTACCGAAAATGTGACCCGCTTTCGCCGCCAGGCGCAGCAAGCGGCAAAGATGCAGATGACCTCTGCCGTCGCCGCGCTGCCGTCCTTTCATTCCTGATTTGGTAATGGATCCTCGCATGAATTTCAATTTTCCGGTAATCGTCATCGACAAGGACTACCGCTCGGAAAACACCGGCGGATTGGGTATCCGGGCTCTGGCCAAGGCGATCGAAAAGAAGGGCTTCGAGGTCTTCGGAGTCACCAGCTATGGCGACCTGACTTCGTTTGCCCAGCAGCAGAGTCGCGCTTCGGCCTTCATCCTCTCGATCAATGACGAAGACTTCAGGCACGGCAAGTCCGACCAGACCATCGCCAGCCTGCGCGCGTTCGTCAAGGAAATCCGCTGTCGCAACGAGGACATCCCGATCTTCCTCTACGGCGAGACACGCACCTCGCGCCATATTCCGAACGACGTACTGCGCGAGTTGCATGGCTTCATCCACATGTTCGAGGACACGGCCGAATTCATCAGCCGCTACGTCATCCGCGAGGCCAAGGCCTACCTGGAAAGCCTGGCACCGCCCTTCTTCCGCGCCCTCACCCACTATGCCGAGGATGGTTCGTATTCCTGGCACTGCCCCGGCCACTCGGGTGGGGTGGCCTTCCTGAAGAGCCCGGTTGGCCGAATGTTCCACCAGTTCTTCGGCGAGAACATGCTGCGCGCCGATGTCTGCAATGCGGTCGAGGAACTCGGCCAGTTGCTTGACCACACCGGCCCGGTTGCCGCCTCGGAGCGCAACGCGGCACGCATCTTCAATGCCGATCATCTGTTCTTCGTTACCAACGGCACCTCGACGTCGAACAAGATCGTCTGGCACTCGACCGTCGCGCCGGGCGATATCGTCGTTGTCGATCGCAACTGCCACAAGTCGGTTCTCCATTCGATCATCATGACCGGCGCCATCCCGGTCTTCCTGATGCCGACCAGAAACCACTACGGCATCATCGGACCGATCCCGAAAGAGGAGTTCCGCTGGGAAAACATCCAGAAGAAAATCGAGGCACATCCTTTTGCACGTGCGGTCAAGGCCAAACCGCGCGTCCTGACCATCACGCAGAGCACATACGACGGTATCCTCTACAACGTCGAGGAAATCAAGGAAATGCTTGACGGCGTGATCGACACCCTGCATTTTGACGAAGCCTGGCTGCCGCACGCAGCGTTCCATGACTTCTATGGCGATTATCATGCCATTGGGGCGGACCGTCCGCGCTGCAAGGACGCGATGATCTTCTCGACGCAGTCGACGCACAAACTGCTGGCCGGTCTTTCGCAGGCGTCACAGATTCTGGTACAGGAATCTGAAGAGCGGAAACTCGACCGTGACGTCTTCAACGAGGCTTACCTGATGCACACCTCGACCTCACCACAGTACGCAATCATCGCCTCCTGCGACGTCGCGGCAGCCATGATGGAGGCGCCCGAAGGGACGGCTCTGGTCGAGGAGTCGATTGCCGAAGCGCTGAACTTCCGTAGCACGATGCGCAAGGTCGAGAAGGAATGGGGCGCCGACTGGTGGTTCAAGGTCTGGGGTCCGGACGACCTTGCCGGCGAGGGACTGGCCGAACGTTCGGCGTGGATCCTCAAGCCTGGCGAACGCTGGCACGGCTTCGGCATGCTGGCCGAAGGCTTCAACATGCTCGACCCGATCAAGGCGACGATAATCACGCCGGGTCTCGACGTTGACGGAGACTTTGCCGAGTGGGGAATTCCGGCGGCGATCGTCACCAAGTACCTGGCGGAACACGGAATCATCGTCGAGAAGTGTGGTCTGTATTCCTTCTTCATCATGTTCACGATCGGCATCACCAAGGGTCGCTGGAACACGATGGTCACTGAACTGCAGCAGTTCAAGGATGGTTACGACCAGAACCTGCCGCTATGGAAGGTGATGCCGGTGTTCCTGGCCAAGAACCCACGTTACGAGCACTACGGGCTGAAGGACATCTGCAACCAGATCCACGGCATCTACGCCGGCAACGACGTGGCGCATCTGACGACCCGGATGTACCTCTCGGACATGGAGCCGGCCATGAAGCCAACCGACGCTTTTGCCTGCATGGCGCACCGCGAGATCGACCGTGTCCCGATCGATGACTTGGAGGGGCGGATCACCAGCACGCTGCTCACGCCCTACCCACCGGGAATTCCGCTGCTGATCCCGGGCGAGCGCTTCAACGCGACGATCGTTCGCTATCTCCGGTTCGCACGTGACTTCAACGAACGCTTCCCGGGCTTCGAAACGGACGTCCACGGCCTGGTGAAGGCAATGGTAGGCGGCAAAGCGGTCTACTCGGTGGACTGCGTTCGCTGAGAGCAGCCGGGTCGGGATTCGCCTCGACCGGCACGCCGCAAACCTCTGCCAGCGAAGCGTCAAATCGGTTCGGCGTCAGTTTTCTCGGCGCGCCTACTGCGGCGCTTCGGTAGGTGCGGTATGGGTATCGGCTGCGGACGAGTTTTCGACCAGGCGAACGACCCCGTCCTCGCCAACGGCGGTGTCTTCAAACCTCAACAAGGTGATCCGGTGGTTGTCCATCTCGACCACTGTCAGACGCCCCCCTTCCAGCGCCACCGAATCGCCGACGTTTGGCACGCTGCCGAGCCTCTTGTAAAACAGACCGGCGAGGGTAACGTAGTCGTCATCGTGCGGGAAAGGGAAATCCAGCAGGACGTCGAGATCGGAAACCCGCATCGATGCGTCGATTTCGTACTGACTGCCGACCAGCTTCTTCACTCGTCGCGCCTGACGGGTGAATTCATCCTCGTAGTCGCCGACGATCTCCTCGAGGATGTCCTCCAGTGTGATGATGCCTTCCGTACCGCCGTATTCGTCGATCACCACCGCCATCTGCTGCCGGGTACGCTTGAATTCCTTGAGCAAATCGCTCAGTGACTTGCTGTTGGGAACGATGTACGGTGCCTGGACAAATTCACTGACCGGCCGCTGACTCACCTCTTCCAGCGTCTGGCCGGTGCTTTCGGCCATCACCGTCAGCAACTCCTTGATCGCCACCACGCCCGTGATCCGGTCGAGGCTCTTGTCATAGACCGGAAAACGCGCGTGCGGCACGTCGCGGAAAACCCGCAGGGCATCGGCAAGCGTGTCTTCATGCGACAGGGCCCGGATCCGTGTACGCGGTACCATCGCCTCGCGCACCGAGTGCTCGTCGAGTTTAAACACGCCGCGGATCATCTCTGTTTCCTCTTTGTCGAGCGTGCCGTCCTTCTCGCTCGCCGAAAGAATCATCCGAATTTCCTCGACCGACATCGTGAAGTGGCTCTCCCCATGGCCCTCGAGATTGTGCTGTCCGAAAAGCCGCAGGAGCGCATTCGAGGACAGCTTCATGACGTAGATCAGCGGCTTGAAAGTGAGGTACAGGATGTTGATTATCCCGCCGACCGCCATGCTCAACTGCTCTGCCTTGTGGAAGGCAAGCACCTTGGGCGCCAGTTCGCCGGCAACCACATGCAGGAAGGAGATGACGATGAAGGCGAAGACATAGGACATGGTATGCGCCGCCTTGATCAGCGCGTCGCTGTCACCGAACAGGGTAAGAATCGAAACAAAGGTCGGATCGGTCAGGGTACTGATGGTCTCCATGCCGACCGCACCCAGGCCAAGCGAGACCAAGGTGATTCCAACCTGGGTCACCGAGTAGAAGCGCTCGGGCTCGTTGTGGAGCATCTCGACCCTGGCCGCCCGCTTGTCGCCTTCCTCGGCCAGCTGCCTGATGCGGCTGCGGCGTGCCGAGGAAATGGCGATCTCCGAGCCGACAAAAAAGGCGTTGCCGGCAACAAAGGCCAGAATCAGCACGAGGTTGAGATAAAGAGTCATTTGTTCCATGTAAGTCTCCTTCGGTGTCTGCCGTAGCTGAAAACCCGATTGACCCCTTGGTGGCACCGAGAGGAACGATCAGATACAACGCCAACGTGGCTCCGGGCGGCATAACTCTTGCTTTTCTGTAAGGTTTTGCCCGCACCGCGCCGCGGCGCCCGAATAATACGCCATTTATGCCCAAACTCTAGCCTTTCGCAGCCCTAGCGGTTGCCAGCGGGAGGGACAGACCGGTGTGTTGCCTGTCCAGCTCACGGTGCAAACCAGCCATACCGGCCGCTCCAGTGCAACGCCGCGCGGCTCAACGTGGCCCCTCAACCCCGGCACGCGCTGCGCTGGCGGCCCCGGCAGCGGCATTGGGGGTAGAATGCCTGCTTTGTCACGCAGGAAAAGCGCTGTGAACGGCATCACCATTGCTCTGTCCAAGGGCCGGATTTTTGACGAAACCCTGCCGCTGCTGGCGGCAGCCGGGATCGAGCCGCTTGAAAATCCCGAGACCTCGCGCCGGTTGATCATCCCCACCAACCGGGCACACGTGCGAGTGGTCATCGTTCGCGCCACCGACACGCCGACCTATGTGCAATACGGTGCCGCCGATCTCGGCGTCGCCGGCAGAGACATTCTGCTCGAACACGGCAGCGAAGGACTCTACCAGCCCATCGACCTGCAGATCGCCAAATGCCGGATGATGGTCGCCGTCCCTGCCGGTTTTGACTACGCACACGCCGTTCGGCAGGGAGCGCGCCTCAAGGTGGCAAGCAAGTACGTCAACATCGCCCGCGAACACTTCGCCACCAAGGGCGTGCATGTCGATCTCATCAAGCTCTACGGCTCGATGGAACTGGCGCCACTGGCCGGTCTCGCCGACGCCATCGTCGATCTGGTGTCCACCGGCAGTACGCTGAAAGCCAACAATCTGCTCGCCGTCGAACACATCATGGACATTTCGTCGCGACTTATCGTCAATCAGGCAGCACTCAAGCTCAAACGCGAGCTGCTGGCACCGATTCTCGAAGCCATCGCCGGAGTCGTTGGCAGATGATCGGGATCAAGCGCCTTGCCAGCACCGACCGCGACTTCCGGCAGCGTCTCGATGCCCTGCTGGCCTTCGATGCGGCGCAGGACGAGACGGTCGAGGGCACCGTCGCCAGGATTCTCGCCGACGTGAAGGCCCGTGGCGATGCGGCCGTGATCGAGTACACCCGGCGCTTCGATGGCCTGAGCGTCAGTTCGATGGCCGAGCTGGAATTGTCGCAGAACGAGTTGCAGCAGGCGCTTGCCGGCCTGCCGTCAGCGCAGCGACAGGCGCTCGAGGCCGCTGCCGACCGCGTCCACAGCTACCACCGGCGACAGACCTTGCAGAGCTGGCAGTATGAAGACGAGGGCGAAGAGACGCACGGCACCATGCTTGGCCAGAAGGTGACGCCGCTCGATCGCGTTGGCCTCTACGTCCCCGGTGGCAAGGCCTCGTATCCCTCATCCGTGCTGATGAACGCCATTCCGGCCCGCGTCGCCGGCGTCCGCGAATTGATCATGGTGGTGCCAACACCGGCTGGCGAGCACAACCCGCTGGTACTCGCAGCAGCCGCGCTGGCCAGCGTCGATCGCGTGTTCACCATCGGCGGCGCGCAGGCGGTTGCAGCACTGGCCTATGGTACAGAGTCCGTGCCGCAGGTCGACAAGATCGTCGGTCCCGGCAACGCCTACGTCGCTGCTGCCAAGCGTCGCGTCTTCGGTGTCGTCGGCATCGACATGGTCGCCGGTCCGTCGGAAATACTCGTCATCTGCGACGGTAAGACCGACCCCGACTGGGTGGCGATGGATCTGTTTTCGCAAGCCGAGCACGACGAACTGGCGCAGTCGATACTAATTTGTCCGCATGCCGCCTATATCGACCGCGTTGCCGCGTCGCTCGAAAAGCTTCTGCCAACGATGCCGCGCCAGCAGGTGATTCGTGCCGCGCTGGAGAATCGCGGTGCACTGATCGAGGTGCGCGATCTGGAAGAGGCGTGCCAGATCGCCAACCGCATTGCTCCCGAGCACCTTGAGTTGTCGCTCGCCGATGCCGAAGTCTGGGTGGACAAGATTCGGCACGCCGGCGCGATCTTCATCGGCCGCTATACTTCGGAGTCGCTCGGTGACTACTGCGCGGGACCCAATCACGTCCTGCCGACTTCCGGCAGTGCCCGCTTCTCGTCGCCGCTGGGGGTGTACGACTTCCAGAAGCGGACCAGCCTGATTCGCGTTTCCCAGGCCGGGTCGAAAACTCTCGGCCGCATCGCGGCAACCCTGGCGTATGGCGAGGGCTTGCCGGCACACGCGAGGTCGGCCGAGTATCGCGTCGAGAGCTGACGGGCAAATCTGGGCCAAGCGGCGATGTGGTTTGTTCCTCTTTGGCCAAGTGGACGACATCTCAGCATACGTGTGGTTACGAACTTGATCACCAAGCGCGTCGAACTGACCGGGCTGGTCGCGCTCACCGCTAGAGCGCTTCGATTCGCAGTCGCTCTAACTTGGCACAGTTTGAAATTCGCTTTACCGCTCTATTTTTGTTCTTTCTGGGACGTCCGGCGGCACTGCTTTGGTTGACATCTTCGACCTAATAGTCCCGCACAGCGTCAGAGTAACGTGAGTTGTATTATGAATTGGTTCAGGAATCAGAAGATCTGGGTACGATTGGTCGCAACGATCTGGGCAATGCTCGTCCTCTTGCTAAGTGCCATGATCGTCTGGGCGTATGTCGAGCAGAGAGCTAATGCCGAGACTCAGGCGAAAGACTTTGCAGGCAGCGTCCACCAGATGACGATGGCTTCCCTTACCGGCATGATGATCACCGGTTCGATCGGGCAACGCGCGCTTTACCTGGAGCAGGTCAGGAATGCGGGCAGCATTCAGGCGCTGGAAGTGTTCCGCGGCGATCAGGTTACCAAGCAATTTGGTCCCGGCGCGTCGGATGAGCTCGCCACGGAAGCCGATGAACAGCAGGTGCTGGCGAGTGGCAAGCCCGTCTTTCAGCTCCACACCGACAAGGGCTTTCTCAAGGCGGTCATTCCGGCCGTGGCGCAAAAGGACTATCTCGGCAAGAATTGCCTGATGTGTCACCAGGTCCCCGAGGGTACGGTGCTTGGCGCAGTCAGCATGAAGATCTCGCTGGAAAAGGCAACCAGTCAGACTCGGCAGTTCGTTTCGATGTTTGCGGGTCTTGCGCTGCTGCTGAGCATCCCGTTCCTGCTCGTCGTCTTTCTCTTCATCCGGCGCTCGGTCACACGACCGCTTGCAAATGCGGTAGCGGTTGCCGAGTTGGTGGCCGAAGGACGGCTCGATAACGATATCCGTATTACGTCGCACGATGAAACCGGCGCGCTGCTTGCGGCGCTAACCAAAATGCAGGACAAACTCCACGCTGTCCTGAAGGAAGTTGATGACTGCGGGCGCAACATGGGGCAATCGGCTTTCCAGGTTGCTGCAATTTCAAACGACATTGCTGACGTGAGCAGACAGCAAGAAGGCCACTCGGGCGAAGTGACAACCGCCATGCAGCAGGTGCACCAGATCTCCTCTGAGGTGCAGGCACAGGCGGTTGACGCAGCAGACCGCTCGGATCAAGTCGAAAAACTGGCACGAGAAGGGATCGATAACGTGCGGCAGAACATCGGCTCAATGGAAGAAACCACCTATCAGGTCAGCCGTGCATCGGTTGAAATTCAGGAACTGGAACAATTTGCCCAGTTGATCCACAGCATTGTCAAGGTAATCAAGGAAATAGCCGGACAGACCAACCTGCTGGCACTGAATGCCGCTATTGAGGCTGCGCGTGCAGGAGAAGCGGGCCGTGGTTTTGCCGTCGTCGCGGACGAAGTGAGGAAGCTTGCCGAGCGCACCACCAGATCAGCTTCAGAAGTTAGCGAGATCATTGGGCAACTCTCCGGCAAGGTGCAACAGGTGGTTGCAACAATGAACGTCGTCGTCCAGAAGGTGAATATCACTCAGGAAGAGGCGCGGAAAACGGCCAATACCATGGAAGGGATTGCGATAACCGCCGTTGATACAGCAAGTGCTAACCAGAGGATTTCCTGTGTGAGCCAACAACAGGTGGACCAGTTGGGATTACTTAGATCCACTCTTGAAACCTTGTTTGCAGTATTGCGAGAGAGTGGGTGCAAAGTCAAAACGACGGCGGCAATCGGCGAAGACTTGCGCGCCGTTACCGGCAGGCTAAACGGCATCATGTCCGGCTTCACGTTCACCGGAGGGCTTGAAATCGAGGCTGCACAGCATGAGAAGCGTCGTGTGCCACGGGCCAACAACAGCCTGCGTGTAAGGATTACACAGGGCGGCACAACGTTCGAAGCCGTGGCAAGCGATTTTTCCCTGACGGGATTGCGCCTCAGGCTCATCCAGCCCGTGCGTGAGCGCGAACAACTCGATCTTGCCGTCTACCTGCCAAATGACGACCTGGATCAATATGAAAACCAAGAACCTTTGCGCATCAGAGGAAGCATAGCCTGGCAAAGGAAGGACGGGGAAAACTACCAATGCGGTGTGGAATTCCAGAACGTGGACGAGGCAATAGCCAAGTCGATAAGAAGATGCTTTGAGTTCTACAACAAGAACGCCGAATTTGAGTAGACCGCCGAAGACCACCCGTTGCAATCATCAAGGTTACCTTTGAATTCGTTATGCAAGGTTGTGATTGTCGCAAGTCGAGTTTTGGAGGCGCCGCTCAACTCCCGGATGCTGAGTGTGCCCGTTTGACTGCAGCCACCCGAGCCTCGTGGATGCGCTCAGGGATCTGTCCTCGCTCGCTGCAACCCCGTGCGACATCTGCGGCATCGACGTTGCGCATGGCGGCCAACGCTTGTCGCAAGATCGCTGGCGCAGCGTAAGGAACGTCGCGCCAGCCGAGGCGACCGTGAAAGTCACAGGCGCAGGCCGCGAGCAATTGCTCAAAGCGGTCTGGCCGGCGCAGGGCGTCCGTATTTTCCAGGAGTCTGACGATCGTTGCTGGCGTCAGTTCGCGCGCCCGATGGACGTCGCCATGGTAGCGAGCCACCAATACAGCAAGCTCACGGCAGTCCACTGGCACCTTGAGTCGCGCGCAGATCTGGCCTGCCAGCTCAACACTTCGGGCTTCATGACCGGGATGTCGCGGCAGCTCGGTGTCAGGCGTCGTACCCTTGCCGAGATCGTGCAGCAGCGCTGCCCAGCGGATCGGCAGGGCGCAACCGTTTTGCGCTGACAGATCGACGACCATCATCACATGCACGCCGGTATCAACCTCCGGGTGGCAGTCGGCGCGCTGTGGTACGCCGAACAGCCGGTCGAGTTCGGGCAGCAGACGGGTCAGCGCGCCGCAGTCGCGCAGGACCTGGAACATCCGTGACGGCCGTGCTTCCATTAGACCCTTGGCGAGTTCCTGCCAGACGCGTTCGACAACCAGGTGGTTGACTTCACCGTCGTCAACCATCCGGCGCATCAGAGACATGGTTTCCGGCGCAACGGTGAAATCCACGAAGCGAGCGGCAAAGCGGGCCAAGCGAAGGATGCGCACCGGGTCCTCGGCAAAAGCGGGACCGACATGACGGAGGACGCGCGCGGCCAGGTCGTCGACCCCGCTGTAGGGATCAATCAGCGAACCATCGGCAGCGCGCGCAATCGCGTTGATCGTCAGGTCGCGGCGGGCCAGATCATCGGCCAGGCTGACATCCGGTGCGGTATGAAAGGAAAAGCCCTGGTAGCCATGACCAGTCTTACGCTCGGTGCGCGCCAGCGCATACTCCTCATGCGTCCGCGGGTGCAGGAAGACCGGAAAATCCCTGCCCACCGGCCTGAAACCGCCGGCCAGCATCTCCTTCGGCGAGGCACCAACGACGACGTAATCGCGATCCTTGACCGGCAAGCCCAACAGTTCGTCACGGATCGCTCCGCCGACAGTGAAAATCTCCATGATCGCAGCGGCCAGCGCCTAGAGCGGCTCAGCCAGCGCCCCGACCTGCCATTCGCGCATTGCCGGCAGGGTTTCAACCCTGGCCTGCGCAACAGGTGGCAGGCTGACGTCATAGGGGACAAAACGCCAGATCACCTGTGCGTACATGGCGTCAGCAATAGAGAACGGACCGAAAAGCAAAGAGCCACGGGCAGCAAAGCGACTTCGACAACTCTCCCAGATGCCAACTATGCGCGCGATATCGGCACCGACCTCCGGAGTGATTGCCTGGCCAGGGTTTGCTGGCGCGAATGATCATCGCCATCGGCTGGCGCCGGGAGGAAGATCCGACCGGGCCCCTGGCGGTCCGCTCAGCGACCGGCCCGATAGCGATAGCGGTCGAGGCGAAACTGTGGGAGCTCGATCGTCGCCAGATAGGTGGGAGCCACCGCTTCCAGCGCCTTTGGCTGCCAGCCCGGGTAGTTGTGCAGGCCATCGCTGATGCTATCGACTTCCATAGAGCGCAGGTTGTCGGGCGACAGCGGCGGATTCGGCAATAGCCACATCAGGCCCGCCTGCAGGTAGGCCCAGCCACCGGTTCCCAGATCGATGATCCTGGGTGATTTGCCAACGAGCTGCGCGGTGTAGTCCACCAGTTCGCGCAGGTTATAGACCTTTGGTCCGCACAGGTCGTAGGTCTGTCCAAACGTCGACTGATCGGTCAGGCAGTCGGCAAAGGCCTCGGCGACGTCACCGACATAGACGGGCTGAAAGCGTGCCTTGCCGCCGCCAAGAGGCAGGATCGGGAACAGCTTGATCAGCTTGGCAAACATGTTCAGAAAGGCGTCGTCAGGCCCGAAAATGACCGACGGACGAAAAACCGTGACGTCCAGCTCATCCATGGCGGCGCGCACCAGCGTCTCACCCTCGCCCTTCGAGCACAGGTACTCGGATGGCGCGTCGAGCGCAGCCTTGAGCGCGCTCATGTGGACTAGGCGACTAACCCCGCTTTCCCGCATCGCGGCGACGATCTTCCGCGGCAGATCCACATGTGCCGCAGCGAAGCCCTTGCCGTAGGGCAGGCGAGAATCGCTGTCGTGCAGAATGCCGACCAGATTGATCACCGCATCCTGTCCCTGCATCAGCTGGGCGAGGACGTGTGGATCATGAACGTTGGCCTCGACCATGCTGACAGTCGGCAGCATGATGAGCTTCTTGGTGTTTTCCCGATGACGGGTAGGTATCGTCACCCGCACGCCACGTTCCGAAAGGCGACTGGCAATCCAACCGCCGACAAAACCACTACCGCCAATCAACAGCACGTTCTCGAGTTCCATAGCATCCTACCGATGAAGTAAACGTCCGGGAAGCATCATTTTAAGGCAAATCCTCTCCCTTGACCTCGCCGCCGGTGCGTGGAGCGATAACGCCCAGTCGGCTCTTGAGGGTTTGCGGTTTGCCATCAAACAGGGCCGCGTAATAGAGGGAGTTGTTCATCACCTTTTTCACGTAATCGCGGGTTTCGGTGAAGGGAATGGTTTCGGCATAGACCGCGCCCTCCAACGGACGGTCTGCACGCCACCTGCGCGCGCGCCCGGGTCCGGCGTTGTAGGCGGCCGAGGCAAGTACCGGGTGATTGTCGAGACTTTCAAGGACCAGGCGCATGTAGGTGGTACCCAGAAGCAGGTTGGTTTCGGTGTCGTTGACCCTGCCCTGATGGAAATCCTTGAGACCGATCTTGTTGGCCACCCATTTGGCGGTCGCCGGCATCAGCTGCATCAGGCCGGAAGCACCCACAGGCGACTTTGCGCTGGTGATGAAGCGGCTTTCCTGGCGCATCAGACCATAAACCCAGGCGTCGTCAAGCGCCTGATTCTGCGCAGCCGGTCGAACCTGGTCGCCATACGGCGCCAGGTAGCGCAACGAGTAGTCGTGTTCGGTGCGAGTGCGATCGGCGGCCGCAATCGCTCGGTCGTAATTGCCCGCGCGCAGGGCAATCTCGGATGCCGCCAGGAGTTCCCGGTCGCTCATCCCGCGCAAAGCCCAGTTCCATTCCCTGACGCCCTCCGTACGCAGGTTGAGGCGAAAGAAGGCCTGAGCACGTTGCACCCCAGGGGTCGCGCTGACCTGCAACAGTTCTTCCCTGCTCGGGGGCGGCGCCTTGGGCGGTGTCATGGTTGTCCGGCCCAGTTCATCATTCGCCAGACTACCGTAGAAGTCCGGCTGCCCAGCGATCCGGGCGAAGAACGCGTTGGCCTCTTCGAGCCGTCCGCCGGCACGGTAAGCGCGACCCAGCCAATAGACCCAGGCCGACTGCGCGGCGAGCGCGGGAGGCATTTTCTCTATCGTCGAGCGGACAGTGCCCCAGTCCTGCGCCCGCAGTGCCGCGCGGACCTTCCACGCCGCTGCGTCGTCCGAAAGGGCGACATCACCGGCCTGCCGGTACCACTCCATCGCTTCCGGCAGGTGCCGCTGCGCCGCCTGCCAGCCGATCTGACTCCATGCCCAGGATTTCTCGCCGGTCTTCAGCGACGGCGCGATCCTTTCCAGTTGATCTGCCGCCATGCGCGGGTCGTTGCGCGCAATGCGCTGGATGGCCAGCGTCGCCAGTTCGCGCTGCATGCGGTTAGCCGAGAAATCGCTCGGCAATTTGATGAGCCAGGGCAGCGGCGTGTCCGCGACGGTCTGGGCCAGCTTCTTGTCGGGCGCCTGGCTGGCTGGCAGGTAGTTCATAGTGTAGATGGCTGCCGATATCTTGTTGGCTTCAAACTGGCGTCGGATGCGCGCCCATACCGCGTCGGCCAGCACGCGCTTCTCGAGGATCAGCGCTTCAAGGACCGGGTAGCAGGGCTCCGGCGGTTCGAGCAGGGTCAGCCAGAGTGGCAAGGCGGCGTCGAGCACGCTTGCATCACCCTGTGCCTGCCGGCTCTGCAGCGCATAACAGGCCAGGTCCTGATCAGGCTGTGCGAGCCGTGGAAACTCGGCATCAAACGCTGCCCACTGCTGCTTCCGGGCGAGCTGGCGGAGCCAGTCCACGCGAAGCTTCTCGGCCACATAGGTGTTTTCGTGGCGGGCCAGAAAGGCGCCGACAGTCGCTGGCTCGCTATCCTTCAGATCAAGCAGGAGCTGCCAGTATTCAACGTAGGGTTCAAGCTCATGGCCCTGCAGCGAGGAAGCAAGACGCTCCAGTCTGGCCCGATCGCCGGCTCTGGCAGCGTCGCGCGCGGCCAGGAATTGCTCGTCGGCGGTCAGCGCAAGGGCAACGGCCGGGCCCAGAAAGAGGTGGATGAGGACGAGGAGGATTGCGCGGCGGAACTTCATGATAAGCTGGGATTCTTGTAAAAACACTGCGTTTCAGCATACCACATGGCTGCTCGGTTGACGCCTGTAATCAATGCCGAAAGCTGCGCAAGCACTCGCTTCGCTGACCGATGCGCGCTGCGCAAGGTGCTGATCGAGCGCCGGCGCGCCCTGTCCGCAGAGAACTGTGTCGGCCTCTCGAACAGAATCTGTGCGCTCCTGCAGGCGGCCTTCCCGGAGTTCTCGGGCATGCGGGTCGCCTTTTGCTGGCCGTTCAAGCAGGAGCCGGACCTCAGGCCGCTGATCGAAAGCTGGTTCAGGGCGGGCAAGAAGGGCTTCACCGCATTGCTGCCGGTGGTGATCGATGAGCATCGGGCTCTGGTCTTTCGCGCCTGGTCGCCGGCTACGTTGATGGTCAGCGACCGCTACGGCATTCCGGCACCGGCGGCGGGCGATTTCCTGATCCCCGAGGTGGTGCTGATCCCGGTCAATGGCTTCGATGCCGCGGGCTACCGCATCGGCTACGGCGGCGGTTATTTCGACCGCACGCTGGCGTCGCTCTCCCCCCGTCCGCTCGCAGTCGGCGTCGGCTTCGAACTGGCACGACTGGACTCGATCTGCCCTGAGCCGCACGATCAACCGCTCGATGTGATGGTCACCGAGGCCGGCGTCTTTCGGCCATCCAGATAGTCATCTGCCCGTTCGGCGCCGCTGGACGCCAGCGGCTGGCCAAGCCTGAGACAGCCCCGTTCGGTCGTGGCGCCCGGCAGGCGGTCGCTGACTTCGCTCAGCCGACCATCGTCGTCAGATCTTCGCGCAGGTCGCAGTACTCGTCTTCCTGCAGACCCAGATGATCGAGCGCCCGATCTCCCATTCTTTCCCAGCTACTGTTGCTGCGCAGGCGGAAGTACTCGTCATGAAAATGCTCGGCCAGGGCGTTGATGGCAATCAACGTCAGTGCCTGCGAGCTGACGACTTCCTTGTCATCGAAGACCGACGGGTCGTGGTGGTAGAGAATCCCTTCGCAAAT
Source organism: Candidatus Accumulibacter necessarius (assembly GCA_017302435.1). Taxonomy (GTDB): domain Bacteria; phylum Pseudomonadota; class Gammaproteobacteria; order Burkholderiales; family Rhodocyclaceae; genus Accumulibacter; species Accumulibacter necessarius. Next base: position 32,276 of record JAFLDL010000025.1, read on the forward strand.
GGCCTCGGGCAGGAACCATCCCTTGGCTACCAGATAGCCAAGCGTCGCATGATCGGTGGCGTGACGCTCCTCCTCCACGGCCGTGAAGGGTCGGTCGCTGAGCTTTTCCGCCAGCGCCAGGGTCTGCCGGTAATCCGGAAACTTCTGCATCAGGATTGGAATGCCGACGTCGTGGAAGAGGCCGAAGCAGTAGGCCTCGTCCCGAGGGCCTCGCGGAATGGACAACGCAATGTGGCTGGCGATGCCGGCCACTTTCTCGGCACTGTCCCAGAAACGTTCCAGGGATCCCGCCTTACCGGCAATAGCGGTTTTCAGCACGAGGCCGGTGACGATCTGCGCGGCCGACCGCATGCCGAGCAGGCTGACCGCCTGTGCGACCGAGCTGATCCTGCGGGACAGGCCAAAGAACGGGGAGTTCACCGTTTTCAGTACGGCCGCCGAGAGGCCAACATCGCCGCTGACCAGACGAACGATGACCCGCGGGTCGGGGTCGTCTCTCGTGAGTTCGTTTTCAAGTTGCACCAGCACCTGGGGCCTGGCTGGAATCGAGATGCCTGCCAGCGTTCTCTTGATAACCTCCGGTGGTAGCAACTTCGACATTTCTTTCCTCGCCATGTGGCGGTGTCGTCACCGCCAGGAGACCCCGCATCCAGCCTGATGCCGCGCCTGATCCGACCACCGCCGGCAGCCTTCTTGCTCCCGGCCACCCGAAGCTGACCAAATCCATGTCCATCGAAAGTCTATTTCCGGTGCCAGCCGCATTGTAATCAGCAATCGCCAGCCCTGTCACGCGAAGCTTCCGGCTACGTCACGGCGGCTATAATCGTGCCTACTCCGCCAGGGAATCCTGATCCATGTCCGTTCTGCTCGCCAATCTGAATGCGCCACAACTCGCTGCGGTCACGTTGCCGCCGCAGCACGCCCTGATTCTTGCCGGTGCCGGCAGCGGCAAGACGCGCGTGCTGACCACCCGCATTGCCTGGCTGATCTCGACCGGACAGGTCGGCCCGCAGGGTATCCTGGCGGTGACCTTCACCAACAAGGCGGCAAAGGAAATGCTGTCGCGCCTGGCGGCGATGCTGCCGATCAACACGCGCGGGATGTGGATCGGTACCTTTCACGGTCTCTGCAACCGCTTCCTGCGGGCACACCACCGCGAAGCAGGGCTGCCCGCGCAGTTTCAGATTCTCGATTCGGCCGACCAGCTGGCGGCGATCAAGCGCCTGCTGAAGACCCTCAACGTCGATGACCAGAAGTACCCGCCACGCGAGTTGATGCATTTCATCAATGCGCACAAGGAACAGGGCCTTCGTGCCGCCCAGGCGGAAGCCTATGACCACTACACCAGCTGCCGCGTTGAACTGTACACCGAGTATGAGGCGCAGTGCCGGCGTGAGGGCGTGGTCGACTTCGCCGAGTTGCTGCTGCGCTCATACGAGCTGCTGCAACGAAACGAGCCGCTCTGCCAGCACTATCAGGCGCGTTTTCGGCACATCCTGGTCGACGAGTTCCAGGACACCAACCGCCTCCAGTATGCCTGGCTGAAACTGCTGGCCGGCCGCGGCAGCGTGACCCCCGAGGCGCCGCCGGCGTGCATTTTCGCGGTCGGCGACGACGACCAGTCGATCTACGCTTTTCGCGGTGCCGAGATCGGCAACATGCGCGACCTGCAACGCGAGTTCGAGTTGGCGAACGTGATCCGTCTGGAACAGAACTATCGTTCGCATGGCAATATCCTCGACGCAGCCAACGCGCTGATCAAACAGAACCGTGGTCGCCTCGGCAAGAACTTGTGGACTGAAGCCGGCGCTGGCGAGCCGATCCGGGTTTTCGAGGCCTATTCGGATGTCGATGAGTCGCGTTTCATCGTCGACGAGGTTGCGGAACTCGTCCGCGAGGGTGTTCCCCGTCATCAGATTGCCCTGCTTTATCGCTCGAACGCGCAGTCACGCGTCCTTGAGCATCACTTGTTCACGGTAGGCGTGCCGTACCGCGTGCATGGTGGCCTGCGCTTCTTCGATCGGCAGGAGATCAAGCATGCGCTCGCCTACCTGCGCCTGATCGCCAATCCGGATGACGATACGGCCTTTGCCAGGGTGGTCAATTTTCCAACGCGCGGTATCGGCACGCGCAGCATCGAGGCGCTCCAGGAGGCGGCGCATGCTGCCAATTCGAGCCTTTACAACGCCGCCGCGAGCCTTGCCGGCAAGGCCGGGACGTCAGTCGCCAGGTTCGCCCGCTTGATCGAAGCCCTGCGTGCCGACACGCAGGCCCTTCTCCTGCCGGAAATGATCGATCACGTGATCGAGGCAAGCGGCCTGCGCCAGCACTATCTGGCCGACAGGGAGGGCCAGGACCGACTTGAGAACCTTGACGAACTGGTCAACGCGGCAGCCGCTTTCCTGCACGAAGAAGGCGATCCAATCGACGATGGCGAGGCCACGATGGATGGCGGGCCGCTCGCTTCCTTTCTGGCGCATGCCTCGCTGGAGGCTGGCGAGCACCAGGCTGGCGAGGGAGAGGAAGCAGTGCAGTTGATGACCGTCCATGCTGCCAAGGGGCTGGAGTTCGACGTCGTCTTCATCACAGGTCTCGAACAGGGTCTTTTCCCGCACGAGAACGCAGCGCAGGAGCGCGACGGGCTGGAGGAGGAGCGGCGGTTGATGTACGTGGCCGTTACCCGCGCCCGTCATCGTCTCTACCTGAGCCACGCGCAGACCCGCCTGCTGCACGGACAGACGCGCTACTGCCTGCCTTCGGGCTTTCTCGACGAACTGCCGGCAACGCTGCTGCGCAAGATCAACCGGGGAGCCACTGGCGCCAGACCGGCCGCGAGCGCTGGCTGGCAGCCACCAGCCGTCGCCGGCGGTCTGCGGATTGGCCAGAATGTGCGCCATGCGAAGTTCGGTCTCGGGGTCATCGTGTCTACCGAAGGCTCTGGACCAGAAACCCGCGTACAGGTCAATTTCGGCGCCTGCGGCGTGAAGTGGCTGGCGCTCGAGTACGCCCGACTGACGCCGGCCTGACGCGGGCGGCAGAGGAACGGACGACCGACTCACACCATGACGCGTGTCTGGGGTGTTTGCCCACCGATTGTGTGGATAAGCCTGTGGAAGGCCCAGCTGAAGAGGCATCAAGTGGCAGCCAGCAATGGCTTTTTTGCGCTTGCCTAGAAAGCGGGCGCGACACTAGACTGTGACGTTACGCAAAGTGAGGAGATCGTGATGCCATTTGCCATTCGTATTCATCAGACCGGTGGCCCCGAAGTCATGTGCTGGGAAGAAATGGAAGTCGGCGATCCGGCACCCGGTGAGGCACGCGTGCGTCACCAGGCCGTCGGTCTCAACTACATCGACATCTACCATCGCAGCGGCCTTTATCCGCTGCAGTTACCGAATGGCCTCGGCCTGGAGGCTGCCGGCGTGGTCGAGGCCGTCGGCGCCGGGGTCAGCGAGCTTTGCCCGGGTGATCGCGTTGCCTATGCGGGTGGTCCGGTCGGAGCCTACAGCCAAGTGCGCTGCCTGCCCGCCGACCGGCTGCTGAAGCTGTCGGATGCGGTGGACTTTCGCACGGCAGCGGCGATGATGTTGCAGGGCCTGACCAGTGCCTATCTGCTGCGCCGCACCTATCGCGTGCAGCCTGGTGACTTCGTGCTGATCCATGCCGCAGCGGGCGGCGTTGGCCTGATCGCCTGCCAGTGGGCAAAGGCGCTCGGGGCAACGGTGATCGGCACCGTCTCTGGCCCGGCCAAGGCGGCGCTGGCGGCCGCGCATGGCTGCGACCACGTGATCGACTATACGCACGAAAACTTTCCTCGCCGGGTACGTGATATCACCGCCGGCGAGGGAGTGGCAGTGGTCTACGATGGAGTTGGCAAGGACACCTTTGCGGGCTCGCTTGACAGCCTGCGAACCTGCGGCATGCTCGTCAGTTTCGGCAACGCATCTGGTCCGGTCCCGCCATTCGACCCGCTGTTGCTGTCGCAGAAAGGCTCGCTGTTCCTGACCCGGCCGACGCTGATGCATTATACGGCCAGGCGCGATGACCTGGTGGCGCTGGGCGCCGAGCTGTTCGACGTGGTCGGCTCGGGCAAGGTGAGAGTCGAGATCAATCAGACTTACCCGCTGGCCGAAGTGGCCACCGCGCATCGCGACCTCGAAGCACGCAGGCATACCGGATCGACGATCCTGCTGCCCTGATGGAGCGTTTGCGTGCCCGGCTGGTCGCTCTCCGTTACATGCTGGCGACGGCATGGCCGATCGTCCTCATCACGGCAATCGGTTTCATCGTCGCCTATCAGTTCGTCGCGCCAGAGCCGCCCCGGCGCATAACGATCACCACCGGCAGCGAAGCCGGCGCCTATTATGCCTATGCCCGGCGCTATGCGGCCGTGCTGGCTGCGAGGGGCATCACGCTCGAGGTGATGACCTCGGCGGGTTCGCACCAGAACCTCGAGCGCCTCGAGAAAGGTGAAGCTGACGTTGCTTTCGTGCAGGGAGGGATTGGTGCCAGGGCCTCCAGCGACGACGACGATGAACCCGGCCCCCTGCGTTCGCTCGGCAGCGTGGCCTACGAGCCCGTGTGGGTCTTTTATCGCGGCGAGCAGCGAGTCGATAAGCTGTATCAACTCGCCGGCCGGCGCGTCGCCGTCGGCGAGGACGGCAGTGGTATTCGGGGTCTCGCGCTGCAGTTGCTCGAGGCCAACGATATCAAGCCCGACAGCCCCGATCTGCTGCCGCTGGCTGGGCTGACCGCAGCCGAGGCGCTGCAGCAGAGCGAGATCGACGCGGCCTTCATTGTCGCCGCTCAGGAAGCGCCTGTCGTCCAGGTCATGCTGCGTTCGCCGGGACTGCGGGTGGTCGGCTTGAGCCAGGCCGACGCCTATCTGCGCCGTTTCCCTTTTCTGTCGAAGGTCGTGCTGCCGCGTGGGGTCGTTGATCTGGTGCGCGATGTGCCACCGCGAGATACGGCGCTGCTGGCAACCACGGCCAATGTCATCGTTCGCGACGATCTGCATCCGGCGTTGGCCAGTCTGTTGCTGCAGGCAATGACCGAGGTTAACGGCAGGGGCGGTTTTTTCCAGCGTGCCGGCGAATTCCCGGCTTACAAGGATCAGAGCTTTCCCCTGTCGACCGACGCCGCGCGCTATTACCAGTCCGGGCCACCCTTCCTGCAGCGCTATCTGCCTTTCTGGCTGGCGGTGCTCGTCGAGCGCCTGTTCGTGATGATCCTGCCGCTGGTCATGGTCCTGCTGCCACTGTTGAAATTCGCGCCGGCAATCTACAGTTGGCGAGTACGTTCGAAGATTGTCCGTTGCTACGGTGATCTGAAGTTCCTCGAAAATGATCTCCGCCAGCACTACAACCCCCCACAGCATCCGGAATACGTGGCCCACCTTGAGCGCATCGAGAACACAGCCAGCACACTCAATATTCCACTGGCCTTCAGCGATCTGCTTTACACTCTGCGGGAGCACATCAACCTGGTTCGTGAGGAGCTTCACCGGCTCGCCACGACTCATGACAAGGACCAAGAACAATGAAATCCTTCCTGATTGCGAATCCAAAAGGGGGTTCCGGAAAATCAACACTGGCGGTCAATCTGGCTGGTCACCTCGCGCGCAGCGGACACCGGGTGATGCTTGGTGACGTCGATCGCCAGCAGTCCTCGCGGGAATGGCTGCGCTTGCGGCCATCGGTCCTGCCTACGATTCGCAGTTGGGAGATCGAGCCCGGGAAAACCGCCAAACCACCCAAAGGTACCACCCACGTCATCCTCGATACCCCGGCCGGTTTGCACGGCAAGGCGCTCGACACCGTGATCAAACAGGTGAATCGGGTCCTCGTCCCGGTACAACCGTCGCTGTTCGACATTCTGGCGACGCGCGATTTTCTCGAGGTGCTGCTGGCAGAAAAAGCGGTACGCAACGAACAAGCCTTCGTTGCCGTGGTCGGAATGCGCGTCGATCCGCGTACCCGTGCGGCGGCCGAGCTCGAACGCTTTCTCGCCAAGTACGACCTGCCGGTCCTCACCCATCTGCGCACAACACAGCTGTACGTGCAGACAACCATGCATGGGATGACGATGTTCGACCTCTCGGCATCGCGCGCGGCGAGAGACATGGAGCAGTGGCAGGCGATCATCGACTGGGTGAATAGCTAGGCTGCTGCAGGCCGGCCAAACGGGGTCGATTCCCGGTCGCCGGCGGGTACTGCAGCCCGGCGGCAAGGCGTGGGTGAGCGCCCGCAGACGGTGGCCGAAGCCGGCAACCGCCATGACTTCAGGTCGCGATCACCGCCTCCAGCCAGCCCCCTGGGGGTAGAATGGCCGGATGCCTGAAACCTCCTTTATCCATCTTCGCCTGCACAGTGAGTACTCGGTCACCGACGGCATCGTCCGTCTTGGCGATGCCGTCGCCCGTGCTGCCAGCTACGGCATGCCAGCCCTGGCGCTGACCGACCTCGCCAATCTCTTCGGTCTGGTCAAGTTCTATTCGTCGGCGCGCAGCAAGGGCGTCAAACCGCTGCTCGGCAGCGATGTCTTCATCGCCAACGAGAGCGAGCCGGATCGCCCCTATCGCCTGTTGCTGCTCTGTCGGTCGCGACAGGGTTATCTGCAGCTCTGCGAATTACTGTCGCGTGCCTATCTTGCGCCGCGTGTTCGCGGGCGGGCCGAGATCACCCGCCGAATGCTGCAGGATGTCGGTGTCGATGGACTGATCGCGCTCTCCGGCGGCATTGCCGGCGACGTCGGGGAAGCTCTGTTGCAGGGAAATCGAGATCAGGCGGCGACCCGCGCCGAACGTTGGGAGGCACTCTTTCGTGGCGCCTTCTACCTTGAAGTGCAGCGCTATGGACAGGCGCAGCAGGAGGCGCTGGTCGCTGCCACCGCGGATCTGGCGGCGGAACTGGAATTGCCGCTGGTCGCCACGCATCCGATCCAGTTTCTCGAACGTGATGACTTCAAGGCGCACGAAGCACGGGTCTGTATTGCCGAGGGCTACATGCTCGGTGATGCCCGGCGCCCACGCCTGTATACCGAGGAGCAGTACTTCAAGTCGGCCGACGAAATGACGGTACTGTTTGCCGATCTGCCCGTGGCGATCGAGAACTCGGTGGAGATCGCCAAGCGCTGCAATCTGCAGATTACGCTGGGCACGAGCTACCTGCCGGACTTTCCGACGCCGGATGGAGTGACGCTTGACGATTTCCTTCGTCACGAAGCCGCAAGGGGCCTGGAAATCCGCCTGCAGCAGCTCTTTCCAGACCCTATCGAACGATCAACTCAGCGCCCCGCCTACGACGCTCGGTTGCAGCTCGAAACCGATACCATCGTGCAGATGGGATTCCCCGGCTACTTCCTGATCGTTGCCGATTTCATCAACTGGGCCAAGCACAACGGCTGTCCCGTGGGGCCGGGACGCGGTTCAGGCGCAGGTTCGGTGGTCGCCTACGCTCTCGGAATCACCGACCTTGATCCGCTGCGCTACGCGCTCCTCTTCGAGCGCTTCCTCAACCCCGAGCGGGTGTCGATGCCGGACTTCGACATCGATTTCTGCCAGGACAACCGCTGGCGGGTCATCGAGTACGTGCGCCAGAAATACGGTGCGGCGGCGGTTTCACAGATTGTCACTTTCGGCACTATGTCGTCGAAGGCGGTCATTCGCGACGTCGGTCGCGTGCTCGACCTGCCCTACAACTTCTGCGACCAGCTGTCCAAACTGATCCCGGTCGAAACCAACAAGCCGCTGTCACTGGCCAAGGCAATCGCCGCCGAGCCGCAACTCAAGGCCAGGATCGAAGACGAGGAAGAAGTCAGAGACCTCTTCGACCTGGCCGCCCGCCTCGAAGATCTGACGCGCAACGTCGGCATGCACGCCGGAGGGGTTCTGATCGCGCCGGGCAAGCTCACCGACTTCTGCCCGGTCTACTCGGCCGATGGCGGCGGCTCGGTGGTTTCCCAGTACGACAAAGACGACGTCGAGAAGGTCGGGCTGGTGAAATTCGACTTCCTCGGCCTGCGCAATCTGACGATCATCAAGCTGGCAGTCGACTACGTCGAGAAGCTGAGCGGCGAACGTCCCGATCTGGCAGCGCTCTCCTTCGACGATCCGAAGGCTTACCAGATCCTCAAGGATGGCAACACGACGGCGATCTTCCAGGTTGAATCGGAGGGCATGAAGAAGCTGGTCAGGAAGCTCGCGCCGGACCGCTTCGAGGACATCATCGCGGTGCTCGCACTTTACCGGCCGGGCCCGCTCGGTTCGGGAATGGTCGACGACTTCATCCTGCGCAAGAAGGGTCAGCAGAAGATCGATTACTACATCGACGATCTGAAGGTCTGTCTCGAACCCACCTACGGCGTCATCGTCTATCAGGAACAGGTGATGCAGATTGCGCAGATCATCGGCGGCTACACGCTCGGCGCCGCCGATCTCCTGCGCCGCGCGATGGGCAAGAAGAAGGCCGAGGAAATGGCGCTGCACCGTGACCTGATGCGCGACGGGGCGAGCAGGAAGGGCTACGACGAGAAGCTGGCGATGCAGCTTTTCGACCTCATGGAAAAGTTCGCCGAGTATGGTTTCAACAAGTCGCATACTGCCGCCTACGCTGTTGTCACCTACCACACCGCCTGGCTGAAGGCGCACCATTGCGCCGCCTTCATGGCAGCCACGCTGTCGTCCGACATGGACGTCACCGACACGGTCAAGATCTTTCACGACGACGCCATCGCCAACGGCCTGCGAATCCTCGGTCCGGACGTGAACGCTTCCGAATACCGCTTCACACCGGTTGACCGAGGCACGATTCGTTACGGTCTCGGAGCGGTCAAGGGAACCGGCGAACAGGCGGTCACCGCTATCCTCAAAGCGCGCGAGGCGGGTGGTCCGTTCAAGGACCTGTTCGATTTCTGCCGGCGCGCCGACAAGCGGCTGGTCAACCGACGCACGATCGAAGCGCTGATTCGTGCCGGCGCCTTCGATCTGCTCGACGATCATCGCGCCCGTCTGATCGCCTCGGTCGGCGTTGCCATGGACGCTGCCGAGCAGGCCGAGCGCAACGCCATGCAGGTCAGCCTGTTCGATATCTTCGAGGCAAGCGACGACGGCGGCGAGCATGGCCCGCAATACGTCGAAGTGCCGCGCTGGAGCGAAAGACAGCAGCTGAATGAAGAGAAACTGGCACTCGGCTTCTACTTCTCTGGCCACCCCTTCCATGGCGTTCAGGCCGAGGTGTCCCGCTTCGTTCGCAGGCCGCTGGCGGCGCTCGAAGCCCGCAAGGAAACGCAGTTGCTGGCTGGCCTGGTGGTCGGCGTACGCAGCAAGTTCACGGCGCGCGGCAAGATGGCGTTTATCCAGATAGACGACGGCACCAGTGCGCTCGAAGTCTCGGTGTTCAATGAACTGCTGGAAGCCGAGCGGAGCAAGATCAGGGAAGACGAGGTGCTGATCATCGAAGGCCGCGTGCAGCGTGACGACTTCGCCGGCGAAGGCCGGGTGAAAATCATCGCCGAACGGCTATTGACGCTCGCGGAAGCACGCGGCCGGTTTGCCCGCCATCTTCGCCTGTCGCTCAATGGCCAGGCCAGCGGCAGCAATGCACGCGCCGCCGCGCACCGCCTGCGTACGCTGCTGGCGCCCTATACACCGGGAGAGTGTCCGGTTCGTCTGGCGTATCATAACGGTGATGCGGTCTGCGAACTGGCCTTTGGCGACGCCAATCGAGTCCGCCTTGAAGACGATCTCCTGGCGGCATTGCGCGAATGGTTGAGCAGTGACAATGTCAGCGTGGACTACCTCTGAGGTCGGTTGCCTGGCCGGAAACTGCCTTCTGCCCTTGACGCGGAACGTCAATGGCGCTCGTCTGGCGATACGCTGGTGCTGATCGACCAGGGGCCGCTCGACCGTTCACAAGGGGATGCCGCTGTGCGACGTCAACCGGCATCAGCCGGTAGCCGCTGCTCCAGAGCGTAGAGCTCTTCGGCCGTCTCCCGACGGCGGACGAGATGGGTCTGCGTGCCGTCGACCATCACCTCGGCAGCACGCGGTCGGCTGTTGTAGTTCGAACTCATGGCCATGCTGTAGGCGCCGGCCGACATGATCGCCAGGAGATCGCCGGCGGCGAGCACGAGTTCGCGGCCACGGCCGAGAAAATCACCTGATTCGCAAACCGGACCTACGATGTCCCACGGTAGCGCAGCCCCTTGCCGAGGCACGACCGGAACGATGTCGTGCCACGATCCGTACAATGCCGGACGCGCGAGGTCGTTCATCGCCGCATCGACGATGGCGAAGTTCTTGACCTCGCCGGGCTTCAGGTACTCGACTCGGGTTAGCAGCAAACCGGCATTGCCGACCAGGCGGCGCCCCGGTTCCAGCAGGATTCGCAGATGCCGCTGCTTGAGCTTCGCCAGCATGGGAAGCAGATAAGCCTTGACGGTCGGGGCCTCTTCGTCGCGATATTGGATGCCGAGGCCACCGCCGAGGTCGATGTGATGCAGGACGATGCCGTAGGCCGCCAGTTGATCGACAAGCACGAGTACCTTGTCGAGCGCTTCGGAGAAAGGTGCAGGATCGAGCAACTGCGATCCGATGTGGCAGTCGATACCGCTGATTTCGAGGTTGGCCAGGCGCGCTGCCTGCCGGTAGAGCGCCAGCGCGTCTTCGTAGGCGACGCCGAACTTGTTCTCCTTGAGACCGGTCGAGACATAGGGGTGCGTCCGGGCATCCACATCCGGATTGACCCGCAGGCTGATCGGTGCCGTCCTGCCCAGCTTGCCGGCGACGGCATTGAGACGTTCGAGTTCGCCGGCCGATTCGACGTTGAAGCAGAGGATGCCGATGGTCAGCGCGAGTTCCATCTCGGCGGCCGTCTTGCCGACGCCCGAGAAGACGATCTGCCGCGGGTCGGCGCCGGCAGCCAGAACGCGCTTGAGTTCGCCCGCGGAAACGATGTCGAAACCTGCGCCGCGCCGCGCCAGAACGTCAAGCACGGCGATGTTGGAGTTGGCCTTGACGGCATAACAGACGAGCGAATCGATGCCGCGCAGTTCCTGCTGGAACTCGTCAAGCGCTGTCTCGAGCGCGCGCCGCGAGTAGACCCAGCATGGCGTGCCAAACCGGGCAGCGATGTCGGGCAGTGGGACAGATTCGGCATGCAGGACGCCGTTCCTGCCGGCGAAAGCACTCATCGGGCAGGGTCTCCTGCCGTGTTAGGATCCTTGGCACTGGTAGCCGTTGTCGGCGATGGAACTGCCGTCGGAGCAACCGGCGCAGTTGCTGTTGCCGGCTTGGGGGGGAGCGTCAGCCCTCCCCGGTTACCGCAGCCGCCAAGTGTGATGGTCGCCAGAAAAGCCAGCGCAAGATATAGCCGCATAGGTCACTAGGTCAAAACGGGGGATGTTAGCACAGGATGAATGATAGCGAATTCAACGCGCTCGCCGACGCAGCACTGAAGCAGATCGAAGCCGGTCTGGAACGAAGTGGCGCCGATATCGATTTCGAGATGGTCGCCGACCAGGTGCTGGAAATCGAATTTGCCGATGGCAGCAAGATCATTGTCAATCGCCACGACGCGGCGCAGGAGATCTGGGTTGCCGCCCGGTCGGGCGGCTTTCACTACCGCTGGGACGGTCGTCGCTGGCTCGATACACGTCATGACGAGGAGCTGATCGCCGCACTGTCGAAGCTCATTTCGCAACAGTCCGGGCAGGTAGTATCGCTTCTTCAGTAGTAGATTGGGCAACTGCTTGACCTTGTCAGTCTGCGATAGTCATCGACCGTTGTTTCGCCTGCGTAATCTTCAGGCAGGACATTCCTGCGGGTAGTACTCTCAGTCACATCGTCAATTGCAGACGTACCCCCGCGACGGTCGAGTCCGGCAGGTAGCAACCCGGGTTGAAGATGCGCTGGACGAGCGGTTGTACGACCACTCCGGGCAGAACCTGCGCCTGGTAGGTCAGTTCGACGACAGGGGAACACCGGCTTCGCTCGACAGCTGCAGCCGCCCTTGCGGGTCGGCATGGACGCGTGTCGCTGCAAGGCCGAAAGTGTCGTTCTCGCGGCCGGCGAAGGGCCCGCGGAAGCTGAGACCGGCGCTGACCGAATAGCCGAGCGTGCTGGTCCGACCGTCGGTGAATCCGTAGCGTGCGAAGAGTGTCAGGTCGCGCGGCGTTTCCGGCACGCGATAGACCGTCTGTTCAGCCAGCAGATAGGCACCCCAATGGGTCGAGGAGAGCGGTTCGCCGGCAGCATCGACGGCTCACAGTTGCGGGAAACTTCATTCGTGCGTGTCAGCATTTCCTTACTTCCCTGTTTGTCGTGATCATGACGGTGCTGTCTGGGCGCTGCCTGCTCGCGCAGCCGGTGCAGGGACCGCAGCCACCCTGGGGGCGGGCCTGCGTTGCTTGGCTTGGCGTTCCTGCCTGGACCGGCGCCAGCCCGATCCACTGCCCGAGCTTCCCGCAACGCTGACTCAGCGCGTGGCGCCAGCTGACCGGCAGCAGTCGCCAGCCCATGTAGGCGGCGGCCCAGACGACGGCGCCATAAGCGATCAGTGCTTCAGACATGAGGCGCCCCGGTGAGAAACAGTGCCAGGCGGTAGGTCACGAAGGCCGCGCCGTACGCCAGGAAGAACAGATAGCCGGCCATCAGCAACGGGTAACGCCACGAGTTCGTTTCGCGCCTGACTACGGCCAGGGTGGACAGGCATTGCGGCGAGAAGACGTACCAGGCCAGCAGAGAGAACGCCGTCGGCAATGACCAGCCAGCCGCCAGCATGGGCGCAAGCTGTTCTGCTACGTCATCGCCGGTGGCCGAGAGCGCATAGACCGTGCCGAGCGCACCGACAGCGACTTCGCGTGCTGCCATGCCGGGCACCAGGGCAATCGAGATCTGCCAGTTGAAGCCGATCAGCGCGAAAACGACTTCGAGCGCACGGCCAAGCATGCCGACATAGCTGTACTGGATCGCCGAGCCGATGGCGCCATCCGGAGGGCCCGGGAATGACGAAAGGAACCACAGCACCACCATCAGCGCGAGGATGATGTTGCCGACGCGCATGATGAAGATACGGGCGCGCTCGACGAGACCGAGCAACAGATTGCGGGCGTGCGGCCACCGGTACGAGGGCAATTCGAGCATTAGCGGATGCTGCAGACCCTTGCCAACCGTCAGCTTGAGTACGGCGGCCACAGCCATGGCGCTCGCCACCCCGGCTACGTAAAGCACGAACAGCACCAGTCCCTCCAGATTGAACACGCCGGCCACGGTCGTTTCGGGGATGAACGCTCCGATGATCAGCGCATAGACAGGCAAGCGCGCGGAGCAGGTCATCAGCGAAGCGATCATGATGGTTGCCAGCCGGTCGCGCCAGTTGGTGATGGTGCGCGCGGCCATGATGCCCGGGATGGCGCAGGCAAAGCTCGACAAAAGCGGGATGAACGAGCGACCCGAGAGGCCAACGGTGCCCATCAAACGATCCAGCAGGAAGGCGGCCCGGGGGAGGTAGCCCGAATCCTCAAGGGCCAGGATGAAGAGGAACAGGATCAGGATCTGCGGCAGGAAGACCAGTACGCTACCGACTCCGGCGACGATGCCATCGACCAACAGGCTGCGCAGAATCGTATCCGGCATCTGAACGCTGAGAAACTCGCCAAGCGCTTCGACGCCGTCCTTGATCAGCTCCATCGGCAGGCTGGCCCAGCTGAACACCGCCTGGAACATCAGGAACAGCGTTGCCGCCAGGATGAGCATTCCCCAGAGCGGGTGCAGAACCAGGCGATCGATCTTCTCGTCCAGGCGGGTGTCGAGTGCCGGCTGGCGCACGGTTGCGGCAAGAATCCGTCGCTCTTCGTGCTGTGTGGCGGTGACGTCGGCCACATCGGGAGGCAGCCAGGCCGGTGGGTGTGGTACATGATCCGGCACGGCCGCTTCGAGTTGGGCGATCAACTCGCTTGCCCCGCCGCGCTTGATGGCTACGGTCCTGACCACCGGCATGCCCAGTTCGTGCGCCAGCGCGGGCACATCGATCGCGATGCCGCGTTTGCTTGCCAGGTCAGTCATGTTGAGTGCCAGGACCATCGGCAGGCCAAGGCGCTTGACTTCCAGAACGAGTCGCAGGTTGAGCTTGAGGTTGGTCGCATCGCTGACACAGACCAGCATGTCCGGGCGCTGCTCAGCGGCGAGCGTGCCGAGGACCACATCGCGCGTAATCTGCTCATCGATGCTGACGGCGTTGAGACTGTAGGCACCCGGCAGGTCGAGGATTCAAAACTGCCGGCCCGATGGTGTCGTGAGTTGCCCCTCCTTGCGATCGACGGTCACCCCGGGATAGTTGGCGACCTTTTGGCGGCTGCCGGTCAGCAGATTGAACAGCGCTGTCTTGCCGCAATTCGGGTTGCCGAGCAAGGCAAGCTGCAACGCTCCATTCGCCGTACTCATGCGACCGCTCCACGTAGCGGGGAAACCAGCACCCGTTCGGCTTCGAATCTGCGTAAAGCGAACATCGTGTTGCCAACCCGCACCGCCACGGGGTCGCCGCCTGGACAACCGCGGGCGACGACGCGCACCAGCTCGCCGTCAATGAAACCGATCTCGAACAGCCGCAACGCCAGCTCGCGCTCAGCCAGTTCGCCGCCTGTTGGGACAGGCGCGCTGCTGACGATTGCTTCCTGACCGGTTGGCAGGTCAAACAGGGTGATCAATTGCCCGGGATTCATGTGATTTGCCTCCATCCTTGATGTGCCTCGTCCTTTGCATTCATGCGAAAACTCCCGGCCACACATGCCTGCTGGACGAATCTGCGAAGCTGCCACGTTCGCGACGCAACATTGGCGGGTCTGATCAACATGCGTCTATTCTATATGCGAATCATTCGCATTACGAGAGGCTGGCGGGACTTTTTCGGAAATGGTCGGAAAAACCCGAGCCAGAACGGCAGGTATTCGCTTGCGGAATGCTGCTGCGGCTACAATAGAAACGCCCCGGCACAAGCCGGGGCGTTTCGGGGACGAGGCGGTTCCTTACTTGTCGAAGGGCGTTGGCCGCGGGGTGTTGTCGGCGGACGGCGGCAGCAGGAGCATCTTGAAACTCGGCTGGTCGCCAGTCAGTGTCTTCAGGAAAGCGACGATCCTGGCATTTTCCTCAGGCGTAAACTTCTTCCCGAGCTGCACGCGGCCCATGGTTTCGACCGCTTCGCTCAGGGTGTCGGCAGCACCGTCGTGGAAATAGGGATAGGTCAGTTCGACGTTGCGCAAGGTCGGCACCTTGAAGTTGAAACGGTCGGCGTCCTTGCCGGTCACCGCGGAGCGCCCCTCGGCCGGGCTCGAGGCCTTGTACGGTCCGACAACGCCCATTTTCTGGAAGGAATTGCCGCCTACCGCGGCACCATTGCGACAAGCGACGCAGCCGCTGTCCTTGAACAGCGCATAGCCTTCCAGTTCCGTCTTGTTGAGGGCCTTCTTGTCACCCTTCAGCCACTTGTCGAAACGGGAATTCGGGGTGACCAGGGTCTCCTCGAAAGCAGCAATGGCCTGGGTGATGCGGTCGACATCGATTTTGTCAGAACCGAAGACCTGCTTGAATTCAGCCGCATAGCCGGGGATGGACTGCAACAGACTGACCGCTAGTTCATGCGTGAACGCCATCTCACCCGGGTTGGCGATCGGACCACCAGCCTGCGCCTTCAGATCCTTGGCGCGGCCGTCCCAGAACTGAGCGACGTTGAGGCTGGAGTTGAGCACCGTCGGCGAATTGATCGGGCCCTTCTGCCAGTTGTGGCCGATCGACGTCTTCAGGTTGTCCGAGCCTCCCATGGCCAGGTTTGGCAGGAGTTACAGGAGATGAAGCCGGACTTTGAGAGGCGAGGGTCGAAGTAAAGCTTGTTGCCCCGTTCCACCAGGGCTGGGTTGGTGACCTTGGCGGAGACGATCGGCTTGATCGGCTCGTCGTTGGCCCCAGGTTGCAGCAATGCCGGCCATGGCAAGACTGGCGATGAGGATACGTCCTTTCATGATGACTCCCTGACTGAGTTGAAACGAAAAGGTGGCGCCGCCGCTCCGACAAGACAGGCTTTGGTCCGCTGAGCCGCCACTGGAAGCTGCAGCAATTACCACACCGGGAATATAGGCATGCCATCTGTCGAGCCTTTGATGTAGGGCAAAGGACAATCAGAATGCGCCGGTGGCTAGATTGAACGGACGCGCAGGGCGCTGAAGAATCCCGCCATAGGTGGATACTGAACCAGCGCGTTGCCAGGCTGCCCGGCCATCGATCACCGCAAACACTGTGCGACAGATTGGCGCAGTTGCAGTCACGACGGCGACCAAAGCGTAAAATTCGCCGCTTCGACTGCTGCAAGGTTCCACACTAACCCATGACCCGAAGCCATCAGGCCCAGCCGCCTGCTTTTCTGTTGGCTACCGCCAACTCCCTGACGAGGTTGGTGGCGCTGCGCCGGATTGAAGTACTCACGCAGGCCATGGTGCTGGTACTGGCCGTGGCGTGGCTTAAGATTCCGCTAGAGATCGTGCCGATGACGGCGGTGATTGCATTGCTCGCCGCCGTCAATCTGTGGACCCAATGGCGAATTGATACCGGTGGCCCATGCTCTCCGGGAGAAGTGTTCGGTCATCTGGCGATCGACGTCGGCTGTCTCGCTGTGCTGCTCTATTTTGCCGGTGGCTCGGCCAACCCCTTCGTGTCGCTGTTCCTCCTGCCGCCGACGCTGGCCGCTGCCATGCTGCCCCCGAGGTACGCCTGGGCGATGGCGATACTGACTCTGTTTGCCTACACCTTTCTGATGTTCTGGAAGCTCCCGTTGCCGCCGCCGCAGGGCGATCTGGCGCAGATAGACGAACTCCTCGCGCGGGCTACCGGCGTTGCCACAGAACACGTCGCGCACGGCAGCGGCTTTGCGCTGCACGTGCTTGGCATGTGGCTCAACTTCGTCATCAGTGTCGTCGTCGTCGCCTTCTTCCTGACACGCATGGCGGCCGCCCTCAAGGAGCGTGAGCGCGAACTCGCCGCGGCCCGCGAGGATGCGCTGCGCAACGAACAGATCCTCTCCCTTGGCACCCTCGCTGCCGGCGCGGCGCACCAACTTGGGACGCCGCTCGGTACCATGGCCGTGGTCATCCGCGAACTCGAACTCAACCATGCCGGCAATGCTGAGTTGAAGGAAGACTTGCTGCTGTTGCGTGAGCAGGTCGATCGCTGCAAGCGGACGATTTCGCAGATCCTCGCCTCGGCCGGGCAGGAACGCGACGAATGCCTGCGCTCGCTGGCGCTCGACGCCTACTTGCATCGTCTGCTTGACGAGTGGCAGATCATTCGTCCGCATGCGCTGGTCAGCGTG
Source organism: Candidatus Accumulibacter necessarius (assembly GCA_017302435.1). GTDB lineage: Bacteria > Pseudomonadota > Gammaproteobacteria > Burkholderiales > Rhodocyclaceae > Accumulibacter > Accumulibacter necessarius. The sequence continues at coordinate 49,630 of JAFLDL010000025.1, forward strand.
ACCCTGCACGGTGACCAGCCGGCACCGCTGATCGCTGCCGACCGCACGCTCGAGCAGGCGATCCTCAACCTGCTCGACAACGCGGCAGACGCCAACGGCGCAAGCTCCGAAGCGCTTCGTTTTTCAGCCCAGTGGGATGCCGATATTTGCCGCATCGAGATTCTCGATCGTGGGCCAGGCCTCGATGGCGAATCGGCGCAGCGGCTGGGCGAGGCATTCTTCACCACCAAGGCCGAAACGCGCGGCCTCGGTATCGGCCTGTTTCTCACCAACGCCACTGTCGAGCGCTTCGGTGGCAGGGTCGAACTTTTCAACCGCGATGACCCGCAGGGTGGCGCCTGTACCCGCGTCACCCTGCCGCTGAACCGACTGAAGGCCTGACACCCATGCTTGAACAAACACCGAGACTACCCGACGACGAGCGGTCGACGCTGCTTCTGGTCGACGACGATGACGCTTTTCGACGGGTGCTCGCGCGCGCACTTGATCGTCGGGGCTATGCCGTGACTGTCGCCGCCAACGTTGCAACGGCCCTCGTCAAGGCACACGCGCAAGCTCCCGAGTACGCCGTCATCGATCTCAAGATGCCGGGGGAATCGGGCCTGGTGCTGGTCGAGAAACTGATGGAACTCGACCCGAACACGCGCGTGCTCATGCTCACCGGGTACGCCAGCATTGCCACCGCGGTCGAAGCGATCAAGCTCGGCGCCATCCATTACCTGGCCAAACCCTGTGATGCCGACGAGGTGGTCGCGGCGCTCAACAAGAGCAGCAGCGGCGACTCGGCGATACCGGTCTCGGATTCGCCATTGTCGATCGACCGCCTCGAATGGGAACACATCCAGCGCGTGCTGGCCGAGCATCAGGGTAATATCTCGGCGACCGCCCGCGCCTTGAAGATGCACCGCCGAACGCTGCAGCGCAAGCTCGGCAAACACCCGAGCCGGGAGTAGCCGTGACCAATAGCCCCGAGATTGCGCTGGCGCGCATGCGAATCGACAAGTGGCTGTGGGCAGCGCGCTTCTACAAGACGCGCTCGCTTGCGGCCCAGGCGATCGCCGCCGGTCACGTCAAGCTTGATGGCCATACCGTCAAAGCGGCTCGCGAGCTTCATGTCGGCGACCGCCTCGATGTGGCGACCGGTGAGGTCCCCTGGACTGTGGTCGTTCGCCGGCTCAACGAACAGCGCCGCCCGGCCAGTGAAGCGCAGCAACTTTACGCGGAAACCGCCGAGAGCAGCACGCGGCGTGCGGCGCTCCGGGAAGCAAGACAACTCGCACCGGTTCCCGGCAGCGAACTGCGCGGCCGGCCAACCAAGAAAGCGCGAAGGCAGATCCGGGGCTTCAATGAAGGCTTGTGAGGCCGCTGCCATCGCGCCAGCCCCCTGCTTGCTGTCGAAGGGCATGCAAGTGATCCCTGAAGAGGTCGCATGAGCTATCGTCTGCTGGCAGACGGCGTCGTCATCGTGCACTTCCTGTTCATCGCCTTCGTCGTTGGCGGTGGCTTGCTGGTGCTGCGCTGGCCGAGGCTGGCCATGTTACACATTCCGGCCGCCTGCTGGGGCACCCTGATCGAGTTGAGCGGCTGGATCTGCCCCCTGACGCCGCTGGAAAACGGCTTTCGTCAGGCGGCCGGCGAAGCCGGTTATCAGCAAAGCTTCATTGAGCATTACCTGCTGCCAGTCATCTATCCGGCCGGGTTGACGCGCGGCATTCAGTTGGCCATGGCGGCGGCGGTGATCCTCATCAACCTGCTCATCTATGGGTGGCTTGTGCATCGACGCCGGCGGGCTCGATCCGGCGCCGAGCAGGCGGGAACGACCGCCGATTACCCTGGCAGGGGCTGCTGACAGCCTGCCGCACATTGAACGGCACTGACCTGCGCAGAGCAACCGCCGGCTACGGCCGCACCTGCTCAATGTGTCTGCTACTCGGGCTTGCGCCTGGCGCGTGGGTGCGCCTGATCGTAGACCGCGGCCAGGTGCTGAAAGTCGAGGTGGGTGTAGACCTGCGTCGAGGCGATACTGGCGTGGCCCAGCATCTCCTGCACCGCGCGCAGGTCGCCAGAGGACTGCAAGACGTGCGAGGCGAAGGAATGGCGCAGCATGTGCGGGTGTACCCGCGCCGGCAGCCCCTGCACCAGGCCACGCCGGTGCAGCCGCAACTGGATCATGCGCATGCCCAGACGGGTACCGCGCTGGCTGACGAAGAGCGCCGTTTCGTCGGCCGTCGCGAGCCTTCTGCGCTGCGCTGCCCAGAGCGACACCGCCGCCCTGGCCTTGCTTCCCACGGGCACGAGGCGCAGCTTGCTGCGTTTGCCAAGGACGCGCACTTCGCCCGCCAACAGATCCTCCAGACAGGAGAGGTCGAGCGCCGCGAGTTCGGCGAGGCGCAGGCCCGAAGAGTAGAACAGCTCGAACATCGCCTGATCGCGCAACTGCAGCAGGCTTTCGCCTTCGGTCGCCAACAGGCGGCTGGCTTCATCGGGCGATAGTGCCTTTGGCAGCGCTTTCGGGCTCTTCGGCGGCCGGACGCTGTCTACCGGGTTGCGCGTGACGGTATCGTGTTGGCCAAGCCAGCGATAAAAACCTCGCCAGGCTGAAAGCGTGCGCCCAAGTGAGCGGCCGCCGAGGCCCCGGGCATGCAGCTGGGCAACGAAACGACGGACATGATGCGCCTCGATGGCGGCGAAGCCGCAGTCGCCAGCCAATTCTCCGATCAGACTGCAGAGCAGTTCGAGGTCGTGCCGATAGCTCCTGACTGTATGCGCCGACAGTCGTCGCTGCTGGGCGAGTTCGCCCAGGTAGGCGTTGACGCTGGTGGTGCGGGCTTCGACAGTCATTGCCCGATTGTCAGCCCAGCACGCGCGCCAGGGCGGCCGAGGCCATTTCCCCGAGACGCTCGAGGTAGATCGTCCCCATTCCAGCGTAGAAGCGCTCGCCATCCTCGCTGCCGAGGGCGATCAGCCCGATCGTGCCACCACCATGGCGCATCGCTATCAGCCCTTGCGAGCGAACATGGGTCGAAGCCTCACCGAACCACGAAGAGGTCTCGAAGCCGCTCGTCGAACCACAGTAGGGTTGGGTCAGCGTTTCAGCAAATGCCTGCAACTCCTGGCTGACGTCGGCAAATTCAGGCAGCTCGTCACTGCCCTCGGGGCGATGCCAGAGACGCACGGCAACGTGCGGCACGGCGAAATCGTCACGGAGGTGGAAATTCAAGGTGTGCAATACCGACTGAAAACTTCTGGTGGCAATCATCGCAACCGCCAGTCGGTGCATCTTTTGGCTGATCGCATCGTTTTCCTCGCCGAACTGCAGCAGCTCGCCCATCTTGCCTTCGAGTTGCTTGTTCTTGTCGCGCAGTGCCAGCATCTGCCGTTCAGTGATCGATATCGTTCGACCACCATGCGGATGAGGCACGACCACGTTCGCGATCAGATCCGCATGCTGCTCGAAAAATCGCGGATTCTCCTGAAGGTAACGCGCTACTTCTTCCGATCTCATAACTCAATCTCTCCCTTGAAGACGGTGACGGCGGGGCCAGTCATCAGAACCGGGCTGCCTGTCCCGTTCCAGGCAATGCTCAGCTCGCCGCCGCGCATGGCAACGCAGACCGGAGAATCAAGCAGGCCGCGGGCAATCCCGGCCACCGCGGCAGCGCAAGCGCCCGTGCCGCAGGCCAGTGTTTCACCCACGCCACGTTCAAAAACGCGCAGGCGAATCGTGTGCCGGTCCACGACCTGCATGAAGCCCGCGTTGACCCGCTGTGGAAAGCGCGTATGCGACTCGATCAGCGGCCCCTGGCGGTCGACTGGCGCGGTGTCAACATTGACAACCAGCTGGACTGCGTGCGGATTGCCCATGCCAACGGCGGTGATGGCGATTTCATCGTCAGCGAGCGGGAGCACTTGCAGCAGGTCGTCGGTGGTACTGACAAATGGAATCTGATCCGGGGCGAAAACCGGCAGACCCATGTCGACGGTCACCGCACCATCTTCCTCAAGTCGCGGAACGATCACGCCGCGCAGGGTCTCGACGCGAATCTCGCGCTTGTCCGTCAGGTCCTGCTCATGCACGAAACGAACAAAGCAGCGTGCACCGTTACCGCACTGCTCGACCTCGCCCCCATCGGCATTGAAAATCCGATAGCGGAAATCAACGCCAGCCAGCCCGGTCGGCTCGACCAGCAGGACCTGGTCGCAACCAATGCCGAAATGACGGTCAGCCAGGAAGCGCAGCTGCTCAACCGTCAGCTCGACCGACTGGCGAACACCGTCAAGAACGACAAAGTCGTTGCCCAGTCCGTGCATCTTGACAAATGTCAGTTTCATCGTCATTCAGGATGGTGCAGCCTGCGCAAGCAGTGACCTGGCCATTATAAAGTCGTCCATGAGGAAGCCGTTGCCAATATCGACGCAGACCGATTCGCGTATGGCGAAGCCCTGTTTGCCGTAGGCCGCGATGGCGCGTTCGTTGCGCTTGTTGACCGCCAGAATGAGCGTCTGGCAGCCGGCCGTCCGGGCGTGGGAAACCACCTGGTCGATGAGTCGGGCGCCAATTCCCGATCGCTGCCGGGCCGGGTCAACGTAGAGCTTGTCGAGCTTCATCTCGCCGCCTCCGGTGACCATGCACGACGAAAACCCGGCCAGCTGGCCATCGACACTCGCCTGATCCCACCAGACCTGCGGCATCGTCAGTTCCTCAAGCAGGCGCTGCCGGCTATAACGCTGCTCGAGCATGAAGTCGATCTGCTCCTGGGTGATGATCCCGGGGTAAGTCTGCTGCCAGACCAGGCGTGCGAGCGCGATCACGGACTCGACATCGGCAGGGGCAACGGGTGCGATCAAGACGTCCAATTGGCCGGCTTTGTCAGTCGGGCCTGAGGCGCGTGTCGCTTGACCCGGCGCTCGTCTGCCGCGGCGGCGGTTGCCTGATTCACCCCGCTTCACGCGCGGACGATTCGTACGCTGTCGGTGCTGCCGGCACGCGGTCCGGCAGACCCAAAGACGAACGCCACCAGGTCGCCCTCGCGTACGATCCCCGCGGCACGGGCAGCCGCGATGGCCAGTCGCAATTGCTCGTTGGCATCGAGGTTCTCGGGCAGTACGAGCGGCTGCACGCCCCAGACCAGCGAAAGTCCACCAAGCACCTGGGCATTGGCCGAGATACCGGCAATCGGGACCCTGGGTCGGAACGCAGCAACCCGATGCGCCGTTTCACCGCTGCGAGTCGGGCACAGGATCGCGGCCACGCCTAGCTCCTCCGCTGCTTGCACCGCGGCGTGCGCGACCGCCCACGCCACACGGTCGCCATCGGCCCCTGCGGCTTCCGGAACGACACGTTGGCGCGGCCAGGCCTCGGCCGACTCGGCAACTTCGCCCATCATGCGCACGGTTTCGTTCGGAAACAGCCCCACCGCTGTTTCTTCCGACAGCATCAAGGCGTCAGTACCGTCGAGCACCGCGTTGGCCACGTCGTTGACTTCGGCGCGCGTCGGCAAGGGTGAGCGCGTCATTGACTCAAGCATCTGCGTGGCGGTGATCACCGGCTTTCCCGCCATATTGCAGAAACGGATGATCTCCTTCTGCAGCAGCGGCACGCTTCGCGCCGGCATCTGGATGCCGAGGTCGCCGCGCGCGACCATCACCGCGTCGGCCACGCGGACGATATCGGCGAGGTTGTCGATCGCTGCGGCGGTCTCGATCTTGGGCACCAGCGCCGGTCGCACGCCGCGCTTGGGAAGCATGGCACGTACGCGCTCGACGTCTTCGGCCCGGCGTACGAACGAGAGACCGAGGAAGTCCACCTTCGCAGCAATCGCCATCTCGAGCGCCAGCGCATCGCGATCGGTAAAGGGCTCGACGTGCGCCTCGGCGCGCGGCAGATGCATGCCCTTGCGCGATCGTAGCGTGCCGCCGCGCACGACTTCGGTGCGCACGTCATTACCGACCGAGGTCAGCACCCGCAGGACGATCGCACCGTCGGCGAGGTAGACGTCGTCGTTGGGGCGTACCCAATGCGCCAGGTCGGTCAAGGTCGTGGCGACGTGATGTGCATCGCCCTTGCCGTCGTCGCTGCCGCTCAGGATGAACTCCTGGCCACTGACGAGTTCCACCTCGTCGCCTGCCACCAGGCCTGAACGGATTTTCGGACCGGGCAAGTCGACCAGCACGCCGATATTGCGGCCTAGGACCTGCGCCAGCTCGCGCACCCGGCGAACGTTGTTGCTGTGCGTCTCCATGTCGGCGTGCGCAGCATTCAGTCGCACGACATCGACGCCGGCTTCCAGCAATTGGCGCAGTGGCCCGGGTGCAGCGGTGGCGGGGCCAATCGTGGCCACAATCTTCGTTCGACGCATCACTTGCTCCTCGAATGGTCCGGCATCCAGCTTCGGCTGCCGACCAACAAAAAAGCCACCCCAAGGAGTGGCCTAACTGACTGCTCTTGTTGGTGCCCCCAGTCGGAATCGAACCAACGCCTGATGATTACAAATCAACTGCACGACCTTCATGCTACGGGGGCACGCTCTGTTGCACGGAGAGATTATAGCTCAAGCTCAAGCCTGGGTACCACCTTGCCGCCTTCCCGGCAAGGGCCACCGTGCATCTCCCAGCCGATGCCTCCCATCAACAGCCGCTGGCAGGGCAACCCGTTGAGCTGTTGAGCCAAGGTCAATTGTTCTGCCAGTAACCAGCCTGCGGCACAGGCTGTCCGGCGCATTCTTTCGCAGGCGTGGACCGCCTGTTAGAATCCCCCTGACTGTCATTTCGATGGAAAACCATGCCAAGCTTCTCGAACCCTTCGGAGATTGCCCGCGAAGCCCTGCGTCTGCTCGCGGTCAGGCGACTGTCGCCTTCACCCGCGAACTACCGGGCGTTGTACAACGAGATTGCGGGCATCGCTGGCGAACCCGCGGAAACGTTCCCGGAGCCAGGGCTGAAGGCTCTGCTGAGCCCGCTGCCCAAGGAAACGGCCGGTCAGCAGAAGCTCGCGAAGCGCTTCGAGCAGGCGCTCTCGGGCAGGAACTGGGAAGAACTCCGGGAGGGTGTGTCGGAGTTGATCCGGCAGTTGGGCAAGGAACAGGACCTGCCATGGAGCGAACTCTTCAGTGATCTTCTCCGCCAGTGGGAAAACAAGCAGGTTGGACTGACCGTTGCGCGCAAGCGTGAAGCGTTTGAGCGCGTGCTCGCTGGCAGCTCGGGAAATAGCGAACTGTTGTTCGCACGACTGCAGGGATTGGTGAAATCGTGGTCTCTCAATGCGCCAGTGGCCGAGGAGGATCCCCTGACCGAGACCGGGGAAGCGGCCGCGGAAGCCGGCATGTTGCCGCTCAATGAAGTCGCGGCGCCAGGTGCCCTCCGCACAAGGGAATTGACGACCGAGCTACGCGATCTGTTCGCCTACACCCTTGAATCGGTTATCGCTACCCAGCTTGCCAATGAACCGGAACTCGCCGCCGACGCCAGGACGCTGGTGCACAAGATTCGCACCGCCAGTTCACGCGACTCGCTCGAAGGCCTGTTGGCCGGTATCAAGCGCTTCGCATTCCGGCTGGAGATCCTCGCCGAAGATCGTGCCGAACTCCGCGCGGGTTTGCTCAACTTGCTGCAATTGCTGATCGAGAACGTGGGCGAGCTGGTCATCGAGGACCGCTGGCTGGCGGGACAGATCGAGATCGTCCGTGACATCGTCTCCGGCCCCTTGAACATCCGTTCGATTGGCGACGCCGAAACCCGGCTCAAGGAGGTGATTTTCAAGCAGAGCCAGCTCAAGCACAGCCTCAACGAAGCCAGGGAAAGCCTCAAGCAGATGCTGGCGGGCTTCGTGGACCATCTGGCCGAATTTGCCGATTCGACCTCGGATTATCACGACAAGATCGAAGTCTGTGCCGACAGGATCGGTAAGGCCGAGGATATCACCCAACTCGAAGACGTACTTGCCGAAGTGATCCGGGAGACGAAGATCATCCAGCTCAACGCGCAGCGTTCGCGTGACGACCTGCGTGCCGCGAGACAGCGGGTTGGCGAAACGGAGAAGCGCATTGCCGAGCTGCAGGTGGAACTGGACAAGGCGAGTACGATGGTTCGGCACGACCAGTTGACCGGTGCGCTCAATCGCCGGGGTCTTGAGGAGGCATTCGACAAGGAGTCCGCGCGCGCCCAGCGCCGCAAGTCTTCCCTGTGCGTCGCTCTGCTCGACATTGACAACTTCAAGAAGCTCAACGACTCACTGGGCCATGATGCGGGCGACGCAGCGCTGATTCACCTGGCCACCGTCATCCGAGAGACGATGCGACCGCAGGACACGGTCGCCCGCTTTGGCGGCGAGGAGTTCATCATTCTGTTGCCGGAAACACCTGCGGAAGACGCCAAGACCGCCATTGTCCGCCTGCAGCGCGAGCTGACCCGGCGCATCTTTCTGCATGACAACAACCGGCAACTGATCACCTTCAGCGCCGGCGTCACAGATCTGCGCCCCGGAGATACCCAGGCGTCGGTGACCAAGCGGGCGGACGAGGCAATGTATGCGGCCAAACAGGCGGGGAAGAATCGGGTAACGATCGGCTAGGGCGAGCGCGTCAGCAGCATGGCGCCCCCCGGACCCGTCCTCTCGGCTCAGTCGTCACCACAGGCCAGGTGCTTGAGCACTTCACCGGCAGCCAGCAAACCGAAGACTGCCGTCACACACACCGACGAACCAAAGCCTGCACAGTTGAGGCCGGTCAGCGGCACGGGCTGCTGGCAAGCATTGGCGGGTGGCGGATAGCGTAATGGCTCGCCGGAAAACACGGCCGGGATGCCGAATTTCTTCTTCGCTTCTCTGGTGAAACCGTAGTCCTTCCGCAACAAGGAACGCACTTTCGCGAGCAGCGGATCCTGAATGGTCAGAGCAAGGTCGGCAATCTGGATCCGGCTCCCGTCGATCTGGCCGCCCGCGCCACCGGCGGTGATAAAGGGGGTCGCAGATCGCTTCGACCAGGCGATCATCGCCGCCTTGGTGCGTACCTGGTCAATGGCGTCGATCACGTAATCGACTGCCCCGCCAAGAATCGCCTCGACGTTCTCCGGTGTCACGAAGTCCTCGATTTCTCTGACCTCGCACGCCGGGTTGATGGCCCGGATCCTGTGCGCCATGGCGCTCACCTTGGCCTTGCCGAACTCGCCGTCGAGGGCGTGTACCTGACGGTTGACGTTGGACTCGGCGATCATGTCCAGATCGATGAGGGTGATCCTGCCGATCGCGGAACGCGCAAGTGCCTCGGCCGCCCAGCAACCGACTCCGCCAATCCCGACGACCGTGACGTGCGCCTGCTGGAAGCGCTGAAGTGCATCCGCTCCGTAGAGGCGTGCGATACCGCCAAAGCGACGCGCCAGGTCGGTAGAAGTCTCGCTCATCATGGTTTCAGGGTCCGCCTCTCCGGCAAGTGTTGCCGCACAGTTTAGCGGAAAGCCATGCGGCTGGCGGTTCAGCCGGGTACCGCCAAGGCAACTCACGGGGAACCAGCCTGTTTTTGTCGAGGGGATCTTCCTTCAGGCATGGTCGTCGCGCCGTACCCACCCGATGGATGCCGCTGGCCGTTGGGCGCCATGCTGGGCTAAACTTCGTTTTTTTTGTTTACGAGGAGCTCCAATGCCCATTGTCACCACACCGAGCGGTCTGCAGATCGAAGACATCATTGTTGGTAGCGGTCCGACCGCCAGCGTTGGTCAGCACGTCATCGTGCATTACACGGGCTGGCTGGCTGATGGCAAGAAATTCGACTCAAGCGTAGACCGCAATGAGCCCTTCCGCTTTCCGCTTGACGGGCGACACGTCATCGCCGGCTGGGAAGAAGGTGTTCCCGGGATGAGCGTAGGCGGCATCCGCAAGCTCACCATTCCCGCTGACCTGGCTTACGGCGCGCGTGGGGCCGGGAAAATGATTCCACCGCACGCAAAGCTGGTATTCGAGATCGAGTTGCTTGATATTGCCTGAGCGATGGCCGAGCGGCCACGCAAGACCCTGGGCCGGTCACCCGCCACACCGCTGTCCGACGCTGCAGTCGGTAGCGGTCGCTCGGCGGTCAGTGACCGGCTGACCAGGGCGAGGCCGGTCGCAGCTCCCGCTCCGGGCAATGCGCGTTCCTCGGTGAAGGTCGCAACAACGGCGCCGAAGCTGCGTGCTGGAACACCGGCGGAGGCCGTCGGCCCTGCGAGCAGTGCAGCACCTGCAGGCGTGCGTATTTCCAAGTTGATGGCCGAGCGTGGCCTTTGCTCGCGCCGCGATGCCGACGAGTACATCGCCCGTGGCTGGGTCTTCGTTGATGGGCGACGGGTCACCGAACTCGGCACCCGTGCGAATCCGGCAGCGGTGATTGCGCTTGACCATCAAGCGCAAGCGAACCAGCAAAGCCGGATGACGATTCTGCTGCACAAGCCGGTGGGCTATGTCTCCGGTCAGCCAGAGCCGGGCTTCACGCCGGCGGTGACACTGATCCAGCCGAACACGCAGCACCGTACGCCCGGCGCGCCGGTCTTCCATCCTTCGTGTCTGAAGGGGCTGGCACCTGCCGGCCGGCTCGACATTGACTCGACCGGCCTACTGGTACTGACCCAGGATGGGCGGGTGGCGCGCCAGCTGGTTGGTGAGAACTCGACGATTGACAAGGAATACCTGGTACGCGTTGAAGGCCACCTCGACGCCAAAGGCCTTGCCCTCCTCAACCACGGACTCAGCCTCGATGACCGCAAGCTGAAGCCGGCGACGGTCGAGTGGCTCAACGACGATCAACTTCGCTTCGTTCTGCGTGAAGGGCGCAAGCGGCAGATCCGGCGAATGTGCGACCTGGTCGGGTTACGTGTCACCGGGCTCAAGCGGGTCCGCATTGGTGCGGTCCGGCTCGGCGACCTGCCGCTTGGCCAGTGGCGTTTCCTGCGCCCGGACGAGGCCTTCTGACGAACGCCAGGCCGGAACAGTTCGCGTTCGTCGTCGGCGAGTCAGAGGATCACCGGCTCCGGCGTCAGTTCGACGCCAAAGCGCGCGCGGACATCGGCCTGAACCGCTCGGGCCAGGGCGATCACCTCCGCACCCCGCGCACCACCGCGATTGACCAGTACCAGCGCCTGCTTCTCGTACATTCCGACGCGGCCCAGGTCGCGGCCTTTCCAGCCGCTCTGGTCGATCAGCCAGGCGGCAGCGAGCTTGACGCGGCCATCGGGCTGCGGGTAGCAGGGAAGATCCGGATGAGTATGACGCAGTCGCTCGGCGACTACTCCATCGACCAAAGGATTATGAAAGAAGCTGCCGGCGTTGGGAACGTCCGTTGGATCCGGCAGTTTGCGGCGGCGAACGGCGATCACTGCCGCGGCAATCTGCTGCGCGCTCGGGCGGGCGGCCTGCTGACGGTCGAGTTCGGCAGCCAGTTCGGCGTAAGCGGTCAATGCCCGCCAGGCCTTCGGCAGGCGGAAGGTGACGCGGGTGATCACGCGGCAGGCGTCGAGGTGCCAGCCCTGCTGCTTGAAGACACTGTCGCGATAGGCAAAACGACAGGCTGTTCGATCCAGCCGCAGTAACCTGCCGCTTGGCATGTCGAGCGCTTCGAGGGACAGGAAGCGATCAGCAACTTCCAGTCCATAGGCGCCGATGTTCTGGATCGGTGCTGCGCCGACTGTGCCGGGGATCAGCGCCAGGTTCTCGAGTCCCGGCCAGCCCTGCTCCAGCGTCCAGGTGACCAGCTGATGCCAGTTTTCACCGGCACCGGCGCGGACGTACCAGGCGTCGTCGTCCTCGCCGATCAGTTCGCGGCCGCCGATCGCCATGTGCAGCAACAGGCCGTCAAAGTCGCGGCTGAACACCAGATTGCTGCCGGAACCGAGGACGAAGCGGCGAAGGGCGCTGCTGCCGACGACCTGCCGGAGTTGATCGACGTTGCTGATCTCGGCCCAGAACGCCGCCTTGCCGGGCAGGGCCAGCGCCGTTCGCGAAGCCAGCTCGACGTCACGCCGCACGAATTCGGGAAGTTGCACGCCGGTCATCGTTTCTTCGTGCGCTGGCTCAGAGCAGAGGCGCCAGCCAGCGCTGGGCCTCGGCAATACTGAAGCCGGCCCGCTGCGCCCAGTCGTCGAGCTGGTCACGAGCGATCTTGCTTACGGCGAAATAGCGTGCTTGCGGGTGCGCCAGATAGAAGCCGGAAACCGCTGCCGCCGGCGTCATGGCGAAGGACTCGGTCAAGCCCATGCCAGCGTTTCGCGGCGCCTCGAGCAACTCGAACAGCGCGCGCTTGGCCGTATGATCGGGGCAGGCCGGATAACCGGGGGCTGGCCTGATGCCGCGGTATTCCTCTCGGATCAGCGCCGTGCGATCGAGTACTTCGTCGCTGGCGTAACCCCAGTAGTCTCGTCGTACCTGCGCGTGCAGCCACTCGGCACAGGCTTCGGCCAGGCGGTCGGCGATCGCCTTCAACATGATCGCATGGTAATCGTCATGAGCGGTGGCGAACTCGGCGAGCTTGGCCTCGATGCCGAAGCCCGCGCCGACGGCAAAGGCCCCGATCCAGTCCGGCGTACCGCGTTCGGCGACGAAATCGCTCAGGCAATAGTGCGGCTTGCCAGCCGGCCGCTCCTGCTGCTGGCGAAGGTTGTGCCAGATCATCAGAGGCTCGCTGCGGTCTTCATCGGGGTAGATTTCGATGTCGTCACCGACCGCGTTGGCCGGGAAGAGGCCGAAGACGGCGTTGGCGCTCAACCATTTCTCGCTGACCACCTTTTGCAGCATCGCCTGCGCGTCGCTGAACACGGAACGTGCAGTCGGACCGACGACGGCATCGTCGAGGATCTTCGGGTAACTGCCGGCAAGATCCCAGGTCTGGAAAAAAGGCCCCCAGTCGATGTATTCGGTCAGGGTAGCCAGATCGACCTCGCGCAGCACATGGATGCCGGGTTTGCGCGGTGCGCTGGGCCGGTAGGCGGCATCGCCGTTCCAGGCAAAGCGGTTGCTGCGCGCGGCGGCGAGTGGCACGAGTGCGATGCCCTTCTTGTTGGCGTGTTGGGCGCGCACTTTCTCGTGATCGGCGGCCAACTCGGCCCGGAAACCAGCGGCGTGGTCGATCGACAGCAGGCGGGTGACGACGCCAACCGCCCGCGAGGCATCCGGGACATAGACCACCGGTCCGGAGTAGTTCGGTGCGATCTTGATCGCCGTGTGCGCGCGGCTGGTCGTGGCGCCACCGATCAGCAGCGGCACCGGCTGGCCGCCATCGGCACCGCTGGCAAAGCCCAGACGTTCCATCTCGGCAGCCACGTGGCTCATTTCCTCCAGCGACGGGGTGATCAGGCCGGACAGGCCAACCGCCTGGGCGCCGTGTTCTCTCGCCGCATGCAGAATCTTGTCACAGGCGACCATCACGCCCAGATCAATCACCTCGTAGCCGTTGCAACCGAGCACCACGCCGACGATGTTCTTGCCGATATCGTGCACGTCGCCCTTGACGGTGGCGATGACGATCCGGCCCTTGCTGCTGACGCCGGTGCGCAGCTTTTCGGCCTCAATGAAGGGAATCAGGTGCGCCACCGCCTGCTTCATCACCCGTGCCGACTTGACCACCTGTGGCAGGAACATCTTGCCGGCGCCGAAGAGATCGCCAACGACGTTCATGCCGTTCATCAGGGGACCTTCAATCACCGACAGGGGCGGCTTGCCGGCCGCGGCCAGCGCTGCCCGGCATTCCTCCGTGTCGGCAACGACGAAGTCGGTGATTCCCTTGACCAGGGCATGCGTCAGGCGTTCCTCGACCGGCAGCTCGCGCCAGCTGAGGTCCGGGCCACTGTCCCTGGCCTTGCCCTCGCGGACGGTCTGGGCGAACTCGACCAGCGCTTCGCCGGCGTCGGGGCGGCGGTTGAGCACCACCTCCTCGACCTTCGCGCGCAGGACTGGGTCAAGCTCGTCATAGACGCCGAGCATGCCGGCGTTGACGATGCCCATCGACAACCCGGCCTGAATCGCGTGGTAGAGGAACACGGTGTGGATTGCTTCGCGTACAGGATCGTTGCCGCGGAAGGAGAAGGAGACGTTGGAGACGCCACCGGAAATCTGCGTTCCCGGCAATCTGGCGCGGATCCAGGCACAGGCTTCGATGAAGTCGACGGCATAGTTGTTGTGCTCTTCGATGCCGGTGGCAATGGCGAAGATGTTCGGGTCGAAGATGATGTCCTCGGGCGGGAAAGCCGCTTGCTCGGTGAGCAACTGGTAGGCGCGGGCACAGATCTCGGTCTTGCGGGCATAGGTGTCGGCCTGCCCGGCCTCGTCGAAGGCCATCACCACCACGGCGGCACCATAGCGGCGCGCCAGCCTGGCCTGGCGAAGAAACTCGGCCTCACCTTCCTTCATCGAGATCGAGTTGACGATGCCTTTGCCCTGAATGCACTTGAGGCCGGTCTCGATGATTTCCCATTTCGACGAGTCGATCATGATCGGCACCCGCGAGATGTCCGGCTCGCTGGCGATCAATTTGAGGAAGCGATCCATCGCCGCCCTGGAATCGAGCATCGCCTCGTCCATGTTGATGTCGATTACTTGCGCGCCGTTTTCCACCTGCTGGCGGGCGACTGCCAGCGCATCGTCAAAACGGCCTTCAAGAATCATCCGGGCGAAGGCCCGCGAACCGGTGACGTTGGTCCGCTCGCCGACGTTGACGAAGAGCGAGTCGCGGCCAACGTTGAAAGGTTCGAGACCGGACAGGCGCAGCTTCCTCTCCAGCAGTGGCACGCGGCGCGGCCTGACGCCGGCAACGCCATCGGCGATGGCGGCGATGTGTGCCGGCGAGGTGCCGCAGCAGCCACCGACGATGTTGACGAATCCCTTCCTTGCCCAGTCGGCGATTTCCGCCGCCAGTTGCTCCGGCGTTTCGTCGTAGCCGCCGAAAGCGTTGGGCAGGCCGGCATTCGGGTGTGCCGAAACAAAACAATCGCAGAGATGCGACAACTCCTCGACGTACTGGCGCAGTTCGCGGGCACCGAGGGCGCAGTTGAGGCCGAAGCTCAGCGGACGGATGTGGTTCAGCGAGTTCCAGAACGCTTCGGCGGTCTGCCCCGACAGCGTCCGTCCCGAGGCGTCGGTGATCGTGCCGGAAATCATCACCGGCCAGCGCCGACCGACCGCCTCGAAATGCTGTTCGATGGCGAACAGCGCCGCCTTGGCGTTCAGCGTGTCGAAGACGGTTTCAACCAGCAGCATGTCGGCGCCGCCTTCGCAGAGCCCGCAGATGGCTTCGGCGTAGTTGGCGACGAGTTCGTCGAAGCTCGTGTTGCGGTAGCCGGGGTCGTTGACGTCCGGTGAAATCGACGCGGTGCGCGAGGTCGGCCCGAGAACGCCTGCGACATAGCGGGGCTTGCCGGGATTGCGGGCGGTAAACTCGTCGCAGACCGCACGCGCCAGTTGGGCGCCAGCAAAGTTGAGTTCATGGACAATGGCTTCAAGGTGGTAATCGGCCTGCGAAACCCTTGTCGAGTTGAAAGTGTTGGTTTCGATGATGTCCGCGCCGGCCGCCAGATACTCGGCATGGATCGCCCGGATGATGTCGGGACGAGTCATCAGCAACAGGTCGTTGTTGCCCTTGAGGTCGTGCGCGTGGGTGGCGAAACGGCTGCCGCGGTAATCGGACTCCAGCAGGTTCCGGCGTTGGATCATCGTTCCCATTGCCCCGTCGAGCACCAGGATGTGTTGTTCGAGACGGTCTTTGAGTTCGGCGGTACGGTCAGGCTGCATGGATATTCCTTTACTTCTACACTCGTCTGGTGTGGCTTTTGCAAAACAAAAAACCCGTCGGCGCAAAGCTCGACGGGTCTTGGTGGGGGCCTCGCTTTAGCGGAATTTCTAACGCGCCCGCAATCGTGATGTCAAATCGGCGCCCACCCCGGGCCAGTCCGGGGCAAGCGCCCGAATCTACTCGCCAGGGACTCCATTGTCAAGGCAGCGCCTTGCGTCTGCCGCCATGTTCAATCGTGCGGCGCGTTGGCATAGGCTGCGTCGCGGGTCTCGATGTGCCTGACCAGGAAGGCCAGCATGCTGCGCGCCTGCCCAGGTATCAGTTCCGTTCGGCCGACCCGATGGGTGTCGACGATGGCGGCAAGTGCGTCCAGCATGTCGGCGTGATCCTCGACATGTTCGTCGAAACCATCGTAGCTGTCGAGCCGCATCAACAGTTCTTCAGACAGAAAATGCGCCTTGCTGTAATCCACCAGCCGCTCCAGGAGACGGCCAATCTCCTCGCCCGTGGCACGGTCCTCGACGACAGCGCACAGGGCATTGATCAAGGCCACCTGAACGCGGTGCTCGCCGTCCAGGGCGGGATTCGCACTGGGGGTGGGTGGGGCAAAAGGCGACATGACATCCTCCTGTCAAGAACGGCGCTAAAAACCCTGACCGACAGCATAACACGGCGGCGCAAGCGCGCCTGCTCTCAGCCCTCGCCGATCACCAGGCCGCTGTCGCCCTCCAGCCGGTACGCCGGTATCGCCAGATTGGCTGGCGCCGGGCCGGCTCGGAAAACGCGGCCGGCAAGGTCGAACTTCGAGGTGTGGCAGGGGCACAGAAACTCGCGGTGGGCCCCCGCCCCGCCTCGTAGCTGCGGGGTGCAGCCCTGGTGGGTGCATTGTCCGATGGCGACAAAGATGTCGGGACGCAGCGAACGATGACGGTTGCGACAGTTCTCCGGTTGCAGCGAATGCTCGGAGTGTGGATCGATGAGCCCGCTTTCGTGGTCAGCCAACGCCATCACTTCCTCGGCTGTTCGCCGCAGGATCCAAAGCGTGCGCCCCTGCCAATCGAGGACACGGAGTTCTCCCGGCGGCAGGTCCGAGAACTCCCCGCTAACCGGATTGCCGGCTGGCGGCCCGGGACTTTCAGTCAGGTACCGAGCGGCGCCGACGCCACCGCCGAGCAGGCAGAGACCCACCACCACCTGGCGGCGTCGCCGGTCTGGATCGCTGATCGAATCATCACTCATGATGGGTTCTCCTGGGCTCGGGATTCCGCGGGCGGCGCGGGTGTCGACCCCTGCCCTCTGACCATTCAGTCCGCTTTCCTCGGTATCGCTCCCGAGAAGCTGTGGCGAACGGCTGCCGCGCCGGGAACGATAACATCAGCACTCCCTGCTGCAAAATCGGCGCCTTGTCCTATGTGGGATGCGCCGGAGCGACGGGCGTGTTTCCACCAAGTCTGGAAACTCGAAAGCCCCGGCATGTGCTGGGGCTTTCCTGACCAAAGAAACTGGCTGACCTGATCAGAACTTTAATGTCAGGCCGGTGTAAATCGAGCGACCCATGCCGGGAACCGCGGTTCCCCATGCAGGGTTGCCTCTCCCCCGGTTAAGCGCCATTGTTGTTCCTTGACCCACGTAGGCACCTCCGAGCGGCAGCGAATAGAACTTGTCGAACAGGTTGTCGACGCCAAGGTCGAATCGCACCTGCTTCCAGGTGTAGCTGCCGCGCAGGTTGATCAGCCCGTAACCCGCTGTCTTGGTTTGGTTGCGCACGTCGGACACGTCGTCTTTCCCCGCAACCGCGACCTCGCCTTTTCAGCCACCCAGCACGTGCGTCAGCGCGAGCTTGCGATTGAGCGGGATGATGTTGTAGAGGTTGTCGCCGGTGTAGCGGTTCTCGCGGTGAGTGTAGGAGAGCACGCCAACGAGGCGAGCGGCATACGCGCGGAAACGTCCAGACCGTAAAGCTCGGCCGACTGGTTGGCGTACTGGAGCACGACGAACTGATTGGTCGTCGTCCCGTTGGCCAGCGCGCAGGATGCGCCCACCGGGCAGCGAATGGCATCGATGTAATCGGTAACGCGCGTGTAGTAGGGCGTGACGCGCAATTGTTCCCAGCGGCGGTCGGCGGCATGCAGGTCCAAGGTGGCGGAAACCGTGTGCGCCTGTTCCGGCTTGAGATTGATATTGCCGAAGTCGCCAATGCCGTCACCGACCAAGTTGTTCATGACGGCAGCCATCGACCAGGTATAGCGCTCGCAGAGGTTGGGCGAGCTCACCTTGCGCGCCATGCCGAATTCGAGGTCGCCATTGGCGTCCGGCGTGCAGCGGGCGAGCGCTGTCAGCTCCCAGTTGTTGTCGGTACGTTCGCGGTCTTGGGCGTTGCACGCGGCGGCATCCTTCTTCTGGTTGTTCACCATCATTCCCATGCCATTCGTGTTCTGGTCGTAGCCCCGAACATTGCCAGCGTCCGTCTTGACCCGTTCATAGCGCGCACCGAGCAGGGTCAGCCATTGCGTGTTGATGCGCGACTCCTACTCGCCGAACAGCCCGAGGCGGTCGCGCGTGCCATCGTTGATGTTGTCGAAGGTGCCGGGCCACATCATCGCACCTGACGGTGGCCACCAGTCGTCGAGGTTATCGCTCTGATAGAGAGCGCCGGCGTGGCCCAGGTTCTGCTCGTCGAGATTGACCTCCGCCTAGACGTTCACGCCGGTGTTGCTGCTTTTTGGTGTACATCGGCATGCCGACCGCGCATCCGACCATGGCGCCGTTCCCCGTGCGGGATCCGGCCGTCGGGGAACATGTCGAACAGTTGACCGCGTTGTCACCTCCGGAACCTGCCGGCAGCGCGCCAGGGCCGTACCAAAACCGCTTGTCGGGGCCGAAATCCATGAAAAGCGGGTTGACCTTCTCGTCATACGCACGCGCCTCGAAAAGACCCCAGTCGTACTGGCCGAGATAGCGCAGGTTGAACGTCTTCTCAACGACTCGGGCCACGCGTTGAACTTGGTTTTGGAGACGCGGTACCATTGGGCATTACTGGCAGTTCCAGACAGGCCAGGTCCTTTTATCAAAGAGCCGAAAACCCTGTTTTCTAAACAGTTGTCGGGCAACGCCAACCGGCTGTTACCTCCAACATTGCACAAAGGATTGAGTCATGATCAAAACCAAAGCCTACGCAGCCCAAAGCTCGACGAGCGACCTTGCCCCTTTCGAACTGGACCGCCGCAGCCCCGGTGCCGAAGATGTGCAGATCGAGATCTTGTTTTGCGGCGTTTGTCACTCGGATTTGCACACGGCTCGCGGGGAGTGGCACAACACTTTGTATCCTTCAGTCCCCGGACACGAAATCGTTGGGCGAGTGGTCGCCGTAGGCGACAAGGTTCACAACTTCAAGGTAGGAGACCTGGCGGGCGTGGGCTGCATGGTCGACAGCTGTGGGCATTGCTATTCTTGCCATGCTGGCGAAGAGCAATACTGCGAGAGTGGTTTCACTGGAACTTACAACGGCCCGGTTTTTGGCGGTGAGAATACCTACGGAGGTTATTCGCAAACCATCGTCGTCAAGGAGTCCTTTGTTTTGCACATCAAACACACCGAAAAGGATCTGGCGAGTGTGGCCCCCTTGTTGTGTGCTGGAATTACCACATACTCTCCGTTGCGTCATTGGGGTGCAGGACCAGGCCAGACGGTTGGGATTGTCGGTCTCGGCGGCCTTGGGCACATGGGCGTCAAGATCGCCCACGCCATGGGAGCCCACGTGGTGCTGTTCACCACCTCTTCAAGCAAGGTCGAGGACGGCAAGCGGCTGGGTGCTGATGAAGTATGTATTTCCACCAGGCCCGAGCAAATGGCTGCGTATGCAAACCAGCTCGATTTCATCCTGAACACGGTGGCGGCGTCCCACAACCTGGATGCCTATCTTCAACTGCTCAAGCGCGACGGCACGATGACCCTGGTAGGCGCTCCTGCAGAGCCACACCCGTCACCCAACGTCTTCAATCTGATCTTCAAGCGCCGCCAGATAGCGGGTTCGCTCATCGGCGGGATCCGTGAAACTCAGGACATGCTGGATTTTTGCGCCAAACATGACATCGTTTCTGACATTGAGATGATCCCCATCGATTACATCAATACTGCCTATGAGCGAATGCTGAAAAGCGATGTGAAATACAGATTCGTCATTGATATGGCGAGTCTCAGGTAAGGCACGCCGAACGAATGACCGCAACGATCGAAGTGTGGAGTTCGTGATGCGTTCGTGAGCATCCGTCGACCTCATAGATTCTCCACAAAACGGTCGAGTTGCTGGTCAAGCGCTTCAATGTTGGCAAGATCGGGCAGGGGGGCGTAAATCGCTCCACCCAGGTCGGCGGGCATCTTCGCGCTTCTCTTCCCACCTGACTCCCGAATAACCAAGACGCGCCGGTGGCCCTTCGCATGTACGAAGTAACCCGCCTCGAAGACGACGTTGTCTCGTGGTGCAGCCATTCCCGTGTCGCCTTCCAGGACGTCGTCCGCTGTAAACAAGAACACTCCGCCAGTGCAGCAGGCTGCCGCCTTCGTGATCTGTTCGAGGATCGTCCCGGGCCCGAAATCCTGCCAGTCGAGGACCCTCGCTCCCTTCGTCACGAACACTCGCTTCAGGTTCTTCGCTGTACCCTGTGACTGACTCGAATAGCCGAGAAATATGTCAAAGCGTGCGTCGACTTCGCGCCGCCAAGGACTGAAGCACTGTTCGAAGTACGAACTCGCCAGCCACGACTCATTGGCGTCTGTCGGTACCTCGCAGATCTGAGCGGAACTCTGATCGAAGGCGCCGCGCCATCGAATCCCCTGTTCGAGCACCATCAACATCGGAATTCCCGTGGTGTGGGCTACGCCGGCCTCGTAGTGCGTAAACTCGCTCGCATGAGCGTCGTCGCCGTACTTCCACCGCGGGTATCCGATCATCACGGCCCCAACCGCTCCACCTACAGCCTCCCTGACCTTGTCTGCCGTCCACGGGACTTCGCGATGAACCGTTGCCGCAAAGCGAGAAGGGACGGCTGGGAAGAACATGTGGGGTTCGTAGCCGGCATCGATCACGCGCTGGACGATCCCCCATTTGACGCCGTTCTGCCGATCATCCAAGTACGTGTCGTGTGTCAGGCTGATGAACACCCTTCGCCTTACACTCATAGCGATATCTCCCAGGTTCCGGAATGGACGCAACTCACGATTAGCGGATCCAGCGACGCTTTCGTTCGACGCCTAACGAATAGCGTTTGTCTGCCGCGCCGAAAGCGCCGGGTCCAACGCTGGCGCATGCGGGGCGAATAAGCCTCGTTGGACTGAAGCGCCTCGACGGCGGTACTTATGGGGATTGTAAGCGCCTCGCGCCTGGGGTCAAGCCGTGAGCACCAGTCAGACGGGATGGGAGGGGCTTCACCTGCGCCTTCCTGCTGGTCGTGGGGGTGTGACAGGAACGAACAAGGCGCTCTGGTAAGCCCAAGCCAGCGCGGGAATCGTGACTTCGGCGCGCAGCCGGCGAGCTATCGCCTGGCGGTTTGAGCCCCCATTGCGTGCACTGGAAAGCCCCTCGCCAACCCCCGGCCCCGTTCTCACCGCGGCATTGAAACGCATAGCTCTGCAACGTCGCTTGGCGTAACGACGGAATTGCCCGTCGGAACCAATTTTTCTGCATGGTAATGTGCGCAGAGCCCCCGCTCGGCGCGACCCCTGCGCTGCAGGACCTGCTCCACCATCGCTGAGATCACCGGACCGAGCTTTTGATGTGCATCTCCGCTCTCTTACTGTCGAGAACCGGCGATTGGTACCGAACGAGCAGGAAACCAAGCTCATCCGGCACATCCTCGAGCGCTTTGTCGAAGTCGGTTCCAGCACCGCCCTGTTCAACGAGTTGAAGCTGGACGGGGTCACCTCGAAGGCCTGGACAACTCAGGACGGCAAGGTCCGTGAGGGCAGGCCGATCGACAAGGGGATGATCTATACAAATTGCTGAACAACCGCACCTACCTCGGCGAACTGCGGCACAAGGAGCAGTGGGTTCCGGCGGCGCACCCGCCGATCATCGAACGCGGGCTGTGGGACCGCGTGCACGCGATCCTGACCATCCGTTGCCGAGTGTGCGGCGGCGCCACCCAGGCGGTCGTTCCCTTCCTGCTCAAGGGCATCGTGTTCGGCAACGACGGGCGCGCCTTGTCCCCGTGGCACTTTACGAAGAAGAGTAACGGGCGCCGCTATCGGTACTACATCCCGATGCGCGATACCGAGGAGCAGGCGGGAGCGTCCGGTCCGCCACGCTTGCCGGCGGTAGGACTGAAATCGGCGGTGCTCGAACAACTGCGCGGCATCCTGCGCGCACCGGCCGTCCTCGGCGACCTGCTGTCGCAGGCGAGCAATCTGGATCCGACCCTGGACGAGGCCAATGTCATCGTCGCCATGACGCGCCTCGATGCGATCTAGGACCAGTTGTTTCCGGCAGAGCAGAGCCGCATCGTCAGAGTCCTGGTCGAAAAGGTGATCGTTTCTCCCACCGATCTGGAAGTGTCCCTGCGCGCCAACGGCATTGAGCGAGTGGTTCTGGATCTGCGCCCAGAGTCCACTGAACAGCGCCAGGAGGCTTTTGTATGAACGGAATTCGGATCCGCAAGACCGGAGCGCCGGATGTCATTGCCGCCAGCGACGGCAGGGTGACCCGGTCGGTGCCAATCCAGATCAAGCGCCACAGCGGGCGGAAACTGCTCACGCTGCCGGGCGGTGAGGCCGCCCACCCCAGGCCCTGGGAATTGGTCGCCACGCCGATGCAACTGGCGCTTGCCGAGGGCTATCGCAGGCTGGCGATGCTGGAGTCTGGCGAGGCCACATCCATTACCGACCTGGCCGCCCACGAGAAGATCGACAACAGCTACATGTGCCGCATGCTCAACCTGACCAAGCTGGCGCCCGACATCGTGGCGGCGATCCTGGATGAGACCTTGCCTCAGCACGTCACCGTGCATGAGCTGGCGATCAGTCCGCCGGCGGTGTGGGAGGAGCAGCGGGAGCGGATTGGGGCGGTTGGCGAGGAACTACGGCCGGCCGGACCTGCAGCATCCTGATCCATGCGAAGTGGTGCTCAGGAGCGTCTTGCTGGCAAATTCATCGCTCACTGCCAAAGGGATCTGAATTAAATCCGAATCATTCTGTACGGCAGCGCGCATAGAAGAAGAAGGACTGCGGGTATCATGGGGCCAACCAATCCCTGCGAGTGCGCCTCACGATGACTACTTCCACCGCCCCGCCCGTCGCCGCACTGCCGGGCATCGACTGGGTCGAAATACCTGGTGGCGACTACATCTACCAGGACGGAAAGAGTCGCACGTTGCCGACCTTTTATATGGCACGCCACCCAATCACCAATGTGCGCTACCAAGCGTTCATCGACGCCGGCGGCTATGCCGACGAGCGGTGGTGGCAAGGAATTGAGCGCACGAAGCCGGAAGAGTCGCGCTGGCCGCAAGCGACTCGGCCATGCACCAGCGTCAACTGGTACGAGGCAGTGGCTTTCAGTCGGTGGCTCAGCGACCAACTCGGTTACACCGTGCGGCTGCCCACCGAAGAGGAATGGGAACGTGCGGCCCGCGGCCGCGATGGCCGCGCCTTTCCTTGGGGCGACGATTACAACACGGGCTACGCCAACATCAATGAGACTTGGGACAACGCCGGGGAGTGTAAACGCGAACAGACGACGATCGTCGGCGCCTATCCGCAGGGCGCCTCGAGCGAAGGCGTGCTCGACCTGGCCGGCAACGTGTGGGAATGGTGTCTGAACAAACATGAACATCCCGAGGAAATCGAGCCCGATACCAGCGGCGATGCGCGCGTACTGCGCGGGGGGTCGTGGTATGGCAATCCGGACGCCGTGCGCAGTGCCGTGCGTAACTGGAATGACCCCGGCGAGCGGGTGGACAACGCGGGCTTTCGTCTGGTGTCGTCTTGCCCAATTCGCTGACGCAACCCCCTGCCGCCGATTTGTTGGCCACTCCGGTGGCGACCTCCAGGGTTAGGCCTCGGGAGCGGTTGCCGGAAGGCTGGCAGTTCGCCTACGTCCGCTTTGTGGGAGCAGGGCTCAACCGGTAGTATCGGCCACGAAGAGCCATAGCGGCCCCGAAAATTCACGGGACGCGAACGGTGGGTAACCTATCCGTATCCGGTGGCTCGGCCATGTTGGCTGCCGGCCCGCTCATCAGCCTGAGCAGGCTTATGTCCAGTTCGTTGTGTATCCAAGGTATGACTCTCAAAGGATATTTGCCAATCATCATCAGAGTGTCTAGTCACGATTCCTCTAGCCATTTCCGTAACTCCTGGGAGGCCAAATCAACAAACACTCGCAGCTTGGGCGGCATGAAGCGCTGGCGAGGATAAACAATGTGAATCTGGTCGGCGTGCGCATGCCATTCCGGCAGGATTCGCACCAGTCGGCCATCGACGCACTCTGAACGGCAAAGATAGACCGGCAGCAGAGCAACGCCCTCGCCAGCCAGCACCATCGAATGAATCACCCGCACGTCGTTGACCATCACTTGTCCGGACATGGGAATTATCACGGCGCTGATCTTGCCGTTGAGTGCCCAGGTTTCCCTGCCAAGCGGCGTGAACTGCAGGCAGCAGTGATGACGTAGCGCTTGCGGCGAATCCAGCGGCGGCGCCGATTTCAAGTAGTCCGGGCTGGCAAAGGGCACCCAACGCGCAATTCCGACATTCTTCGCGATCAGCGTCGAGTCCTTTAGCTTGCCTGTGCGGATGGCTACATCAATGCCTTCCGCTACCAGGTCGACATAGCGATCCATGAGCACCATGTCTACGCTGACCTTGGGGCAATAGCGACGCAACTGGTTGATGATGTCGGCCAGAATGCGATCGCCGACATCCGCAGGCGCCGTCACGCGCAGCAGACCTTTCGGCTCACCGGCCGACTCGGTCACCGCTGCCTCCGCTTCTAGTGTAGTGTTGCATTCTTGAGGGAACTTGTCTGGATACCACGTCTCCAATGCACGTTGTGTGCGGAGTGGAGATGCAGATGCGAGTTGCCCCGAAGATTGTCTTGTCCGAAGAGGAG
>JAFLDL010000026.1 GCA_017302435.1 Candidatus Accumulibacter necessarius
GGTGCACTTCGCCGCCCCCGCGGCACCGCCCCTGCCAGCCCTGCTCGCCGGCCGCCGCGTGGCGATCGCGCGCGACGCCGCCTATGGCTTCATCTACCCGGCCAACGTCGACACGCTGCGCGAACTGGGGGCCGAGATCTGCTTCTTCTCGCCGCTCGCCGGCGACGCGCTGCCGGTCTGCGATGCGATCTGGCTGCCTGGCGGCTACCCCGAACTGCACGCGGCGTTGCTATCGACGCGGCGCGACCTCTGGCAGGCGCTGGCCAGTCACGTCGCCGCCGGCAGGCCACTGCTCGCCGAATGCGGCGGCATGATGAGCCTGTTCGACGAGGTGGTCGACCGGGAGGGCGAGCGGCACCCGCTGGCCGGCCTGCTGCCCGGGCGGGCGGTGATGCAGCGACGCCTGGCGGCGCTCGGCATGCAGGTCGCCGATCTGCCAGAGGGCACGCTGAGTGGCCACACCTTCCATTATTCGAAAAGCGACACCCCGCTGGCACCGCTTTGTCGCGCGCGACGTCCGGCAGGTGGCGACGGCGAGGCGATCTATCGGCAGGGTTCGATCACCGCCTCCTACGTCCATTTCTACTTCCCCGGCAATCCGCCGGCGGTCGCCCGCCTGTTCGCCGGCGCCGCCGCCTGATCGCCGCAGCTGCTCCCCAGCGCACGCTTTCGACGTATAATCATCCCCGTTTCGGGTGCCTTGCTCCGTAGCCACGGGGCGGGTGAAACGGGAAGCCGGTGAAGATGGCCGTCCATGGTGACGGTGACCCATCCCGGCGCAGCCCCCGCTGCTGTAAGCCTGACGACTCCGCAATCCGCCACTGTGCCCAGGCACGGGAAGGCGCGGGGAAGGTTGAAGGCGAGCCAGAAGACCGGCCCGAAAACACGTTTGACTCATTCCCCGGGGTGACGGGAAGGCGTCTCTGGTCGCGCCCGCTGCGCATCCAGGCCACCTTCCTCCTGCGGGGTTTTCGGCTGACGGGTCGTCGGCCTTCAAAGGGAGGAACACAATGCACATCATGGAAGGTTTCCTGCCGGTCGAGCACGCCCTCGGCTGGACTTTGGCGTCGGCGCCGTTCGTCGTCATTGGGGTCCGGTCGCTGCGCCGGCGACTGCACGAGCAGCCGGAGCAGCGGATGCTGCTCGGCGTCGCTGCCGCCTTTTCCTTCGTCCTCTCGGCGCTCAAGCTGCCCTCGG
Organism: Candidatus Accumulibacter necessarius; assembly: GCA_017302435.1. GTDB lineage: Bacteria > Pseudomonadota > Gammaproteobacteria > Burkholderiales > Rhodocyclaceae > Accumulibacter > Accumulibacter necessarius. The sequence continues at coordinate 1,198 of JAFLDL010000026.1, forward strand.
TGACCGGCAGCTGCTCGCACCCGACCGGCGTCGGCCTCGGCGCGCTGCTCTTCGGGCCGACGGCGATGGTGCCGGTCGGCCTCGTCGTCCTGCTCTTCCAGGCGCTGTTGCTGGCACACGGAGGTTTGACGACGCTCGGCGCCAACCTGTTCTCGATGGCCATCGTCGGTTCCTTCGTCGCCGCCGGGCTCTTCCGCGCCGGCCGTCTGCTGCACCTGCCGCTCGCCGTCTGCGTCTTCGCCGCCACCTGCTTCGCCGATCTCGCGACCTACGCGACGACCTCGCTGCAGCTCGCCTGGGCCTTTCCCGATCCGGTCGGCGGCTTCGCTGCCTCGTTCGCCAAGTTCGCCGGCATCTTCGCTATCACGCAGATTCCACTGGCGATCAGCGAGGGCCTGCTGAGCGTACTGGTGGTCAACGCCCTGCTGCGCTTCAACCGCGACGAACTGAAGGGCCTGCCGCTGTTTGTCGGTCGCGAGGTGCGGGCATGAAGCGCACGAACTGGTTGCTGATCGCCGCCGTGCTGCTGCTGACGGCGTTGCCACTGTGGCTGGTGCCGCGGCCGGCCGCCGGCCCGGACGGACAGCCGGTCGAGATTTTTGCGGGTGCTGACGGCTTGGCACAGAGCGCGATCGGGGAGATCGCCCCGGATTACCAGCCATGGTTTGCGCCGCTGCTCGAGCCGGTGAGCGGCGAGATCGAATCCCTGCTCTTCGCCCTGCAGGCCGCCATCGGCGCCGGCATCATCGGTTATTGGCTGGGGGCGGCGGTCACCCGCGAGAAGATGCGCCAGGCCGCCCGGCACGAATGCAGCGACCGTGCTGATTGAGCAGGCGGCCTACGGCAACCGCTGGCGGCGGGTCAGTCCCGCCGCCAAGGGCAGCCTCGCGCTGGCCGGGCTGCTCGCCGCTTTCGTCGCCGCGACGCCGGCGACGGCCGCCTTCGTTGCGCTGCTGCTGGCGCTGACGACCGTGCTCGGCGCGCGCGTCCCCGCCGGCGTGTACCTGCGCGTCGCCGCACCGGCGGTCGGTTTTCTTGCCCTCGGCAGCCTGTCGCTGCTCGTTGCCGTCGGCACCGATGCCGCCGGCCAGATCTCGTGGGGGCTGGCGCCGGACGCCGGGCCGCGCATCGCGACCGTTGCCGGCCGCTCGCTGGCCTCGCTGGCGGCCTTGCTGCTGCTCGTGCTGACGACGCCGCTGCCGGACCTGATCGGGCTGCTGCGCTACTTGCGCGTGCCGGAAGTCCTGCTCGACCTGATGGTTCTCTGTTACCGCATGCTGTTCGTACTCGCGGCAGCCGTGCGCGACACGCTGACCGCGCAGTCCGCGCGCCTCGGCTACGCTTCGCTGCGTCACGGCTGGCGCTCGCTCGGCCTGCTGGTAGCCAACCTCACCGTCCAGATCTGGCAACGGGCGCAGGCGCTGCACCGGGCGGCGCTGGCGCGCAACGGTGGCGGGCCGCTGCGCTTCCTCTCACCCGGCTTCGCCAACGCCGGCCGCGACACGCTGCTCGCCGCCGTCGCCGGCACCGCACTGATCCTCCTCGCGGCGGGCCTTGGCTGATGGCCGGCGAACTGCTGCTCGAACTGCAGGCTGTCAGCCACGTCTTTGCCGATGGCAGCCGCGGCCTCGACGGCTGTTCGCTGGGCATCCGCCGCGGCAGCCGCAATGCGCTGCTCGGCGCCAACGGTTCCGGCAAGACGACCCTGCTGCTGCACCTGAACGGCCTGCTGCAGCCCTCCGCGGGCTGCATCCGCATCGACGACTGTGCGCTCGACTACAGCCGCAGCGGCCTCACGGCGCTGCGCCGGCGGGTCGGGCTGGTGTTCCAGAACCCGGAGCGGCAGCTCTTCTCCGCCAGCGTCTTCGAGGACGTCTCGTTCGGGCCGCTCAACCTCGGCCTCGACGAAACCGGCGTGCGTGCGCGGGTGGCGCAGGCGCTGGCGGCGGTCGGCATGGCGGAGCAGGCGGAGCGCCCGGTGCATCATCTGAGCTTCGGCCAGAAGAAGCGCGTCTGCATTGCCGGCGTTCTCGCCATGCAGCCCGAGCTGCTGCTGCTCGACGAGCCGATGGCCGGCCTCGACTCCGGCATGCAGGACGAGCTGCTGCGCATTCTCGACGATCTCTCGGCGCGCGGCATCAGCATCGTTCTCGCCACTCACGACGTCGATTTCGCCTACCGCTGGGCCGACCACATCCACCTGCTGGCCGGCGGCCGCTGCAGCGCTTCCTTCGCCGCGTCGGAACTGCCGCAACAGGCGGCGACGCTGCGCGCGGCCGGACAGGCGCTGCCCGCGGTGGTCCAGCTGCACCGCTCGCTGGTCGCCAGGGGTGTGCTGCCGGCCGCACCCGTTCCCGGCAGCATCCCGCAGTTGCTGGCAGTGCTAGCCGAAACGCCCGCCGGAGAGCCGAACCTGGACGAAACGCCGTCTGCCCGGCAGCGGAGTGCCACCTGATGGCCGGCAAGGTGTGGTTCGTCGGCGCCGGCCCGGGCGACCCCGACCTGATCACGGTCAAGGGCCGCCGGCTGCTAGAGGAAGCCGGCGCCATCCTCTACGCCGGCTCGCTGGTCGACCAGGCGGCGACGCGCTTCGCCCCCGCCGGCTGCGCCATCCGCGATTCGAAGGACATGACGCTGGCGGAAATGACCGACTGGCTGCTCGACCAGGCGGCGCGGCACGCCACCGTCGTCCGGCTGCAGACCGGCGATCCCGGCCTCTACGGCGCGCTGATCGAGATGACGCGGCCGCTGACCGCCGCCGGCATCGCCTGGGCGGTGGTCCCCGGCGTCTCGTCGGCGCTGGCCGCGGCGGCGGCGGCCGGCGAAACGCTGACCCTGCCGGAAGTGACGCAGACGGTGATCCTCACCCGCGTTGCCGGCCGCACGCCGATGCCGGCCGGCGAAGACCTTGCATCGCTGGCGGCGCACAGGAGCACGCTCTGCATCTTCCTCTCGATCACCCTGCTGCACCGGGTGCAGCAGGCGCTGCGCGCTGCCGGCTGGGCCGAAGACGCGCCGATCCTGGTCGTCCAGAAGGCGAGCTGGCCGGGCGAGGAGAAGATCATTCGCGGCACACTCGCCGACATCAAGCAGAAGTGCCAGGCCGAAAAGGTCGCCGCGCAGGCAATGATCATCGCCTCGCCGACGCTCGGCGCCGCCGACTGGCCCGATCTCACCCGTTCCAAGCTCTACGACCCGTCGTTTTCCCACCGCTTCCGCCAAGCCACGGAGACCAGCCCATGACATCCACCACCACCATCCTGCTCGTCGGCCACGGTTCACGCAACCGCGATGGCAACACGGAAACCCTGCATTTCGCCGCGCAGTGGCGCGAGCGCCATCCCGACTGGCGGATCGAGGTCTGTTTCATCGAGCACGCCGAGGTGCTGCTCGACGACGGTCTCGACCGGGCGGCCCGTGACGCCCGGCGCGTGCTCCTGATCCCCTTCATCCTGAACGCCGCCGGCCACGTCAAGATGGAGCTGCCGGCAGCGCTGAACCGGGCCCGCGAGCGCCATCCGCAGACCGAATTCGCCGTCACCCCCCACCTCGGCATGGGCCGCCAGATCTTCACCGTTCTGCAAGGCCAGCTCGAGCGGCTGATGAAGCAGCTGGCGGTACCCGATCCGCGCAGCACCGGCGTCATCCTGCTCGGGCGCGGCTCTTCGGATGCGGGCGCCAACGGCGAACTGGCCAAGATGGCACGCTGGATCTTCGAGGCCAACGAGCACGAACTGGTCGACCTCGCATTCACCGGCATCACCTGGCCGCGCCTGGAAACCGCCGTCCAGCGCCAAATCCGCCTGGGCATGATGCAGGTCTGCATCGTACCGGTCTACCTGTTCACCGGCGTGCTGATCGAGCGCATCAAGGCCCAGGTCGAGCGCCTGCAGGGACAATACCCACAGGTCGCTTTCGCGCTCGGTACGCACGTCGGTTTCGACAAGGGGATTTTCGAGCTGCTCGACAGCAAGGTGGGGGGCGAAGGCCTGCCCGAGTGCCGAATGCTCGAATGCGATGGCTGCAAATATCGCGAACTCGCCGAGGACGGACACCTGCCTGATCACCGCCACACCGCCACCGGCGGCGACCCGCCGCATGCCCACGATGATGGACTGGCACAGCCGCAGACGCTTCATCGCAGCCATTCCCACCAACCTGCCTGAACGCACGGAGTCGCCATGCACGCCAACACCGTTACCGCCCAGCTCACCCCTGCCGGGCGCGCCATCGAACGCGACTCCTTCGCCATCATCGACGCCGAGGCCGGCCCGCACGCCTACAGCGAGGAGCAATGGCCACTGGTCCGCCGGATGATCCACGCCAACGCCGACTTCGAGTTCAACGGCCTCACGGTCTTCCACCCGGAGGCCATGCGCGCCGGCTTTGCCGCCATCCTGCAGGGCCACCGGCCGATCGTCGCCGACGTCGAAATGATCTGTGTCGGCCTCTCGGCGCCGCGCCTGCAACACTTCGGCCTGAGCACCCATCACTACATTTCCGACCCCGATGTGATCGCACAGGCAAGCGCCGAGAACAGCACGCGGGCGGTGCAGGCGATGCGCAAGGCCTGGCGGCTGGGCAAGCTCGACGGTGCCATCGTCGGCATCGGCAATGCGCCGACCGCGCTGATCGAACTCGTCCGCCTGATCCGCGAGCACGGCGTCCGGCCAGCGCTGGTCGTCGGCATGCCGGTCGGTTTCGTCTCTGCGGCCGAAGCGAAGGATCTGCTGCGCACCGTCAGCGAGGTGCCGTGGATCACCATCAAGGGCCGCAAGGGCGGTTCGACGCTGGTCGTCGCGGCAATCCATGCCCTGCTCTCGCTGGCCGAGGCGGCGCAGAGACAACAGGCCGCATGAACGAAAAGGTCCGCAAGGGCGACACCCGGCGCGCGCGCGGCAACCGGACCGGCTTCACCACCGGCGCCTGCTCGGCGGCTGCGGCGCGTGCAGCGACTTGCGGCCTGCTCTCCGGAGAGGTGCCGAGCAGCGTCGTCTGCCGCCTGCCGAACGGCAGCGAAGCGAGCTTCGCGGTGCTCGACGGCCGCGTCGAGGGCGCCGGCCTCGAACGTGTTGCGCACGCGGTGATCGTCAAGGATGCCGGCGACGATCCGGACGCGACGCACGGTGCCCACCTCACCGCCGATGTCCGCTGGCTGCCGCAGCGTGCCGGCGAAATCGCGCTGCAGGGCGGCGCGGGCGTCGGCATCGTCACCAGGGAGGGTCTGGGCCTGGCGGTCGACGGCCCGGCGATCAACCCGGTGCCGCAGAGAAACATCCGCGACAACGTGCGCGCCGTGGCTGGCGACCACCTGGCGGTCGACGGCCTGGAAGTGACCATCTCCGTGCCCGGCGGCGAAGCAATGGCGAAGAAGACTCTGAATGCCCGCCTGGGCATCGTGAACGGCATCTCGATCCTCGGCACCACCGGCATCGTCCGGCCGTACTCGACCGCTGCCTTCCGCGCCAGCGTCGTGCAGGCGGTCGATGTGGCGGCGAAGCAGGGGCAGACCAGCGTCGTGTTCACCACCGGCGGGCGCAGCGAGAAATTCGCCATGCGCCAGTTGCCGACGCTCGAAGAGGCCTGCTTCGTGCAGATGGGCGACTTCGTCAAGGCCGCCTTCGCCACCGCCATCAAGCGCCGGATACGCGAGGTGTATGTCGGCGCGATGGTCGGCAAACTGACCAAGATGTGCCAGGGGCTGGCAGTCACCCATGCCTGGCGGGCCGAGATCGACCGCGACATCCTGGCCGATGCGGCGCGCTCCGTCGGTGCCCCGGGGGCACTGGTCGAGGAGATCCTCGCCGCTGAAACCGCCCGCTTCGCCGCCGAGAAGCTGTCCAGGCTGGGCCTGACGGTCCCCTTCCACCGCGAGCTCGCGAGCAAGGCAATCCGCCGTCTCAAGGGCCAGTACCCCGGCGACTACCGGCTTGCCGCCCTGGTCTGCGATTTCGAAGGCCACCTGATCTGCCGGGTGGACCAGCATGAAGCCCTCTGACCCGGGCCCTCGCCCGCGGTGCACCGTCGTCGGCATCCTCGACGACGGCTGGCGCGGCCTCTCCGAGGCTGCCCGCGACAGGCTGCGCAACGCCGGGCTGGTGATCGGTGCCGAGCGCACACTGCGACTCGTCCGGGGGGAGCTTGCCGCCGCCACCGAATGCCGCGACCTGGCTGGCGGCCTGAGCAGCAGCCCGGCCTGGATCAGGGAAGCACTGGCCAGCGGCCGCAGCGTCGCCGTGCTGGCGACCGGCGACCCGCTCTGCCACGGCATCGCCAGCACCCTGATCGAGCGGCTCGGCAGCGAGCTGATCACCGTGCTGCCGGCGCCGTCGACGCTGCAGATCGCCTTCGCCCGCTTCCGCAAGGTCTGGCAGGACGTGACCATCGCCTCCTGCCACAGCCAGGATGCCGGCGAATGGCACTTCGGCGCGACGCCGGCGCACGGCCTCTACCCGCTGATGCGGGCGATCGCACTGCACCGCCGGGTTTTCGCGTTTACCAGTCCGGCCAACGATCCGGCGCGCGTGGCACGGGCACTGTTGGCCGCCGGCTACGCCGACGACGCACGGATCTCGGTTGCTAGCCGCCTGCTCTTGCCCGATGAAGCGGTGTTCACCGACCTTACGGCGGTCGACGCGGCAGGCATGTCCTTCAGCGAACCAAGTGTTGTCCTGGTCGAACGAGCCGACACCACAGCGGAGCCTGCTTTCGGCAGGGAAGACCTCGAATATCTGCAGCGCACGCCGGAGAAGGGGCTGCTCACCAAACTGGAAGCGCGCGCCGTGTCGCTGGCCAAGCTGCGGCTGACGAGCGGCGCGATCGTCTGGGATATCGGCGCCGGTGCCGGATCGGTCGGTCTCGAATGTGCGCGACTGGCGCCGCATGGCCACGTCTGGGCGATCGAGAAGAACGCCGACGACGCAGCCAACGCCCGCGCCAACGCCGCGCGCTTCCGCATCGGCAACTACACGCTGCACGAAGGCCGGGCGCCGGCCGGCCTCGCTGCCTGGCCCAATCCCGATGCCGTGTTCATCGGCGGTTCCGGCGGCGAACTGGCGGCGCTGATCCGCCTGGTTCTCAGCCGCCTGAACGCCGGCGGCCGGCTGGTGATGAACTTCGTCACCCTCGAAAACCTCGCCACGGCGACCAGCGCGCTGAGCGAACTCGGCGCCGCGTGGGAAGTCGTCCAGCTCCAGGCCAGCCGCAGCCAGCCGATTCTCGACATGCACCGCCTGGCGGCGCAGAACCCGGTCTGGATCGTTGCTGCCCGAAACGCACACAAGGAAAGCGCATGACCGATGTACCTCGCTACGGCAAACTGATCGGCGCCTCGCTCGGCCCCGGCGACCCCGAAATGATCACCCGCCGCGCCTGGGCGGCGCTGCAATCGGACGCCCGCTGGCTCTACCCGGTCAAAAAGGCCGAAGAATCGTCGTACGCGCTGTCGATCGTCGAGCGCGGCGGCCTGAGCATCCCGGCCGATGCCCAGGAGCTGATCTTCCCGATGACCCGCGACGCAGAGATCCTCGCCAGGGCCTGGATGCGCGCCGCCGACCGCACCGTCGAGCTGCTCGCCGAAGGTCGCGACCTGCTCTTCCTGGTCGAGGGCGACGCTTCGACCTTCTCGACCTTCGGCCATCTCGCGCGCGTCGTCCTCGACCTGGCCCCGCAAGTCGAGGTCGAGACGATTCCCGGCGTATCTTCCTTCGCCGCCGCTGCCGCCGCGACCGGCACGCCGCTCGCAGAGGAAGACGAGACCTTCGCCATCATTCCCGCCGCCTATGGCATCGAGGTGATCGACCACCTGCTCGACGACTTCGACACGCTCGCCCTGCTCAAGGTCAAGCCACTGGTGGACGAGATCATCGAACTGCTCGAACGGCGCGGGCTGTTGGCCACTTCCTGTTTCATCGAGAAGGTCGGATCGCCGGAGCAACGGATCGTGCGCGACCTCGCCAGCCTGCAGGGGAGCAAGGTGAACTACCTGTCCCTGATGCTGGTCCAGAACCCCAAGCGTGAACGCGGGGCCCTGCGCCGTGGCTGCCGCAGCCGCCGGGAGGCAGCCGCAGCTGCCGCGGCGACCGACTGACTTGCGCGAAAGCCTGCCGCCGACCATGAAAGTTGCCGTCGTTTCGATCACCCGTCATGGCATCGCTCTGGCCGGCCGGATCGTCGCCGCACTGCCCGGCGCGCAGCTCTTCGCCCCGGAGAAGTTCCGCGTCGAAGCCGAAAGCGCTGCCGCCGGTGCTGCCCACTGCTACCAGGGCAAGGTCGCCGACCAGGTGCCGGCGCTGTTCGCGAACTTTGACGGCATCGTCGCCCTCGTCTCGCTCGGCGCGGTCGTCCGCCTGATCGCGCCGCATCTGCAGGGCAAGGAGACCGATCCGGCGGTGGTAGTGGTCGACGAGGCCGGCAGGTTCGCCATTCCGGTGCTTTCCGGCCACCTGGGCGGTGCCAATTCGCTCGCCGGGCATCTCGCCACGACGCTTGGCGCAACCGCCGTGCTGACGACCGCCTCGGACGCCCGCGCCACGATCGCCGTCGACCTCCTCGGCCGCGAGCTCGGCTGGACCTTCGACGCGACGCACGGCGAGTTGCTCCATTGCAGCGCGGCGATGGTCAATGACGAGCCGGTGGCACTGGTCCAGGAAGCGGGCGGCGCGGACTGGTGGGCCAACCATGCCAACGGCCGCAAGGGGCCGTTGCCAGCCAACGTGACGCTCTTCGCGCGGCTCGAAGACGTCGCGCTCGAGCGCTTTGCCGCCGTGCTCTGGATCAGCCGGCGAGCCATGCCCGCCGACTGGGCGGCGCGACTGGCCGGCCGCTGCGTCACCTATCGCCCGCCGACCGCATGAGCAATTCTTTCGCCACGCCGCCGGGGCCGGTAGCGCTCGGCCTGGGCTGCGACCGCGGCACGCCGGCCGCCACGATCGCCCAGGCCATCGCCGACGCGCTGGCGACCTGCGGCGCTTCGCTGGCCGACGTCGTCGCCGTTGCCTCGATCGACCTCAAGGCCGACGAGCCAGGCCTGGCGGACGTCGCCGGGCAGCATGGCTGGCGCATCCGATTTCACCCGGCGGCCGAACTCGCTGCCGTCGAAGTGCCGAACCCCTCCGAGATCGTGCGCCGGCACACCGGCACGCCGTCGGTCTCGGAGGCCGCGGCGCTGCTCGCCGCAGGCGCCGGCCCGAGCCACCTGATCGTCGAAAAATACAAGCTGCGCGGCCCCGATGGCCGCAACGCCACCGTCTCCATCGCAAGGATTGCCGCATGAACGCCAGCCCGGACTCGCCGCAGAAAACAGGAAAGATCATGCTCGTCGGCCTCGGTCCGGGCAGCCTCGGCCACCTCACCGCACGCGCCCGGGAGGCCATTGCCGAGGCCGACACGGTGATCGGCTACGTCACCTATATCCGCTTGGTCGCCGACCTGCTGGCCGGCAAGGAAGTGGTCCGGAAGTCGATGACCGAGGAACTCGACCGTGCCATCGAGGCCCTCGAACGGGCGCGGCAAGGTCGCAAGGTGGCTATCGTGTCGTCCGGCGACGCTGGCGTTTACGGCATGGCCGGCCCCACCTTCGAGGTGCTGTTCCAGGCCGGCTGGACGCCGGAATCGGCGATCGAGGTGGAAATCGTCCCCGGTGCCTCGGCGCTCAACACCTGCGCCGCCCTCGTCGGCGCGCCACTGACGCACGACTTCTGCGCCATCTCGCTGTCCGACCTGTTGACCCCATGGCCCTGCATCGCCCGCCGGCTCGATGCCGTCGCCTACGCCGATTTCGTCGTCGCGCTGTACAACCCGAAGAGCGGGCGGCGCACCCGGCAGATCGCCGAGGCGCAACGCATCTTCCTGCGCCATCGCGACGCGCAGACGCCGGTGGCCATCGTCAAGTCGGCCTATCGCCCGAAGCAGCGCATCGAATTCACCACCCTGGAAAAAATGTCCGAAGCAGACATCGGCATGTTGACCACGGTGCTGATCGGCAATTCGAACACCTTCGTTCGCCACGGCCTGATGATCACCCCGCGCGGCTACAGCAACAAGTACGAAGTCGCCAATGGCGAACGCGCCACGCGCGACGGTGAACAGGCCGGCCACTCGCTCTCGACCGGCCTCAATGGCTGGATCGAGAGCATCCAGCAAAGCGGCAGGTCGGCGGCCGAACTGGCGCAGGAATACCGCCTGCCGGCCGACTACATCCAGTCGGTGCTCGACACCCCGCTGGCAGAGGAAATGGCGGGCGAGGAAAGCGAGGCATGAGGGTGGCCGGGAACCCGCCTGTCCATGGCCAGGGCAGTGCCCTGCCGGCGCCCCGAGACGCTTGATCCGTAACGGCCGGCAGCTGGCGGTACCAGCGGCCAGGCTCGATCGCAAAGGTCGTCCAGATCGCTCGCCGCGCCCTCAGGCACGAAGAGCCGGCACACGACACCTGCCCGGGATATTGCATCAGGCAAGAGCCGAGCCTTGCCAGCCATTCGAGTAGATCTTGACGGCTCATCTCGCTGGCTCATCTCGCCGGAGTTCTCACTCCATTGACGAAAATCACCCGCGACAGCCGCGCCTGCTTCAAATGTTGCTCACCGTCCGCGCCGATTCCTTGCCAGGTGATGACCTCGGTCGCCGTTTCGTCTATCACCGCCTTGAAGGTATCGTCGGCGAGCTGCAGGTAGGCGACCAGTTCGGCCAGGCCGTGTTCGAGCGGCCGCGTCTCGCAGAGCTCGCGCAGAGTGACTTGTGAGCGGTCCTGCAGGGCGTGGCGAATGTGCCGTGCGAGCTGCGCGCGATCGACCACCACCTGCGAGAACAGCACCGCGGCATCGACATCGGCGTCGCCCGCCGCGAGCGCCATGTCGGCGATCGACGGCTTGATCGCCGGCGTGTGCAACGGTCGCTCGATCGGCAGTTCGATGTCGGCCGCGGTGTCGGCGATGCTCATCACCGCACCCGTCGGCGGCGTCGCGCGCAGCGCCAGCGCCTTGGCCTCGATGCCGTGCAGGATGTCCATGATGCGGCGATTCTCGAGCCAGGCCTGATCGTCGAGAAAGCGGCGCAACTGCTGCGAGAGCTGGGCGACCGTGCGCTGCGTGTGCTCGCCGGCTTCCAGCCAGTCGTAATGCACCCGCCGCGTACGCACGTCGGGCCGCAGTTTGAGCACCGGCGCCAGCGCCAGCACGCGCTCGAGCAGCGCCGTCAGCTCTTCCTGCCGGCGGCTCGACATCAGGAAATCCCAGAAGGCGCGAAAGCTGCGCCCCTCGTCGGAGTCGGCAATCGCGTCGCGCTCGCCCATGATTTCTTCAAGCAGCGCACCCTTGGCGCCTTCCCAAAGCGCGATCCGCTCGCGCACGCGCCGGTCGAGGCCACGAAAATTGTGCTCGACCTCGCGGAAGTCGGTCAGCAATTCGCGCGCCAGCGTCGTGAACTGCTGGAAGCGATCCTTCAGCCCGGTGTCGTCGAGCATCGGCAGGTCACCCGACCGGACGCGCGCGATCTCGGCATCGATCTCGTCGCGCCGGCGCTGCAATTCGGCGATGCGCGCCTGCGGGTCGGTTTCGCTGCCCTCGCTCATCTGCTTGAGCAACTCGAAAAGGGTCAGCAGGCGCGACTCGGTGCCGACGAAGCTGCGTTCGGCGAGCGTTGCCAGCCAGGCGATCGCCTTCTCGGTCGCCGGCATCAGATCGAAATGGGGCTCGTCCGACCCCTGCGTGTAGTACTTGCGCAGCCAGCCCTTGTCGTTCGCCGCCCAGTCGTTGAGGTAATCGAGCGCCGATTTCGGAAAGGCGTCGCCGCCGCGGCGCTCGCGCAGCGCATACAGCTCGTCTTCAAGTGCTTCGGCCAGGTCGGCCTGTGCCATCACCCGCACATTCGGTGCGATGAACACGCGCTGCAGAAAGCTCGCCACCAGCGGCGCGTGCTCCGAGCGCAGCAAACGCCAGGCCGGGTGGCTCTGGCGCAGCAGGTCAAGGGTGGCGTAGTCGAGGCTCACGGCAACAGCGCGTCAATCGCGTCCCAGCCTCTCTCGCAAGCACAGATATAGCGCATCGATTCCCGCACGGGCCTCACCTGCCGCGATTGCCGGATGGCCATTCATCAAGCCAATCCAGGCGTGCATGCATCATGGGCCGTCACTGGATTGCTCCCCTGGCCTGCCGAAGCGACCTCTTGCAGGTCGGCCGGCTTGATGCGACGTGTCCTTCCATCTTCTGAAACAATCAGATCGGTATTGGTGAGGATGGCGGTTCTTCTCGCCGCCTTGGCCGCACGCAGCAGCGCGTCCCATGAACCGCGCAAGTCGGGATTTCTTGCCGATTCGAAAGGATTCTTCATCTATGTATCCAGCGCGTAGAGAGTTTGCCTGAAGGTGATGCCCTCACGCGTGGCACGGGCACCCATGCCTTTGGCGGCAGTGCAGATTAGATCGGCCGCCAATTCGATCGGACGGAAGGGCACGTCCTGGTGATGCCTGACGACGGCATCCTTACCGATCCAGTTGAGCGTTGGCAAGGTCTCAGGCCCCCGGCTGCGGGCTCACACGCGTCACCTCATCAAGCGCATCGGCGAGGTTGCGCACCGTGCGGTCGGGATTGTGCAGTTTTTCGAGGCCGAACAGGCCGATGCGAAAGCTGGTGAAATCGGCCGGTTCGTCGCACTGTAGCGGCACGCCGGCCGCGGTCTGGACGCCGATGGCGACGAACTTCCTGCCCGACTGGATCTCCGGATCGTCGGTGTAACTGACGACGACGCCCGGCGCCTGGAAGCCCTCGGCGGCGACGCTCCTGAAGCCCTTGCCGGTCAGCAATGCCCGCACGCGCAGGCCGACTTCGAGCTGCTCCTGGCGTACGCGCTCGAAACCGTAGTTTTCGGTTTCGCGCATCACGTCACGCAAGGCTGCCAGCGCGTCGGTGGGCATGGTCGCATGATAGGCGTGGCCGCCGCTTTCAAAGGTCTCCATGATCTGCATCCACTTCTTGAGGTCGCAGGCAAAGCTGCTGCTGGTGGTGGCGTCGATCCTGGCGCGGGCACGCTCGCCAAGCACTACCAGGGCGCAGCAGGGCAAACCGGTCCAGCCTTTCTGGGGGGCGCTGATCAGCACATCGACCGCATTCGCGGCCATGTCGACCCAGACGGCGCCGGAAGCGACGCAATCGAGGACGAAAAGACCATCGACCGCGCGCACCGCCTCACCGACGGCACGCAGGTAGTCGTTGGGCAGAATCATTCCGGAAGCGGTTTCGACGTGTGGCGCAAAGACGAGGTCGGGTTTCTCTTCGCGAATGCGCGCGACGACCTCCTCGATCGGCGGCGGGATGAATGGTGACTGCGGCTCGTCGCCGACGCGACGCGCCTTGAGGACGATGCTCGCCGACGGAATCGCTCCCATGTCGAGAATCTGCGTCCAGCGGAAGCTGAACCAGCCGTTGCGGATGATCAGGCATTTCCTGTCGGTGGCAAACTGACGGGCGACGGCTTCCATGCCGAAGGTTCCGCTGCCTGGCACGACGATCGCCGTTTTGCCGTTGTAGACCGTCTTGAGAATCCGTGCGATGTCCTTCATCACGCCCTGGAAGCGTTGCGACATGTGGTTCAGCGAGCGGTCGGTGTAGACCACCGAGTATTCAAGCAGACCATCGGGATCGGGTTGGGGCAGCAGTGCAGGCACGATTGTCTCCAGTTGTCAGGTGAGAGCGTTGTTTGTGGTCAGGAAAGGACGGGGAGCATAACGCCAAGTGCGCACCGTGCGCTAGTCGCACAGGGTCGGGGGAGGAATGCGCAAGGCCGGCTCCTGGTGGCGCCGCCCGGCAAACCGTGCATCCTGTTTGAAGAGCGTCCCGTCCGTCGTCTCGCCCGCGCTGGCGGCAAGCCAGCCGGTTGACCCGATGGCGCAACGCGAAACCGCTTATGCCCTAGAATCCGGAGTTTTCCGACCGCCGCGACCGCGGCGGCGCTGACCTTCAGAACGGGACACCTCAATGGCCGGAGCCAGCCTGCTTGCCCTGATCGATGATATTGCCTCGGTCCTCGACGACGTTGCCCTGATGACCAAGGTGGCCGCCAAGAAGACTGCCGGCGTGCTGGGCGACGATCTGGCGCTCAACGCGCAGCAGGTGTCCGGGGTGCGCGCCGAGCGCGAGCTGCCGGTGGTCTGGGCGGTCGCCGTCGGTTCGCTGAAGAACAAGCTGATCCTGGTGCCGGCGGCGCTGGCAATCAGCCGCTTCATCCCCTGGGCGGTGACGCCACTGCTGATGCTCGGCGGCCTTTACCTGTGCCTCGAGGGGGTCGAGAAGCTGGCCCACCGCTGGCTGCACAAGGCCGGCGATGACGACGCCCGGCACGCTGAACAACTGGCTGCCGCGCTGGCTGACGAAAAGGTCGACCTGGCAACATTCGAGGCCGACAAGGTCAAGGGCGCGATCCGGACCGACTTCGTTCTCTCGGCCGAAATTGTTGTCATCGCCCTCGGCACCGTCGCTGACCAGCCTTTCACCACCCAGGTCGCGGTGCTGTCGGGGATCGGCCTGATCATGACCGTCGGCGTCTATGGGGTCGTCGCCGGTATCGTCAAGATGGATGATCTGGGGCTCCACCTGCTCACCCGGAGCGGCGCGCTGGCGCGCACGATCGGCAGGGGCCTGCTGCTGGCGGCGCCGCGCCTGATGAAGGCGCTCACGGTGATCGGCACGGCCGCGATGTTCATGGTCGGCGGCGGCATCCTCACGCACGGCCTGCCGCTGCATCACTTCATCGCGCATGCGGCCGAGCTGGCTGGTGGCATCCCGGCCGTCGGTGGTGTGCTCAGGGCGGTGACCCCGCTGCTGCTCGACGTGCTGGTCGGCATCGTCGGCGGCAGCCTGACCCTGCTTGGTGTCAAGGCTGTTTCTGCCGCCCGGGCCGCGCTCGGCAAACCGGGCAACGGTCAGCCACCACCCCTTCACTGACGTTGTCTTCAGCGCGGCGTCAAAGCTGATACTCGTCCGCCGGACGCGCGCCGGCCATCGCCAGGTCGACCGCCTTGCGGGTCAGGTGCGAGGCAAAGAGTTCGATGAAATCGTATTCGTAGCGGCGGATGTGGGTGCCGCGGCGCAGGCCGATGCGCGTCGTATTCGAGCCGAACAGATGCTCGGCGGCGATCGCCTGCAAACCGACGTCGCGCAGCGGATCGAAAGCCATGCGGGCGATGATCCCGAGCCCCAGGCCGAGTCCCACGTAGGTCTTGATGACGTCGGCGTCGATGGCGCTGAGCACCACGTTGGGTGTCAGTTGCGCCAGTTCGAAAGCCTTGTTGATGCGCGAGCGACCGGCGAAGGCGGAGTCGTAGGTCACCAGCGGCCAGGGCGCGAGCGCGGCCAGCGATAGCGGCTTTTCAGCAAGGATCGGATGCCCGTCGGGGGCGATCACGCAGTGCACCCATTGGTAGCAGGGCAGCATCACCAGTTCCGGATACTGGTCGAGCGCCTCGGTGGCGATGGCGATGTCGGCCTCGCCTTTCAGCGTCAACTCGGCGATCTGCGTCGGATGGCCCTGATGCAGGGACAGCCGGACCCGGGGATGGCGATCGACGAAGCGCTTGACGACGGCCGGCAGGGCGTAACGCGCCTGCGTATGCGTGGTCGCGATGATCAGGCTGCCGGAGTCGCCACCGGCGTACTCCTCGCCGACGCGCCGGATGTTCTCCGCGTCGCGCAGCATGCGTTCGGCGATCGCGACCACCGCCCGCCCCGGCTCCGTGATTGCCATCAGGCGCTTGCCGCCGCGCTCGAAAACGACGACTCCGAGTTCATCCTCGAGCAGCTTGATCTGCTTGGAAACCCCGGGCTGCGAGGTATGAAGTACCGCCGCCGCCTCGGAAACGTTGAGCCCACGGCGTGCGACTTCGACGAGGTAGCGGAGCTGCTGAAGCTTCATGGCGGCTCTATAGTATGATTAGTTATAACAATCTAACTCAATATTCTTTTTCGAACAAACCTTGTGCTGCTACCATGCGCGCACTTTTTCTGTTGCGGTGCGCCATGGACTGGATGTACACCCTGTCGGGTTTTGTTGTCGGCGCCATCGTCGGTCTCACCGGGGTCGGCGGCGGCTCGCTGATGACGCCGCTGCTGGTGCTGCTGTTCGGCATCCACCCGGCGACGGCGGTCGGCACCGACCTGCTCTACGCGGCGATCACCAAGGCCGGCGGCACCGTCGTCCACGCCCGCAAGGGACACGTCGACTGGCGCGTCACCCGTCTGCTGGCCAGCGGCAGTATTCCGGCAGCACTGGTGACCGTCTGGGTGCTTTCCTTGCTGCCGAAGCAGAGCGCGGCGGTCTCGCAGGTCATTTCTGTCTCGCTCGGTGGCGCCCTGCTGCTGACCGCTGCCGCGATCATCTTTCGCCAGAAGCTGCAGCGGCAGGCGCTGGCACACGCCGACGATGCGGCGCACACGCAGTTCCGGGCACCGATCACGGTCGCCGTCGGGGCGCTGCTCGGCGTGCTGGTCACAGTCTCTTCCGTTGGCGCTGGCGCTCTCGGCGTCGCCGTGCTGTTCTATCTCTACCCGCGGCTGCCGACGATTCGCGTCGTCGGCAGCGATGTCGCGCACGCCGTGCCGCTGACGCTGGTCGCCGGCCTCGGGCACTGGCTGATCGGCAGCGTCGACTGGTCACTGCTCGGCAGCCTGCTGCTCGGCTCGCTGCCCGGCATCTGGCTTGGCAGCCACGCTTCGGCGAAAGTGCCCGACCGCATTCTGCGTCCGATCCTGGCCGGCATGCTGGTGCTGATCGGTGGCAAGTTGATCGCCCAGTAGCTGCCGTTGCACCATCGGCAACCGGCCACGGCCTCATTCAACCAAGGAACGAGCAATGTATCGCTACGACAGTACTGACCAACAGATCATCGACCAGCGGGTGGCCCAGTATCGCGACCAGATGGCCCGGCATCTGGCTGGCGAGCTATCGACCGACGAGTTGCGCCCGCTGAGGCTGCAGAATGGCCTCTACATCCAGCGACACGGACCGATGCTGCGCATCGCCATCCCCTACGGCATGCTGTCGGCGGCGCAACTGCGCAAGCTGGCCGAGATCTCGCGCCGCTACGACCGCGGCGTCGGCCACTTCACGACCCGCCAGAACATGCAGCTCAACTGGCCGCAGTTCGAGGAGACGCCGGAAATCCTGGCCGAACTGGCGAGCGTTGAAATGCACGCCGTGCAGACCTCCGGCAACTGCGTGCGCAACATCACCACTGACCAGTTCGCCGGCGTCGCGCCGGACGAACTGACCGACCCACGCCCGTACTGCGAGTTGCTGCGGCAATGGTCGACCTTCCACCCGGAATTCGCCTTCCTGCCGCGCAAGTTCAAGATCGCCGTCAATGCGGCGGCGCAGGATCGGGCGGTGATTCGTGCGCACGATATCGGCCTCGATCTGGTGAGCGACGACCGCGGTGAAATCGGCTTCCGCGTTTTTGCCGGTGGCGGGCTGGGCCGCACGCCAATTCTCGGCAAGCAGGTGCGCGATTTCCTGCCGCGCCGGCATCTGCTCTCCTACCTCGATGCCATCCTGCGCGTCTATAACCGCTACGGTCGCCGCGACAACATGTACAAGGCGCGGATCAAGATCCTCGTCCAGGCGCTCGGTATCGAGGAGTTTGCCCGTCAAGTCGAGGAAGAGTGGTCGCACCTGCGCGACGGCCCGACGACGGTGCCTGACGAGGAGTTCGCGCGCATCGCGCAGCATTTCGCGCCACCGCCCTGGGAGACGCTGCCTTCGCCAGACCCGGCACACCTGACCAGAATCGAGGCTGACCGGGCCTTCGCCAGCTGGGTTAAGCGCTGCGTTCATGCGCACCGGACGCCTGGCTACGCGGCCGTCACCCTGTCGCTGAAAGCCTCCGGCACTGCTCCGGGCGACATCACCGACGGCCAGATGATCGCCGTCGCCGAACTCGCCGAGCGTTTCAGCTTCGGCGAACTGCGCGTCACGCACGAACAGAACGTGGTGCTCGCCGACGTCCGCCAGCGCGATCTCTACGAAGTCTGGCAGATCGCCCGCAGCCATCGGCTGGCGACCGCCAACATCGGCCTGCTGACCGACATGATCTGCTGCCCGGGCGGTGACCTCTGCGCGCTCGCCAACGCCCGCTCGATCCCGATCGCCACGGCGGTGCAGGACAGGTTCGACGACCTCGACTACCTGTACGACATCGGTGACATCTCGCTCAACATCTCCGGCTGCATGAACTCCTGCGGCCATCACCACGTTGCCAACATCGGCATCCTCGGCGTCGACAAGAACGACGAGGAGTGGTACCAGATCACCATCGGCGGCCAGCAGGGCAAGGAGGCAGCGATCGGCAAGGTGATCGGACCTTCGTTCTATGCACAGGAAGTGCCCGAGGTCATCGAAGCGCTGATCGCCGTCTATCTCGAACAGCGGACGCCGAGCGAGCGCTTCATCGACACCCTGCAGCGAATCGGCATCGACCCCTTCAAGGCACGCGCCTATGCCGGCCGCGACCGCCGCCGGCCGGCCAGGATCGACAGCAGGGAAAAGGAGGTCGTCAATGCCTAGGATCATCAGAAACGGGAGCATCGTCGAGGACGACTGGCAGGTGCTTACCCTGGCCGAGGGCGAGACGCCGGCAGGGGTCACCCTGCCTGCCGGGCGGGTGCTGCTGCCGCTGTCGGTCTGGCTGGCGCGGCGCGACGAGATCATCGCTGGCAACCGTCAGATCGGCGTCTGGCTCGACAGCCACGAGGGACCCGAAGCGCTGGCCGGCGACATCGACCGCTTCGCCGTCATCGCCGTCAATTTCCCCAAGTTCACCGACGGCCGCAGCTATTCGAGCGCCCGCCTGCTCCGCGAGCGCTATCATTTTGCCGGCGAGATTCGCGCCATCGGCGACGTGCTGCAGGACCAGCTCTTCTACATGCGGCGTTGCGGCATCGACGCCTACGCGCTGCGCGCCGACAAGGACATCGACCGGGCGCTGGCCGGCCTGTCGGTGTTCAGCGAAACCTACCAGGCGGCGGTCGACCAGCCCTACCCGCTGTTCCGCCGGCGTCCGGCGCCAGGATCGGCATGAAGATGAGGATCAATCTCCACGACCAGACCCTGCGCGACAGCCTCACGGGACGGGTTGCCGCCGCGCGCACGCTGTTGGGCGAGATCGCCAGGGACTTCTCGCCAGCCGCCTTTGCCAGCAGTCTCGGCGCCGAAGACATGGTGCTCACCGATCTGATCATCCGTGATCGGCTCGACATCGAGATTTTCTCGCTCGACACCGGTCGCCTGCCGCTCGAGACCTACGAGCTGATTGCCGAACTGAAAAGACACTACGGTCTGGCGCTGCGCCTCTACTATCCGCGCCACGATCTGGTCGAGGCGTACACCCACGCCAACGGGATCAATGCCTTCTACGAATCGGTCGAGCTGCGCAAGGGCTGCTGTTTCGTGCGCAAGGTCGAACCCTTGCAGCGCGCACTGGCCGGCCGCAAGGCATGGATAACCGGTCTGCGGGCGGCGCAGTCGGCGACCCGCGACGGGCTGCCAGTGCGCAGTTTCGACGCTGCCAACGGCGACGGCGGTCTCGATAAGTTCAACCCGCTCGCCGCCTGGAGCGAGGACGAAGTCTGGGCCTACATCCTGCTCAACGAGGTGCCCTACAACGCCCTGCACGACAGCTTCTACCCGAGTATCGGCTGCGCACCCTGCACGCGGCCGATCACGCCCGGCGAAGATGTTCGCGCTGGCCGCTGGTGGTGGGAGAATCCCGAATCGAAAGAATGTGGTCTGCACGTCAGGCGCGCCTGAAGTCCCGAAGGAAGACATCCGGCAGGCACGCCCGCCGCACTGCAAACCCCGAACCACAGGTCCATCATGAATACAGCAATGCTCTCCCAGTCTGGCCAGGCCAGGCTTTCGCACCTCGACTGGCTGGAGTCCGAGGCCATCCACATCATGCGCGAGGTCGCCGGCCAGTGCAGCAACCCGGTGCTGCTCTTCTCCGGCGGCAAGGACTCGATATGCATGCTGCGCATCGCCGAGAAGGCCTTCCGCCCGGGCCGCTTTCCCTTCCCGCTGCTGCACGTCGATACCGGCCACAACTACCGCGAGGTCACCGACTTCCGTGACCGGCGGGCGGCGGAACTCGGCGAGCGCCTGATCGTTCGCTCGGTCGAGGACTCGATGGCGCGCGGTACGGTCGTTCTCAAGTCGGCCGACGAACCACGCAACAAGCATCAGTCGGTGACCCTGCTGGAAGCGATCGAGGAATTCGGTTTCGACGCCTGCATCGGCGGCGCGCGCCGCGACGAGGAAAAGGCCCGCGCCAAGGAACGCATCTTCTCGTTCCGCGACGAGTTCGGCCAGTGGGACCCGAAGAACCAGCGGCCCGAGCTGTGGGATCTCTACAACGCGCGCAGCTTCAAGGGCGAGAACATCCGCGTCTTTCCGATCTCGAACTGGACCGAGATCGACGTCTGGCAATACATCGAACGCGAGCACCTGGCCCTGCCGTCGATCTACTTTGCACACCGGCGCCCACTCGTTCGTCGCGGCGGCGGCCTGCTGCCGGTGACCGAGGTGACGCCGGCGCGATCCGGCGAAACGATCGAGCATCTGATGGTCCGCTTTCGCACCGTTGGCGACATCACCTGCACAGCGCCGGTCGAGTCCGACGCCGACACGGTCGCCAGGATCATCGCCGAAACCGCCATCACGACGATCACCGAACGCGGCGCCACCCGCCTTGACGACCAGACCTCGGACGCGTCGATGGAACAACGCAAGAAGGAAGGCTATTTCTGATGTCCGCGATCGAGAAACTCCCCGCCGAAACCCTCCCGGACAACGGCCTGCTGCGCTTTCTGACCTGCGGCAGCGTCGATGATGGCAAGAGCACCTTGATCGGTCGCCTGTTGTTCGACAGCAAGACGATCCT
This sequence comes from Candidatus Accumulibacter necessarius, assembly GCA_017302435.1. Classification (GTDB taxonomy): domain Bacteria; phylum Pseudomonadota; class Gammaproteobacteria; order Burkholderiales; family Rhodocyclaceae; genus Accumulibacter; species Accumulibacter necessarius. The sequence goes on from JAFLDL010000026.1 coordinate 22,115, forward strand.
CGCCGATACCCTGCACGCCATCCAGAGCACCTCGGCCAAACGCGGGCTGGACGTCGTCGACCTGTCGCTGCTGACCGACGGACTGCAGGCCGAGCGCGAACAGGGAATCACCATCGACGTCGCCTATCGTTACTTCACTACCGGTACGCGCAAGTACATCATCGCCGACGCCCCCGGCCACGAGCAATATACGCGCAACATGGTGACCGCCGCGTCGACGGCCGACCTGGCGATCATCCTGATCGACGCCCGCAAGGGCGTCCTGACGCAGACCCGGCGCCACTCCTACCTGGCGCACCTGCTCGGCATTCGGCATATCGTCGTCGCGGTCAACAAGATGGACCTGGTCGACTACTCACCCGAAACCTTCGCGCAGATCAGGGATGACTACCTGGCCTTCGCCGCCGAGCTGGGTATAGCGGACGTGCGTTTCGTCCCGATGTCGGCGCTCAACGGCGACATGATCGTTGACCGTGGCGAGCACCTCGACTGGTACGACGGGCCGACGCTGCTCGAGATCCTGGAGACCGCGCCGGCGATCCACAGCGCCCACGCCGAGAAATTCCGCTTCCCGGTGCAGTACGTCTGCCGCCCGCAGGATTCGGCCAACCCGGAACTGCACGACTATCGCGGCTTCATGGGCCGGGTGGAGTCCGGTGAGCTGGCCATTGGCGATGCGGTGACCGTACTGCCTTCCGGACGCGAGACCCGCGTCCGGGACATCCAGGTGCTCGGCGAGTCACAACCGCACGCTGTCGCCGAACAGTCGGTCACCATCCTGCTCGACGACGAGATCGACATCTCGCGCGGCGACATGATCGTCAAGAGCGGCGAACTGCCAATGGTCAGCAAACAGATCGACGCCATGCTCTGCTGGCTGTCGGAATCGCCGCTCGACCCGCGCCGCAAGTACCTGCTTCGCCATACCACGCGCGACAGCAAGGCGATGCTCGCCGGCATCGACTACCGGGTCGACGTCAACACGCTGGAACAGCAGGCGGCCGAGCGGCTGGTGATGAACGATATTGCCCGCGTCAGCTTCCGGCTGGCGCAGCCGATTTTCGCCGATCCGTACTCGGAGAGCCGCGGCACCGGCGCCTTCATCGTCATCGACGAGTCGTCGAACAATACCGTCGGCGCCGGCATGATCGTCTGAGCGGCAGAACCTGCCGGGCGGCCTCGATGGCTGGCGGCACCGCGACCTCCAGTAACCAGGCGGGAGTGTTTGACCTGAGCGCCAAGCGCGAAGATACTAGTGAGCGTCCGCCCGCAACCGCGGTGTGGACTGCCCGGCCAGCAACTGGCCGCGTTTGCCGTCTGAAGGCTCCGGTCGCCATGGACATCCACGGAAAACCCATCGAGGAACGCATCGACTGGCTGTTCGGCCTCGCCGATCGGCACAGCACGATCTTCCGCAGCCCGGAAGCGTGGCTGGCACGCGAGCGCTATCTGGCCGAACACCCGACAGCGATCGCGGTCCTCAAGTGCATGGACGGCCGGATCAACATTCCGGTCGCCACCAACACACCGGTCGGTATCCTGATGCCGTTTCGCAACCTCGGCGGCATCTTCGACCTCGGCTGGCCGCACCTCGGTGAGGTCCTCGCCCACCAAGTGCAGCGCGTCGTCAGCGCCGGCCGCAACGTCGTCTTCCTGGTCACCTACCATTACTCGCAGGGCGACCCGCGGCGGGGCTGCGCCGGCTTTCAGTACGACACGGCAGCGGCGATCGCCCACACCTACGAAATACGGCGTCAGATCGAACACATCTTCGGCACCGATCACGGCACCGTGTACCCTCTGGTCTGCGGTTTCGAGACCGACGAGGACGCGCTGGTGATCCATGGTACGGCCGGCGACAAGCTCGACCTCGCGACGCTGACTTCGACTGACCGGGCGACGCTCGAACTGCGCCTCGCCGCCCTGCTGCCGGACATGCCGGCACGCATGCGGGCCGATCTGCTGCCGCTGTTCTACGGCAATCTCGAACATATCGAGAACGTGCGCGCGCAGATTCGCCGCAATGAACGGCTGCTCGACATCGAGCACCGCGAGTGGATGATCTGTCTTGGCCGCGGTTTCGACTTCCTGCATACGCCGAACATCGCCCTGATCATCGGCCCCTACAGTCCGAACCTCGACGTCCCGATCCGCCGCGCTGCCGGCATCATCGAAGCCAACATGCAGGCTGGACGCATCCCGGACGACGGCTTCCTGCTGCTGGCCTCGGTGCCCTACGACGAGATCGGCGTGGACCGCGCGCGCGCCGAGCTCAAGTCTCGCTTTCTGTCAACCTTCGCCGCCGATGTCATTCGCGCCGAGTTTCCTCGCCTTGGCGAGCAGATGAGCATGCGCACCGCGGTGCTCGACTGGCGCTCGCGAACCCTGGAGACGATCGCGGTCAACCAGACGCAAGCTGGGCAATCTGCCGTCAACAAGCACATCGTCCCCTGAACCGTTCCCCTCCAGCCCTTCCCCCTCAACCTGGCTCCTCGCCCCTCGATGACATCCCACTCACGACTGATTTTCGGCTTTCATTCGACCCTGGCCAAGTTGCGTCACGACGCCGGTGCGGTGCGCGAGATCTATGTCGATTCCGGGCGCCACGATGCGCGTCTGCGCGACCTGCTGGCGCACGCGGAGTTCGCCAAGGTGCGCGTGCTGCCGGTACCTTCCGTCCGCCTGGAAGCGATGGCTCCCGGCGCCCGGCATCAGGGTGTCATCGCCACTGTCGATTCGACGCAGCGCCACGTGACGCTCGACGACGTGCTCGATACGCTGGACGAAGCGCCGTTCCTGCTCGTCCTTGACGGCATCCAGGACCCGCACAATCTCGGCGCATGCCTGCGGGTCGCCGATGCCGTCGGCGCGCATGCGGTGATCGCGCCCAGGGACCGCGCCGTCGGCCTCACCCAGACGGCGATCAAGGTGGCCAGCGGAGCGGCCGAAACGGTGCCGTACATCACGGTCACCAATCTCGCCCGCACCTTGCGCGAACTGAAGGAACGCGGGATCTGGCTGGTCGGCACCGATGCCGAGGCAGAGGACGATCTTTATGCTGCTCAGTGGCCAGTCGCCTGTGCCTGGGTTCTCGGTGCCGAAGGCGACGGCCTGCGTCGCCTGACCCGGGAAACCTGCGATCAACTGGTCAGCATCCCCATGCTCGGCTCAGTTGCCAGCCTCAACGTGTCGGTCGCCACCGGCGTCTGCCTCTACGAGGCGCGGCGGCGGCTTGCCAGCCAGGGATCTGCTGGCACATAGCCCCGCTCGCCGCCAAACGTCTAGGTCTTGTACGAGTAACGGTAGACGTAACCCTTGTAGCCATAGCGGTAATTCTGGCGACTGACGTTGAGGTCGTTGAAAACGAAGCCCTTGACCTGCACGCCGGCCTGATTGAGCCGTTTGACCGCCTGTTCGAGCTCGCGGATCGGGTGCTTGCCTGCCCGCGCGACCATCAGCGTTGCGCCGACATGCCGCCCGATGATCGCCGCATCGGAAACCGCCAGCACCGGCGGCGCATCGACAATGACCGTATCGAAGCGCTCAGCGAGTTCGCTCAGCAGCACTTGAAAACGCGGATGCATCAGCAACTCGGAAGGATTCGGTGGAATCTGGCCGGTCGTGACCACCCACAGCTTGGGCACCATCGTGGTCTTCAGGAGGTCTTCAAGTGATGCTTGGCCCGCCACATACTCTGAAACGCCGACCGCCCGCTCGAGGCCGAACTCCTGGTGCAGGTGTCCCCGGCGCAGATCGGCATCGACGATCACGACCCGTTTGTCGACCTGTGCCAGAACCGCGCCCAGGTTCTTGGAGATGAAGCTCTTGCCCAGGCCCGGACTCGATCCGGTGATCAGCAGCGAGTTGCGCTGCGCGTCTAGCAGCGCGAAGTGAAGCGTCGTGCGCAGTCCGCGCAGGCTCTCGACCGCGTCGTCCTGTGGATACGATACCGCCAGCAGTTCACCAACGCCGCCTCGCGCCCTGCGATGCAATTCGAGTTCGGTCTTGCTGTGCGGCACTGTGGCGTACACCGGCAGACCGAGCTGCGACTCGATGATCTCCGGATCTTCCACGACCACCCGCAGCGAACGCAGTACCCAGATCACCACCATGCTCACCAGCAGGCCTAGCAGCAGGGCAATTCCCAGGATCGCGACCGCGCCCGCGCCAACCGGCTTGCGGGCAACGGCAGCGGTATCGATGACGCGCACATCGCCGACCGTGCCGGCCTTGGAAACCCGCAACTGCTGCGCAGTGTTGAGCAGCTCGGTATATAGCCGGTTGGAGACCTCGACGTCGCGCGCCAGCCGCAGAACGGTCTGCTGGGTATCGGGCAAGCGCGACACCTCGCCATCAAACTGCTTGCGGCGGTCGTTGAGGCGCGCCAGCTTGTTGTCTACCGCCTGGATCCGGGGGTGCTCGGGCGTGAAGTTCTGGCGCAGTTCGTCGCGCTCCTGCTTGAGCAGTACCGCGGCATTTTCGACTTCAACCAGCGACTTCAGGATCCCCTGCGTCTCCAGGCTCAGGTCGAGCGAGCCGCGGCTCTGGCGATAGTTGTTGTAAGCCGCCTCGGCGCTATCCACCTGCGTCTTGAGCGCAGGCAGCTGGGTTTCGAGGAACTTGAGCGTTTTCTCGGCTTCAGCCGACCGCCGCTCGACGTTCTGCCTGACGTAGGTATTGAGGACATCATCCAGCACCAGACCGATCTCTGCCGGGTCATACCCCATCAGGCTCAGCTCGAGAACGCCTGACTTCTTTCCCCGTTCCTTGACCGAGTAGTTGCGACGCAGATCGTCAATCGCCGCTTCAGCAGAGCGTTTCGTCAACCGGAACTGCGTATCCGGCCGCGCTCTGAGTTGCGCGACAAAGATGGAGTAGCCCTGGTCACTGGCACGCGTCCCTGCCTTTCCCTTGAGGACCAGGCGGTCATCGTCGTCAAAAACTTCGAACGTACCGCCCTCCCGGGCGATCAGGGTGTGTCGCTGGTCGAGCGCGTGCGGGGGAACGTCGAGCGAATCGACCTGGATCCGTTCGCCACCCCAGGCGAAGCTCGAAAAGCCAAGCCACGCGGAGTTCGGCTCCTCGCCCTCATAGCGCCGGGCAAACGCACCGCCAATCAGCGGCAGCGTCCTCGGCACGGCAACGATGTCGAGCTTGAGTTTATTCACCACTCGTCCAAGAACCATCCGCGAGCTGAGGATCTCGACCTCGGCGGAAACCGTCGTATCGTCACCGAGAAGTGGTTGCAAGGCTTTGAGCGAGCCAACGCCAGAGCTCTTTTCTTCGACCTGGAGCAATCCGTCCGCCCGGTACACCGGCTTGGCCACCAGCACCCACGCCAGACCGAGGGCCAGCGCGAAGAGACTGATCGCCGCGATCAGCCAGCGGTAGTCCATCAGTACGGCAATGATCTCGCCCAGCGCCAGGCCTTCATCCTCTTCGTCAGCGGAAGCCTGCTGCATCGGCTGCATGGCGGCCGTGATCACACCGGGGACGCTGCCCGCATTGGGAAAGGGTCTTGACTGATCGTTGTCCATTGGTTGTCCGTGGTTGTGGTCGCCGGGCAGCGCGCCGGGCGAAGCGTGATGCGAGCAAGCCGGCGGTCCTCAGCCGACAAGGCCCACCGAGCGCCCGAGCAAGCCACCCAGCTCTGCTTCAACGCGACGGCTGCCGTCCGCCGAGAAGTGGGAAGTAGGTCTGGCTAGTCAAATTGAGCATATTCACAGTTGGCAGGATGTTCGCGACGACGCGCTGCCAGCGAACAACCGGTGCCGTGTCCACATAGATGATGTCGCGTGGCCGCAGCGGAAAGCGATCGGCGAGCAACAGCGCATCAGGTAGACGCGAATCGAGATGGAACAGCTCAGGCGTATCGGTGTTGCCGCGCATCACGTAAATCCAGCGTGGATCGGCGGTATTCTGATTGATGTAGCCGGCATCGCTGAGCGCTTCGGCAAGCGTCGAACGCTTCCTGTTCATCACCAGCGAGCCCGGCTTGGTCACTTCGCCAAGTACGAAGACCTTGTTGTAACTGCGATCGGCGACGTTGACGATGTCGCCCTGCTCAAGCAGCGCATTCTGATCGCTGGCACCGTAGTCATACATCGCCTGGATATCGACCAGATAGGTCGTGCCGCGCCGGGTCAGCAGCACGCGGCTGTAATCCGCCTCCGGCGTGAAGCCTCCGGCACGATTGACCGCATCGAGAACGGTCATCGGAATATCGGTCACCTGCTGAATCCCCGGCTTCGCCACTTCGCCGACGACATACACCTGCTGGCTACGGAAGGCGACCATGCGCACATCGAGCTGAACGCGCTCGATGTACTTGGCCAGCTTGGCCGACAGCATCGCCCGTAGCTCGCTGGTCGTCTTGCCCTGGGCCTTGATGACTCCGACGTAGGGATAGAAGATCGTCCCGTCTTCGGCAACCACGGTACCAGCCTGCTCGGCCGTCCGGAAACTGCCCGCCGGGATGGTCAGTTCCGGGTGATCCCAGACGATGATAGAGATGATGTCGCCTGGACCTAGCCGGTATTCGGGCACCGACGCCGGGTTGTCACCCGTGAAACGCGGACTGTCCTTCGTTGCCACTTTCGCGGAGCTGGTGCCATCGCCAATCGGCGGCCGCGCCACCTTGAACATGTCGATGATCAGTTCGGCGGTGATCGGTTTGATCTTGATGTTGGCTGGCGCAAGCAAGTCGCCCTGCTGCACCGGCAGCCTGACGTCGGACTCCTCACGGTTGCCGTAATTCTGGTTACCGGGAATGATGGTGCAGCCCGCCACCAGGCTCGCGGCGACACACACCAGCAAGCGACGGCTCCCGTCATGGCGGGCAAAAGACAGCTTCATGCCGAACTCCTCATATCTTTCCCTCATTGCAGCTGCCGAGAACCTCTCGTCAACGAGCGCCGCGCAGTTTACCCCCGGCTGGACCATCGCGCAAAGACATCAGCGCCTGTGGTCGGCCTGATCAGCCCATTCAGAGCCGCCCGGCATACCTCCGGCGGTGCTCGTCCAGGCGCCTTGGGCGAACCCCGGCGAACCCCGTGTGCAGCCTTGGAACCTTCACCCGGCCGGAAAAATGCGATGCTGGTGCTGCCGTGGGAGTCGTCGGTTCCGAATGCAAGGATAACGCCGGTCGACTTCGGGACCAGTGCCTTATTTCACACCCGCGCAAAGAACAGCCAGCTCAGCAGAGCTTGCTGATCCACGGATCGAGCGCATCCTCGATCAACTGCAGCGCTTCCGCGTGCGCTGCATCTCCTCGCCGATACGGGTCGGGAATCTCCGTCCTCGTCCAGTGCCCGAGCAGGAAGGTCTTGCCACGCGCCGTCGGGTCCATCGCCAGAACCGCCTCCCGGTGGTGTTTTTCCATGACCAGAACGAGTTCAGCCCAGCGCAGACGCTCGGGCGTGAGCTGGCTGGCACGATGTGTACTGAGGTCCACACCACGCGCATTCATCATCGCACAGGTGGCTTCTTCCGCCGGATGATCGACCAGCGCGCCGATGCCCGCGGAGCGCGCTTCCACCCGCTTCCCGGCTTTTTCGATACGCTGACGCAGCAGGAACTCTGCCGCCGGGCTGCGACAGATGTTGCCGGTACAGACTGTGAGAATCCTGCTGAACATGTGCTCAACTCACCTGCAGGACGGTGGAACGCTGACTTCAAACCCCGGAACGGTGCTCTCGACCGGGCAGCAGCCACGCTCCATCGAGTAGATCAAGGTGCTCCGGACACCACGGCGATCAGCCTCCCGGCTGCTGCCCGGTATCAATGGCTCGCCGGCACCCACACGAGAGTTCGGGCTGCTACGGCCCATGAAGAGACGTACCTCAAGTCCCGGCTGCCCGGCGATGCGCCTCTTGATGCGCCGCGCATCACGCTGTATGTTGCCGATCAGCTGCTCGTCGCCGTCGGTGTGAATGTGCACGACACAATAGACGTTGCGGCCGTCGGTCGAAGACCTGTCCATCTCGTACACACCGAGCTGGAAATCATAAGTGCTGCCAAGTCCCTGCGAGATCACCGCAACAATCTCCGGAGACTTCTCCCTGCGCAGATAGCCGACAAAGATGCCCCGCACCTGGACCGACGGCAGCCCCAGCCAGCGATTGAGCTGGCGCAGACGGGTAACCAGGCTTGAGGGCCGCAGGATGACCACGAAGTACACCGCGAAAACCCCGAGAAACAGCCAGAACATCAGATACTCGGGGACACCCAGCAGGAAACCACAGACCCCGATCAAGCCAAAGAGAACTTGCATCACAGCCGCAAGAAGAACGACGTCGCTTACCCGAAAGCCGGCGCGGACGAAGAGATGATGCAGATGGTTGCGGTCAGCACGGAACGGCGACCCGCCAAACCAGAGACGGCGCAGCATGACGCCGACGGTATCCATCAGCGGCAGAGCCAACAACCACAACGCGGTAACTGGCGTCATCGCCGCCTGCTCCCCCTGCGACATGGCAATGAACAACCAGGCAAAGAGGAAGCCCAGCAACATGCTGCCGTTGTCGCCTAGAAAAACCCGCGCGCGGCGGTTACCCGGATAGCGGAGATTGTAATAGAGGAAGCCTGCGACGCCACCCATCAGGGCAACAATGAGAAAGACATAGGAACTTCCGTTGCCGTAATACGCGACGATGCAGGTCAGCGCCAGACTGACCAGACTCCCCGTGCCTGAAAGGCCATCAATGCCATCCATCATGTTGACAGCATTGATCAGGCCGATGGTTGCGAAAACGGTCAGAGGAATGGCCAGCCAGCCGAGATCAACGACCACGCCCGGAAACAGCTCACCAAGCGAGCGGAGTTCGACGCCGCCGAGGAAGACCATCGACAACGCAACCAGCGCCTGCACGATGAAACGGGGCTTGAAACCAAGGCGCCAGATATCATCAACCAGGCCGGTGAGAAAGATGGCCAGTGCGCCAAAAAGAATCCCGCTCAGGGGACCAAGCGTGACATCAGCAAAAAACGTATCGGCCAACAGAGAAGCGCTGACGACAACAGTCATCAAGCCAAAGCCGCCGACAAACGGCGTACTCGCCTGGTGCTGCTTGTGCCCGCCAGGGTGATCCATGATTCCGAGATAGCCGGCAAGCGCAATGCCTACTCGGATCGCCACACCGGATACCAGCAGACACACGCCGAACAAAACGGCCAAATCCACGGCTACCTCCGCAATTCACAGTCAAGGCTTCAGCGCCGCCCCGGACACTGGTCACGCTCGACACAAGCAGAGCCCTTGCGGGCTCTGCTCTTGGAACTTCACGGCGCTTGCGCGCCGGTGAACTCTCAGGCTCGCTCAGACCCGACGGCGACGGCCGAGGAACAGACCGACGAGACCGATGCCCAGCAGCGCCAGCGATTCGGGTTCGGGGATCTGCACGTTGTAGTTGCCGGAGTACGAACGCAACTCGAACGGCACAGGGATGCGAACCCCGTTGACCTCCATGAAGTCGCTACCGACAGCATAAACGCCGGAATTGGTGGCCGAAAAACCGAAGAGGTAGTCATGGACGCTGCCGCCCAGAGTCACTTCGACTACTTCGCTTGCTTGATAATATCCTTCCTTCGGAGGCAGCTTGATTGGCTTGAACAGCTCCTCGAGAATGGGCCCCGCGTCAAGGAATCCGGCCAGGCCGATATTGACCGTGTGCCCGTCGATGTAAACGTAAGAAATGTTGGGATCACTTACCAATTGCCAAGGTGCGAAGCCACCGGGAAGTGACGGCAGGTAGAAAGCCTTGAGTGCATCTGCCAATTCGCCAGCGGTCAACGATCGGCCAAGATTCGCCACTGCCGCAGCCTGAATATACCGTCGATCAAGTCCGGTGGTATTCCAGTCACCAATTTCAAGCCCACTCAGCTCGATAGGCTTGCCGTTGACCGTGCCCGCCATCGCGCCACCCGAGCCGAACTTTCCGAGCTCGACGTTACTGCCGGGCGCTGGATCATCAAGTGCGCCCTGCGCCTGTGCCTTATTCGGGTTTTGCGAGGGGTAAAGCACACCCCCGACGTTGCTCCAGAGAATGTTGTTGTTACCACCGGCAATGCCGGTCACCACCATATTCACACCCACGAAATTAGCCGACGCGCCGGCCGAAGCGGTCATCGCCAGCACCGCCAAAGCGATTCTTGTCTTGCTAGATAGTAGATTCATTGAGAACTCCTTCACGTCAATCACCAGTCCGTTTCGCAGACCGGTTGATGAGGGTTTTAATGGGCTTCACAAGTCTTGGCTTTCGGAAACCCGGAAAGCAACATCCGTGCGTCCTCAACAAAACCTGACTCAGCGAAAAAGTAGCAATATTCGTGCCCAAAAAGGAATGTTCCATGAAACCAAGTGTTTAATAATTCACGAATCGTTCAAGATAACTCAAGTGTAAAAAAAACCGACACCCCACACATGGCCCACCCGCTCCCGGTCGACCACCTCGCTCTCGCGAAGCGAGGCTCTGTTGCCCCCTGGAGCACCTAGCCCCCTGTAGTCCCTGCGAAGTGCAGCCCCGCGGCAGGGGCCGCGCCGCGGAGGGGGACCCCGCCGCCGCGGCCAGGCATGTCTCTTGAAGACCCCGAATCCCGCCTCCCGAGGCACAGTTGAAGGGCTGCGCACCGCCCGGCGATGCCCTTTCGCTGCACCGCGACGACCGACGCCAGCGACGATTGCCTTGCGAGCCGAGCCCCCGGCGCGTTATAGTCGCGTCGCGAATGGGAGAGGGCGACAGTGTCGCCGCCGACGGCGCAATCCACCCGGAAACGCTCAGGCAAAAGGACCGTTCGTGCAATGAACTCTGGAGAGCGGCGCACGCTGTTGGCGGAGCGCCCACCGATGGGGCCAGGGCGGCTGCGAATGAGGGTAGCCGCCCGACAATCTCTCAGGTACATGGACAGGGGGGTGAACTCGTTTCGGGTTCGCCCCTTTTCCGTTTCTGGAATCCACTCCAACAAGTGCTCCCTATGGATTGATACGATGAAGAAAACTGTCCTCAATGCCTGCCACCGCCGAAGCGGCGCCCGAATGGTCGATTTCGGCGGCTGGGAGATGCCGCTGCACTATGGTTCACAGATCGAGGAACATCACGCCGTGCGCCGCGACGCCGGCATGTTCGACGTCTCGCACATGTGCGCCGTTGATGTGGCGGGTCGCGACGCCGGTGTTTTTCTCCGTCGCCTGCTGGCCAACAATGTCGAGCGGCTGAAGGTCCCCGGCAAGGCACTGTACAGCGCCATGCTCAACCAAGCCGGCGGGGTGATCGATGACCTGATCGTGTATTACCTCGACGACCGTAGCTACCGGGTGGTGGTCAACGCCGGCACCGCCGAGAAGGATCTGGACTGGATGGCCGCCCGCCGCGACGAGTGGCAGCTTGCGGTAGACATCACGCCCCGCCGCGAGGGCGCCGGGGCGCTGGCGATGATCGCTGTCCAGGGACCGCATGCTCGCCAGAAGGTGTGGCAGGTGCTGCCCGAATGCCGGGCAGCCAGTGAAGCGCTGAAGCCCTTCTTTGCCGCCGTCGTCGGCGACCACTTCATCGCCAGTACCGGCTATACGGGTGAAGATGGCTACGAGATCACCCTGCCCGCCGCCCGGGCCGACGGCCTCTGGCAGGCACTCGCTGCAGCGGGTGTGCGGCCTTGTGGGCTGGGCGCCCGCGACACGCTGCGCCTTGAGGCCGGCATGAATCTCTACGGCCAGGATATGGACGAAACAGTTTCGCCGCTCGACGCCGGCCTGGCCTGGACGGTCGATCTCGTATCACCGCGCGACTTCGTCGGCAAGGCCGCCCTCCTCGCCCGGCCGCAGCAAGTCCGGTTTCTCGGCCTGGTACTGCTCGACCGCGGCGTGCTGCGAGCGCACCAGGCGGTACACACGACCCATGGCGACGGCGAGATCACCAGTGGCAGCTTCTCGCCGACGATGCAGCAATCGATCGCCCTCGCCCGCCTGCCGCTCGCCGCGGCGATCGGCGACACGGTACAGGTGGCGGTTCGCGACAAGCGGCTCGCTGCCCGGGTGGTCAAACCCTCTTTCGTCAGAAACGGTAACATCCTCGTTTGATTTCATGGCATTAAATGGCCAGACTTGATCTTATTTATCAGGAGAGAAGATGAACATCCCCGCCGACCTCAAGTACACCAGAAGTCACGAATGGGTCCGCGCCGAAGCGGACGGCACCGTCACCGTCGGCATCAGCGACCATGCCCAGGAATTGCTTGGCGACCTGGTTTTCATCGAACTGCCGGATATTGGCCGCGCACTCGCCGCCGAGCAGGAAGCCGCTGTCGTTGAATCGGTCAAGGCAGCCGCCGACGTCTACGCGCCGATCGCTGGAACCGTCATCGAGGTCAACCAGGCGGCGGTCGATGCCCCCGAGCTGGTCAATCAGGACGCCTATGGTGCCTGGCTGTTCAGGATGAAGCCGGCGGCAGCCAGCGACCTCGATGGCCTGCTCGATGCCGCCGCCTACCGGCAGATCGTTGACGCCGCCTAGGCCAATGGAAGCGCTACCGGAAGACGCCATGCCTGCCCCCCTTTCGCCCTCACCCTCGTCCCCTTCGCTCGCCGCCCTCGAACAGCGCGACGATTTCCTTGACCGCCACATCGGCCCGAGCGCCAGTGAAATCGCTGCCATGCTGGCAAGTATCAACGCGAGCAGCCTCGAGCAACTGGTCGAACAGACCGTGCCGCCGGCAATCCGGCTGGCGGCGCCACTGGCGCTTGCCGAGCCCCGCCCGGAGGGAGAAGCGCTGGCCGCGCTGCGGGCGATTGCCCGCCGCAACCGCGTGCAGCATTCGATGATCGGCATGGGCTACGCCGACACCCTGACCCCCACCGTGGTTCTGCGCAACGTGCTTGAGAACCCGGGCTGGTACACCGCCTACACGCCGTACCAGGCGGAACTCGCACAGGGGCGCCTCGAGGCGCTGCTCAATTACCAGCAGATGGTGATCGACCTGACCGGCCTCGAACTCGCCAACGCTTCCCTGCTCGACGAGGCGACAGCCGCCGCCGAAGCGATGAGCATGGCACGCCGGGTCAGCAAGGCGAAGTCGCAACGGTTCTTTGTTGATGCCGCATGCTTCCCGCAAACCATCGACGTACTGCGGACGCGCGCCGCCTTCTTCGACTTTGAACTGGTCTTCGGTGCGCCCGAAGAGGCGGCGCAGCAGGAGGTGTTCGGGGCGCTGTTTCAGTATCCGAATGACGAGGGCGAAGTCAGCGACCTCAGCGGGCCGATCGCTGCCGTCAAGTCACGCGGTGGCGTCGTCGCCGTGGCCTCGGACCTGATGGCTCTGGTGCTGCTCCGCTCACCGGGTGAAATGGGTGCCGATATCGCCCTCGGATCGTCGCAGCGTTTCGGCATCCCGCTCGGTTTCGGGGGTCCGCACGCCGCCTTTTTTGCCACCCGGGACGAACACAAGCGGTCGGTGGCCGGGCGCATCATCGGTGTTTCGATCGACGCCCGCGGCAAGCGGGCGCTGCGTATGGCGCTGCAGACCCGCGAACAGCACATCCGGCGCGAGAAGGCCAACTCGAACATCTGCACGTCGCAGGTTCTGCTTGCCAACATGGCCGGCATGTACGCCGTCTACCACGGCCCGCAAGGTCTGCGCAGCATCGCCGGTCGCATCCACCGTCTGGCGGCGATTCTCGCCCAGGGACTGCGGCGTGCCGGAATCACCGTCCTCAGCAGGCACTTTTTCGACAGCCTGCGCATCGACCTCGGCAGCCATGCGCTGAGCGCCTACAAGGCCGCGGTCGAAGCTGGCTACAACCTGCGCCAGGTATCGCCCGGCGTACTGGGCGTTGCGGTCAATGAGAAGACCACACGCGCCGACATCACGACTCTGCTCAAGCTGATCACCGGCGTCACCGCCGATCTCACGCCGCTCGACGAGCAACTGCAGCAGGCCGACCCGACCTTGCCGACCGCCCTGCTGCGCCAGGACGCCATCCTCACGCATCCGGTATTCAACACGCACCATACCGAACACCAGATGCTGCGCTACCTCAAGAAGCTGCAGAACCGCGACCTGGCGCTCGATCACTCGATGATCTCGCTGGGTTCCTGCACCATGAAGCTCAACGCCAGCAGCGAGATGATCCCGATCACCTGGCCCGAGTTCACCGACATCCACCCCTTCGCGCCGATCGATCAGGCACAGGGTTACCTGCAGATGATCGGCGAGCTGGAAAGCTGGCTCAGGGCGATCACCGGTTTCGACGCCATCTGCATGCAGCCGAACTCGGGCGCGCAGGGCGAATACGCCGGCCTGGTCGCCATCGCGCGTTATCACGCCAGCCGCGGTGAGACGCAGCGCAAGGTCTGCCTGATTCCGAAGTCGGCGCACGGCACCAACCCGGCCACCGCGCAGATGTGCGGCATGCGGGTGGTGGTGGTCGATTGCGACGAGGCCGGCAACATCGACCTTGCCGACCTGGCGGCCAAGGCAGCGCAGAACGCGGCCAACCTTGCCTGCCTGATGATCACCTACCCGTCGACGCATGGCGTCTTCGAGGAATCGGTCAGGGATATCTGCGCCATCGTGCACCACCATGGCGGCCAGGTGTATATGGACGGCGCCAACCTCAATGCCCAGGTCGGCCTGACCTCGCCGGCGCTGATCGGCGCCGACGTCAGCCACATGAATCTGCACAAGACCTTCTGCATCCCGCACGGTGGTGGCGGACCGGGCATGGGGCCGATCGGCCTCAAGGCGCATCTGGCACCCTTCATGGCCAACCACAGCGTACAACCGGTCAGTGGCCCGCACGCCGGCCAGGGAGCGGTGGCCGCGGCACCCTGGGGATCCGCCTCGATCCTGCCGATCTCGTGGATGTACATCGCTATGATGGGCGGCAGCGGGCTGACGCGCGCCACCAAAGTGGCCATCCTCAACGCCAACTACATCGCCAGCCGCCTGCAGCCACACTATCCGGTGCTCTACACCGGCAGCCAGGGGCGCGTAGCGCACGAATGCATCCTCGACATCCGGCCGGTCAAGGCAGCGACCGGAATCTCCGAGATCGACATCGCCAAGCGCTTGATGGACTATGGCTTTCACGCACCGACGGTCAGTTTCCCGGTCGCCGGCACGATGATGGTCGAGCCGACCGAGTCAGAAGGAAAAGCCGAACTCGACCGCTTCATCGCGGCGATGATCAGCATTCGCGAAGAGATCCGCCAGATCGAGCTGGGGCACTGGCCGGCGGATGACAACCCGCTGAAGCATGCGCCGCATACCCAGGCCGACATCATCGCCGCGGAATGGCAGCGACCGTACAGTCGCCAGGAAGCCGTGTTCCCGCTGCCCTGGGTGGCGGAAAACAAGTTCTGGCCGAGCGTCAATCGGGTGGACGACGTTTATGGTGACCGCCACCTCTTCTGTGCCTGCGTGCCGACCGACGAGCTCGAAGAGTGAGCGGGATCGACGAGTGCGCCGCGTCGCGAGCGGCGCGCATCCCGGGCGATTTGTGATTACACTTCCCTCTCCCCAGACAACGATTCCTCCCCCGGAGACATCAGGATGAGCGCAGCAATTTACGAGTTCACCGCCGAGCGCCTCACAGGCGGCAGCCAGTCGCTTGGCGACTATGCGGGCAAGGTCCTGCTGATCGTCAACACGGCCAGCAAATGCGGCTTCACACCCCAGTACGAAGGGCTCGAAGCCCTCTACCAGCGCTATCGCGAGCGTGGCTTGGTGGTGCTCGGTTTTCCCTGCAACCAGTTCGGCGCGCAGGAGCCCGGAGAGGCCGAGGAGATCGCCAGTTTCTGCCAGAAAAACTACGGTGTCAGCTTCCCGATGTTTGCCAGGGTCGAGGTCAACGGCGACGGCGCGCACCCGCTCTACCAGTATCTGAAGAAGGCGGCACCCGGCCTGCTCGGCAGCGAAGGAATCAAGTGGAATTTCACCAAGTTCCTGGTCAATCGCGAGGGTGAAGTGAGCCAACGCTACGCGCCGGCCACTGCCCCGGACGCCATTGCAGACGATATCGAGGAACTGCTCTAAGGTGCTTGGCGACGCGGCGCTCGAGCCGACGACCGGCGGCATTGGCAGCAAGGTTCACGGACCCGGGCGCCGCCGGTGAAGCATGCGTCAGCCTGACTTCAGCGCCATGCTGCGCTGGCCGAATGTGCCTGCCTGTTACGGCTGGCTGTCGCTGGACCGCCGTGGCCGCTGGCGCCTGCGCGGCGAAGCGGTCACCCACGCCGGCCTGAACGATTTCCTGAACCGACAGTACGCGCATGACAAGAACGGCAATTACTTCGTGCAGAACGGCCCACAACGGGTATTCGTCGAACTCGAATACACGCCCTGGGTCCTGCGCCTGACGGCGGCAGACCGGATCGAAACGCATGTCGGCGAAGTCGTCCACGAGTTCAGCAGCGCCGCCATCGACGAAGAGGGCAATCTCCTGATCGAGATCAACGACGGCATCGCCCTGCTCTGCGACCGCGACCTGCCCGCTCTGCGCCACTGCCTGCGCCTGCCGAGTGGCGAGGTCGCCGACGACGCGAGCGTCCTCGCAGCCATCGAGCATCCGGTGACCGGCGCGACGAAACTGACGCTTGCCTGGCAAGGCTGTCGCGTGCCGTTGCACTCGCTGCGCCGATCCGAAGTGCCCGGGCGCTATGGTTTCATGGCCTCGCCGCAGGCGGCGATAGCGGACGACGTCCTTTGAACCTGCGCCAACTCGCCCTCGACGCCCTGCTGATCAGCGGTCCACGCGAAAAGTGCACGGCCGTCCAGGCCATAGCCCCAGCCCGGGAGGATCTGCAGTTCGCCCCGCCCGATCGCAGCCGCCTGCTGGCCGAAACACTCCCCGGCCGCACCGCCAGGCCGCTGCTGGTGCCGCCGGCGCAGCTTGCCCAGCGACCGGTCAGCACCCTTGAGGGACGCGCGGCGCTGATTCACTCGCTGGCCCATATCGAGCTGAATGCGGTCAACCTGGCGCTCGACATCACCTGGCGCTTCGACGGCCTGCCGCACGACTTCTACCGTGACTGGATCGGCGTCGCCAGGGAGGAGGCCGGCCACTTCGAACTGCTGCGCCAACACCTGCAGACGATGGGTTTCAGCTACGGCGACTATGCGGCCCACAACGGTCTGTGGGAAATGGCGGAAAAGACCAGCGACGACCTGCTCGCGCGCCTGGCCCTGGTGCCGCGAACGCTGGAGGCGCGGGGGCTCGACGCGGCACCGCCGATTCGCGACAAGCTGCGCCGCGTCGGCGACGAGCGCGGCGCTGCGATCCTGGAAACCATCCTCGGTGACGAGATCGGCCATGTCGCCATCGGCAACCGCTGGTACCGGTGGCTCTGCGACCAGCGGCGTCTGGAGCCGGTGGCCTGTTACGCCGAACTGGTCCAGAGGTACCGCGCGCCACGCCTGCGCGGGCCTTTCAACCTCGCAGCACGCCGGGCCGCGGGTTTCGACGAGCGGGAACTGGCGGCACTGCAGGCTGGATGAAGCGTTTGAGCGGGGAACCCTGAACATGCTGCCCGCAACAATCGGCCGCCGTCGTAGCGGATGACTTCCGCCCGTCCGTCCTTCGCGCTGGCAGCGCTGCTGACGACGCTGGTCGCCCTCGGCCCCTTGTCCACCGATCTCTACCTGCCGGCACTGCCGACGCTGGCCAGAGTCTTTGCCACCGATGCGGCCGGGGTGCAGCTGACGCTGTCGGTGTTCCTTGCCGGCTTTGCCTGCGGACAGATTTTCTATGGTCCGCTGTCCGATCGCTTCGGGCGACGACCTCTCATGCTCGGCGGCCTGGCGCTCTTTTGTGCGGGCTCGATCGGCTGCGTCCTTGCGACAAGCATCGAGATGCTCGTCCTTGCCCGTTTCGTGCAGGCCCTTGGCGCCTGCGCGGGGCCGGTGATCGGCCGAGCGGTCGTCCGCGACCTCTGGGGCGCCAGCGAATCGGCACGGATTATCGCCTACATGGGTGGCGCAATGGCGATTGCGCCGCTGCTCGGACCGACGCTCGGTGGTTTCCTGACCGTTCTCTTCGGCTGGCAGTCCAATTTCCTGCTGCTGCTCCTCATTGGCGCGTTGCAGCTTGTCGCCGTCGCCTGCATGCTCAGCGAAAGCAATGTCCATCGTGACCCAGCGGCAAGCCATCCGCGCCAGACGGTCGCCAACTTTGCCCGCCTGCTCGCCGACCGCCACTATCTGGGCTGCCTGCTCAGCTTCTCCTTTTCCTACAGCGCGCTGTTCGCTTTCATCTCGGCTTCGTCATTCGTCCTCGCGGATCGCCATGGGCTGACGCCGCAGGTATATGGCCTGTGCTTCGGCGTCGTCATCGCCGGCTACCTGGTGGGCTCGCTGGCCTCCGGCCGGCTGGTCAGGCGTCTGGGCAGCGACTATCTGCTGCTTCGCGGCGCCTGGCTCGGCGCCATCGCCGGAGTCAGCATGGCGGCGCTCGAATTCTCGGGCGTCCGCAGCATCGCCGCCATCCTTGGACCGATGTTCTTCTGTACCGTGGCAACCGGCCTGGTCATGCCGAATGCCATTGCCAGGGCGCTGGCCCCTTATCCGGCAATGGCCGGCTCGGCATCGGCCCTGATGGGCTTCGTTCAGATGACCATCGCCGCGCTGGTCGGAATCGCCGTCGGCCACGCGCTTGCCGGCGGCGGTGCAGTGCTGGCCCTGGCCGTCGCCGTCTGCACAGTCGCCGCGCCTCTGTCGTACCTGGCCCTGACCCGGGGACAGCGAGGCAACTGAGCGTGCGCGCAAAGCTGACCGCGGCCGGCCCCGGACCTTCGCTCGGCCCGGCCCTGCATGCCGAACCGCACAAGCGACCGTTTCGGCATAACATGGGCACCTAGGCAGACGGCCGCCTTGAAGCAGCCCGGCGAGCGAACCGAAAGCCTGTTGCAACGTTTGTCGATTCCATCGAGGTAGGCCTTGTTAGCCAGAGAAACCACACCCAGCGCGATCGTCAGGTATCTCGATCAGTACGTCATTGGCCAGGATGAGGCCAAGAAGGTCCTGGCCGTTGCCGTCTATTCGCATTACCGGAAGATCGCCACCTTTCACAGCGACGGGGGCGCGATGGCGAAGAGCAACGTCCTCCTCGTCGGACCGTCAGGAACCGGCAAGACCCTGCTCTGCGACACCTTGTCGAGAATGCTGAAGGTGCCCTTCGTCACCGCCGATGCGACTTCGCTGGCGCAGACCAAGTATGTCAATGAAGAGATCGAGGCCGCCCTCCAGCGGCTGCTGGACAAGGCCGACGGCAACATCGAGCAGGCGCAGCACGGGATCATCTTCATCGACGAAATCGACAAACTGAAGGCGACCCACGCCCAGTCGGCGGCGACTTCAGGCGAGAGTGTGCAACACGCACTGCTGAAGATCATGGAAGGTTCGCCGGTCAAGCTGAAGAACAACCAGTACATCGACACCAGCAGTATCCTGTTCATCTGCGGCGGAGCATTTGTCGGCCTCGAGAACATCATGTCCAGAACGCATGGTTTCGGCTTCATCGCCACCTCGACTGACGACAACCAGAACATCCTCGACCGTCTGAACAAGCGGGTAAAGCCCACCGATCTCTTCGAATTCGGGCTGATTCCCGAGTTCACCGGCCGCCTGCCGGTAATCGCCAACCTCCACCCCTTGAGCAAGGCGATGCTGGTGCGCATCATGAGCGTACCAAAGAACTCGATCTACCGGCAGTACATCGAGATCTTCCGGGGAGAAGGCGTCGAGCTGAGCATCGGACCGCGGGTGTTCGAGCAGATTGCCGAGATCGCCATTGAATACCAGACCGGTGCCCGCAGCCTGCGCGGCATTTTCGAGGAACTGATCACGCCGATCCTCTACCTCGTGCCGGACAACCCGGAGATCGGCAAGGTTGAAATCTTGTCTCTGTTCGAAGACCCTCGCTATTTCAAGCGAAAATAGGAGCACTGTGCTGCGCCCACTGTCGTCGTCCGCCCTGCGCAGCCGCCCTGGCGGCTCGCGATTCATTGCCACGGCTGCGGCGACGCTGCGGATCGTAGTCCTCAGCGCCTTGAGTTATCTGATCGCCCTGACGGGAATCGCCATGTTCCAGAATCATCTGCTCTACTTCCCGGACCAGGCCAGCATGGCGGAAATGGTCTCGGGTGGGCTTTCGCCCTGGCCAACGGGTAGCGACTTCCGCGGCCTGTCGGCCGAACCACTTGCGTCATCGGCACGCGCCACGGCCATTGTTTTCCACGGCAATGCCGGCCATGCCGGTCACCGCCAGTTTTACGCCGAAGCGCTCACCCGGCTTGGTCTGCGCGTGATCCTCGCCGAGTATCCCGCTTATGGGCCTCGCGCCGGCGAACTTGGCGAACCCAGCCTGGTCGCCGACGCCGAACAGACGATTGCCCTGGCGCACGCTCGCCACGGCGGGCCGCTGCTGATCATCGGCGAATCGCTCGGTGCCGGCGTGGCGGCCGCCGCCAGCGTGCGCCATCGTGAGGCGATCGCCGGCCTGCTGCTGATCACGCCATGGGACCGGCTTGAACACGTCGCCAGCCACCACTACCCAATGCTGCCCGTGAAGTGGCTATTGCGCGACCGCTACGACAGCGTCGGCCACCTGGCGACGATTGGACGCCCCGTGCTGGTGGTCGTTGCCGGCGACGACCAAATCGTCCCGGGCCGTTTCGGCCGGGCCCTCTATGACTCGCTGGCAGAACCCAAGCGCCTGTCGGTGATCGCTGGCGCCGGGCATAACGACTGGTTCGACCGGCTGGACAAAGCCTGGTGGCGGCAGGCGATCGACTTCCTGCTGGCCGGATCTCGCTGAGCCTGGGAAGCCAGAGCGTGCCCACGCGTTACGGGTGAACTCCATGACGAGGGATCCTTATGGCTGATTCCGCTCTCCGCAGGCGAGTGGCGGCGCAAGTCACCGGCAAGAAGCACAGAAAAGACTTCGCAATGGATCATCGAAAATCCTGATGGTTCGGTCGTTCGGCTTCGTCTAGACTAGGTCCAGGTCAAGTCCAGACGCAAGCTTTCATCCACCAGGGGGGCCAGCCATGTCGTTCAGAAGAACGAGGGGTATCGTCACGGACTCTGATTCGTCGGATCCCCGGAAAGAAGCGGACGTGATCATGACCGCAGCGGCACTGGGGTTCGCCGCATCATACGTAGCGAACGGCACCCCCTTGCGGTTCGATATCGATCCCAAGGATCGGGCCAAAGACCTGACAGGGTTGCAGGCGGTGGTTGGCAAGATCGAAAAAGCGGTCGTGGATTACCTGAAAAGGAACAACCTGGAGCCAGCAGGCAAGGTCAACGCCGGTCTCGCCCCCGACTACAGCAAGGGCGCAGTCATCATGGGGGTCTATGCGTTGGCGAACCAGTCGGCCCCCGTGTCGGTCTCCGATCCGGTGTTGTCCGTCAAGGGCCAGGCGTTGTACGACAGGATAAAGAACCTGGAGCTCACCCAATACACGGGACGGGGTGCGTATACCGGATTTGTCGACAACAGGAACACCGAAGGGAACACCGACCCGGTCGGCCCCCGACCCACCGCGCGCTTTCTGACCCCGGACCCGGACATCGTCCCTGCTGACGACCCTACGATGGGCGGGCTACACCCGCGATGGCTCCCACGAACCGGAAGCGCCTCCTGGATATCCCGGTTGAGGAGGGGGACAACCGACTCGTATGTTCCCTGGGGAATGATTGGCGGAGATGCGGCTGGAAAAGAGCCTGACTCAAGGATGTCCAACGTCACCCGTGCAACCAACCTGGCCGACCAGATCACTGGAGAAATGAGCGCAACGGACAAAATGGTATGCAACGGCGACCCTGGCCCTGCCGACATCGCGGCCTATACGCACGGGATGATTCAGGCCATCTACAAGGGGTACTCGCTCGGGCCCAGCTGTACCCCGTACGAAATCGCAGTCGGCGCGGTCACGACCAAGATGGCCTCGTGTCTCCCGTGCACCCTGTTCATGGTTGCGCAAGGGTATCCTCCGACCTCCATCCATCTCGGTAGAGGTGAGTCCTGGGCGCCCCTATACCAACCCTACAACCCGGGCGGCGAGGCCGAAAGCAACGAGCTCGCGGTCATCCGGGACTTGAACAATTCCTGGCGCGCCAAATGCGCAGAGTGGCTCGCCCTGGGGGTGCAGATACTCGACGACGCTCACATCGCAGACGATCACAGGGCCGCGAGAGATGCGCTGCGCAGTTACCTGGCCAACAATGGCGCGGACAAGACGGTCGCCGCGACGCTCGTACTGGATGCGGCCACGGTGCACGAAAGCGAGTCGGTCCGAATTGGCAGGACCCTGAACTAACCCTCGTTCAATTCGCTAAGAGCCGCCCGCACCCAGAGCAGCAACGCGAAGAAGAAAGATAGGGCTTTGCATGGGTCATGAATCCGACCCTGCTGGTTGGCACTTTTGACCTTTCCATGGAGGAACCACGTATGGCAAACGAAAGCGGCACAAATCTACCCGTACTGTCCGGAGGAACGCTTTGCCCGGCGACTCTTTTCGACGGCCAGACACACTTTGGAGTAGCGGTGGCAGTAAAGGCGGACGGTAAAGAGTCTTATCTCATGATCCCCGACGCAACCAACATTACCAAGGGACAACCGGTCTATATAACGAAACCTGTGACCATAAAGGGAGAGCATCTGGCGGCCTACTTGAAGAGCAAGAACGTGTCCATGCCGGATGAAGTGAAAAACTTTCTGAACACAACGTCGATCTCCTGCGACGCCTTCTACTTCTCGAAAAACGAGCGACTATTGAATGACGCGGAGAAGACCGTCTGGCTTGCAGATCACAGCGGCGATAGCGACAAGGACACCAAGGTAACGACGATCAAGGTCGACGACGGCGCCTTCCTGATGATGTTCGAGCTGAAGTTCAGCGAAGGCTTGATTGGCGCCTTGACGAAGGACGAGGATCTCGGCAAGTTGTTCGACATCACCGGTGCGAGTTTGCGGGTGCTCAGATGTCGCGACTCTTCGAAGAAGATTCTCGAGGAGTACGCAGCGCTGCTTGGCGAAGAGTGAGGCTGTCGCGGTGGCCATGATTTCCCCGGCTGCCGTTTCGACGGTCCACTCCAGGATCCGGCTCCGGACAACTGCGCTTGCGGTTATCCACGCCACGGGGGCGTAGGAACCGAAGCGTCGCGGGCTGCCCGGCGAACGGATGGTTAGTGGTTGGGCCCGCGGGCCCGACGCGCGAGTGCAGTTCAGGCGGGAGGGAGTTGCAGGCGGCGAGTGGATGAACGCGGGCACCTGGTTCGGACGCGGCTCCCTGCGCAGCCGCGCCGGCCATTCCGCGCCTCGTCGCGCGTGTTCAGGAGGCGTACGACATGGCAGAACCGTTGGCGGTGTTGCTCGAAGCGAATGGCATGTCCGTGCCCGAGTGGTTGAGACCTCTCATTGAAGAAAACCCGGATCTCTTCTATCAAGTTCTCTTCCCTCCCACCAGGGCTCTACCGGCAACAGGCGGGACATCAGTGGTGCCCGAACAGGCAGAGAGCGGTTCCCTTGTCGTGTTGTTCAAGGCGCAGGGCGATGGGCAGTGGATTGGCAAGGTACCCGGGCTGGAGGGAATCGAGGATCTGTTTGCCGTGACTGACCTTGCGATTATTCGGCTGCTTCGTTGCCGCGCGAGTTCCCGACGACTGCTGGAACAGTCCTTGCTAGAGCGTCCTTCGCGCTGAGACGCGGGCCATGACCATCAGGATTGTCTCCAGAGTGCCGCAGCCGAATCGATGCCGTTCGCACTTGTTCCCGATCCGCGGAGGGAAGAGGTGGTCACCGCGTTCGCCGAGCGTGGAACGGGATCAAGGACCTCTGCTTGACCGCATCAATCCGGAAAGCGTCACGACATGAATAAAGAGCGTAAGACGCGCTTGCTTGAAGCGATCCAGCGAGCTTCGGAGTCGACGCAGTTGGCGCTCGTTTGCGAGGCGAGACTGGCGGGGGAGCCGATCGAGTTGAGCGCCGAGATCGGTGATTCGGGCTGCAGGCTTGCCTGGCGCTGGGACCTCGGGGACAGGCCCCTCGATGATGTGGTCAAACAAGTGCTGCCGAGTCTGGGCGAATTGCCGCAGGTGGGCCTTGAGGACATCAGGCTGCGCAGCATCTACGCCGAGTGCTTCTCGGGTAATGATTGCAAGGGTCTGTCTTTCGGCATCGCGGATCTCAGCTTCCTCTACGTCAAGGTCTCGAAAGGGAGTGAGCCTGCCACGTTATGGGGCATGGTCCACGAGAAGCCCATCGTGGTCCCGGCCTCCGGGGTGGTTGCAACGCTGATCGGCAAGGGGCTGACCCTGAGTGACTTGCGCATCGGGCAGGTCGCGGGTTTCACCCCGGATATGCGCCGCGCGGTGATCGGCCAGCTTGCCCAGGCCAGGCTCCTGCTTGACTCCAGGGGTTCGGGTTTTGTCGCCGGCATCGCCATCGGGGCAATCGGCGCCAAGCCGATCGCGGTGCCCGCGGTTGGCCAGCCGGCAAAGAAAACGGCCGGGAGTTCCGCGCCGTCGGGATCAGCCGTAAGCACGGCTGGCGGGGGATCGCCGACGGCTGCTGTGGACTCGGCCGATGGCATGCGCAAGTGGTTCGTGGTCGGCAAGACGATCGGCCCGCTGCGGCTTGGGCGCGTGGGCTGCGAGTGGAAGGACGGCAAGATCGGACTGCTCCTGGATTCGGCCGTTGACGTCGGCGGACTGCATCTCGGTTTGACGGGACTGTGCGTTCGGCTGCCGCCATCCGACCCAAAACCGGCGAATCTGGAATGGGCGCTGGACGGCATCGACCTGGCCTATCGGGGCGGGCCGATCAGCATCAGCGGCAGCTTTCTGAGGAGCGAGATCTCGCTCGATGGCCAGAAAACGATCCAGTACGACGGCACGGCTATGATCCAGGCCGCGAACTTCGCCATTACCGGGTTTGGTTCTTATGCCTCGGTCGACGGCAGGGCTTCGCTGTACCTATTCGCCATCCTGCACCTGGAATTGGGCGGGCCGCCCTGCTTTCGGGTTAACGGTCTGGCGGCGGGATTCGGTTACAACCGCAAATTGACCCTGCCGCCGATTGAAGAGGTCGCCAATTTCCCGCTCGTGCGCGCCGCCCTCGATCCAGGTTACCTGTCCTCCGGACCGGGTAGCCTGATGCAGGATGCCATGGGGAAACTGCAGAAATTCATCCCGCCGTCCCTCGGCGATTACTGGTTCGCGATCGGTATCCGCTTCAGTTCCTTTGAAATGATCCAGGCGTTTGCCCTGCTTTCGGTTTCCTTCGGGAATGAGGTGGAGATCGGGCTCCTGGGGTTGGCCGCGATGACGATTCCCAAAGGTAGCGAGCCGGGCAAAGCGGTCGCCTATGCGGAGCTGGCGCTCAGGGTGGTGATCAAGCCCGCCGAAGGCACGATCAGGCTGGAAGCCCGGCTCACCGACGAGTCGTACGTATTCTGCAAGGACTGCCACCTCACCGGCGGCTTCGCGTTCTACATATGGTTTGGCGGACCGCTCGCAGGTGACTTCGTCCTGACGCTGGGAGGCTACCACCCGAAGTTCATGCCTCCGTCGCATTATCCGATCGTGCCCCGGCT
This sequence comes from Candidatus Accumulibacter necessarius, assembly GCA_017302435.1. Taxonomy (GTDB): domain Bacteria; phylum Pseudomonadota; class Gammaproteobacteria; order Burkholderiales; family Rhodocyclaceae; genus Accumulibacter; species Accumulibacter necessarius. Next base: position 47,701 of record JAFLDL010000026.1, read on the forward strand.
GGGAATCAACTGGCAGGTCACCAAGGAAATGAGCATTACGGGGGGAATGTACTTCGCGCTCACCCCCTCGTGTCTGATGGCCGGCGGCAAACTTGCCGCTGTCTATCAGTCGTCCAGCGTCAAGGTCTGGTTTATTGCCTACGCAGATTTCCTGCTCAGCTGGAAGCCGTTCTACTACCTGATCGACGTGGGAGTTGCGCTCGGTGTCGAAGTCGACCTGGGGATCTTTTCGATCAGGATCCACCTTGGTGCGCAAATGCACCTCTGGGGTCCGGAGTTCGCCGGGCTCATCCAGATCGACCTCACGGTCATCACGGTGACCGTCCGCTTCGGTCCGGACAAACAGCCACCGCCGCCGCTCAGGGCGCAGGACTTTGTCGAGTCCTTCCTGCCTCCGGCGCTGAAGGGAAGCCCGGACAACAGCAATGTGATCGTAACCCAGATCAACAGCGGGCTGATCCGCGAGGAAAAGACAAGGAGTGGCACGATGCTTCGCGTCGTCAATGCGCATGCTTTGGCGTTGACCACCCAGTCACTGATTCCCGTATCCGAGTTCACGGGGCTGAAACCGCAAGACGCTCTCACCTCCAGCCCGCCAGAACTGGGCATCCGTTCGATGGGCAAAACCGGGTTAAGGTCAAGCTACAAGGTCAGCCTCAATGGCCGGACAGAGGTGCGAAAGAATGTGCGCGCCTTGCTCGTCAAGACTGCTGTTCCCGATGCGCTCTGGGGCAAGAGCCGCGAAGAAGGCAGGGTGCCCTTGCCGGAGGAGCCCGAGGCCATCACGCTCCAGGCCTGGGCTGGCCTTCGGATCTCGTTCGATCCTATTCATCCACAAGGCGCGCTGCCGGCGATGGCGATTGAAAAGTTTGCCTACGAGACGTTTGACAAGCCTATCCCGTGGGACGATCAGTTGAAGGTTGCTGAAACCATCGCGGCGAACGAAAGAAAGGAAATCTGGACGGTGATGGATGACGTTTCCACACCAAGGCGGAACGGGGTGCTCGCCGTTCTTGCCCGGGAGTCGCCCTTTGATCTGAACAAGGTGAATCTTGACGGGCTGGCCAAGGCCCGTGAATCGTATTTTCAGGCCAACCCGGAAATCTGCCGACTCGGTGAGGCATTTGTCTAGATGAGCGAACATCAAACCAGACTCGCCGCCGGCGAGATTCAGTTTCACCAGTGGTGTGAGCCACCCCTCGAACCGGGCGAGTACCAGGTCGAAGTCACGCAGACCGTGCACGAGCTGGCCGACGACCCAACTTCCAAGGGAAGCTACCGCAGCAAGTTCAGCTTTTCCGTGGCCGGCCCTCGCTTTGCGCTGAATCCAGCGGAGGTGTACTCCGTGTATCCTCCCAAGGGGCAGATTGGCGATTTTGCAAATTCGCTGCCGCACGTCGTTTTCACCCGGCGCACGCTGCCTTGGGAGCGGAGCATCATCCGCGGCTCGCGAAAAACAGGTGACACGCGGCCATGGATGGCCTTGCTGGTTGTCAGTGCGGCCGATTTTCCGGCAAAGGACTTTCCGGAGTGCAAGACGCGCAAGCTTGGTGAATTGATCAACCCGGCGGCGAACGAAGCTTGGGTCGGCCCAAAGAACGTCACCCTCGACGGCTACGAGTCAGAGGATGATCTGTGCCATACGATCGAGCTTCCCTGGGAGGTCTTTCAGCGCGTCGCGCCGCGCCTCGATGACCTTGCTTATCTCGCGCATGTCCGGGAGGTGAATACCGGGGCCAAGGAAACGCTTTCCTTCCTCGCCGATGGGTGGTTTTCCGTGGTTCTTGCCAACCGTTTTCCGCTCCCCGACAAGAGTCCGGTGCTGGCGCTCGAGAACCGGGCCTACCTCGTCTCCCTGGAAGGGTTGCAGGATCATCTTCCCGGCGCCGTCAAGCCGGCGGCAGACAAGCCTGTGCGGCTGGCCGTGCTGTCGAGCTGGAGTTTTCACTGCTGTGAGGCCTTCGCTTTCAAGGCGTCGATGAACCAGCTCAAGGTCCGGTTGCTGCGTGTTCCCCGGCAGGCTGACGGCGCCGCGAGCGCCACGCTGACGCCAGCGGAAAAACAGGTCTACGACGCCTGGGATCTGGGCTACACGGCCTTGAACCACAGCACGCGGCTCGGCGAAAAGACGGTCTCCTGGTATCGCGGCCCGCTCGTGCCGCTCTATCTTTCCAGGGAAACCAAATACCGTTTCCTGCCCGCGGCCGACGCGGCCCTGCGCTACAGCCCGCTGGACGGAATGATGGATGTCACCTACGCCGCCGCCTTCCAGCTTGGCCGCCTGCTGGCCCTGCAGGACCGGCACTTCGCCACGGCGCTCCACGCCCATCGCAAGAGGGTAAGGCGCCAGATCAATGAGGTGCTGGGCCGCAACCGGCTCAGGGCGTTTCTGGGCAACCCCGGCAACGCCGAGAGCGATATCATGACTTCCAGCGTCAAGGCGATGCAGGACGGCCAGGCCCCGCAAAGCGGAAAGGAAGCCTGGGCAGACCTTCCACCCAGCAGCGACGCTTTCCAGCGGGAGACGAAGGACGAGAAGACAAAGCAAGCGGGCGAGTTGAAACTCACCACGGACTTCGCCCTCACGATCCCGCAGACGGTCTGTCAGTGGCTGGCCCGGCTGGTGCTGCTCTACCGGGTTCCCTTCACCTATCTGGTTGCTGATGAACGGATGCTGCCGCCGGACAGCCTGCGTTTTTTTTACCTCGATCCTGGCTGGCTCAAGTGCCTGCTGGAAGGCGCCTGCAGCGTCGGCAGGAGCGTCGCCCACGATGAGCTGGTGGACGAGTATTTGCGCGACAAATTCCTCGACTTCGCGATGGAGCAGTCGCTGGAAGTTCGGACGAAGCCGCAGCTGATCACTTCGAACTCGGCGGCCAATCCCACCGTAGTGACGACCCTGGTTCCACATGCGCTCAAGAGCAACGAGAGGATCCTGGTTTCTGGCGTGTCCGGGTCAAACGCGGAGATCAACGGTGAGCACCCGGTGACCTGCCTTGGCCCGACGACGTTTTCGCTGCCCGTCGATGCGAGTGGCCGTGCGGGCCAGGGCGGATCGTTTGTACGGTCGCAGCCGTCAGACATCGCCGTGAAACAGCCAGCCGGGAGGCGCCCCAACTGGCCACTCACCGGTTTCCTTCTTCGCTCACCGGCGGTGGAAGGCTGGCAGGGGCTCGAGATGCGCGCCTGGAAAGACAGTGCTGCGACCATCCCCCTCGATCCGCTGCGCATCGACCGCCTGGCTCCCGACATCATGCTCTGCATCTTCAATGGAAAGGTTGATCGCATCGAGGTCAGGCAGCCGCCCGAGGGCATGCATTTCGGCGCTTCCGTCGATGGCACGGGCTTCCGGAAACTTCGCCTGCGGCGGCTTAATGACAACCCTGAGCATGACGAAAAGGACGGCGTCGCGCCGGGACCAGGCCATCAGCTCACTGGTATCTCCCAGGTGCCCGTTCCTCTGCGAACCAATGCGCCGCGCGTCGTGGAGGTGGCGCAGTTGGCGAAGGCGCTGAAGGAGAAACTCGAGGCACTCAAAGCAAGGGACGCTACACAGGAATTCACCTCCGCCGACTTCGGAGTGGAGATGGTAGAGAGCCCGGGCCGGGTGGTTTTTGACGTGGCAAACCCTCAGGACACGGCCCCGCCATGAGCAACGGAAACGAACCCACCAGATTACTGGTGCCCATCCACATCGATGGACTGGTGGTAGGAACGTCGTTCCCATCAGACAAAATATTTCAGTGGACGAATCTGGCCCCGAATTTTGCGAAGTTGAGTGGCAGCTACCTCTTCGGGGCGGAACTTGGCGGTGACAGCGATAGTAATGGCAATCCGTTCGAGAAGGCGGCTGACCTGCAGCCGGGGATTCATCTTCACTTTCGGCTGCCGCGGGCCTTGACGCATGGCAGTCAGTCGGGAGCTGAAAAAATTTCCTTTCCGCCGATTCCGAATCGTTGGCTGGTGCAGCGCTACGGCGGCAGGGGCGCAGCAAATGGCAAGCTATCCGGCAAGGCCTGGTTCATCAGAAGCGATGGTCAGCCAGCCGACCCTGCGAGCGCAATCACTTGGCCGACTTTTCACAAGGACAAAGCGGCAGAGTTCCAGAAGATTGGTGCCTGCACCGAGGTGACGGGACCCCTCGCAGAACAGGACGAAGCAGCCTTGGTAACCATCACGGCGATCGGTCCCGGGGATCCGGCCTTCAGCGCCTATTACCCCGCGTCTCGTGGTGTGCTTGGGTTTCATGACCCGGTGACGGGCATCCCCAAAGGCAGCCGCCTGTCCTACCTCGTCACCGGCTGGTATGCCGACCCGGAGGACGATCCGCTGGCGAGGTTGCTTGCCGAGTTCCGCGCGAACAGTTCCATTCCACCCGGGGACCTCACTCCGGAGCAGCGGGACAAGTATTTCACCAAGCTCCAGCGGTGGGCCAAGGAGCAGGCCTGGAGCATTACGGAGATCAAACCGCATACTTCGCCAGCGCGCCTTCTCTGCCACGGGTTGGTGAGAGGAATCACCTGGCAGGGGCCAACGCACAACTATATGCAGTCCGAGGAGGGGGCCGCTTCGAGTCAGCCCGCGGTCTTTCCCGCCAATCCGGATAACCACACGAAGGCTTACAAGCTTGCGGTCGGCAATACCGCAGCGGAAGCAGTAGCGGCCCTGCTCGTGCCGGGAGCGGTCGATCAGGATTTGCTCACGGCCCTGCAGGGCGACCTGCTGTCTCAGTCCGTTACTGCCGCCGAGCTGCAGCATGAGTTGCATGAACGCCGCTTCAATGGGGTTCAGGGCGGCAGCCTCTTCCTCATTCGCCCGGAACCCGATCTACCTGACACCAACCAAACTACCGGGCCGCCAAAGGCGGCGGGCACCAACCCGATCCCGGCAGGCCTCCGAAAGTTACTGCGTGACCTGAATGCCAGGCAACAACGCTGCGATGACCTCTCTCGCCGTGTGGAGGACTTGCGCTGGCAGGTCTATGCGCTCTGGTATCTGTGGACCAACGAGCTCAGAGGTCGTGGCGTCTCCGCGCGGTCGAACGAGCTGGACAAACAGATCAGTGTCGCCAAAAAAGCTCTCGCTACCGAGCAAACCGCCTGGCATCGCGCCAGGAAAGAGCGGGATGCCAGCGAGAGAAGCCTCCATGACGCGTTGAGCGAGCAATTCAAGACTCAGCCGGATGGAACCCCGACGTTGGACGCTGGAAAGCGGGAGTTGAAATACCGTTTGGCGTCGGTGCCAGCGCCGCCCTTCCAGAGGCCGGCCGATCCGGCGATTGCGCTCCAGGGGCCCGCCATGGCGCGGCTCAAGACCTGGTCGTCGACCGACAATAAACTGGCGTGCCGCATCTCCGGCCAGGAGGTCACGGGGATCGTGCTGGCAATCCCTTCTGGCTCAATCGCCACGGTCACGGCCGAGCAGTTGTTTGCTGACCTGTTTCCCCAGCCGAACACGCTATCTGGCCCAGGCGGAATCCATTGGTCCCTGTTTCTTGAGGCTCTTCTGCTCGATGAGTGTAACGCTGCCACCATCGCCGGACTGGCGTCCAGGCCGCACGAGAAAGAACTGAGCGATACCGTCAGAGCCTTGCAGAATCCGGGGAGTACAGCGGCACAGCAGAAACCTGCTACGGATCCCAATTCGCTGATCGGTCGCCTGCCCGACCAGAGTTTCCCGATCAAATGGGATGGCAACCCCTGGATTCCTCTCTTTCTCGTATGGGAGGTTTCGTGGCAGTCTGCTTACGCGTCAACCGCCGCGAGCGACGACGCCCTGCCGCAAGACTTGCTGAGCAGCCGTTGGAACTTCGGCGACAACGCTGGGGGCGATCTGATGCTGAAAGACAAAGGACCCTACCCGGCTGATTCGGCTGGGGAAGCAAGCTATCAAGGCTATGCGATCCTGACCCCGAGCACGGCGAAAAACCTGGCACAACGCCTGGAAGCCTTGGACAAGTCTCACCCCCTGGTCAATATCCTGAAAAACCAGAGCGTGTTGGCGCAAAGCCTCGACGGCTTCAACGACGCCTTGCTCTTGGAACAGCCTGGCATTCAACTGCCACCGCTCGACTTTGACAAGTGGTGGGACAGTAACGGTCAATCCTGTGAAATTTCGCCCATCGATGCCGCCATCAATGACGGCTTTGATGAGCGGCGCGACACCTTCCGCACCGCGCCGCGCGTTGCTGGCGAACCTTTCCTGCCGATCCGTGCCGGGCGTCTGGGAATCACGCGCCTCTCGATCGTCGACGCTTTCGGCCAGACGCTGAAACTGCCAATCGCCCAGATCAACGCCTCTGCGGCGGGCGATTGGCCAGCCCGGATGCTGCGCCGCGCAAGTTCGTGCGTGGTCGGCTCGACGGCGTCTACGGCGGACGCGAAGTTCGTCGAGCTGCGTCCCCGCTTCGTCCAGCCCATGCGTTTGCGGTTTGACTGGGAAAGCGCTTCCAGCCATCCGGAGGAGAATGGCGGACCGGTCTGTGGCTGGGTCCTCCCGAACCATCTGGAAAAGAGCCTGACGATCTATTCCGCCTCGGGCAAACCGCTGGGCGCCCTGCAAAAAAAGCTTGGCCTGGCGTCCGGCAGCTCGGCACCCGCGTTCTACTGGCTGGGCGTCCCTGGCGTCGCGCCGGTGACCATCGAGAACCCCCACCTGCGTTACTTCCGCGACTGGGTCCTGGGCCTGGTCCCTGATGACGGCGCCACCTTTTCCGCCTGCATCGACCATGTGATGGCTTCTACGGACGAGCGCGTCCCGGAAGCAGACCCCGGGATCGCCGTCCTTGTCGGACATCCGCTGGCGCTGGTGCGGGCGAGTCTTCAGTTCGAAACGGCCGGCCTGCCCGCCCATCGCCCCGAACTACGTGCCGGCGATGCCGGCGGAGCGGCCGTTGATGCTCTCCTTGACACGCTCGGTTTCAGGCAGGTCAAGTGGCCGCTGCGTCTTGGCGATCTCCACGCTGGCGATGACGGGCTGGTCGGCGTCTTCCGATGCGCCGCTGCGGCGTCAGGCGGGGATGTCAGCACCAGCGGTGCCTTCTACCCGGCCTGGGGGGAGGATAAGCGCGACGTGGTCAGGAGCGAGGTCCGGGTCTTTGCCGTCCAGGACTTCACCATCGATTGCATGCAGCCGCTGCAGGTGACGATGTTGATCGATCCGCAGGCGCGTGTGCACGCCACGACCGGGGCCTTGCCGCGAGCCTACCTCGAACTGCCGCCCGAGGACGCGACTGGCGCGAGGCGCGCGCGCGAGGTCTTCTTTCAAACCGCGCCAGTCCTGGGGCTCTCTCCAACGCCGGAGATGCCCAGGCCGTCGGACGACTATGGCGAATGGTCGTGGGCCTATCGCCCGGATGTCACCCACTGGCACCTCGACCCCGCGATCGTGGCAGCCACCGACCGTGCCGCCTTCGCCGATACCTGGCCGGCCATCGCCGAGGGTTGGCTGAAACTCGCTATCGCCCCGGTCAAGGTCCTGAGTTTCTGGGTGCGCGAAGGCGCCGAGGCCGTCGCCAGAGGGACACGCATCCATCTGGCCTGGTCGCTGCAGGGGGCAGAGTCATTGCAGTTGGAGCAGATAGCAAAGGACGGGACGACCGTCCCCATAGCTGCCTGGGATGCACAGCCTTTTCCGCGGGAATACGCTGTGAGCGTCCAGGCCGAAACCACCTACCGCCTTACTGCCTACGCCGAGGAGGCGCCAGCGAGCGCAAAAATACTCACCATCACAATCGGCGACGCATCGACCGCAGAATTCTAGATTCGCAAGGACTTCGCATGAACGACTTCACAGTTACACTAACCGCTGAGACGGCGGTAAGAATTGGCGACGCCTTTGCTGCCACCAACCAGGTCGGGATTGAGCTAAATGGCAACCCACAACTTCCGGCGGGAACCAAGGTCAGGGTGACCGTCACAGTCGGCTGCGGCGCAAAGGAGGCTGACCTGTTGGCTTCGCGCGACGAATTGGTGAGAGTCACCGGGCTGTCGGCTGGAAAATCCGCGAGTATTGCTTCGGTGCCAAACCTGCCACTCGGCAAAAAAGCGTGGAATACCGGGGCTTTCCCGACCGACCTGCCGGTGTCGGTCGCACTGCAAGGCTTCGTGTCAAACACGCCGCCGGGCGACGCCGAAATCGAAGTCCTCGTTGAGACCTCGACGGGCAGGCAACAGTGGTCACCGGGTGAGAAGTCTTCAATAACGGTCAAGAAAGGACTGGAACCTCGGGACAAACCCGATATGCGCTATTTCACGGTCAATCCCAACTACATTCTGCATGCGGGCCAGACGGGAGTCACGGTGAGCTTTTGCGCCACCGGCTACGAAACGCTGACCCTGTTCCGGAATAATGAAGAGGTGCAAAACTGGCTAACCCCGGAGCCGGAAAACAAGATCATTCTTGGCGTATTTCCCGTCCAGGGTCAGTTTCCCGAGACCGAAAAACCGTCCATTACGTCCCTTTACCGCCTGGAGGGTAAATACAGGACACCAGATCAGACAGTGGTTCGGGATGCTCTCGACCGAACGGTCCAGGTCATTTCCCCCGGCTGGAACCGGATTGCGCTTCCCCAGGGGTCTCCGGTCCGGCTCTTTGTCGCGAACGACTTCAGCGGCAGCGGCTCGGACCGGTTGTATGGCATTTTCAAGAACGGGCTTGGCACCCACGCCCTCTATTCCTCGGCCACGGGCGTCGATGCCTGGCGTCTTGAGCCCGGCGACGTTCCGCAACATATGGCGACGAGCCCGGGCATTTACTACAAGAACAAGCTGTGGCTGATCGGCGGCAGCTCGGTCGACCCAGATAGTCCGCGTAATGAGGTCTGGTGTTATGGAGCGGACCAGTCCTGGAAAAGGAAAGGAGACTTTCCTCCCAAGATGGCGGCGCGCACGGGCCACGCTTGTCTGGTCTTTCAAGACACGTTATGGGTCATCGGAGGTTTCGATAATATCACTGCCTATCGCGACGTTTGGCAGGGCAGCGAGGTGTCCAAAGGGCAACTTGAGTGGTCTGAATTGAAACATGAGTGCGAATGGCCTGGGCGCCTCAATCCCGCCGCCGCTACGTGGACGCCTCCCGATGGGCCGCCTGAAGTCTGGATATACGGGGGCAGCAAAGACCCAACTTCGTCGGATCCACTGCGCGACTTCTGGTCAACGGGCGATGGAAAGAACTGGGAGCCGCGGGATGAAAGTCGGTCTCCGCCCGTTCCGATCAGGCCGGATCCCGGGGCGCCACTCGCCTCGGCACTGGTCTCTTTTCGGCAGCCGGAATCATCTGAAATGGCCGAGGCGGATCGGCTTCTCCTTATGGGCTCATTCAGGGAGTTGGCCACGAATGGGAACGGTAAAGTCCAAGGTAACCGGATTTTCTCTTTCCTGTTTGAGTGGCATCCAGGCACGGGCTTTTGGGAGGGTCGCCCTGTCTTTGACGGCTGGCAGCAGTTCCAGGGCCAGAATTTCTATATGCAGGCCGTTGTCTTCAACCGTTTTCTGTTCTGTTGGTCGCTGCGAAACGACCCGAAGTTCATAGGCAGGCTGAATATCCTGGTATCTCAGTGACCGTGCAGGGAGAATCTTCATGAGCAAAACTTTCCGGTTGTCAGCAGGCCGCAGATTCCCGTTAAACGTCGTCAACATTTTGTCAATATGGTTTCTGGCGCTTTTGACATTCGCAATTCCTGCGGCTTTGGCCGCAGACGAGCTGAGGAGCGTCATCACGCTCCTTCCAACTGCGGATCTTCCGGCAAAGGCAACTACCGGAAAAATCGCTGGAGGCCAATTTGGGAACGAAACGATTCTCCTTCATTTTGAAGCGAGTGCCCTTCCAGCCCAAGCCAAGGTTACGGCCGCTCGCCTCAGCCTTGTTTCGAGCGGGCACGCGACTGCGCAGCAGACCGTAAAGGTAGAGGAATACCCCTCGGCTACCGAAACTCCTTTCGGCAGCAAGACACTCAAAGCCGCAAAAGAGGAGCGCGTCAACTGGGATTTGGGAAGTGATTTCTTGGGTAAGGTACAAGCCCAAGTCGGGGAAAGAAAGTTTTCGCTTCGTCTGATAACAGGGGCCAGTGCCATGAGCACTTGGTATCTGACAGGCGCAACCAACCTCAGTCATCGGCCGCGACTGATCCTCGAATATACCGTGGCTGGTCAGCCAGCGCTGACCCAGTCGGATGGCCTGCCAGCCGTGCAAAGCGCACGGCCATTTCTGCCCACGGCAAGAATTGGCGGCAAGGACAGCGATGCGTTTTCCTATGTGACGAAACCGTTCACCAACGCTTGGTCGCATACGCCGGTGTTCCACAATGGCCTGGTTTATCTCATGACCGACGACAAAGGAATAAAGGCGCTACAGGCGCTGAGTCCGCTCGGTGCCAAGCCTGTCGGGCCGATCGAGGTAGGTGGCAAGCCTGTTTGGCCGATCGGCGTAGATGGCAGCCCGGGCCAGCATCTTCTGGTATCGCAGTCCGGGCGCCTCTACATCGTTGGCAAGGACAAGATCATTAGCTACCAACTCGACTCCGGCAACCCGGCCCAGGCTCCGGCGGCCGCCCGAGTCCGTGAACTCACGGGACTGAACCCTGAAAATCCGCCTTCGCTCGGTCCCGGTGGGAGCCTCTATCTTGTCAACGGCCAGGAGGTTTACGGCTTCAATCCGGATCTGCAGGAACTGTGGAAGGTGACACTGGCTGACCCAAAATCCAGCCGCGTGACGGTCGGCCCCGGCGGTCGATTCGTTTATCTTACGGCCAAGAAGGAAGGACTGGTCGCCATCAATGCGCAGACCGGCGAATCCTTTAGAACCGCTCTTCTCAATCAGGCTGCGCTTGCCAAGGCCGATTTTCCCTCTCTCCACGCCCCGGTAGTCATCCTGCACCCCGATGGATCGGAGAAGGTTTATGTCGCCGCCAACTCCGTAAACGAAGGCGTGCTCGCGTGCTTCAACAACCGTTCGGGAACCATCGCCGCTGCGGAGAATTGGCCGCCTCTGACGGGCCTGTGGAGCCAACCGATACCTGATCAGCTATCGCCTGGCAGTGTGCAACAACCTGCCTCCGGCAAGCAGATCTACGCGGTGCGAGTCGCAGATCAGCGGGGCACACTGACTGGCATTGACTGGTTGACAGGGTCAACAAGGGCCATGGCTCCCACCTTTGCGGTGGGCGATTCAGCGTATCTACTCAACGGTGGCAATCTGGCGTCCGATCAGTCCGGCACTCGCTTCGTGTGGAACGGGGCGGGCGAGGTTGATCTGTTCGCCTTCGGTTCCGCCTTTTCCGGCCGTCTTCACTCGCCGGCTAGTGGCATTCCAGAGCAGGCCCAATTGCTCTTTGGCGGCGATGGCACTTTGTATGCAAACACCGTCGAAGGGGATCGAGTTCTGCGGGCCATCGTGCCGCAATACACCTTGAGCGCGGACTCCGACGCGAACATTTACAGTCCCACCCACCTGTGGGTCGATGGAGCGGCCGGCCAGTCGACGGTGTTGAAGGCAGCTGGGAACGTGCTGCTTGGAAAGGGTTTCACAGTCAGGCGAGGCGCCACCCTGAAAATCGCGACGGGGACACCGACCCCATGAGAAGTGCACCGCTGCCCGAGCCCGGGACACCGGCGGTCAACCAGCAGGAGTCGATGCAACTCGTCCCCAGGCGAAACCAATCCTTTAGCGGCAGACCATTCCGCTCAGACTCTACAACACCTAACCAGGAGAAAGTCATGCCTGAACAATTTCGCGGTGATCTGCAAGAGGGGCTAACTGCCGTACGGAGACGACCGGGCGCGCTCGAAGCCACACAGAGTACGTCCAGGGTTGCCGGCAAGTCCCGGCGCCACCACGGTTCTGCAAAGCGCTTGGTCTTGGGCCTGGTACCGTTTCTCGGCTGCCTGGTTTTCACGGGTAGCGCGGTAAGCGCCGACGAGGCGTTGTTCATCAACCCCCAAGGTTTTGTCGGCATCGGGACGGCGGATCCAGGCGAGAGACTGGAAGTCAGCAAGGGAAAAATTCAACTCGACGGCGACCAGAAGATCAGGTTCACGGATACGGATACGGCTAACAACCTGAAATTGCAGTTGTGGAGCGGGTTCGGTCTGGGCATCAACCCCTACACCTTATTCTATGCGGCAGACGGCAGACACTCATGGCGCGACAAGAATGGAGCGAATGAGCGGATGGCTTTGACGACCGGGCCCGATGGCGGGCTGACCGTCATGGGAACGGGGAATTCGTCCTTCGCGGGCAACGTCGGCATCGGCATGCCACACCCTGGGAACGCATTGCATGTTGGCGCCAATAAATCGGTTCGCTTCGAATTGGGCGACAAGCAGAAAGTGTCGTTGGGTGAAAACGGCTCGCTTGAGGTGAATGCTCCCTCCATACCAGGTGGACGATTCGTTGTGACCGATGGCGGAAATGACGGGAAGAGCAGTAAGGTCGGCATCGGGACAGCTGAACCGAACGATAAGCTTGACGTGGCGGGGAATCTACGGATTCTGACGGGTTCCAATCCAATTCGTTTCACCTCAGAGTGGAGTGGTTTCCCGGATAAGGTCACCAATCAGGCGGAGATTTCAAATGATACGACCGGTTTTAAAACGTTGATGATCATCGGCAATAAGTCGGCGGGTGGAGACAAACGACGAGTGGGAATTTGGGACCAACTCGTTGTCTCGGGTGATCTTTTCGTCACTGGCCGTTTGCTACATCAAGTGGAGAATCAGTGGAGACTGCTAAGGAGCAAAAGGAGTGGGTCTTGGGAATGGAGTTTCACGGACCCCGCAGCTGCACCGGTGCTGTCTGATGTACGCCTCAAGAGCGACGTGCAAACGCTGCCAACGGCATTAGACAAGATTCTTCAGCTGCGCGGAGTAAGCTATCAATGGAATGATGAAGCACTGAAATATTTTACCCGCAACATCGAAACAACGATCGCCGTCGGTCCTGACGCGACGGCGGAAGAAAACGAACAGTTCTGGAAAACGGAGCGGGACAAACGCCACAAGGAACTAAGTACGACTCAGCTCGGCGTCGTCGCCCAGGATGTGGAAGCGGTGCTGCCCGAAGCCGTGACCACGGATGAAGCGGGCTACAAATCGGTGCGGTATGACGCTCTCATTCCGCTTCTGATCGAAGCCCTCAAAGAGCAGGACAGGACAGTCAAGGAGCAGGCCCAGCTGGTTGCCCAACAACAGCAGGAGATCGCGCGTCTGGCGGCGGGCAACCTGGCCATCCAGCAGAAGCTGGCGGAGCTGGCCGCCGTCAAAGAGCAGATGGCGCGGCTTGAGGCCACGCTACAACGTGTCGCCGCGACGCAAGCATTCGGCACGATAGACGCGGTAGCGCAGCTTTCCGAGACAAAACCAGGTGATCGCACAGCAGTGAGCAAGGAGTAACCCCATGACGACGCAGATCAGCCAAAGCCTGTGGGGCGCTTTTGCCAACGCCGACATTGCCTTGCTGGTCGATCGACAACGCTTTCTTGCCACATTGTGCGTGGATTGATCCAACGCCGAGCAAGGCGATGAAGGCTCCATCGCCATCAGTCTCCGGAAGCTGCCGTCATGTCGCTTGGCAGCACTGCTCACCCTCTTCTCCTCGCCGCCATCTCTTCGTGCAACGTCCGCTTTGCCGGCTTCAATGGCGTGCGGCTGACCGTCCAGCCCGACTGCATCGGCGGCGTCAAAGCCCGGAAGCGGGTCGCCAGCCAGCCAAAAGCGCGGTAGAGCGCCGGGCGGGTGTACATCGCTGCCCAGCCCGCCCAGATGGCGTCGGCCAGGCCGCTTTTTGCCGCGCCCTGGCCGAGCATCGGCGCGTGTCCGGGGCGTGCGTCGTGCTGCGCCTCGCCGCGCAGGCGGATCAGCAGGTCGGGAATCGGGATGCGCACCGGGCAAACCTCGCCGCAGGCGCCGCAGAGGCTGGACGCGGTCGGCAGGACGTGCGTCGCCGCCAGACCCAGCATGTGCGGCGAGATGATTTCACCGATCGGACCCGGGTAGGTGGTGCCGTAGGCGTGGCCACCAATGCGGGTGTAGACCGGGCAATGGTTCATGCAGGCGCCGCAGCGAATGCACTGCAAGGTCGAACGTAGCTGCTCGTCGCTATAGGCCTGGGTGCGACCATTGTCGACCAGGACCAGGTGCATTTCGCGCGGACCATCCTTTTCGCCCGGCTTGCGCGGACCGCTGATCAGGTTGAAATAGGTGGTGGTCGCCTGGCCGGTGGCCGAGCGCGTCAGCAGCCCAAACAACGGCGGCACGTGTTCGAGTTTCTCGACGACCTTTTCGATGCCGGTGATCGCGATGTGCACCTCGGGCACGGTGGTGCACATGCGGCCGTTGCCTTCGTTCTCGACCAGGCACAGGGTGCCGGTCTCGGCGACGGCGAAGTTCACCCCCGAGAGCCCGACCTCGGCGGTCATGAACTTCTCGCGCAGGACGGCGCGGCCGATGCCGATCAGTTCATCGACCGACTCGGTATAGCCGGCGCCCGGCACTTTCTCGGCGAACAGTCGGGCGATCTGCTGCTTGGTCTTGTGGATCGCCGGCATGATGATGTGTGAGGGCTTCTCGCCGTCGAGCTGGACGATGTATTCGCCCATGTCGCTTTCGAGCGCTTCCATGCCTGCGTCGGCCATCGCATGGTTGAGTTCGATCTCTTCGCTGACCATTGACTTGCCCTTGACCATCAGCCTGGTCGAATGGCGGCGGGCAATTTCGATGATGATCCGGTTCGCCTGTTCGGGATTCTCGGCCCAGTGCACCTGCACGCCGTTCTCGGTCAGCTTGCGCTCAAGCTGTTCGAGCAGCTCGGGCAGGCGAGCCAGGCTGTACTTGCGGATGTGTTCGGCGAGCCCGCGCTGGCGCTCGAGCAGGTCGGCGTCCGGGAACTGCGCCGCGCGCTTGCCGATCAGGAAATCCATCGCGCCACGGAAGCTCTTGCGCAGGTGCGGATCGGACACCGCCGCGGCAGCGCGCGCTTTGAATTCGCTGGCCGGGACGAAGTTCAGTGGCTGTGCGTTCATTGCATTTCCTCCTCATCGACCAGCAGCAGCACGATCAACTCCTTCGGGCCATGCGCGCCGTAAGCGAGCGTTACCTGGATGTCGGCGGTCTTCGACGGGCCCGAGACCAGCAACGCGTTGGTCGGCATGCTGGCGCTCCAGCCCTGCCCGACGATCGCCGCGAACAGCGTGTCGTAGAGCTGGCCGGCGTCGAGCAGCGCAAAATGAATCGGCGGCACCAGCGACATCAGACGCGGCTCGTTGGCATCCGGCCAGATGATCAGCGTGCCGGTTTCGGCGATGCCGCCGCGCGTCGAGGTCAGGCTGGCATCGGTGTCTTCGAACAGTTCCTGCTTCCACTCCTCGACCGGTCGGTCGTAAGGCTTCAGACCACCGATCCCGGCGCCGGTCAGCACCGCAGCGTACGACTCGCCGTGCAGCAGCGAACGGACACCTTTCGTGGCGCACAACTGGGCGAGCTTCTGCGGCCAGGTCTCGCGTGTCACCCGGACGACCTCGCCGTGCCAGAAGGCCATCTTCTCGCAGAAAAGCTCGATGCGCGCGGCGCGGGTGCTGACTGGCGCGCCGGCGCTGCACGCGAGATGGAAGGCACGCACGTCGGGCGCCAGCGGTGACGTGCCCTGCGGCGCCGCGCGCAGGCGTTGCAGGATGTTGTCGCGGGCGCTCATTGCCGCCCTCCTTCGCCGCCCGTGCGCTGCCAGAGAAAAGTCGCCAGATGCTGTCCCTGCCAACCGTCCCCGCGCTTCTGCAGGGTGTGGTTGAGGTTGAGCATGCAACCGCAGTCAGCCGAGAGAAAGGTCTGGGCACCTGTTTCCTTGAGCGCATCGACCTTGTCGCTGGCCATCGCCGAAGAAATCGACGGATGCTTGAGCGAAAAAGTGCCACCGAAGCCGCAGCATTCGGATTCGTGTCCGTGCATGGCGACCTCAACCGCCGGCAACTGGCCCAGCAGGGCGCGGGCGTGAACATGCGTGCCCATCTCGCGACGTGCAGCACACGAGGTGTGCAGCGCGACCCGCACCGGCGCCCCCTGATCGGCAAGCCTGATCCTGGCAACATTGAGCAGGAACTCGGAGAGTTCGAAAATACGGTCGGCGAGTGCTCGCGCCTCGCCCAGCAGTCTCGGATCGTCGGCGAAAATCTTGGGATAGTGGTGCCGCATCATGCCGGCGCAGGATCCGGAGGGGACAATCACCGGCCACGGCTCCGGGAAGAGGCGCAACTGGGCGAGCGCTACCGCGCGGGTCTGCTCGGGAAAGCCACTGCTGTGCGCTGGTTGCCCGCAGCAGGTCTGGTCAGCCGGGAAATGAACCTCGATTCCCTCGCGCTCGAGCAGGCGTACGGCATCCATGCCAGCCTCCGGGCAGAACATGTCGATCAGGCAGGTCCCGAAGAGGTAGACCCTGGCCGGCTTTTCCGGGTATTGGCGGCTGCCTGTGTCGTCCATCGCATACTCCTTGGGTTGACGTTGACTGACAAGTGGTAAGACCACTTTCCGAGTACACTAGTCGCGAGCGTCCGCTTTGTCAATTGGCAGGGATTGGTCTCTGGACTCGGCGACCGAGTCGATCGCCTGCGCGCCGCCCATCGAGCAAAACTGGTAAGACCACTGAATTCCTGCAATAATCAGCCGCACCGGAACCGAAGACCCTGCCACTCGACATGACCTACAGCAAGCTCAACCTGCCGCGCATCCCCGACGCCATCGCTCATCAGCTGGAGACGCGGATTCTCGAGGGCTCGCTGAAGCCCGGGGACCGCCTGCCGGCGGAACGCGAACTGGCGATCGAACTCGGCGTTTCCCGCCCGTCACTGCGCGAAGCGATCAAGAAGCTGGTTTCCCGGGAGCTACTGGTCAGCCGGCATGGCGGCGGCACCTACGTCACCGACCGGCTGGAGGCGAGCTTCATTGATCCCTGGCAACAGTTGCTTGATCAGCACCCCTTTCTGCAGGACGACGTGCTCGAGTTCCGCTATCTGCTGGAGGCGTCCGCCGCCGAACTGGCCGCCCAAAGAGCGACCGACGCCGACCTGGAACGTCTCGAACAGGCTTATGTCCGCCTGGACGCAGCCTATCTGGGCGACGACCGGAGTGCACAGGTCGCTGCCGACGTCGCTTTCCATCTGACGGTTGCGGAATCGGCGCACAACGCCCTGTTTGGTCACCTGGTGGCCAGCGTCCTGCGCCTGCTGCATGAACATGTTCGGCGCAGCCTGCGGGAGATGTCGGTCAGCCCCGACACCGGTCGGCAGTTGATGGCGCAGCACCAGGCGATCCGCGATGCGATTGTTGCCCGCAGACCGGACGCCGCCCGGCTTGCTGCACAAACCCACATCAACTATGTCCGTCAGCGCCTCAGCGACGCGGCGCTTTCCGGGGAAAGGCAGCAGCGGTCGCTGCGACACCTCAGTTGAGCGCAGGTTGCTGAATCGGCGCCAGCCCCTGGAAGCGGGCAGACGGCGGCGGAACGTTACGGCGAAAGCACTGTCGAGCTGGACAGCTAGACCTTGACGCGCATCAGCCGCGCCTTCTCGCGCACCCAGTCGCGCTCCTTCTCGGCTTCCCGCTTGTCGTGTTGCTTCTTGCCCTTGGCGAGGCCAATCTCGACCTTGATGCGACCCCGCTGGAAGTGCAGGTCGAGCGGCAGCAAAGTGTAGCCGGCGCGTTCGACCTGGCCGATCAGCTTGCTGATCTGCTTGCTGTGCAACAACAGCTTGCGGGTGCGGATCGGGTCGGGCTTGACATGCGACGAGGCGGCCAGCAGCGGCGTGATGTGCATCCCGAACAGGAAGACCTCGCCGTCGCGGATGACGACATACGATTCCTTGATGCTCGCGCGGCCGGCGCGAATCGCCTTCACCTCCCAGCCCTCCAGCGCGATACCCGCTTCCAGCTTCTCTTCTATGAAATAATCATGAAAAGCCTTCTTGTTGGCGACAATGCTCATGGTGCCTTTTCTCAGGTAATCACGGTTCGGGAGTGCTAGAATCCGCGATTCTACAGGATTCACGAGGTGTGGCAGAGGATGGCCATGGTCAGGAAATCGGTGCTGATCGAGCGTTCGTCGCAACAGATGTTCGACCTGGTCGACCGTGTCGAGGACTATCCGCAGTTCCTGCCGTGGTGCAGCCAGACACGCTGCGAGTTCCGCGACGACCGGAGAACCGTTGCCACCCTGCACATCAACTATCGCAGCGTCAAGTCCCACTTCACGACGGAAAACGACAAGGAGTCCCCGTCGTCGATGAAGATCACGCTGGTTGATGGCCCGTTTCGCCGCCTTGATGGCTTGTGGCGTTTCAAGTCGTTGAGTGCCGAAGCCTGCAAGATCGAGTTCCAGCTCTCGTACGAGTTTTCAAGCAAGATGTTCGAAAAGGTCATTGGCCCGGTGTTCAGCCAGATTGCCAACACTTTCGTCGACGCCTTCGTCAAGCGTGCGAACGAGGTGCATGGAGTGCCGAATGCCTGAGATGCTGACCATCGAAGTGATCTACGCCCTGCCGGCGAAACAGCAGCTCGTCACTCTGAAGCTGCCGGCGGGCAGCACGGTACGGCAGGCGATCGACGCTTCCGGACTACTGCAGAAGCATCCGGAGATCGATCTGGCAAAAAACAAGATCGGTGTTTTCGCCAAGCTCAGCAAGCCCGACGCTCTCCTGCGCGATCATGACCGGGTGGAAATCTACCGGCCCTTGATCGCCGATCCCAAGGAAGTGCGCAAGCAACGAGCCGCCGCCGGCAAGGTGATGAAAAAAGGGGCCGGCGACAGCGAGGGTGAGTAGCAGCACTTACCGACAATTTGCCTGCACCGCCTGGCGGGCCTTGGCGATCTCCTCCTGCCGCTGCCTGTCATCCAGGTAATAACGCTCGCCCTTGCTGTCGTGCATCGCGACACGGTCGCCGGACTCCAGTGTCTGCAGCGCGCTGCGTGCCGCTTCGCAGCCCTCCTGTCTTTGCGCGCCAGCGCGTCGATCGGCCTCGCCCTTTTCGGCCGCTTCGCGAGACTCCTTCTGACGTTTGCGGAATTCCATGTCGCGGTCGGCCAGCGTCTTGCCGGCTTCGCTTGACGCCGGTGCCGGTGCCTCGATCGTGCGTTGCTGCCGAACCTGACCGGTCGGCGGTCGGTCCGAAATCACCGTCCGGTTGCGCTCATCCTGCCACTGGTAAATCTGGCCTTGCGCGGCAATGGCAGCGGACAGGGTGACGGCGGCGAAAGCGAAGCGTTTCATGGTCATTCAGCCCTAAGGGAGCAGGCTGTATAATACGTTTTTGTGACCTCGGATCAAAGGCCATGCGTTTAATCCAACGGGCTCTGACGTTCGACGACGTCCTCCTCCTCCCCGCCCACTCGACGATCATGCCGCGCGATGTCACGCTCAAGACGCGCCTGACACGGAACATCCACCTCAATCTGCCACTGGTTTCGGCGGCCATGGATACCGTCACCGAGAGCCGTCTGGCGATCGCCCTGGCGCAGGAGGGGGGTATCGGGATCGTACACAAGAACCTCAGCCCGAAGGCGCAGGCGTCTGAGGTGGCCAAGGTCAAACGTTTTGAATCAGGCATTCTGAAGGATCCGATCACCGTCCCGCCGAACATGTCCGTGCGCGACGTGCTGGCACTGACCCGCCTGCACCGGATCTCGGGTGTGCCCGTGCTCGACGGTCGACTCGTCGTCGGCATCGTCACCAACCGCGACCTGCGCTTCGAAACCATGCTCGACCAACCGGTGAGGAACATCATGACCCCGCGCGACCGTCTGGTGACGGTGCATGAGGGAGCAACCGTCGAGGAAGGCAAGGCGCTGATCCACAAACACCGCCTGGAGCGCGTGCTGGTGGTCAATGACGCTTTCGAACTGCGCGGCCTGATCACCGTCAAGGACATCATCAAGACCACCGAACACCCGGACGCGAGCAAGGATGCCGCTGGTCGCCTGCGCGTCGGCGCTGCCCTCGGTGTCGGCCCCGGCACCGAGGAGCGCGCCGAGCTGCTCGCCGAGGCAGGCGTCGACCTGCTGGTGGTCGACACGGCACACGGCCACTCGCAGGGCGTGCTCGACCGCGTCCGTTGGGTCAAGCGCAACTTTCCGCAGGTTGAAGTGATCGGCGGCAACATTGCCACGGCGGATGCAGCGCGGGCGATGATCGACCATGGCACTGACGGCGTCAAGGTCGGCATCGGCCCGGGTTCGATCTGCACCACGCGCATCGTCGCCGGCGTCGGCGTACCCCAGATCACCGCCATCCAGATGGTTTTTGAAGCCCTCAAGGACAGCGGCGTGCCGATGATCGCCGACGGTGGCATACGCTACTCGGGCGACATCGCCAAGGCGATCGCCGCGGGTGGTGACGCCGTCATGCTCGGTGGCCTTTTTGCCGGTACCGAAGAGGCGCCTGGCGAGGTCGAGCTGTTTCAGGGTCGTTCCTACAAGTCGTACCGCGGCATGGGCTCGATCGGCGCCATGGCGGCGGGTGCGGCGGACCGCTATTTCCAGGATACCGCCAACCTCGACAAGCTGGTTCCGGAAGGCATTGAAGGGCGCGTTCCCTACAAGGGATCGGTGCTGGCGGTCATTCATCAGCTGATGGGCGGCCTGCGTTCGTCGATGGGCTACCTTGGCTGCCAGTCGATCGCGGAAATGCATGACAAGGCCAGCTTCGTCGAAATCACCTCGGCAGGCGTGCGCGAGTCGCACGTCCATGACGTTCAGATCACCAAGGAAGCTCCCAATTATCACGTCGATTGAGCAGCACGCGACGATCAGCGGGCGGCGGCAGGCCGCCCGTGTCATTTGAGGCCGCACGATGTCCCATCAAAAGATCCTGATTCTCGACTTTGGCTCGCAGGTCGCGCAACTGATCGCTCGCCGCGTGCGCGAGCAACAGGTGTACTGCGAACTGCATCCCTATGACGTCGCCGAGCAGTTCATCCGCGACTTCAAGCCGCAGGGCATCATCCTCTCGGGCGGTCCGAATTCGGTCTACGAGGTCGAGGACTTCAAGGCACCGCAGGTGGTGTTCGAACTCGGTGTGCCCGTTCTCGGTATCTGCTACGGCATGCAGACCATGGCCGCGCAGTTGGGAGGCAAGGTCGAAAGCTCGGCCAGGCGAGAGTTCGGCTATGCGGAAATGCGCGCCCACGGCCACTCGACCCTGTTCAAGGGCATCGAGGACCGCCGCAATGTTCAGGGCCATGGGCTGCTCGACGTCTGGATGAGCCATGGCGACAAGGTCACGGCCCTGCCGCCGGGGTTCAGCGTCATTGGCAGCAACGCATCGACACCGATTGCGGCAATGGCCGATGAGCGCCGCGGATTCTACGCCGTGCAGTTTCATCCCGAGGTCACCCACACCCTCAAGGGAAAGGAGATCATCGGCCGCTTCGTGCGCGACATCTGCGGCTGCGGACGCGACTGGAACATGCCCGACTACGTCACCGAGGCGGTCGACAGAATTCGCTCCCGGGTGGGCGGCGAGGAGGTCATTCTCGGTCTTTCGGGCGGCGTCGACTCATCCGTCGCAGCGGCCTTGATCCACCGCGCGATCGGCGAACAACTGACCTGCGTCTTCGTCGATAACGGCCTGCTGCGCCTGAACGAAGCCGAACAGGTGATGCAGACCTTTGCCCGCAATCTCGGCGTCAAGGTGGTGCACGTCGATGCCACTGCGCAGTTCATGGGCCACCTCGAAGGAGTTGTCGATCCCGAGCAGAAGCGCAAGATCATCGGCCGCGAGTTCGTCGAGGTTTTCCAGGCCGAGGCGGCCAGGCTCGGCAACGCCAGGTGGCTGGCGCAGGGCACGATCTACCCTGACGTGATTGAATCGGCCGGCGCGAAGACCAAGAAGGCGCACACCATCAAGAGCCACCACAACGTCGGCGGCCTGCCCGAACAGCTCAATCTCAAGCTGCTCGAACCGCTGCGCGAACTGTTCAAGGATGAAGTGCGCGAACTCGGCATCGCTCTCGGCCTGCCGCATGACATGGTCTACCGTCACCCCTTCCCGGGCCCAGGCCTGGGTGTCCGTATCCTCGGTGAGGTGAAGCCCGAGTTCGCCGAGCTGTTGCGCCGGGCCGACGCCATCTTCATCGACGAGTTGCGTGCGGCCGGCTGGTACGAGAAGACCAGCCAGGCCTTCGCCGTCTTCCTGCCGGTCAAGTCGGTCGGCGTCATGGGCGATGGCCGGACCTACGAATACGTCGTTGCCTTGCGTGCCGTCGAGACGCAGGACTTCATGACCGCCCACTGGGCCGAGTTGCCGCACCACCTGCTCGGCAAGGTGTCAAACCGGATCATCAACGAGGTGCGGGGCATCAACCGGGTGGTGTACGATATCTCGGGCAAACCGCCGGCGACGATCGAGTGGGAGTAGTTTAAAACTATATATAAAACAAAGCATAAAACAATTATTATCGCGTAGATTATGAAGTATAACCGTCGTTGTGGTCAGCAAAGACACGCTGACGCGCGCAATCGCGAGTGGGGAGGGCTCAAGTTCTTTCTCCGCCATACGCCGAAATTTGGGCTCGAAGCTTGTGTGTTGTGATATCAATGCAGTTGTTGACTGTTACTGCTATTTTGCAACATACTTCCTTCCATGCTTCCTCCTCAAACCAGCGAACAGGCCGTCCTTCAACTCGCACGAAAGCACCTGCTGCTGCGCGCGCGCGACCTCGCCCAGGCAGGCCTGCCGACAGTGACGCTGACCCGGCTGGTGTCCGCCGGAAAACTGGAACGTGTGGGGCGCGGCGTCTACAGTCTCCCCAACCAGCCGATCAGCGAAAATCACTCGCTCGCCGAGGTGGCAATCCGGGCGCCCCGCGGGGTCATCTGCCTTATTTCTGCGCTGCGTGTGCATGACATCGGGACCCAAGCGCCACATGATATCTGGCTCGCGATACCCCACCATATGCTCTCGCCCCGGATCAGCCAGCCCGCACTGCGCGTGATCCGCATGTCCGGCCCATCCCTGACCGAAGGCATCAACCGGCTGAAGGTGGACGGCGTGGAAGTCCCTGTTTTCAACGCCGCAAAGACCATCGCCGACTGCTTCAAGTTCCGCAACAAGATCGGCCTGGACGTGGCGCTCGAAGCCCTGCGCGAGGGCTGGAACAAGCGCAAGGTCACGATGGATGACCTGTGGCGCTACGCTGCCGTCAATCGTGTCGCCAACGTCATGCGCCCCTACCTCGAATCCATCGCGGCATCATGAGCAAGAACCGCGCGGCGTCAATCCGTGCCCGACTGAAGAACCTTGCGGACGCAGCAAAGCAGGACTTCAATCTCACGCTCACGCACTATGGCCTGGAACGGCTGTTGTACCGATTGTCGGTATCAGAGCACGCGCCGAACTTTCTGCTCAAGGGCGCGCTGCTATTCATGCTGTGGTACGACGTTCCGCAGCGACCGACCCGCGACGCCGACCTGCTTGGGTTCGGCCCAGATGACATCGATTCGGTGGCCGCGGCTTTTCGCGACATGTGCGTGATTGACGTGGATGACGGCATCGCATTCGATGCCGGCTCGGTCACGGCGACGGAGATCCGCAAGGAGGCTGGATACGGCGGCGTGCGCGTCGAGCTGCGCGCGATGCTGGACGGTGCCCGTATCACCCTGCAGGTGGATATCGGCTTTGGCGACGTCGTGACGCCGGCGCCGGACACTATCAGCTATCCCATCTTGCTCGCCGATTTGCCACCACCAAGTCTGCGCGCGTACCCGAAATACACGGTCGTCGCTGAGAAGTTTCAGGCTCTGTGTGCGCTCGGCATGGCAAACAGCCGCATGAAAGACTACTTTGACCTCTGGGTGCTGCTGCGCGAGGGCGATCTGGATGATGCAGAACTGGTACGTGCGATCCAGGCTACCTTCATCCGCCGCCTTACCGCGCTGCCAGAAGGTGTCCCTGGGGGATTGAGTGATGGTTTCGCCACGGATGCCGGCAAGCAAGCCCAATGGCGGGCCTTCGTGACCAAGAACAGGCTTGATGCCATTGCGCTGGGCGAGCTGGTGCAGCACCTGCGCGCTGCATTCCAGAGATTGAGAATCTTCAGCTATTGACGATCGAGTAGGAGTAAGGGCCTCTCGATAACTATCGCGGCCTGGCGAGATCTGTCGCGAATCCAACCCGCCCTCTGACTGCACGATAACACCAGTCGTGTGATCGTGCCTCTTCGATGTTATGGAAAGCTGAACCAAACCGTGCCGTGGACGCGGCCGTCCAGGCGTATTTTCATGAAGCCTTGGGCATCGCCCCTGGGGTTTGTGCGTGGCCGGGTGCCGGCAAGCTGCCTTACTTTCTGCAGGACACCTTCGATGTTCGGGAACTGACGTTCCTGGATCGGCAGATTCTCCTAGCGATCGACAAGCGGCCGGACAAGCCGGGCCTCGCCAACGTCTGGGGCCAGATGGACAAGCTACGCCAGTTGGCCGGGATGCCTGCGGTCTACGTGACCGGCACGCTCGCATCCTACGAGCGCAAGCGCCTGATCGAACAGAAGGTGCCGTTCCTGGTACCGGGTAACCAGCTCTATCTGCCGGATCTCGGGATCGACTTGCGCGAGTACTTATGCTGGAGCTGTTCTGTAGGGCTCCCTACGGAATCAAGCTCGCCGAGGGCAATCACCTCACACCGATCCCCATCGACGAGGCCGCTGCAAGTCTGTCCGCCATCCTGCTCGATGACGCGTATTACGAGTTCATCCTCGCAGGGCGCAAGAAAGTTGACGGATTGCCGTGGGTCGGCGAGGACAGGCTGATTCCGCTCAAGGCCAGCGCGTGGTTGGATCTCAGTGAACGCCACGCGACGGGTGAGGCGGTGGATAGCAAGAGTGTCCGCAAGCACGCAAACGACGTGCCACGTCTGTCGTCGCTACTCGCGCCAGATGTTCGCATCGAGGTCGGCCAACTCCGCAGTCAGCGGCCAGCACTGTCCGCCGGTAGGGTTCATCATCAATGGTGACAGTTGTTCTCATACCGAGCCTCCCCATCAAAACTGAGGCACAATAGCATCAAGAAGGTGAGCGTGAAGGCTCATATCCAGGAACGGCTGCGGGCAGCTGATGAGCAATCAATGCGGTCGCACGACAGGGAAAGGACCAGTCATGAAAAAGGCAGTGCTAGCGGTTCTGATGTACGTCTACACGTCACTGACGTCGGCGGCGGTGATCAACGTCGAATTCAAGTTCACGCCATTCACAGGCAATGCGAAGCAGGACGACCAGGTGACGACCGTTGCGGGCAAGGCGCGGGTCTACCTGAACAACATCTTCCTTGCGGAGCAGGAAGTGCGGCAGGAAAAGGTGCCGGTGCTGTTCGAGGCGCGCGAGATCGCACCCTCGGTTTGGGTTCCCGTGGCTTCCATCGGACCGGCGCTACGCCGGGGCAGGAACACCATTCGCTTCGATTTCGAACCCGGCGATGCCAAGGCCAGCTATCGCGCCCAGTTGCGCTGGGCTGTCGTCAATGACGAGGCGACCGAGCAGCGAAGCGCCGGCCAGGTCAAAGCGACCAATCAGAGCGGCGAAGGCGTCGAGGAAAGGACGGCGGCCGGGAAGCTCAGCATGGTGCGCGAGTTCGACGCGCCGTTCGCCACAGAATACCCCTGGCATCGCGCGCCGGCAGTGACATCGCTCAGCAGCGCCGACAGGCAGGCCATCGAGGCGCTGGTGAAAGCGCGCGCCGACAGCTTCAGGCCGCCCTTCGAGGGCGTCTATGCGGCGCTCGGGACCAACCCGCAGATCAAGGTCGAAGACGTCCGCAAGAGCAAGTGCCTTGACAAGGCTTACGCTGCCGGGGTGCGCATCGACGCTCCGACGGCCGGTCAGCTGGACGCGACGCTGACCGGAAACGCGGAGGTGGTGTTGCGCAGCACGAGCGGTGATCTGTTCCGTCCAGCCGACCCGGCAAAGTTCCAGAAGATAAAGGGAGAGGAAGCACGGATGTGTGCCGGCATGGCACTCTATAGCGCATTCCCGCCGCGAATGGTGGTGGTGCGCAATCCGGCCGGCGTCTGGGAGGCGGCCTACTAGTGTAGTGTTGCATTCTTGAGGGAACTTGTCTGGATACCACGTCTCCAATGCACGTTGTGTGCGGAGTGGAGATGCAGATGCGAGTTGCCCCGAAGATTGTCTTGTCCGAAGAGGAGCGTGGCG
>JAFLDL010000027.1 GCA_017302435.1 Candidatus Accumulibacter necessarius
CTACATCGCCCATCACAACACCAAGCCCAAGCCCTTTATCTGGACCAAGAGCGCTCGCGACATCCTCCAGAAGGTCATTCGCGCCAACAGCCGCTTAAGCGCTAAACAGAATGCAACACTACACTAGTTCTGGTATTCCCATCTGAAATGCAGGACAGTCGATCCGTTAGGGAAGTGCGTGGCCGCTCCAGATTCCTCAGTCTCAAGTGGAAGGTATTGCTGACGCTGGGGGTGGTGATGCTGTCGGTCAACGGCGCGCTGTCCTGGATGCATTTCCATCACCTGACGACTCGCTTTGAAGAGCAGCGTTCGGAGACACGCAGGCGCTTGGTCGGGCAAGCTTTCGCTTTGCGCGATGACTTCGGACAGCGGCTGCAGGGACTCGCTGGCGTGCTGGCGGCCTTCGACCCGGTAGGCGTGGCTCTGCTTCAGACGCAGACCGGTGGCACTTTGCTGCGACGGCATCTTGACAGCTACTGGCCGGCACTGGAGTTTGACCTCGGTATCGTTTCGCTTCAGGTTTATGCCACAACCGGTCCGCCGTTGGCCACCTGGCCTACGGATGCGCTGCTCGAGGTTGAACGGGATGGCCATGTCCGCGCCGTCATAGAGCGTGAGCTAGCCATGCATTGGACGCGCTGTCGGGAGGTCTGTACCGAGTTTGCGGCGGCGCCAATTCTATCGGCTGGTCGGGTTGCCGGGGCGGTTGTCCTTGGCAGTTCGCCGGCCGACGTGGTTAACTCTTTCCCCAGTGTGTCTGGTGGTGCTGATCTCGGCGTCCTGATCCCGACGCGGTCAGCCGCTGATGTCCCGGCGGACGAATCCTTTTTGCCGCTGGTCGGTATGCGGGTGATCGAGTTGAGCGACAAGGGAAAATACCGGCCGCTGCTTCGTCAACTGACGTGGATCCCTCCGATTCCTCTCTTTCCTGATCACGCCTACTTGTCGCTGCGTTACGACGGTAGGCAGTTTGAGTTGTCGTTTCTTGCTCTGGATGTTCAGAGTGGCTCAGCACGACCAGCGATGATGGTGGTGATTGACGATCTGACGAACCCCCTGGCCGAGATTCGGGAATCAGTGGTGAACCGTTTGCAGGGCGAACTGCTGGCCTCACTGCTTTCGCTATTGCTGTTGGCGTTGCTGGTACATGCGCCCCTGCAAAGGATGACCCGGGCAGTGCTCGCCATACCCCTGCTCGGCCGGCGCGCGTTTGCCGAGGCACGCGCGCGAATTGATCCGCGCGTCCGACGCTTGGTCGATGATGAGATCGATAGTTTGGATGAGGCCGCCATTGCCTTGTCGTATCGACTGGAGAACCTCGAGACGGAGGTTGCCGCGCATTCCGCGGAGACGCAGAAAATGCTGAAGCGCATATCGGTCGAACGAGACTTCAGCAAGAGCCTGCTCGATACTGCACAGGTCATCATACTCACGCAGTCCCCAGTCGGTCGGATACTAACGTTGAATCGATACGGCCGCCTGCTTTTAGGCTGGGGGGCGGATGACCTGCTGGGTAAGCGCTTTTTCGAGCTGGTTTCGTCAAACGGGTCTTCTGAATTGTCGGTCCAGCAAGCCTTGCATGGACTCGTGGCTGGTGGTCGTCAGCACGTTCAATTGGAATCGGTTCTGGTAGCCGCAAACGGTCGGTCTTACGAAATCACGTGGAACCACTCGCGTCTTTCTAGCCGTTCCGGTGACGATGTGATGATTCTGTCGGTCGGGATCGACCACACGGAACGCAAGCGAGCCGAGTCAAACGTCAGTTATCTGGCTGAGCACGATCCCCTCACAGGTCGGGTGAATCGACAGCATTTCCAGCATGAGCTGGAGCGAGCGCTGGCTAGTGCCCGTCGTCTGGAGCAAGACGGAGCGCTGCTCTATCTCGACCTTGATGAGTTCAGGCTGGTTAACGATGTGAGTGGGCACCAGGCTGGCGATGCCCTCTTGCGGACGGTAGCGGATGAGATCAGCAATGTCGCACGTGCGAGTGATTTGCTGGGAAGGCTGGGGGGCGACGAACTGGGAGTTCTGCTCCACGAATGTGATCGCGATGGCGCCATCCAGGTGGCGGAGAAAATCAACAAGCGGCTCGCGGAAATCAAGTGTCCGGGGTTGGGAGCGAACCATCAGGTATCTGCCAGCATCGGTATCGTGGTTTTTTCCGAGGCGAAGATGGACGTCGAGCAGCTTCTAGCCAATGCCGATATTGCGATGTATCAGGCGAAGAAAAAGGGTGGAGCGGGCTGGCACCTCTACTCTGAGGGGGAAGGGGTGCACGAAGAGATGCAGAGCCGCCTGCACTGGAAGGAGATGATCAACCGGTCTCTGGCTGATGGAGGGCTGGTTGTCCATTATCAGCCGATACTCGATATCCGTGCACGGCAGGTGAGTCACTATGAGGCGCTGGTGCGGATGCGGTCGGCAGACGGTATGCCGATTCCTCCTGGCGAGTTCATGGAGGTGGCTGAAAAGACCGGCCTGATACGTGAGATTGATCGAAATGTGATCCGGCAGGTATTCGACAAGATCCTGGCCTTGTTTGCGGTGGGCAAGGACTACAAATTCTCGATCAATCTGTCCGGCGTCAGTATTGACGATCCGGGTCTGCTGTCCTTTATCCGTGATGAACTTTCCCGCAGTCCGCTGTTGCCCAGTCACGTCGTTTTTGAAATCACCGAAACGGCGGCGGTATCGGATTTCTCGGCCGCCCGCACATTCATGAACGCCGTACGGGAACTTGGCTGCGCGTTTTCGCTCGACGACTTCGGCGTTGGCTATTCCTCGTTCAACTATGTCAAGCAGTTGCCGGTCGATTACGTCAAGATCGACGGCTCCTTTGTCCGTACCCTCGTCGACAGCCCGGACGACCAGGTCTTTGTCAGGGCTCTAGCCGAAGTGGCGCGTGGTTTTGGCAAAAAGACGGTCGCCGAGTTCGTGGAGGATGCACGCGCCTTGAACATGTTGCGGAGTTTCGGTGTGGACTACGCACAAGGGTATTTTATTGGCAAGCCAGGGCCGGATGTCGCCTGACTCGCTGGTTTTAGCAGAGTGGCGCGCTCGAGGAGGTTGGCGGCGCCGGTGATATAATCATCGGTCGATTTGCCATCCCTTGCCTACTGTCTTCGAAGAATGCCGCTGTTTACCCTGGGCATCAACCACCACACAGCGCCCCTTTCGGTTCGTGAGCAGGTGGCTTTTCACGCTGAACGGGTGTCCGAGGCACTGACTGACCTGACGCGTTGCAAGCCTGTTCACGAGGCGGCGATTCTCTCCACCTGCAATCGGACCGAAGTCTATGTTGCCACCGATGTGCCGGAGGCGGCAACACACTGGCTGGCCGACTATCATGGACTGGCCTGCCACGAGATAGAACCCTACCTTTACAGCTATCCAGAACGCGATGCCGTGCGCCACGCTTTCCGTGTTGCCAGTGGGCTCGATTCGATGGTTCTCGGAGAGCCCCAGATCCTTGGGCAGATGAAAGAAGCGGTCCGTGCTGCAGACGAAGCGGGTACTCTCGGCACGACTTTGCACAAGCTTTTCCAGCACGCTTTTGCGGCAGCCAAGGAAGTACGCTCGACGACGGCAATCGGTGCCAATATCGTTTCCATGGCTGCTGCCGCTGTGCGTTTGGCAGGCCACATCTTCGAGCGCATTGCCGATCAGAGGATTCTGCTCATTGGTGCGGGCGAGATGATCGACCTGTGTGCCAGGCATTTTGCGGCTCAGCAGCCGAAGCAGGTGGTTATCGCCAATCGAACGGTCGAGCGTGGCCGCGCGCTGGCAGATCGCTTTGGCGGTTCCGCGATCAGGCTCGAGGAACTTGGCGAGCGATTATCGCAGTTCGATATCGTCGTTTCGTGTACGGCCAGTCCGCTGCCGATCATTGGTCTGGGCATGGCCGAGCGCGCCATCAGGCTGCGCCGCCATCGCCCAATGTTCATGGTCGATCTTGCGGTTCCGCGCGATATCGAGCCTGAAGTCGGCGAGATGGACGATGTCTTTCTCTATACGATCGATGATCTTGCGCATGTGGTCGAGTCAGGCCTCGAGTCGCGCCAGGCAGCGGTCGTAGATGCCGAAGCGATCATCTCTGAGCGTGTCGAGACGTTCCTGCGCTGGTTGGCTACGCGTGGTACAGTGCCAGTGATTCGGTCGCTTCGGGATGCTGCCGAGCGAGCGCGACGGCATGAGATGGACCTTGCCCTGCGGTTGCTGGCCAAAGGCGAAGACCCGGCACGCGTCCTGGACCAGTTCTCGCATCGGCTGACCAACAAGTTCCTTCACGCACCAACACAGGCGTTGACCCGGGCCGGCGGCGACCGAGATGACTTGCAGTCCGTCGTGGCACGCCTGTTCCACTTGCATCTGGACCCGCACCTTGGTGACTAGCGGCCGTCGTCGCCTGACCTTGCCTTGCTGCGTCTTTTCCGCCGGCCTTCCGGTTTGAACGGACTCTTCCATGAACCCGAACATTCGCGACAAACTTGAGCATCTCACCGGGCGTCTCGACGAACTCGACAGGATGTTGGCCAGTGGCCAGGCTACACGCGATATGGGCGAATATCGCAAACTGTCACGCGAACACGCCGAACTTGGCCCGGTGGTTGCGCTTTACCAGGCCTGGCGGAAAACCCAGGACGACCTGTCGTCGGGGATCGAAATGTTGGCCGACCCCGAAATGCGGGAGTTGGCCGAGGCAGAAGTCGCCCTGGCCAGGGAGCGCCTGCCCGAGATTGAGGCCAATCTGCAGAAGCTGCTGTTGCCGAAGGATGACAAAGACGATCGGAACGTTTTCCTCGAAATACGGGCTGGTACGGGTGGGGACGAATCGGCGCTGTTCGCCGGCACTCTGTTCCGGATGTATGCGAGATACGCCGAGCGCCGGCGCTGGCAGGTGGAAGTCATCTCGGCCAGCGTGTCAGACCTTGGCGGCTATCGCGAAGTGATCGCACGAATCATCGGCAATGGCGTTTACTCGAGGCTCAAGTTCGAGTCCGGTGGTCATCGCGTGCAGCGTGTGCCGGACACAGAGACACAGGGGCGCATCCATACCTCGGCCTGCACGGTCGCGGTTATGCCCGAGGCCGATGCGCTCGAGGAAGTACAGATCAACCCGGCCGAGATTCGGGTTGATACTTACCGGGCGTCGGGTGCCGGCGGACAGCACATCAACAAAACCGACTCGGCCGTGCGCATCACGCACCTGCCGACCGGGATCGTCGTCGAATGCCAGGATGATCGGTCGCAGCACAAGAACAAGGCGCAGGCATTGTCGGTCCTGGTAGCGCGCATCAGGGATATGCAGGAGCGTGAGCAGCACGCGAATATCGCCTCAGCGCGCAGGAATCTGATCGGCAGTGGTGACCGCTCCGAGCGAATTCGGACCTACAACTTCCCACAAGGGCGAGTCACCGACCATCGCATCAACCTGACCTTGTACAAGATTGATGCCATCCTCGACGGCGACCTTGACGATCTGATCTCTGCCCTGACGGAAGAGTACCAGGCTGATCAACTGGCGCTGCTCGCCGAGAGCGAGTGATGTCATGGTCAAGGATTGATGCCGTTTTGTCCCTGGTCCGGCGACGCGATTTCTTGTCGATAATTTTTCCTGGTCGCTGAAGCGGCTCGTGACCAGTATCGCAGAGGCTTGGCGTGCGGCCAGCCAGCGCATTGATCGGCTTGACGCCCGACTGCTTGTCGAGAGCGTGGCCGGTTGTACGCACGCTGATCTGATTGCACATCCGACCCGGTTACTGTCAGCTGATCTGCTGGCGAGACTTGACGCGCTCGTCAAGCGTCGAGCCAGTGGCGAGCCGCTGGCGTATGTACTTCGCTCTGCGGCCTTTTACGGCCTTGAGTTTATGGTTACCCCCGCAGTTCTGATTCCGCGTCCCGAAACGGAACTGCTGGTCGAACTTGCGATGGAAAAGGTGCGACTGCTGTCTGCACCACGTATTGTCGATCTCGGCACCGGCTCGGGGGTGGTGGCAGTCACCCTCAAGCTCCTACTTCCGGAGGCGATGATCACCGCCGTCGACGTTTCTCCGGGGGCACTCGACGTGGCGCGCGTCAATGCCCGCGGGCATACGGCGGACGTCAGGCTACTTCTCGGTGACTGGTATTCACCGCTGGGGGATGAACGTTTCGATTTGATTGTCGCCAACCCGCCTTACGTGAGCGATGACGATCCGCACCTACGGCAGAATGGTCTGCCTTTTGAACCACAGATGGCGTTGACTGATGGCGTGGTCGGTGGCGACGGTCTGGCATGCATTCGCTTGATTGCTGGTGGAGCCGCAAGCCATCTCCTGCCGGGTGGCTGGATGCTGATCGAGCACGGGTACGACCAGGCAGCCGCAGTGCGCGATTTGCTGCACGCGGAAGGGCTGCGTGAGGTGACGTCTTGGGCCGACCTGTCGAGAGTGGAACGAGTCAGCGGCGGCTGCCTGCGTTGACGAGGGGTGTCAGCAACGGTAGACTTATACTGGATTAATTTTATCAACTATAGCAATTGCGAGGCTTTGCGATGGATGTGCTACACGTGATAAAGGAGCAGATAGCGGCCAACCCGGTCGTTCTCTACATGAAGGGGACCCCGCAATTTCCACAATGTGGTTTCTCGGCGGTCACGGTACAGATTCTGAGAGCCTGTGGGGTATCCAGCTTTCTGAGTGTGAACGTGCTGGAGAATCCCGAGATTCGCAGCGGCATCAAGGAGTATGCCAACTGGCCAACAATCCCTCAGCTCTATGTGCGGGGCGAATTCGTTGGTGGTTGCGACATCATGCGCGAGATGTATGAGGATGGAGAGTTGCAGAAATTGCTTGAAGGTCTCGTTGATCCGATCTGATCGCCTACCCGTGCCTTGTGCCTCCCTCTGGCGTGGGCTGTTAGGCAGGAGACAGAGATACCGGAAAACGTCTTGATTGAATGATTTTCATGATTCAGAGCCTTCCGCGGCGGTCAGGCACGTTCCACCGGGTCGGCCGTTCGCAGTGGCAACTTTGATCTTTATCGAGCGTTGACTTGTGGTGGCTTGTCGGAGGTCATTTCTTCATACGCCCGTACCGCTTCGGCCGCATGCATGAGCGATGGTCCGCCTCCCATGTAGGTGCACACGGCAAGGGTCTCCATCAATTGCTCACGGCTGACGCCCAGACGAATCAGGGCTTTGACATGAAAGCCGATACAGGCGTCGCAACGGCTGGCGACGCCGATCGCTAGGGCAATCAATTCCTTCTCCAGGGCTGACAGCACGCCGGGAGCGAGTGCCGCCTTGGCCATTGCATTGAAACCCTGCATGGTTTCGGGGATATCATTGCGCAGGGTTCCGAGTGCTTTCGAAACATCGTGTGTAATCACGGTAAAGGACTTGCTCACTACGCCTCCGCGTCAACAATCAGAAAGTACTAATATATACTAGCCGGAGGATTCACGGCAAGCTCTTGTACACCGATGAGGGATCCACGCGACAATGTGGGTGGCCAAATCGGATGACGGAGGGAACAAATGAACAGTCTTCGGTTACTGCGGCAGTACCTGTTGATCCTAGTCTGCGGGTTCTTCCTGACGGCTTGTGCTGGTTACAGTGGCAGGGGTCTGCAGCCGGGAGTGGCGACCTTGCCCGACGTGATCGCGGTGATGGGTAACCCGGCACTGAGCTGGAAGGATCCTGATGGCGGCCAGCAACTGGCCTATCCGCGCGGGCCAGCAGCTGCTCAGACGTTCATGGTGTTCATTGATCCGGGTGGCCGATTGCTGCGGATTGAACGCGTGCTCAACATGGAACATTTCGCGCGCATCGAACCGGGGATGAGTGACAAGGAGATGGTGCTTCGTCTAATTGGGCCGCCAGTGCCCCAATGGACGAACTACTTCAAGGCGCGCGACGAACTGGTCTGGGAGTGGCAATTCTGCGACTCATGGAATCAGCTCGCGCGCTTCGACGTGCTGTTCGATGCGACGACCGGCGTCGTCCGCACAAGCTACCAGCGGCAAGCCCTCATGGGCCCCGGCGGTGTCGCACCATGGTGCGGCCACTGATGGTTCGATGATGGCTCATGCAGGCCGCTGACACGAACAGTTCAGAAGGACACGAGACGAACGTTTGCTGACGTCAGACGCGCGCTAAGCACGGCGAGGAAAGACTGGTAGAAGTGCATTCGACAGCTTTCGGAAGAATCCCGCAAAGCGCTTCCAGTGACCTTTACCAGATGGGCATCGGTTACGGCGATGATATCAGCGCCACGCTTTGACGTTGTTTTTCCAATCACCGCCATCTCGCCGAAGCACTCGCCGGTCGTCAGAAAATCAAGGATCAGACCGTTCTTGAGTACCTTCAGTTCACCTTCGGCAAGAAAGTAGAAGCAATCGCCGGCAATGCCGTCCGCGATAATCACTGTGCCAGGCGAAACCCGGCTCCACTGCGAGAACCGCACGACCTCCCAGATCTCGACATCGGAAAAGTCAGCGAAGAAGGTGAAAGAGCGCAAAGTGTCGAATTTCTCGAAATCCGCCATCGGGTCTGCCGGCAGCTTGAATCTGTTGCTGCGAAAGGCTTGCGCCAGATCACGTGAAAATTCGGTCCAGTTGGTGTAACGGCCTTCTAGTTTCTTGCTCATTGCCCGCGCAACGATGGCGTCGAGTGATGATGGAATATCGTTCCTTAACGCCGAAGGCCTGCGCGGTTCTGCGTTGATGATCTGGTAGATCAGGTCGTAACTGTTGCGAGCCTGAAACGGCAGTTGTCCGGTCAACAACTGGTACATGACGACGCCGAGAGAATAGATGTCGGTCCGGTGGTCGAGTGTCTGGTCCTTGACCTGTTGCGGCGACATATATGCCGGCGATCCAATTCCGAGAACCAGCGTGTGGTCTGGAGAGCCGATGATCGCGGCACCAAAATCGGAGATCTTGATGTCGTCGTCGTCGGGGTTCGTGCTCGCGAAGAGGATGTTGGCGGGCTTGATGTCGCGGTGGGTGATACCAGCTCGAAAAGCAAACTCGAGCGCTCGCGTGCACTTGAAAATGATCTCGACGACGCGCTCAATGGGTAGCAGTCTGCCGGTCGAGCAGGCAGTCTCCAAGGTGCCGCCTGCGACGTACTCCATGACGATATAGCAGAGATGGTCGTCGACTACCGCGTCGTAGGTTTGAACGATATGCGGATGCGATAGCTTGCCAATCAGCGCAGCTTCGTTGAGAAACAGATGTGTGTAGAGCCTGCCCCGTCTGGGATCTTTCAGAATGCCGGGAAACGCCACCTTGACTGCCACCGCTCTCTGAGTAAAGGGGTCGCTGCCAAGGTAGACGATAGAAGTTGCGCCACGGCCGATTTCACGGATAAGCTCGTACTTGCCGATCTTCTCCATGCCTTCCACGTTGAGGGGGGCTACCGACGACGGGCGCGGGCTATGGCCGCGAGGACCTGCTTCGGTGCTGTACCACCTGGGTGATCGCGCGCAGCCAGGGCCCCTTCGACCGTCAGTACGGCAAAGATGTCGTCGCCAATCAGTGGCGAAAATTGCTGCAATTCAGCGAGCGAAAGCTGAGCGAGGTCCACGCCGAGCTTCTCAGCGCGGCGCACGGCCAAGCCGACAGTTTCGTGGGCGTCACGGAAGGGCAAGCCCTTGCGGGTCAGATAGTCAGCAAGGTCGGTTGCGGTGGCAA
Organism: Candidatus Accumulibacter necessarius; assembly: GCA_017302435.1. Classification (GTDB taxonomy): domain Bacteria; phylum Pseudomonadota; class Gammaproteobacteria; order Burkholderiales; family Rhodocyclaceae; genus Accumulibacter; species Accumulibacter necessarius. The sequence continues at coordinate 9,676 of JAFLDL010000027.1, forward strand.
AGCCCTGTCGCAAAGCGTCACGCATGTTCTCCGCCTGGGCGGTGATACCGGGAATCATCTCGACAAAGATGCGCAGTGTGTCGGTGACCGTGTCGATGGCATCAAACAGCGGCTCCTTGTCTTCCTGGTTGTCCTTGTTGTAGGCAAGAGGCTGGCCTTTCATCAGCGTCAATAGCGCCATCAGATCACCGTACACCCGGCCGGTCTTGCCGCGGGCCAATTCGGGAACGTCCGGATTCTTCTTCTGGGGCATGATCGAGCTGCCGGTGCAGAACCGGTCGGCGAGCGTGATAAAACCAAAACGCGGATTCATCCACAGCACCAGTTCTTCCGACAGGCGTGAGAGATGCATCATCATCAGCGCGCTGGCGGCACAGAATTCGATCGCAAAGTCCCGGTCGGAAACGGCATCCAGCGAGTTCTCACAGACCCCATCGAAATCCAGCAGATCTGCGACCATCTGTCGATCGATTGGATAGGTCGTGCCGGCCAGTGCTGCTGCACCGAGGGGAAGACGGTTGGTGCGTCGGCGACAGTCGGCGAAGCGCTCGGCGTCACGCCGAGACATCTCGAAATAGGCCAGCAGGTGATGGCCGAAGGTGATCGGCTGCGCGACCTGGAGGTGTGTAAGACCTGGCAGTGGTGTGGCGGCTTCCCGCGTGGCCAGATCGAGCAGCCTGGTCTGGAACTCGTCAAGCAAGATGGCGATGTCATCGATTGCATCGCGGAGATAAAGACGAATATCCGTGGCCACCTGGTCGTTGCGTGAGCGACCCGTATGCAGACGCTTGCCAGCATCGCCGACTAGCGTTGTCAGGCGCTTCTCTATGTTCAGATGCACGTCTTCCAGGTCGAGCGACCAGATAAAGCCACCAGCTTCGATCTCACGCACCACCTGCGTCATGCCACGCTCGATATCGGCTAGGTCGTCGGTGGTTATGATGCCTTGCCTTGCCAGCATCGCGGCGTGGGCCAGCGATGCCCGGATGTCCTGACGCCACATGCGCCGGTCGAAGCTCAGCGAGGCCGTGTAACGCTTGACGAGATCAGACATTGGCTCGGAGAAGCGGCCGGCCCACGTGTATTGGGAGGAATCCGATTGGCTCATAGGGGACAGGTTCCTGGGCTAAAATCACTCGTAGAACCCTGTACAGGCGCCACTTCGAGTGATGGCAAGTATAAAGCAAAACCTGGCTGGTCAGCCTCTGCCCGATTTCCGTAATGCTGGAGTCATGCTCCGTATTCTGCTCGGTGTAAACCTGCTGGCACTTGTCGCAGCGCTGGTTCAGAGCGACAGGCTCGGTGACAGCGTGCAGCATTACATGCGCATGGCCGCATGGGTGCAACCCTTGCTGTTTTTCAATCTGGCCCTGCTCGCCTTGCTCGGCAAGTTGTTGCAGCGACCGGCCGTCTGGATCGGGCGGACCGCGGTCGTACTCCTGGCCGCAGGGTCCGCGGTTCTGCTGTCGGACCTGTCGCGTCTGCTGACTCTAGACGAGGGTGGTTGGCAGCGCCTGATGCGAGCTGGTCTGCTTGGCGGGATAACGGCGGCCTTCATGCTGTCCTATCTTGCACTGCGCGTCAGCGCCTTGTCACCAGCGCTTGCCGAAGCCCGACTGCAATGGCTGACCGCACGCATCCGGCCGCATTTCCTGTTCAACAGCCTCAATGCAGTGATCTCCTTGATCCGCTTGGACCCGCAGCGTGCCGAGACCGCGCTTGAGGAGTTGGCCGAACTTTTTCGCGCGCTCATGCGCGATCCGCGAGAACTGGTACCCCTGGCTGACGAGATTGCTTTGTGTCGGCAGTATCTCGACCTGGAAAAGCTTCGTCTTGGCGACCGCCTGAACGTCCACTGGGAGACGGCTGATCTTCCTCTCGATCTCAAGGTTCCGCCGCTACTGGTGCAGCCACTGCTCGAGAACGCCGTCTATCACGGCATCGAGCCAGCGGGAGACAGCGGTACCATCCGCATCCGTTTGATGCGTCGAGGCGATGCGCTGCATCTGGATCTCGCCAATCCGTGCAGCGTGGGCGCCGATCATCAGCATGGCAACCACATGGCTCTCGATAACCTCCGTGAGCGGTTGGCACTGTACTACGATCTCGAAGCTCGACTCGATACAGGTGAGGTGCTGTTGGCTGATGGCCGGCGCGAGTATCGGGTACACATCGTCTTGCCTTGCCGGGGCCATTGGCCGTGATTGCCGCAGCAGTGAGTCCGGTGCTGTCGGTGATGATCGTCGACGACGAGGCCCCGGCACGGGCACGGCTGCGCGACCTACTGGCCGATATCGCGTCGGCGTTGCCGACCGAAATCCTTGCCGAGGCTGGGAACGGCTTGCTCGCGCTGGATGCGATCGCGGGTCGACGGGTTGACGTGGCTCTGGTCGACATCCGGATGCCGAAAATGGACGGCATCGAACTCGCCCGGCATCTGTCGGCATTGGAGTATCCACCAGCGGTGATTTTCGTGACCGCCTTTGACGCCTACGCGGTGCAGGCCTTTGAACTCAATGCGATTGACTATCTGTTGAAGCCGGTGCGCGCGCAGCGTCTGCTGACTGCGCTACAGAAGGCACGACAAAGCCGTCCGCTGACATCAACGCAGCTTGCGCACTTGCAGCAGGCTGCGCGTACCCATCTCTCCTGCCATGAACGTGGTCGTTTGCTGCTGATTCCAGTGCCGGAGATACTTTACTTCAAGGCGGACTTGAAATACGTGACGGCGCGCACACGTGATCGCGAGTTCCTTCTTGAGGAATCATTGACCCATCTCGAACACGAGTTTGGTGAGCAGTTTATCCGCTTGCATCGCAGCGTGTTGGCAGCCAAGGACGCGATTTCTGGTTTTGAGAAGAGTGCTTCCGACGATGCCGAGACTCAGTGGCAGGTCATGCTGCGCGATATTCCGGACAGACTTCCCGTGAGTCGTCGGCAGTGGCCCCTGGTGAAGTCCTACGTGCGGCAGACGGCTTCCTGAATGACAATGGACGGTGTGTGGTGCCGCTCATGCGCCGCGGTCAATTGCTGTTGGCTGCTGCCGTCTGCCCAACTGGGGCGAGCCTCGATGCAAGGGACGACGCAACGCGCCTGCAGTGAGCAAGCCGATCGAGTGCAGCAAGCAGAGCCAGTGGGCGTGTTAATATTGCTCTCCTAGGTTTGGCGTCTTCAGCGTTGATGCAAACTGCATTTGCCGGTCGTATGGCAAATGTGCTTCAACTCTTACTGGAATCCGGTGTTGATGTCTGCAACCGCAGCTACGTCGCGTATTGTCATTGCCTCCCGTGAATCACGTCTTGCCATGTGGCAGGCGGAAAACGTTCGGAGTCGTCTGGCGGAGTTGTACCCGCAGATTGCAGTGGAGATTCTCGGCATGACCACCCGCGGTGATCAGATCCTCGACCGCCCCCTGTCGGCAATCGGCGGCAAGGGTCTATTCATCAAGGAACTCGAGCTGGCGATGCAGGAGGGGCGTGCGGATCTTGCAGTGCATTCGATGAAGGACGTGCCGATGGAGATGCCAGAGGGTTTCGTCCTGGCGGCCATCTCGGCCCGTGAGAATCCCTGTGATGCTTTCGTTTCCAATCGCTTTGCCGGGCTCGACGAGCTACCGGCCAATGCCGTGGTCGGTACCTCCAGCCTGCGCCGCGAAGCGATCCTGCGCGCCGGTCATCCGCAACTCGTGATCCGGAGTCTGCGCGGTAACCTGGATACACGGCTGCGACGGCTCGATGCCGGTGAGTACGATGCGATTATCCTGGCTGCCGCTGGCCTGATTCGGCTTGGTCTGGCGGCGCGGATCAAATCCCTGCTGATGCCCGAGCAGTCGCTGCCGGCACCAGGCCAGGGTGTGCTCGGGATCGAGGTCTGTTCGACCCGGCCGGAAATCCTCGCACTGACGGCACCGCTCAACGATCGTCACAGTGCGCATTGTGTACGCGCCGAACGTGCCTTTTCTCGTGCGCTCGGCGGCAGCTGCCAGGTGCCGCTGGCTGCCTTTGCGCTGCTCGAGAACGATCGCCTCTGGCTCCGCGGCTTCATCGCGACGCCGGATGGAAGGCGGGTCATTGCCGGCGACTTGCGCGGAGCGCCGGAAGACGACGAGTCGATCGGCCGCGGACTTGCGCAGAGGCTGCGTGATGAAGGGGCAGATGCCATTCTGGAGAAGCTTTCAACCGGCCAATGAGGCAGCGCTTGCGCGGCAGGAAGATCGTTGTGACGCGCCCGCGCGCGCAGGCGTCGAAACTGGCCGGCTTGATAACCGAGCAAGGTGGCGAGGCGGTGCTGTTTCCCCTGCTCGAGATATCTCCTGTCGCCGACCACGGCCCCTTGAGCTCGGCGATCACGTGTATCGAAAGCTACTCGCTGGCCATCTTCATCAGCCCCAATTCAGTCGCGTTCAGCCTGCCGCACATTCTCGCCCGTCAGGCGTGGCCGCGAGGCCTGCGACCGGTCGCCATCGGCCAGAGCACGGTCATGTCGCTCGCGAGCTACGGGCTGGGGGACACGCTGGCGCCCGTCGCGCGTTTCGACTCCGAAGCAGTGCTGGAGCTTCCGGAGTTGCAGCGAGCCGCCGTTGCCGGCAGGCGGATACTGATCCTTCGCGGCAACGGAGGTCGGGAACTACTGGCCGATCAGTTGCGTGAACGTGGCGCCGAAGTCGACTGCGTGAGCTGCTACCAGCGCTCGGCACCACCTGACGCGGCGCCACTCGTGGCCCTATGGCGCTATGGCTGGCTTGACGCACTGACGATTTCTTCAAGCGAAGGTTTGCGCAATCTGGTCGATCTGCTCGACGAGAGTTCGCGTGCATGTCTGCGGAGCACACCGGTTTTCGTACCGCATCAGCGCATTGCCGATCTCGCGAAGGAGCTTGCCTTGCAGCGGGTGGTCCTGAGCGGACCAGGCGATGCCGGGATCATCGCAGCTCTGTGCGCCTATGATTGGCTGCAATGATGAGCGAAGAACCTGACTCGCGGCCTGCTCTTGCGCAGGCGCTGTTTCCCGCGCCGGTCAGCACGACAACAAGTCCTGGCTGGCGCAACCCGTGGCTGCTGGTAGTCGTGCTGGCCCTCGGGCTGGCAGGCGCAGTGGGTGGAAACCCGAATCAAGCTGGCCGACACGCAGCAGGAGCTTGCTCGCCGTTTGGCCGAGGGCGACTCGGTGGAGCGTCGAAAGCCGTGCCCTGGCAAGGCATGCGCAGGATCAACTGGCCCCTGTCCTGGGCAGACTCGGTGCGCTCGAGGCGAGGATTGCCGAGTCGCGGAGCTAGCAGGCAATGCTTGAGGATCTTTACCAGGATCTGGCGCAACCGGGACGAGTGGGCGTTGGCCGAGGTCGAGCAGGGGGTTCTGCTGGCCGCGCAGCAGTTGCAGCTGGCTGGCAACGTGCAAGCTGCGGTGCTTGCCCTGCAGGCCGCAGACGCTCGCCTAGCGAGCAGTAGCCGACCACAGTTCATCAGTCTGCGCAAGATTCTGGTCCGCGATCTTGATCGTTTGCGGGCCTTGCCAATGGTCGATATGTCAGGCCTGAACCTGCGGCTGGAAAGCATCATCAATGCCATCGACAGTCTGCCTCTGGCGGTCGAAGCGCGGCCCCGGCTGAATACTGGGGAGTCGACTATGGCTGCAAAGGGAGCCATAGAATCGGCGTCGGCAGCCAGCCTAGAGTTCTGGCTGCGGCTGGCCAGCGAGTTCTGGCGGGATGTCAAGGGTCTGGTCAGAATCCAGCGTTTTGATCGTCACGAGCCGGCACTGCGGGCGCCTGGGCAGGCCTTCTTGCTGCGCGAGAATCTTAAGTTGCGTCTGCTCAATGCCCGTCTGGCCTTGCTGGCGAGGGAGCAATGGACCTTTCGTAACGAGCTGAAGCATGCCCAGACCTGGCTGGATCGCTATTTCGACTCACAGCACGCCTCGCTTCAGACCACTCAGGCTGCGCTTGAGCAACTGACCTCGACCGAAATCAACATCGAATTGCCGACGCTCAATGAAAGTCTGGCAGCGATCAAGACCTTCAAGCTAGGTAAGGAGCGCAAGTGAGGCGCCTGTTCTGGCTGCTGGCGCTGTGCGCACTCGCGGTCGGTATCTCTCTGGCAGCACGCTTCAATAAGGGTTATCTCTTGCTGGTCTTGCCGCCGTATCGCGCGGAGCTTTCGCTCCACCTGGCGATTGTTCTGCTTGCTCTGACCTTTGTCCTGCTCTACGGCCTTTTCCGTGCCGCCGCGCTGACCGTGTCACTGCCGAACCGGGTCCGATCGTTTCGTGAACGTCGCCGGTGCGAGAAGGCTGCGGTGGCCTTTCAGGATGCCACATGCGTCTGCTATTCGAGGGGCGTTTCGGCCAGGCTTTGAAAAGAGCGGGTGAGGCGCATGCCGCCAACCCATGCGCCGGCTCTGGCGGCGCTGCTCGCGGCACGCGCCGCACAGCGCGCGAGGCGGAGACGGGGAGGCATGGCTTGAGCGCGCCAGCCGCGACGATCTACGGATGGGCCGGCACGACTGGTGCTCGAAGCCGAAACCCACCTCGACGGCAGGAATTTCGAGGCGGCTGCGAAGACACTTCAGCGTTTGCAGGCCCAATCTGGCCGCCACATCGCGGCGCTTCGCCCCGAGTTGCGCGCACAGCAGGGTTGCGCCAACTGGCCGGAGGTGCTGCGCCTGGTGCGCCTGCTCGAGAAGCGCGATGGTGTGGCACCGCAACTGGCGCAGGAAATCAGGCTCAAGGCCCATCAGGAGAATGTTCGCCACCTACGGGGAGATCCCGGACAACTTCTCGAGTATCTGCGGCAATTGCCGGCAAGGGAGAACAGCCCACGACTGGCAATACCATTGGCCGAGGCCTTGATCGAACACGGCGCTCATGATCAGGCCCAACGCCTCATAGAAGGGCAGCTCAGCGTGCAATGGGATCCGGCATGGATCAGCCTTTACGGCCAACTGCGCGGTCATGATCTGATTGCGCGCATCGCACGAGCCGAAGCATGGCTACTCGAGCATCCCAGGGACCCTCGTCTGTTGCACGCGCTGGGCCGTCTCTGTCTGTCTCAAGGCTTGTGGGGGAAAGCGCAAGGCTACCTTGAAGCGTCCCTGGCCGAACAGCGTGAAGCAAGGCTCGAACTGGCGCGTCTTCTTGAGCAGACCGAGCGCTCCGGCGAGGCGCTGCCGCATTATCGGGCGGCGGCTGAGCAGCCTGCCTGACACCCCATCACGAAGTGGGCACGGGGCTATGCCCAGTCGCGCGGCGTCAGCATTTCGTAGAGCGCAGCTTCCGCAGTGCCGGCTGCGGGTTTCCAGTCGTAGCGCCACTTGACGATGGGGGGTAGCGACATCAGGATCGACTCGGTTCGCCCGCCCGATTGCAGCCCGAACAGAGTGCCACGATCCCAGACCAGATTGAACTCGACGTAACGACCGCGTCGGTAGGCCTGGAAGTCGCGTTCGCGTTCGCCATAGGGTATCGCGTGCCGCCTTTCCACCAGTGGCAGGTACGCGTCAATGAACGCGTCACCGACGGCTCGCGTCAGGGCGAAGCAGCGCTCAAAACCGCCCTCGCTCAAATCGTCGAAGAAGATGCCGCCGACGCCTCGTGGCTCGTTGCGATGCTTGAGGAAAAAGTACTCGTCGCACCATTTCTTGTAGCGTGCGTGGGTGTCGTCGCCAAAAGGCTGCAATGCTTGCTTGCAGGTGGCGTGGAAATGCCGAATGTCTTCAGCAAAAGGGTAGTAGGGCGTCAGATCCATGCCGCCACCGAACCACCACGCCGGTTCCGCATCAGCCCTGGTTGCGATCAAAGCCCGCACGTTCATGTGCGCGGTCGGGCAGTACGGGTTTTCCGGGTGCAGCACCAGCGAAACGCCCTTGGCCGCGAAAGCTCGCCCCGCCAGTTCGGGGCGTTTGGCGGTCGCTGAAGCCGGCAGTTCAACACCGCTGACCTCTGAAAAAGCGACCCCGCCGCGTTCAAAAACGCGGCCACCCTCGACGATGCAGGTGCATCCGCTACCGGTGATCGGCGCACCGGCCTCCTTCTCCCAATGGTCCAAGCGGAAGGTCGAGCCGGTACGGCCTTCGACCGCTTCAGTCGCGTTGACGATGCGCGTCTGCAAACCGGTAAAGTAGTCCCTGAGGCGGGCGGAATCGCTCATCGCCCGCGAGCTACTGCCGGTGCAGGGAAGGAAACGCCCGGCCGGGGTTTGCCTTGCTCATCGGTTGACCGCGCGGTGGCCGATATCTCGGCGATATTGCATGCCATCATAGTGAATGCCGACAATGAGGTCATAGGCGCGTTTCTGGGCTTGTCGGATGCTGTCCGAGAGCGTCGTCACGCACAGCACGCGGCCGCCGGAGGTGACGATTCGGCCGTCCTGCTCACGCGTACCGGCGTGGAAGACGTGACTGTCCTCACTGTTCTGCGGCAGGCCGCTGATCGCGTCGCCGGTGCGCGGTGGGCCGGGGTAATGGGCTGCGGCAAGTACGACGCCAAGGGCAACACGACGATCCCAGCTGGCCTCAACCAGGTTGAGTCGGCCTGCGACGGCGTGCTCCAGCAGGGTCAGCAAGTCAGATCTCAAACGCATCATGATCGGCTGGGTTTCAGGGTCGCCAAGGCGGCAATTGAACTCGACTGTCTTGACCGATCCGTCCTTGCCGATCATCAGGCCAGCGTAGAGGAAGCCGGTGTAGGGGATGCCATCGGCCGCCATGCCGCGAACCGTCGGCAGGATGATCTCGCGCATGGCGCGGGCGTGAACCTCCGGCGTGACCACCGGCGCTGGCGAGTAAGCGCCCATGCCGCCGGTGTTGGGGCCGGTGTCGCCATCGCCGATGCGCTTGTGATCCTGGCTCGAGGCCAGAGGAAGTGCATTCCTGCCGTCGACCATGACGATGAAACTGGCCTCTTCGCCTTCGAGGAACTCTTCAATTACCACCCGAGCCGGCGTTGCGTGCTTCGCTGCACCCCGGTTGCTGGCTGGCAGCATGTGGTCAATCGCCGCGTACGCCTCGTCCAGGCTCCCAGCGACGACGACGCCTTTGCCAGCGGCCAGACCATCGGCCTTGATGACAATCGGCGCCCCCTGCTGGGCGACGTAGGCGTGGGCAGAGGCGCGATCGGAGAAGGTCGCAAAGCGAGCGGTCGGGATGTTGTGCCTGGCCATGAAGCGCTTGGCGAAATCCTTCGAACTTTCGAGTTGAGCGGCTTCCCTGGTTGGGCCGAAAATCTTCAGGCCGCGGGCGCGAAACAGGTTGACAATGCCGGCGGCAAGCGGCGCCTCCGGGCCGACGACGGTGAGCTGGATTTTCTCCCTGATGGCGAAGTCGGCTAGGGCTTCCGGGTCGCTGAGGTCAACGTTCTCGAGTTCGCGTTCCCCAGCTGTGCCAGCGTTGCCGGGTGCGACAAAGACCTTCTGCAGCCCCGGTGTTCTTGCCAGGCGCCAGGCGAGAGCGTGTTCGCGACCGCCAGAGCCGACGACGAGTAACTTCATTGGGATCCTTTCAGCACCAGTTCGTTCGCGGGTGCGCAGCCGCGCTTACCCAAAAAAACCATCCGCAGCAGCCGTGACCAGCCGTCAGCGCAACGCCTTGCAGCGCGCTCTTGCTGGCGGCGGCTGACCGACCTCAGTGTCGGAAGTGCCTGGCGCCGGTAAAGACCATCGCCAGGCCATGCTCATCGGCGGCACTGATCACTTCCTCGTCACGCATCGAGCCGCCGGGCTGGATGACCGCTTTGGCGCCGGCGGCGGCCACTACGTCGAGCCCGTCGCGGAAGGGGAAGAAAGCATCGGAGGCGACGCAGGAACCCGCCAGGTCGAGACCGGCACTCTTTGCCTTGCTGGCTGCGATGCGGGTCGAGTCAACCCGGCTCATCTGGCCGGCACCAACGCCCAGCGTCATGCCGCAGCCGCAGAATACGATTGCGTTGGACTTGACGAACTTGGCAACGCGGTAGGCGAAGAGGAGATCCTCGATCTGGGCATCGGTCGGCGCCACCTTGCTCACCTGCCTGAGGTCCGAGGCCTTGACATTGAAGTGATCGGGTGTCTGCACCAGCAGTCCGCCGCCAACGCGTTTCATTTCAAAAGCATGATAGACCCTGGCCAGGGGCAGTTCGAGGACGCGCAGGTTTTGCTTGGTGGCCAGCATTTCTCTGGCGGCGTCGGTGAAAGCAGGCGCCAGCAGCACTTCAACGAAATGCTTGCGCACATTCATCGCCGCGACCACCTCGGCGCCGACCGTACCGTTGAAGGCGATGATGCCGCCAAAGGCCGAGGTCGAATCGGTCTGGAAGGCTTTCTCGTAAGCTGACAGCAGACTCACATCGACCGCTACGCCGCAGGGATTGGCGTGTTTGATGATCACGCAGGCCGGGGTCTCGAAGGTCTTGACGCACTCCCAGGCCGCGTCGGCATCGGCGATGTTGTTGTAGGAGAGTTCCTTACCCTGCAACTGCTTGTAGTTGGCGATCGATCCCGCAAGTGGTATCGGATCGCGGTAGAAAGCGGCTTGCTGGTGTGGATTCTCGCCGTAACGCAGCGCTTCGACGCAATCGAAAGCAAGTTGCAGCCTGTCCGGGAATAACCCGGGCTGGTTCGCTTCATCAAGTGAAGTCAGCCAGTTGGCGATCGTCGCATCGTAACGAGCGGTGTGCACAAAGGCCTTCTTGGCGAGCGCGAAACGCGTGTTCAGGCTCAACTCGCCACCGTTAGAAGTCATTTCCGCAAGCACGGCAGGGTAGTCTGCCGGGTCGGTAACGACAGCCACCCCAGCGTAGTTCTTGGCCGAGGAACGGACCATCGCCGGACCACCGATATCGATGTTCTCGACCGCGTCGGCCAGCGTGACACCGGCTTGAGCGACGGTCTCCCGGAAGGGGTAGAGATTCACGCAGACCAGATCAATGGTCGGAATGCCGTGTTGCTCGATGGTGCTCATATGCTCGGGTAGATCGCGACGCGCCAGGATGCCCGCGTGCACTCGGGGATGCAGTGTCTTGACGCGACCGTCGAGCATTTCCGGAAAGCCCGTGTAATCGCCCACTTCGGTGACCGGCAGACCGGCGTCGCGGAGCAGCCTGGCGGTGCCGCCGGTCGATAGGAGCTTCACGTCATTGGCGACGAGGCCCCGGGCAAATTCGAGTGCGCCACTCTTGTCGGAGAGGCTGATCAGGGCTTGGCGGATTTTCATGGTAGTGAGGTAATCAAGGCAACGTTGAGAGAAGAGGTGAGAAGTCGATTCAGGCGATCAGCTTGTGGTCGGCCAGTTTCTTGCGCAGCGTGTTGCGATTGATGCCGAGGATTTCGGCCGCGAGCGTCTGGTTGCCGCCGGCCTGTTTGAGAACGACTTCCAGCATTGGCCGCTCGACGCTCCTGATCACCATCTCGTAAACGGCGACCGGCTTCTCGCCCTCAAGCCTTTGAAAGTAGTTTTCAAGCGCCTTGCAGACGCAAGTCGCGATGTCGTCATCGTCATGGTGATCTCGAATCATGCGGCGAGGTCCTCAAGACTGGCATGGCCAGGGTTGGTGGTGTCCGGCTCCGCAGCGAGATAGGGCAGGCGCTCGTGATGTTCGCCGAGGGCAGAGAAAAAAGCGTTGACCGCCTGCCTTTGCCGGTCGACGGTCGGCAACTGATTCACTTGGCCGCGAAAAGCCGCCGAGCCGACCAGTCCCCGGGTGTACCAGGAGATATGCTTGCGTCCGATGCCTAGTCCGGTTTCGATACCATAGAAAAGATAGAGATCTTCGAGATGCTCGAGCAATACCTTGTGAATTTCACTGACCCGTGGTGGTAGCAAGTGAGTTCCGGTTTTCAGGAAATGCTCGATCTCACGGAACAGCCAGGGACGCCCCTGTGCCGCACGGCCGATCATCACAGCGTCGGCATGGGTGATGTCAAGAACCTGCCTTGCTTTTTCCGGCGAACCGATGTCGCCATTAGCGATGACAGGAATACTGGCCTTGGCCTTGACCGACCGAATCGTGTCGTATTCTGCCTGGCCGCTGTAGCCGCAGGCGCGCGTGCGGCCGTGCATGGCCAGCGCCCGGATCCCGGACTGCTCGGCGATCTTCAGGATGTTCAGGGCATTGCGGTGGTCCTTGTCCCAGCCAGTGCGGATCTTCAGCGTCACCGGGGTATCTGGTACGGCATGAACAACCGCTTCAAGAATCTGCCGCACCAGCGACTCATCGCGCAGCAGGGCGGACCCCGCCATCACGTTGCAGATCTTCTTCGCTGGGCAGCCCATGTTGATGTCGATGATCTGCGCACCCCGGTCGACGTTGTAGCGCGCCGCATCGGCCATCATCGACGGATTGGCACCGGCGATCTGGACCACGATCGGTGCCACCTCTCCCTCATGGTTGGCGCGTCGTAGCGTCTTCATGCTGCCATAAAGCAGCGAGTTTGAAGTCACCATTTCGGAGACTGCCAAGGCGGCACCCATTTTCTTGCATAGTTGCCTGAACGGGCGATCGGTGACGCCCGCCATCGGAGCGACGAACAACTGGTTGCGAAGGGAAAAACCGAGAAATTCCATGGCGGTCAGGTGCCGGGCAGGCGGGGGCGAGACACGGATTCTACGCCGATTGCCGCCACAGAAACAGCCAGTTCTTGCCGCACTTCCTGGGGCTCAGTCGCCCCCTCACTGCTCGTGGCGGTCGGATTCCTTGGAGCCAGAAGGGGCTGAACAGCTATCGTCCTGGCTAGGCTGTTTTCGTCAGCCCGGGGACGATTGCCGCATCAAAGCCTGCTGCCCGCTTCCGGCATGACGATATTGACCTCCAGCACCTCAAAGTTGCCCTGTTTCTCGATTGATACCTTAATGTCATCAGGGTTGACCGACACGTACTTTGAAATGACGGCCATCAGCTCCTGCTGCAAGGCCGGCAGGAAATCCGGCGTACTGGTGCTGCCATTGCGCTCGTGGGCAATGATCAGCTGCAGACGTTCCTTTGCAATCGCTGCCGTCTTGGGCTTGCTGCCAAAGATCAGGGAGAACAGGGACATGCTCATTTACCCCCGAACAGTCGCTTGAACAGGCCAGGTTTCTCGTAGTCGACGAAGCGGAGTGGGATGGTTTCGCCGAGAAAGCGGCCAACCACGTCAAGGTAGGCGCCAGCGACGTCGGAATCAGCAAGATGGATCGCTGGTGTGCCGGCATTCGAGGATTGCAGCACCGCCTCGGACTCGGGAATCACGCCGATGATCGGTACGCGGAGTATCTCCTGCACGTCCTTGTACGACAGCATCTCACCGTCGCTGACGCGCTTTGGCGAATAGCGGGTGATCAGCAGATGCTCCTTGACCGGCTCTCCACCGAGCAGCGCGCGTCGTGACTTGGCCTGGATGATACCGAGAATGCGGTCGGAGTCACGTACCGAGGAGACCTCGGGGTTACTGACGACCAGTGCCTCGTCGGCAAAGGTCAGGGCCATGACCGCGCCGCGCTCGATGCCTGCCGGTGAATCGCAGACGACGTAGTCAAAACCCATGTGTTCAAGTTCCTTGAGAACCTTCTCCACACCCTCTTCGGTCAGTGCATCCTTGTCGCGCGTTTGCGAAGCGGGCAGCACGAAGAGATTGCCGTTGTCGCAGTGCTTGTCCTTGATTAGCGCCTGGTGGAGCGTCGCTTCGCCGTTGAGGACATTGACCAGGTCATAGACGACACGGCGTTCACAGCCCATGATCAGATCCAGGTTGCGCAGGCCCACATCAAAATCGATGACGGCAGTTTTGTAACCACGCAGGGCAAGGCCCGACGCGAAGCTGGCGCTGGTGGTGGTCTTGCCGACCCCACCCTTGCCGGACGTTACGACGACAATACGTGTCACGGACTTTTCCCCGCAAATAGAAAGACGAGATTTTACCTGCAGAATTCGCTTTCTGTTGAATCGCCCTGATGCTTGCTGGCGAGTGTCAGACCAGCAGCGTCGCTAATCGGTCTGCAGCGGTTCGACGATCAGTTTGCCAGGTTCCGCACCGGGGGTTTTTGACAGCCTCACCTGTACCGGTTTGCCGGCCATTTCCAGGGGGACGCCACTATCGAAGGTCCGGTACAGACCAGCCACCGAAACCAGTTCGGCATCGAAGCGGGTGCAGAAAATTCGCGCCTCGGCTGCGCCGCTGGCGCCAGCCAGCGCGCGCCCGTGCAGGGGCGCGTAAATGTGGATGTTGCCGTCAGCGATGACTTCCGCTCCGGCATTGACCGCGGCCAATACGACGAGGTCGCCACCGCGTGCGTAAACCTGTTGTCCGGAACGTAGCGGCCGCTCAATGAAGACCGTTGGCGCGGCGGCGGACGCGGTTGCTATCGGTGGGGGTGCCGCTACACTGGTCAGGGCTGTTTGGGGCAGCGGCGAGGGAGTCGCTTGGCAAGCAGTGGCAGGGGGGGATGAACGTTCGCCAGCAGCATAGGTCGGCAAGCCGGCGAAGGCGGCGCCGTAGCGGAGTTCCTCGCTGCCACCACGGACGCCAATGACGTTCAGGCCATGCGATTTCAAGACCTGCTTCACTCGCCGCCAGTCGGGTTCCGGAACGTCTACGATTTGTGACAATTCAAGCAATGCCGCATCGCCGTCGAAAAACTCATCGTCACCGAAAAGCGCGCTGGCTGCTTCGGCCAGAGCGTCCGGGTGCAACGAGCGCAGGGTGACGACGACGACCGGCAGGGTGGTTCCCTTGAATTCGATCAGTTGGCGTGTCTTGTTGGTTGGTGGCATGGGGTCGTCACGAATGTCAGCCAAGTGCTGATTAAGCGGGCAAGTCTAGCCGAATCGGCAACAAAGCGAAACATGGCGGTGGCCGTTTCTCAATACCCAGCAGCTGCCCCGGTTTGCCTACCGGGTCAGCGGGCAACCAGATCCTGCGGCCGGAGGCAACCGGTCAAGGCCAGGCCCGTGCTCCCCACATCATGCGCCGGGCGACGAAATGACGTAACGGTGGCAGCAGGTCAAGGCTCAGCAGGCCCAGGCCGCGAGCGACCCGCAACGGCCCCAGGTCATTGGAGAAGAGGCGCACGATGCCATCGGTGAAGGCCATGCTGCCCCTCCGGTCACCCCGGCGTCCCTGCGCGTAGAAGGTGAGGGCAGAGGCGTCGCCTGCGTCGCCGCTGGCGCGTGTGAGCAGGGTTTCAGCCAGCTCCCAGGCGTCGCGCAGGCCGAGGTTGAAACCCTGGCCAGAAACTGGGTGCAGGCTTTGCGCAGCGTTGCCGATCCACACCTGACGCGGGACGGTGAGTTGCTGGCGGACGCGAAGCGCCAGCGGGAAACTGGCGCGCGGGCCGCTGGCAACAAAGTCCATACGGCTGCCGAACTGTATTCGCAGGGCGGCGAGAAACGCTTGCTCGTCCAACTCGATGAACTGGCCGGCCTTCTCGGGAGGCATCGTAAACACGACGGAGTAGTCCTTAGCAAGTGGTAGCAGGGCGACTGGCCCGTCCGGCGTGAATCGCTCCCAGGCGCGGTGACCGTGCCCGGCGAGTGGGCGGACTTCGGCGACCACGGCGTGCTGTCGGTAATCGTACACCCGAACCCCTGCGTCGTTGCCCGGCGTGCCCTCGGCATGAACGACCAGGCGGGCGGCGATCCTTCGCTTCTCGCCATCATCGCCGAGCGTAATGTCGGCAGCATCGCGGTTGGCCAAGATCTTGACGACCGTGCAGTTGCTCAGCTGTCGTGAGGTCGCCAGGCTTTGATCAAGGGTCGCCGCGAGATCGCGGTAACGCATCACGTAGCCGAGCGCCGGGATGCCGTAGTCGGCGGAGTCGATCAGCGTGCGGCCAAAGCCACCGCGCTGCGAGACATGAATGGTCTCGATCGGCGTGGCCAGGCGGCCGTTCCAGGCGCCGAGGCGTTCGAGAATCTGGCGGGTTCCATGCGACAGCGCCAGGGCGCGCGGGTCCGCGGCCCAAGCGCCGCGCTGGCGGGTGTCGATTAGCAGGACGCTGTAGGGACCGCCGGCCAGGGCCAGCGCGAGTGCCATGCCAACCGGGCCAGCGCCAACGATGGCGACGTCCACTGAGTCGAGGGTATCAGCCATGGCACATCACTTCTTCGATTTCGGCAACCGTCTTGGGGGCGCTGGTGTACACCGTGCAGCCATCGGCTCTGACCAGCACATCGTCCTCGATGCGCACACCGATACCATGTAGGTGCGGCGGCACATTCGTGCCCGGGCGGAAGTAAAGACCGGGTTCGACCGTCAGCGTCATGCCGGGAAGCAGCGTGACCCAGGCGTTGTCTTCGCTGCCGGTGCGGTACTCGCCCACGTCATGAACATCGAGGCCCAGCCAGTGGCCGGTGCGGTGCATGTACCAGGGCTTGTAGGCTTCACTCTCGATGGCCCCGTCGACGCTGCCGGCGATCAGCCTGAGGTCGATCAGGCCTTGCGAAAGGATGCGCAGTGCTGCCTGGTGATAGTCCATGAACGAGGCGCCGGGACGCACCGCGTCAATCGCCGCCTGCTGCGCGGCGAGGACGATTTCGTAGACCTCGCGTTGCTCCGGGCTGAAGCGGCCGCTGACCGGGAAGGTGCGGGTGATGTCCGAGGCGTAGCCGTCGAGCTCGCAGCCGGCGTCGATCAGCACCAATGAATGCCCGGCCAGTAACCGGTTGTTTTCGACATAGTGCAGGATGCAGGCATTGGCTCCGCCGGCGACGATCGGCGTGTAGGCATGTCCGGCGGCTCCCCGCCGGCGGAACTCGTAGCTCAGCTCGGCTTCGAGTTCGTACTCCGCCATGCCTGGCCGGCAGGCGCGCATGGCGCAGGCGTGTCCGGCCGAAGCGATGTCGGCAGCGCGGCGCATGATCTCGATCTCGTGCGCATCCTTGGTCAATCGCATCTGGTCGAGCAGGCCGCGCAGATCGCGGATTTCACCCGGTGCCCGTATGCCGCTGCGGCTTTCGGCACGCACGGCATTCAACGCGCTGGCGATCCGGCGGTCCCAGTCGGCATCGTGGCCGAGCGAGTGCCACAGCACGCTGCGGTTGGCGATCAACTCGGGCAGCTTCTGTTCGAGCATGGCGATCGGATGAGCTTCGGAAAAGCCGAAGGCGTCTGCGGCGGTTTCGGGTCCATAGCGGAAGCCGTCCCAGATTTCGCGCGCCTCGTCTTTCTCGCGGCAGAACAGGATCGACCTCGGTTCCTTGCCGCCGACCAGTACGATCGTCGCCTCCGGTTCGGGAAAACCGCTCAGATACCAGAAATAGCTGTCGAAGCGATAGGGGTAGTGCGCATCGCGGTTGCGCAGACGCTCTGGCGCGGTCGGGATGACGGCGACGCCATCACCGAGTTCCGCCAGGACCTGCTGGCGGCGGCTAGAATATGGCTGGTGACGCATGGGTTTACGCAAGCTCCCTGTCGAGTTCGGCGAGACGTTCGGGCGTGCCGACGTCGACCCAGCGGCCGCTATGTCGTTCGCCGGTGATGATCCCGCGGGCAATGCCCTCATCGAGCAGTGGCCGCAGCTTCATCACCGCGTCCGCGGGAACGGCAGCAAAGAATTCCGGCCAAAAGACGCCGATGCCAGCGTAGGTGGCGGTGTCGCTGGTAGTTTCGCCCGCGCTCAGCACGATGTCACCGGCGAGGCGGAAATCGCCGCCGCAATGGTGCCGGGGGTTGGTGACCAGCACCAGGTGGGCACGTCGTTGGTCGCGAGCCTGCGCCACATGGCGGGCGCGCGCAAAATCCCAGTCGCACCAGATGTCGCCGTTTACCGCTAGAAAAGGCTGCGATCCGAGCAAGGGCAGCGCGGCGGCGATACCACCGGCAGTCTCCAGGGCCCCGACAGGTTCCCGGGAGTACGTGATGCTGAGGCCAAATGAGCTGCCATTGCCGAGTGTTGCTTCAATCTGCTGCCCGAGGTGGGCGTGGTTGATCACTACATCGTGCCAGCCCGCTGCTGCCAGGCGTTCCAGGTGCCACACGATCAGCGCCTTGCCACCAGCGCGGAGCAGAGGCTTTGGCGTCAAGTCGGTCAGTGGCCGCAGGCGCTCACCGCGGCCCGCGGCAAGAATCATCGCTTTCATCAGAAGGTATAGCCGACTTCGACCGGCCGCTGCTCGAGTCCGTCGAGGAGCCGCGCGAGCGGCCGCAGCTCGCCGTAGCGCTGGCAGGTCCGCCGTAGATAGCTCAGCACACGCGGCATGTCCTTGAGGTAATCGTCCTTGCCGTCGCGGTGGCAGAGGCGGGCGAAGATACCCAGCACCTTGAGTTGGCGCTGCGCGCCCATCCATTCATAATCGCGGTAGAAGTCATGAAAGTCGGCGTGAACCGGTAAACTCGCCCGTCGGGCCGCTTCCCAATACCGGATCACGTAGTCGAGTTCCTGCTCTTCTGACCACTGGATGTAGGCATCGCGATAGAGCGAGACGAGGTCGTAGCTTATCGGGCCGTAAACGGCGTCCTGAAAATCCAGGATTCCCGGGTTGGTCGGGAAGGTCGGCGCATTGTCCCCGATGACCATCAGGTTGCGCGAGTGGTAGTCGCGATGGACGAAGACCTGCGGCTGCTTCAGGTTGTTGGTCAGGATTTCCGAAAAGACCCGGTGCAGCGTGTTTTGCGTCGCCTCGTCCGGCGTCAGACCAAGATGGCGTTCCAGGTACCAGTCGGGAAAGAGTGCGAGTTCACGGCTGAGCAGGGCGTAGTCGTATTCTGGCAGGACTCCTGGCCGGCTGGCGATCTGCAGGGCGAGGAGCGCGCTGGTGGCGTCGCTGTACAGTCGCGGCGCCAGGTTCCGGTCTTTCAGTGCTGTCAGGTAGGTCGTGCTGCCGAGGTCGGAAAGCAGCAGAAAGCCTTGCTCGAGATTCTCGGCCAGGACTACGGGTACATGTGCGCCGGCCTCCCGAAACAAGGCGGCGACCTTCAGAAAGGGACGACAGTTTTCCTTGTCGGGCGGTGCGTCCATGACGATGCGCGTTGTCCCGTCCGGCAGCGTGAGCCGAAAGTAACGCCTGAAGCTGGCGTCGGCCGAGGCGGGTTCAAGGCGGAAATCGCGATCGGGGAAATCTGGCTCGAAAAGCTCCCGGACCCAGTGACCCAGCAGGGCGGTGCGCGGCATGCCGCTTCTCCTTAAACGTTGATGCTAGAATGGCCGGATTTTAGCATCCGACCGCGCACGCACGCGCCGACCGCCACAACAACCCATCGTACCTCTCACTGATCACTCCGGAATGAAGTTTCCTTATCGACGCAAGCCGCTGACCCTGGTCCTCTGCTGCGGTTTCGCCGGAACCGTTGCCGCGAGCCTGGCTGGCGAGGCTTGCGGGCAGAGTCTGGCGCCCTTCCGGGTCGATCCCAGTTTGCTCGGCTTGCCACCAGTGAGGCCGGTCACGCCGCCAGCCAAGGATCCACTTGACCGACCTGCCGCCGAGACCAGGCCGGTCGATGCGCCTGTGGTTGAAACGCGGCCGATGCCTGCGGCGACTGCCCCGACCCCTGCGGTCCAGACTGATGCCAGGCGGCGCGAGTCGTCTGGCGATAGATCAGTGGCACCCGTATCGCCCCCGGTGGAGCGTCCAGCGCCGGAAGTCACTCCGGCGGCGCGCTGGGTGGCCGAGGATACAAGACCGTCGGCCGTGCCCCAGGGTTTGCCGCAGCCGTCTGCCGCCGTTCGCAGCACACGTTCGGAGGGCGCGGTTCCCGCAGCCAAACCCGCCGGCCAGCCGCAGGTGCCTGCGCCGCCCGCCGTGCCCGTCCCCGATGGGCCGCCCCTTGCCCTGCGGATGGCCAAGGCGATAGTGCCGTTGCCAATCGAGAGCGAGGCCCCGCGCCCAGTTTTTCTGAGCGCACAGCGCATTTCTGGCCTCGTCGGCCGGGAGGTACTGGCCGAGGATGATGGGGAATTGCGCAAGGCTGGGACGCTGTTGACTGCCGACCGTCTGACCTACTGGCCGATCGACGACGAGGTTGAGGCGATCGGCAACGTTCGCCTCCAGCAGGGGGATGACCTCCTTCTAGGGACCAGGGCTCGCCTGAAGCTCGAAGACCAGGTCGGGTTTGTCGACCAGGCTTCGTACTTCATGAAACGGCAGTCGTCGGCTGCCACCCGGGCGCAAGCTGGCGAGCTGTCGGACGCGTACTGGGCCGCGACGCAGCCGGATGCCGAAGCCTCGACTGGTTTCGCGGCGCCGCGCGTGTTGGACATCAAGCCCGGACAGACCAAGCTGAAGAGTTCAGGCACGGCTGTCGGCGAGGTCACGGAGGCGCGTGGTGAGGCAGAACGCATCGATCTTGAAGGTGAGAATCAGGTTCGCATGACTGCTGCCACCTACACCACCTGCAAGCCCGGTAACGACGACTGGTATCTCAGTGCCAGCGATCTCCAGCTCGATTACGACAATGATGTCGGAACGGGCAGGGACACGACCGTTCGTTTTCTCGGTGTGCCAATCCTCTATTCGCCGTGGATGTCCTTTGCGCTCAACGATGAGCGCAGATCGGGTTTCCTGATGCCGACCTATGGCTCGAGCAACAACAGCGGCTTCATGATTTCGGTGCCGTACTACTGGAACATCGCGCCGAACATGGACGCGACCTTCACGCCCCGGTTGCTAACGAAACGCGGGTTGCAGATGGGCGGCGAGGTTCGCTATCTCAACGCGGCCTTTGGTGGGTTCTACAACAGCAGCGCAACCGTCGAGTACCTTCCGAACGACCGGGAGGCCGGCATTGACCGCTGGGGGGTGGCTCTGAGCCACATCCAGACCACAGCCAACGGCTTTTCTGGCTCAATCAACTACAGCCGGGTGTCGGATAACGACTACTACACCGATTTGTCAAGTCAGATTACCAGTACCGCGAAGACCCAACTTCTGCAGCAGGGTGTGCTGAGCTACGGTGGTGCGGGGTGGTGGACGGCGACCGCGAATTTGCAGTCTTTCCAGACTTTGCAGCCTGATCCCCAGAATCTCATCGCTCAGCCATATCGTTTGTTGCCGCAGATCACGGTGAACGCGCGGCAGCCAGACCTGTTCTTCACGGACAGCGCCTTCTTTGGGCAGTACACCAATTTCGTCAGCGCTGGCGCTACCAAGGTCGCTGGACAGGTGATCATCCCCAGCAAGTTGGAAGGACAGAGGACCGTTCTCCAGCCACAGATCTCGCTGCCCTATGTCACGCCAGGGTGGTACGTGACGCCACGGCTGGGCGTGAATCTCACCCACTACGCGTTGTCGTACCCCACCTCGGGTGACGTTCGTCCCGATTCGATTAGCCGGACGTTGCCGATCTTCAGTGTCGATTCGGGGATGACCTTCGAGCGATCGAGCACCTGGTTTGGTCGCGACTACACGCAGACCCTTGAGCCACGACTGTTCTACCTGAACATCCCATACAAGAACCAGGACAATATCCCGATATTCGACACCGCTCTGGCCGACTTCAACTTTGCCCAGATATTTGCTGACAACCAGTTTTCCGGTTGGGATCGCATCAACAATGCCAACCAGTTGACTGCCGCTCTCGGTTCTCGCCTGATCGATCCGTCTAGCGGTGGGGAAATCATGCGGGCAATGTTTGGCCAGCGACTGTACTTTTCTGACGACAGGGTGACGCTTCCGGGGACCACCAACCGCAACTGGGACAAGTCGGATTTCCTGGCTGGCTTCAGTGGCCAGGTGTGGCCAAGCGTGTATGCGGACGCAGCCCTGCAATATGATCCGGGTGATCAGCAGTTCGAGCGCTACTCGTTCGGCGCGCGTTATTTGCCGGCGCCGGGCAAGGTGATCAATGCTACCTATAGTTACAACACCGACGCCGCGATTCCGATCAAGCAGGTGGACGTTTCCGGCCAGTGGCCGCTTAGCGGTCGGTGGCAGGCGGTTGGTCGCTATAACTACTCGTTTCTGCAGAACCAGCCGATCGAGATCATAGGGGGGCTGGAGTATAACGCGGGTTGCTGGGCGCTACGTACGGTGGCTCATCGCGTGCAGACGACCGAGGCCGACTCGACGACTCAGTTCTTCGTGCAACTGCAATTGAATGGCCTGGCGAGCGTTGGCTCAAACCCCTTGAGTCTACTTCAGCGCAGGATTCCGGGATACGCCGTCGGTCCGGCGATGATGGACCAGGGTCTGGCTGAATGGTAGGTCACAGAATGATGCTTCTATTGCGCACCGTCCTTGTCTCAGTCTGCCTGGTCGGGCTGGCGGGGGCGCAGCCCCGGCCAGCTGCCCAACCGGTCGCGGTCGATCGTATCGTTGCCGTTGTCAATGATGAAGTGATTACCCTTCATGAATTGCGTTCTCGCCTTGACTCCGCCTTGGGCCAGTTGCAGCGACAGGGGATGGCCCCACCACCGCGCGATGTGCTCGAAAGGCAGGTCCTTGAGCGGTTGGTGATGGACAAGGTCCAGCTACAGTTGGCGCGCGACATGGGCTTGCGCGTCGACGACGGGCAGCTGGAGCAGGCGCTGCAGCGCATTGCCTCCGGCAACAAGCTGTCGCTTGCCCAGTTCCGGGCAGCACTCGAAAAGGACGGAGTGACCTTTGCCAGCTTTCGCGAGGAAATTCGCGCCGAGATGACCATTGGCCGGCTGCGTGAACGCGAGGTGGAGAGCAAGATTTTCATTTCTGACGGCGAGATCGACAATTATCTCGCCACTGTGTCGGTGCAGGGCGCGGCAGGGGAGGAGTATCAACTGGCTCATATCCTGCTACGGGCGCCAGAGTCAGCGAGCCCCGAACAAATTCAGAAGCTTAGGGCCAAAGCCGAGCAGGTATTGGACCGGCTGCGCAAGGGCGAGGACTTTGCGCAGCTCGCGGCCGCTTATTCAGATGCACCCGACGGTATGAAAGGAGGCAATCTGGGCTGGCGTTCGCTCGATCGTCTGCCAGCCATGTTTGCCGAGGCAAGTCTACAGCTCAAGGTCGGCGAGGTGTCGCCGGTCCTTCGCAGTTCGAATGGCTTTCACGTGATAAAGCTGCTGGCCAAGCGCGGGGGTGGTGCGGCGCAGGCGATCGAGCAGACGCACGCGCGGCATATTCTGATCAAGGTCAACGAGGTCGTATCCGAGCCGGAGGCTCGCCACAAGCTGGAGGGCTTGCGTGAGCGCATCCGGCATGGCGAAAGCTTCGCCGATCTGGCCAAGTTGTTCTCGCAGGACGGGTCGGCTTCAAAAGGCGGTGATCTTGGCTGGATTTATCCGGGTGACACCGTGCCAGAATTCGAACGGGCGATGAACCTCCTCGCGCCGGGCGAACTCAGCCAGCCGGTGCAATCACCGTTTGGTTTTCACCTGATCGAGGTGCTCGAGCGTCGGGTCCAGGATGTGTCGACCGAGCGACAACGGGCGGCTGCCCGTCAGACGCTCCGCGAACGCAAGCGCGACGAAGCCTACCAGGACTGGTTGCGCCAGGCACGCGACCGAGCGTATGTGGAGATTCGACTCGAGGAGGGTTGAGTGTATGCAGTCATCGCCAACAATTGCGGTCACGGTCGGCGAACCCGCCGGGGTGGGGCCGGAGATCTGCCTGCACTTGATGGATCCTGTTCGCCAGGTACAGTTACCCGCCCGGATCGTCGTCCTGGGCGATCTTCCACTGCTTGCCGAGAGGGCGTCGGCGCTACACCTGCCCGGCACCCTGCGGAACTGGAACCCGTCGCTGCCGTTGCTGCCAGGTTCGCTTGACGTTCTCCATCTACCGCTGGCGGCCAAGGCCTGTCCCGGTCGCCTTGATCCCGCCAATGCGCGCCATGTCCTCGCCTTGCTCGATCGCGCGCTGGCCGGTTGCCAGTCCGGCGAATTTGCCGCAATGGTCACTGGACCCGTACACAAGGGGGTGATCAACGATGCCGGCATGCCTTTCACCGGTCATACGGAATACTTGGCCGAGCGGACGGGAACGCGTAGGGTGGTGATGATGCTCGCAGGCGGCGGGCTGCGGGTCGCTCTGGTGACGACCCACCTGCCACTCAAGGACGTGCCGGCGGCCGTGACCCAGGCGGCCGTCGAAGAAACCCTGCGTATCCTGCATTCTGAGATGGGGCGAAAATACGGCATCAGTCGTCCTCGCATCCTGGTGGCTGGCCTTAATCCACACGCGGGCGAGGGGGGCTACTTGGGGCGTGAGGAGATCGACGTCATCATCCCGGTGCTTGAACGCTTGCGGGCAGAGGGCATGACGCTGCTTGGGCCGCTACCGGCCGATACAATGTTTTCGCCGCCCGTGCTGGCACGTGGCGATTGTGTTCTCGCGATGTACCACGATCAGGGCCTGACCGCGCTCAAGTATGCGAGTTTTGGTCACGGCATCAACGTCACGCTTGGCCTGCCGATTATTCGCACCTCGGTTGATCATGGCACGGCGCTGGAACTCGCGGGGACCGGCCAGGCGGATCCGGGCAGTCTGTTCGCGGCCATCGAGCAGGCGATCGGGATGGCGGAGCGCGCCAACCGCGAGAGCTGAGCGCATGCGGCTACACGTCGCGCGCAAGCGCTTCGGCCAGCATTTCCTGGTCGATCGGCAGATCATCGCCGACATTGTCGAGCTGCTGGCGGTGCAGCCGGGTGACCACGTGGTGGAGATCGGGCCGGGGCTGGGCGCCTTGACCCGCCCGCTGCTGCAGCGCCTCGATCACCTGCAGGTCGTCGAGATCGATCGCGACATCGTTGCCCGGTTGCGGCGAGAGTATTCACCGGGCAAGTTGACGATCCACGCCGGCGATGCCCTGGTGTTCGATTTCGGTCATCTCGCCGGTGGCGCCGGCGCCGGCCTGCGGATTGTCGGCAATCTCCCCTACAACATTTCGACGCCGCTGCTTTTTCATCTCGCCGGTTTCGGCGGCAGCGTGCGCGATATGCACTTCATGTTGCAGAGAGAAGTGGTTGAGCGCATGGTCGCTGTCCCAGGCAGTGGCGAATTCGGCCGCCTGTCGGTGATGCTGCAATACCGGTTCGTGATGGAACGTCTTCTGGATGTACCGCCCGAGTCTTTTGATCCCCCACCCAAGGTCGATTCGGCTGTCGTCCGCCTGGTTCCTCGCGCAGCCGCAGACCTGTCGGCGCGTGACGAAAGGCAGTTCGCCACCTTGGTTTCGACAGCCTTTGCGCAGCGCCGCAAGATGCTGCGCAACAGTCTCAGGGGACTGGTCAAAGACTCTCACCTGGAGGGCCTCGGCCTTGCGCCAAGCTGTCGGGCCGAGGAACTTTCGGTCGATGACTACGTTTTGCTGGCCAATAGTATGAAATAGAAACGGCGTACCGTGGTGGCACGCCGCTGAACTGCGAGCATGGGTGTCAGGTGCTTTTCTTCAGCGGGCAGGTATTCATGCCGAGTAGCGAGTACGCCGGGCAGGTGCCAAGCAGGCCGGTCAGCAAGGGGACTACGCCGATCCAGCCCCAGGTGCCGACCACTCCCAGGGCGGCCATGGCGATCAGGGCGATGCCGACAACGATACGCAGGATTTTGTCGATTCCACCGACGTTTGTTTTCATAATGGGCTCCGTGAGATGGTTAAGTAACGAAGCCAGTTTACCCAACTGCCCTGGTCGTGTATGTAACTCAGGTCACATAGCGCACATGCGCCGCATCTCAGCGGTCAAGGCCTGCCAGCTGCTTCAACTTCTCCCGGTCGATAACGCTGATCTGCTCGCGGCCGAGTGCGACCACTCCTTGGGCGGCGAAGCCCTTGAGCAAGCGGCTGACAATTTCTCGCACGCTACCCAGTTCTTCGGCCAAAGTCTGGTGCGTGGCATGGATGGCTTCACCTTTGGCGAGCAACAGTTTGGCCAAGCGCTGGTCGAGGCGTTGAAACGCGACTTCCTCGACCAGTTGCAACAGCTCCGCGATGCGGTCGCCAAAAAGGTGGAAGACGAAGTCCCGGAACAAGCAATTCTCGGCGATCAGTTTCTCGAACAGGGGAACTGGCAAAAGCAGCAGCGAGAGGGGTGTTTCGGCGATGCCGCGGGCTGAATAGGCGCTGTGAGCGAGCAGGCAACTCGAGGTAATAATGCACGAGCCGCCCGGTTCAACGCGATAGAGAAGCAACTCGCGGCCGGTAGCGGTGTTCTTCACTACCTTGATCGTGCCGGCGAGAATCAGAGGGAACCCCAGGCAGTTCTGCTTTTCCGTGAACACCTGGGCGCCCGCCGGCAGCTTGAGCAAGGCCGTCGCCGGGCAGATCGCGGCTAGCTGCTCCGTCGGCAGCGAACGCAGTGCCGGGTAGAGCATCAGCACTGATTCTGGCAGGTTTCCCGGGAGACTGTGCTTCAATCCGCCAGCTCCGCTATGACCGGCGCGTGGTCCGAGGGGCGCTCAAGCTTGCGCACTTCCCGGCTGATCCGGGCTGCATTGCAGCGCACGGCGAGTGCCTCGGAGAGCAGGATGTGATCGATTCGCAGTCCCCGGTTTTTCTGGAAGCCGAGCATTCGGTAGTCCCACCATGAGAAGCTCTTGGCTGGCTGGTCGAACAGTCGAAAGCTGTCCTTCAGGCCAAGGCCCAACAAGCTGCGGAAGGCTGCTCGCTCGGGGTCGGAACAAAGGATCTGCCCGGCCCATGCGGCAGGATCGTACACGTCCTGGTCATCCGGCGCGATATTGAAGTCGCCCGCCACGACCAGTTGTGGATTGGCGGTAAGTCGCTCGCTGACCCACCTGGCGAGTCCATCCAGCCATTCGAGCTTGTAGGCGTATTTGTCGCTGCCGACTGCCTGGCCATTGGGGACGTAGGCACAGACGACACAGATGCCCCTGATTGTGGCGGTCAGAAGGCGCTTCTGTTCATCGGGGTGGAGGGGGTTGCCGACCACAATCTCCGTCGGCCGTTCTCGTGCCAGGAGGGCGACGCCGTTGTATGTCTTCTGCCCGGCGAAACAGACGTGATAACCGGCGGCCTCGATCTCCTGCCTGGGGAAGCCATGATCTTCAAGCTTCGTTTCCTGGAGACAGACGACGTCCGGTTGTTCCCTCGCGAGCCATGTGAGCAGTTGCGGCAGGCGGACCTTCAGTGAGTTGACATTCCAGGTGGCAAGCTTCATAGGTGACCGAAGTGATTGATCAGATTGTACAAGCGAGGTGGCGATGGGCTTCAGCTCCGGTCTCGGCGGTGAGCCGGATCGGTGAGTTGAATAAGCAGTTATATAAATATGTTATCGTGTCACTCGCCTTTCGTGGCTTCTCGGGCTAAAGAAATGCGGAAAATGTGCGTTATTTCTCTCAGGCAGGTCGGTGCAGCCATTATTCTGCAGTTGGCGAAGGGCTTGTGACGGCGGCAGACGGCAAGACAATTGTTGGGCAGGGCAAGAGGGGATGCAACAGCCGTAGACTCGGACGTGCATCTTTTGCCCTCACGGGGAATTCCACTATACTCTGGCGCGCGTTACGAGACCCGTCAGCAGTATGGTCTTGCAACTTGCCGTAGACCGTTTCCAGGCTGGCGACTAATAAAGGAGAGCAATATGGTTACACGCTTACATACTGTGATGGCTGTTGCGTTTCGTTGGGTTCTGCTCGGGCTGGTGGGCGGGCTTGGTGCGGGCTGTGCCTCCCACCCGCCGGCGCCAGTGTCCGCGGCTTCCGCGGACTATCGCTACATCATCGGACCCGGCGATAGCGTGCAGGTCATCGTGTGGCGTAATCCGGAGCTTTCGATGTCAGTGCCCGTGCGTCCGGATGGGCTGATTACCGGACCACTGGTTGAGGACGTTCCGGCGATGGGCAAGACGCCTACTGATCTGGCGCGAGACATGGAGAAGGTCTTGGGCACGTATATCCGTGACCCGGTAGTGACAGTGATTGTGACCGGTTTTGTGGGCACGCAAAGCGAGCAGATCCGGGTTGTCGGCGAAGCCGCCAAGCCGCAGGCACTACCGTACAAACAGAACATGACACTGCTCGACGTGATGATCGCCGTCGGTGGTCTGACGGATTTCGCCGATGGCAACGGCGCGACAGTCATGCGTGCCACTGCAGAAGGTAGCAAACAACAGTACAGCGTTCGCCTGACTGACCTGATCCGGCGTGGTGACATCTCAGCCAACGTCGATATGAAGCCAGGCGACGTGCTGATCATTCCGCAGAGTTGGTTCTGATCCGCCTTTCGCTTGGCCTGACGTCTCCCGTTGCGTTGCTGGTCGTAACGGCTGCTCTTGAAACCCTACTGATAAAGTTTGAATCCAATGGATGAACTGCTTCGACAGGCGTTAACTGTCCTGCGTGGAATGTGGCAGCGTCGCTGGCTGGGGATTATGGTCGCCTGGGTTGTCGGTCTGGCAAGCGCAGTGGCGGTCCTGGCCACACCCGACAAATACGAGGCATCGGCGCGTGTTTATGTCGATACCCAGTCGATCCTCAAACCGCTGATGAGCGGGATGGTCACGCTGCCCAATATAGATCAACAGGTCCTGTTGTTGAGCCGCACCCTGATCACCCGACCGAACGTGGAGAAGCTGATCCGCATGGCGGATCTCGACCTCAAGATCGAGTCAAAAAAGGACAGGGACGCTCTCGTCGACAGCCTGTTGGCCTCGCTCAAGATCAATAATACGTCGCGTGACAATATCTATTCCGTGACCTATCGGGACAGCCAGCCGGAGCACGCCAAGAGGGTAGTGCAATCGCTGGTGTCGATCTTTGTTGAATCCAATCTTGGTGTCGCCCGCAAGGATACGGAAGCAGCCCGGAAGTTCCTCGACCAGGAGATCGCAGGCTACGAGAAAAAACTTGAGGCAGCCGAGGCCCGCCTCAAGGAATTCAAGATGCGCAATCTGACGACCCAGAATGCCGAGGGCAAGGACCATTTTGCCCAGATGAGCGCGACTGCAGGGGCTCTTGAGCAGAGTCGCCTCGATTTGCGGGAGGCGGAGCATTCCCGTGACGCGCTCAAGCGCCAGATCCTCGGTGAAGAGCCGGATCTCCTGCCGGATGCTGGTCAGGAGCCGATTGCTGGTGTGTCGGTTCCCGAGCTCGACGCTCGGATCGACGCTCAGCAGCGCAATCTGGATGCCATGTTGCAGCGCTATACCGACAAGCATCCAGATGTCGTCAGTGCGCGTCGCCTGATCAAGGAGCTGGAAGACCAGAAGCGACAGGAGATTGTTGCCCGGCGCAAGACGGCGCTGACGAACCCGGCGTCTTCGGTTACCACGAACCCCGTGCATCAGCAATTGAGGGTTTCCCTCTCCGAGACCGAGGCGAGAGTTGCGGCTCTGCAAACCCGGGTAGCGGAGTATCAGTCTCGTTACGAGCGGCTGAAAGCTTCAGTCAGTATGGTGCCCCAAGTCGAGGCCGAGTTTGCACAGCTCAATCGCGACTATGACATCAACAAGAAGAACTACGAACAGTTGGTGCAACGGCGTGAACAGGCGGTTATGGGAACCGCGATCGAAGAGGCAGCCGGGGTCGATTTCCGCTTGATCGACCCGCCGCGGGTTTCGCCAAAGCCCGTTGCTCCCAATCGCGCCCTGTTCTTGCCGCTTACCCTGCTTCTGGCCCTGGCCGCCGGCGTGTTCGCGTGCTTTGCTGCCAGCCAGCTACGACCGGTGTTCTTCGATGCGCGTTCCTTGCGGGAAGCCTCCGGCCTGCCCCTTCTGGGCACGGTGTCTTTGCTCACCGATGAGGCGACGAAACGACGCGAGAAGAAGGATTTGCTGCGCTTTGCGGCCGCCTGTATCTCGTTGGTCGGCGCCTATGGTGCGGGACTTCTCGCCTTCTTTCTTCTTTCCGTGCGTACTGCCTGAGGAAAACTGATGAGCCTCATTGAACAAGCGGCGAAGCGGCTGGAACAACTGCGCAAGGCGGGTGTCGAGGTCTACAGTCCAGCCGGTGCCGGCGAGGCGCCAACTCCCGACTCCAGCATTCCCCACCAGCCTCCAGCCCGGATGGCGCCAGCTTCGCCCCTGATGCGCTCATCGGCAGGGGCAACTGCCCCGTCGGCTGCCGTATCGCGCCGCGTCGAGCTGGATCTGAATGCACTTTCAGCCACCGGTCTGATCAGCCCGGACGCGCCGCGGTCCCGGATCGCCGATCAGTACCGGGTCATCAAGCGCCCCTTGATCGCCAACGCGATGGCGAAGGGCGCTGCGCCGATCAAGCGAGGCAACCTGATCATGGTGACGAGTGCGATATCCGGCGAGGGCAAGACCTTCACCGCGATAAACCTCGCGATGAGCATCGCCATGGAACTCGACAACACGGTGATGCTGGTCGATGCGGACGTGCCGAAGCCGTCCGTCCTGAAGATGCTTGGGTTGTCGCCGGGGCCCGGCCTGCTCGACGTGCTGACTGACCAGTCGGTAGAGCTGTCGCAGGTGCTGATGCGAACCAACGTCGATAAACTGAGCATCCTGCCCAGTGGTACCCAGCACGCGCGCGCCACCGAACTCCTGGCCAGCGATGCGATGATCCGCCTGCTGGATGAGATGGCCAATCGCTATCCGGACCGGATCATCATCTTCGATTCCCCACCGCTGCTGATGACCACCGAATCAAGGGTGCTGGCCACCCATATGGGGCAGGTGGTCGTCGTGGTAAGGGCCGAACGTACGGCGCGCAGTGACGTCAGGCACGCCCTGGCAGCCATTGACGCCTGCCCGGTGAAGCTGGTGTTGCTCAATCAGGCGCGAACGTCGACCCAGGATGGCTATGGCTATGGCTATGGCTATGGCTATGGTTACGGCTACGGCTATGGTGAAGGAGGTGCTTGAGTCGATGGGCTGCGCTGCGCGCATCAGCCCGCGCTCGATTTCCGGGGAACTTGATCAGGCCGGGCGTGGCAAGGACCGCCTAACCTCCTGTCGGCGCGTTCAGCTGTCGCCCTCCTGGCTGGGCTGTGCCTTGATGTGCATCGCGGCCCACGCGCACGCCGAGAGCTGGCGTATCATGCCGAGCATCGGGGTCAACGAGACCCTGACGAACAATCTCTTTCTCACTTCCACGAACAGAACCAGTGACCTGGTGACCGGCATCACGCCGGGAATCTCTATCGCGGGCCAGGGTGGCCGCGCCAGCCTGCGTTTGAACTACGGCCTCACCCAGAACCTCTATGCGCGGGAGTCGTCGCAGAACAATCTGCAGAATGCCTTGAACGCCGTCGGTACGCTTGAAGCCATCGAAGACTGGTTTTTCATCGACGCGACCGGAACGATTTCACAGCAGTTGATTTCGGCGTTTGGGCAAACTTCGCCCTCCGATGCCAACATCAACAACAACCAGACCGAGACAGCCTACTACTCTATCTCGCCGTACATCAGAGGCCGCTTCCTGTCGTCCACGGAGTACTTGCTGCGCTACACGGCGAGTACCACCCGGGCGGACTCGTCGCAGGTGTCTGATACGACCACCACCCAGTGGTTGGGCCGGATCAATGGCAATACCCGCTGGGGTCCTCTCAGTTGGTCGCTCGACGCCAGCAGCAACAGCGTCCAGTATGACATTGGTCGGGACCGCGACGACACGCGCTATCAACTGACCCTCTCGTACCGCCTGACACCGCAGTTCCAGTTCTCCCTGATTGCCGGGCGCGAGACGAACAATTTGGTCAGCCTGGAGGATGAGACCTATAGCGATTCGGGTTACGGCTTCGTATGGACGCCGAGCCCGCGGACCAAGCTCGATGCGCGCATGACGCGGCGTTTCTTCGGTAACGGCTACCAGATTGGCTTTAGCCACCGGATGCCTCGCTCGCTGTTTAGCTATACGGCTACCAGGGATGTCTCGTATCAGCCAGCGGGCGTCGGAAATACCGGGCAGGGCAGCAACTACGACGCCTACTATGCGATCATCGCTGCCAGCAATCCCGGGCTTGCGCCTGATGCGATCAGGGCACAGGTCAATCAGGTTCTGCAAGGCAGAGGTGTGCCGGCAGACGGAACCGTTGTCAACGGATCCTTGAACAACCGCCCAACCCTGCAAAAACTGCAGCAGCTCTCCTACGCTCTTCTGGGTGCCCGGAATACCCTCACTTTCAATGCCACAGAGAGTCAGCAACAGCCGCTGGGTGTGGTCAGCGGGCTGACCGATGACTTCTCTCTGGCGAATGAAGTCACTCAGCGTGGTTTCGGCATCATCTGGGGCCATCAACTGACCGGTCATTCTTCACTGTCGCTGTCGCTCAACGAGCAGCGCAGTCTTGCGAAGGGCACCAACGCAGTGGACACCAAGACGCAAGGCGCGTATCTGTTGTTCAGCACCCAGCTCTCGCCCAAGACGCAAGCCAACATCGGTGCCCGGCACGTGGTTTCCGATGGCGGGGTCAACGCGGACTACACGGAGAGCGCGCTGACCGGCGCACTTTCGCACAGTTTCTGATCGGTCATCATGTACGAGTCTTTCTATGGCTTGACCTGCAAGCCTTTTCAGCTTAACCCCGACCCCTCGTTCTACTTCGCCAGCAAGCAGCATCGGCGTGCGATGGCCTATCTGGAGTATGGCCTGAACCAGAATGAGGGCTTCATCGTCGTCACCGGCGAGGTGGGTGCGGGCAAGACAACGATCGTGCGGGGACTGCTCAACGACCTTGATTCAGAGAAGGTCGTGGCCGCACAGCTGGTCAGTACACAGCTCGACGCAGAAGATACCTTGCGCATGATTGCCGGGGCCTTCGGTGTCGGGACGCGGAATGTTGGCAAGTCGGAAATGCTGCTTGCCCTCGAGGCTTTTCTGGTCGACGTCACCCGTCAGGGTAAGCGTTGTCTGCTGATTGTTGACGAGGCACAGAACCTGACGCCCCGTGCGGTTGAAGAGCTGCGCATGCTGTCAAACTTCCAGTTCGGCACCCAGGCCCTGTTGCAGAGTTTCCTGATCGGCCAGCCGGAATTCAGGAAAATCATGCAGAGCCCGCAGATGCAGCAGTTGCGGCAGCGCGTGATTGCTGCCTGCCACATCGGTCCGATGGATCAGGACGAAACACAGGCCTACATCGAACACCGGCTCAAATGCGCCGGATCAAAAGGCTCGCCACGTTTTGACGCAGGCGCTTTCGAGGCACTCTTCGAGGCCAGCGGTGGTGTACCCCGACGCATCAACGCGCATTGCGATCGCCTTCTGTTGTCGGGCTTCCTGAGCGGGAAGAGCGAGTTTACGCGTGCGGACGTCGAGGAGGTCGCGAGAGAGCTTCGCGAGGAGACCCAGTCGACTTCGCAGATCACTTCGAGCAAGAACATGGATGGTGGCCAGGCGGCTATCAACCCGCAACTGACCGACAGCGGAATCCTGGACATCGACCTGTCGAGGCTGGCAGTGGATCCCAGTACGGCGGATCAGGCCTCACGGGTTATTGCCGACCTGAGAACCGGACAGTCCGAGCAGCGCTTGATCCGCATCGAGCGCAGCATGGTCCGTCTCGAACGCAACAATGCAGCGCTGTTATCGTTGCTGCAGCAACTGGTTGATGCGGTGCGGGCAAAACAATGAAAGGAAGCAGTCTTGGTTAATCAGGCATGGCCCAACAACTTGGGGCCGGTGATCTGCGTCGTCGGCGCACGCCCCAATTTCATGAAAATGGCGCCGATCCTGCGCGCTTTCACTGGCCATCATCCGGCGCTGCCGACGCTGCTCGTGCACACCGGGCAGCACTACGACAAGGATATGAACGATCGCTTGTTTGCCGATCTTCGCCTGCCGCGTCCGGACATCAACCTCGAGGTTGGTTCAGGTACACACGCGGTGCAGACGGCGGAGGTGATGCGGCGTTTCGAACCGGTGCTTGATGCCCATCGGCCGTCCTGCGTGCTGGTCGTTGGCGACGTGAATTCGACGTTGGCTTGTGCTTTGGTCTGCGCCAAAAAGGAGGTACCCGTTGTGCACGTCGAGGCGGGACTGCGCAGCTACGATCGTTTGATGCCGGAGGAAATCAACCGGGTGCTCACCGATCAGATTGCTGACCGGCTATACACCACCGAGCGCAGCGCCCACGCCAACCTCGCGCGCGAAGGGATTGCCAATGAACGGATGTGCTTCGTTGGCAACGTGATGATCGACTCGCTGCTGGCGAACCGCGAGTTGGCCCATCCACCGGCCGTCACCCTGCGGGCGGCCGGTGTCGATCCGGGTATCCTCAACGGGCCTCAGGGCTATGGTTTGGTCACTCTGCACCGACCGTCCAATGTTGATCATGCGGAGACGCTGGCACCGCTCTTGGGTGTGCTGCGTGAAGTCGCAGAGAAAGTCCCGCTTGTTTTTGCCCTGCATCCACGCACGCGTGCCAACGTTGAACGTTTCGGCCTCGGCGAATTGCTGGGCAGCAGGCGCATCGTCCTGCTGCCGCCGCAGGGCTATCTGGAGATCCTTGGCCTGCTGGCCGGCGCGAGGCTTGTGCTCTCCGATTCCGGGGGGCTGCAGGAGGAAACGACGGCGCTTGGCGTGCCCTGTCTGACAATACGTGAAAACACGGAACGTCCGATCACTGTCGAGCAGGGAACCAATACCCTCGTCGGTTGTGATCCGGGTGCGATTCGCAGGGGTGTGGACGACATTCTGTCTGGCCTCGGCAAGACCGGCCGCGTCCCCGAGTTCTGGGATGGACGGGCGGCAGAGCGAATCGCGTCTGATCTCGCATCGTGGCTGATCGCTCGCCATGCGCAGCGCGGCCGTTAGCCGCGGAGAGTCCCGTCAGATGCCCGGCCCGCCGATCACCAACGCCCTGACGATCGATGTCGAAGACTACTTCCAGGTTTCCGCGCTCGCGCCCTATATTCCGCGCGATCAGTGGCACCTGCGCGAGTGTCGGGTGGAACGTAACGTTGAGCGGATTCTTCTGATGCTCGAAGAACAACAGACGCGGGCCACCTTTTTTACGCTGGGCTGGATCGCCGAACGTTATCCGCATCTCGTGCGCTGCATTGTCGATGCCGGTCACGAACTGGCAAGCCACGGCTATGGTCATCAGCGTGCCAGCGAACTGAGCGAAGCCGATTTTTCTGCGGACGTGGGACGCGCCAAGAAGCTCCTCGAGGATCTCTCGGGTCAGCAGGTCAGAGGCTACCGGGCGCCGAGTTTTTCGATTGGCGAAGCGAATCTCTGGGCCTTTGATTGTCTCCAGGAGGCGGGTTATTGCTACAGTTCGAGTATCTATCCGATTCGCCATGATCACTACGGTATGCCCGGCGCGCCACGCTTCGCCCATCGGGTGCGTTGTGGCTTGCTGGAACTGCCGGTGACCACGGCCCGGCTTTTCGACCGCAACTGGCCAGCCAGCGGTGGCGGCTATTTCCGCTTGCTGCCGTATGCGCTGTCCCGCTGGCTGCTACAGAAGGTCAACCAGCTCGATGGTCAGCCAGCGATCTTCTATTTCCATCCCTGGGAAATCGATGCCGCGCAGCCGCGCATTGCCGGTATCAGTGCCAAGACGCGTTTTCGCCACTATGTCAATCTGCGGTACACCGAAGGCCGGCTGAAGCGACTGCTTGCCGATTTCAACTGGGGGCGTATGGACGAGGTGTTTCTCGGTGCCGATATCTCGGCGGCGGTGGTGAGACGATGACAACGACCATCGAGGAAGTGACCCGGCTGGCAGCGGCGAGCGCGCCACTGGTCATCAAGCGCCTCAATCACGATGATCCGGTTGCGGTGGCACGCTGGGATGCCTTCGTCCAGGCGTGTCCGGAAGCCACTTTTTTCCACAGATCGGGATGGCAGTGGATCCTGCGTGAGGTTTTCGGTCATCCAACGCATTTCCTCTACGCCGAGCGTGCTGGTGTGGTCGAAGGCGTTTTGCCGCTGGCCCAGGTGAAAAGCCGGCTCTTCGGGAACTCACTGGCCTCGCTGCCGTTTGCGGTCTATGGCGGCGTGGCAGCCAGTACTCCGGCAGCGGTCGAGGCCTTGGAGCGGGAAGCGCAGGCGACAGCGGGGCGCCTCCACGTCGATCACCTGGAAATGCGCAATCTACGGCAACGTCACCCGGAATGGCCGACGCAGGCGCTCTACGTCAGCTTTCGCAAGGAGATTGCGCCCGAGGTGGAGGCCAACATGCAGGCCATCCCGCGCAAACAGCGGGCGATGGTGCGCAAGGGGATCAGGAATGGTCTGCGGAGCGAGATCGACCCCGATCCTGGCCGCTTCTTTGCGCTTTATGCCGACAACGTCCACCGGCATGGGACACCGGCCCTGCCCCGACGCTATTTCGACGCGCTGCAGCGGGTCTTCGCCGACGACTGTCAAGTGCTGACCGTTGTAGACGGCTCAGGGCGTTCGCTGAGCAGTGTCCTGAGCTTCTATTTTCGCGATGAGGTACTGCCCTATTACGCCGGTGACGCGCTGGCGGCGCGCGAACTGGCGGCCAACGACTTCAAGTACTGGGAGTTGATGCGCCGCGCCTGCGAGCGTGGGGTGAAGGTTTTCGACTACGGCCGCAGCAAGCAGGGCACCGGCTCCTATGCCTTCAAGAAGAACTGGGGCTTCGAGCCGCAACCGCTGTTCTACGAGTATTGCCTGTATCGCCGTGAAGCCATCCCGCAGAACAACCCTTCGAATGCCAAGTACCGTCTGCTGATCAATACCTGGCGGCGGATGCCGATCGGCCTGGCCAACTGGCTTGGGCCGTTCATTGTGCGCAACCTGGGTTGAGTGACCCCGGGGATGATTCTACCCGGCGTTGATCGAGCGGAACTGATCGTTGCTGACCACACATGTTTGCCGAAAGCAAGTCCATGAACCAAGCTGCCGCGAGCCCGACATTGTCTTCCACCAGCCCCGCCTGGCGCATCGCCGTACCGACGCTGGCGCTGACCCTGCTGGTGATTCTGGTGCTTTTCCGCGAAACTGCGCTTGACATGGCGGCGATCTGGCGGCGCTCCGACACCTATGCGCACGGGATGATCGTGCCACCGATCACGCTCTGGCTAATCTGGCGGGTGCGCTCAAGGATTGCCGTACTGGCGCCCAGAGGCAGCTTTCTCGCCGTCCTGCTATTGGCTGGCGCCGGCTTTGGTTGGTTGCTTGGCGAACTGGCCGCAGTCAATGCGCTTTCCCAGTTTGCGCTGACAGCGATGCTGATCTTCGCCGTGCCGGCGGTGCTTGGCTGGACGGTCGCGCGCCGCATCGCCTTCCCGCTGTTCTTTCTGCTCTTCGCCGTTCCTTTCGGTGACTTCACCCAGCCCAAACTGATGGAATGGACTGCACA
Source organism: Candidatus Accumulibacter necessarius (assembly GCA_017302435.1). GTDB lineage: Bacteria > Pseudomonadota > Gammaproteobacteria > Burkholderiales > Rhodocyclaceae > Accumulibacter > Accumulibacter necessarius. The sequence goes on from JAFLDL010000027.1 coordinate 46,720, forward strand.
CGCCACTGTGTTTGGCTTGCGCCTCACCGGAGTTCCGGTGTTCAGCGAAGGGCAGAACCTGGTGATTCCATCGGGCAGTTGGTCGGTTGTCGAGGCGTGTAGCGGGGTCCGCTATCTCATCGCCTCGGTCACCGTAGGAACGCTCTTTGCTTATCTTACTTATTCCTCCTTGAAGCGGCGACTGCTGTTTGTTGGCGTTTCGATCATTGTGCCGATCATCGCCAATTGGTTGCGTGCTTACATGATCGTGATGCTCGGCCATCTGTCCGGCAACAGGCTGGCTGTCGGCGTCGACCATCTGATCTACGGTTGGGTATTCTTCGGCGTCGTGATCCTGGCCATGTTCTGGATTGGGGCGCGCTGGCGGGAGGACGAGCCGGACGTGGTACCCACGTCGTTGTCGACGAGTGGGGTGACCGTTGGTGGCATGCCAGCCGTTGCCTCGGTGGTGGTCGCAGCCGTTGTCACCGTTCTGGTGGCGGCACTATGGCCGCTCGCGCAAAGGCAGATCGATCAACAAACGGCGCAGCCGGTCAGTCAGATTTCTCCCCTTGGGCCGATCGTCGGCTGGCATGAAACTCGCGAAGGCTTGTACGACTGGTCGCCAAGCTTCGAGAACTACGCGGCGAGTAAGCAAGTGATCCATCAAAAGGACGGGCAGCAGGCAGGACTTTTTGTGGCGTACTACCGCAATCAGGACCAGCAGCACAAGCTGGTCACTTCATCGAATGTTCTGGTGACCAGCGACGATCGCGTATGGTCGAGAATCGGCGGCGGCACGCGAGAAGTCTCCTTCAACCAGCAGCCAGTCAAGATTCGAACGACAAGTCTGCGGGGACCGGGCAGCACGCAGATGGTCGTCTGGCAGTGGTACTGGATTAACGGGCGCTGGACCTCCAGCGATGTTCTGGCCAAGGCGTATACGGCATTTTCTCGGCTGACCGGCCGGGGGGACGATTCGGCAGTGATCATACTGTACGCGCGGCAGACCCAGCCTGGCGAAGCGGAGGCGATACTCGCTGCCTTTGCCGATGCGGCCGGCGAGGTGATCGAAACCGCGCTGCGGCAGACGGCTGATTCAAGGTGACGACGGTGCACGACCTGCGTCCGCTGGTTGCCCATGTGGTCTATCGATTCGACGTTGGCGGCCTCGAGAATGGCCTTGTCAATCTCATCAATTGCATGCCCTCGGATACGTATCGCCATGTTGTGATTTCCCTTACGGAAATCACCGATTTCCGGCGACGAATAGGACGTGACGACGTGCAATTCTTCGCGCTGAAGAAGGCGCCGGGACACACGGTCTGGCTCTATCCCCAGTTGTTTCGCCTGTTCAGGGAGTTGCGCCCGGTGATCGTGCACAGTCGCAATCTCGCTGCATTGGAAGTGGTCGTTCCGGCCTGGGCGGCAGGTGTTCCGGTGCGCATCCACGGCGAGCATGGTCGTGATGTGGGCGATCTCGATGGCTCGAACAGGAAATATCAGTGGCTGCGCCGCTGCTACCGGCCATTCGTGACGCATTACATAGCGCTGTCGCGCGATCTCGAGCAGTATTTGACTTCACGAGTTGGCATGCCGCCAGCCAGGGTGACGCAGATCTACAATGGGGTTGATACACGACGTTTCTATCCGGCCGAGACCCGTCAGCCGATTGCCGGCTGCCCATTTTCCGATCCGATGGGTTGCTTGATCGGTACTGTCGGGCGCATGCAGGTGGTCAAGAATCAGACGGCACTGGCAGAGGCTTTCATCCGGGTACTAAAGGCATTTCCCCAGTTGGAGAGCCGTCTGCGACTCGTGATGATCGGCAACGGGCCACTGCGTGCGCAAGCGCAGGCTTTGCTCGAGCAGGCAGGCGTGGCCGAATTGGCGTGGCTACCGGGCGAGCGTGACGATGTGCCCGAGATCCTGCGCGGACTGGATTGTTTCGTGCTCCCCTCGCTGGCTGAAGGCGTATCCAATACCATCCTGGAAGCGATGGCCAGTGCCTTGCCGGCGATAGCCACCGACGTCGGCGGCAATGGTGAATTGGTTGAGTCGGGTCGGACCGGCGAGCTGGTTGAGCCTGCCGATATCGATGCAATGGCTCAGAAGATCGCAGCCTACGCGATCGATCCCCGACGGGCGAGGGTAGCGGGAGCGGCCGGGAGGGCGGTCGTCGAGCGTCGCTTCAGCCTTGAAGCCATGACTCAGGGTTACCAGGATCTCTACGATCGACTGCTCAAGTCCCGGAGCCGAATGCCGGGTCGTAATGCATTGGTCCATCCGTAGGCCAACGCGCGACTTGAAGAAGGGAACAAAGACAGATTTATGTGCGGCATTACCGGAATATTTGATACTCGTGGCCGACGTGACATTGATCGCTCCGTGCTTACCCGGATGAACGAGTCGCAGCACCACCGTGGCCCCGATGAAGGGGGCATGCACTTGGAACCGGGCGTCGGCCTGGGTCATCGGCGGCTCTCGATCATTGACCTGTCCACTGGCCAGCAACCACTCTACAACGAGGATCAGAGCGTTTGCGTGGTGTTCAACGGCGAGATCTACAACTACCAGGAACTCATTCCCGAGTTGCTGGCGCTTGGCCACGTCTTCCACACGCGCAGCGACACCGAGGTGATCGTGCACGCTTGGGAGGCGTGGGGCGAGGAGTGTGTTCGCCGTTTTCGCGGCATGTTCGCCTTCGCTTTATGGGATCGAAACCGCGAAACTCTTTTTCTGGCGCGCGACCGGTTGGCTGTCAAACCGCTCTACTACGCGCAGCTGCCCGATGGGCACTTTATCTTCGGCTCCGAGCTCAAGTCACTGCTGGCGCATGGCGTACTGGCACGAGACATCGATCCGCTCGCAGTTGAGGAATACTTCGCGCTCGGCTACGTGGCCGAGCCGAGGACGATCTTCCGTCAGGCCAGAAAGCTGCCGCCAGCCCACACCCTGATGCTGCGTCGCGGGCTGCCGGTACCTGAGCCGCGGGAGTACTGGGACGTACGTTTCAGTCTCGACAGCCGCTGTTCGCTGACCGAAGCCTGCGCGCAGCTGGACGAGAAGCTCGGCGAGTCGATTCGCCTGCGGATGATCTCGGAAGTGCCGCTCGGCGCGTTTCTCTCCGGCGGCGTCGATTCCAGTGCCGTCGTCGCCCTGATGGCTTCTCAGTCGGCAGAGCCAGTCAACACCTGTTCGATTGCCTTTGATGACCCCGCATTCAACGAAGCCGCATTCGCCCAGACGGTTGCTGACCGCTATCGAACCAACCATCACTGCGACCTGGTCGCCAGCGACGACTTCGACCTAATCGACACGCTGGCTAGGCTATATGACGAACCCTACGCTGACAGCTCAGCGATTCCGACCTACCGGGTCTGTCAACTGGCACGAAAACATGTGACGGTGGCCCTCTCGGGCGATGGCGGTGACGAGACTTTTGGGGGTTATCGCCGTTATCGCCTGCACCTGATGGAAGAACGACTGCGTTCCGCTCTGCCGCATGGTATTCGCCAGCCGCTGTTTGGCCTGCTCGGCCGCGTTTTCCCCAAGGCGGACTGGGCGCCGCGCATGTTCCGCGCCAAGACGACGTTTGAAGGCATGGGGCGAACCTCCGTCGAGGCCTATTTCCATTCCGTCTCGATCCTGCGTGGCCCAATGCGAACCAAACTCTTTACTGATCGTTTCCGGAGTGAGATCGACGGCTACAGTGCGCAGGAAGTCTTTCGGTCTCATGCCGAGCGAGCCGGCACCGACGATCCTTTGGCTTTGATTCAGTACCTTGACCTCAAGACCTACTTGGTGGGCGACATCAATACCAAGGTTGACCGCGCCAGCATGGCACACTCGCTCGAGGTGCGTGAGCCGCTGATGGATCACGAACTGGTCGAATGGATGGCGACACTGCCCTCATCGCTAAAGGTGCGTGGCCAGGAAGGCAAGTTCCTCCTGAAAGAGGCGATGAAGCCGCGCCTGCCGGAGGATATCCTCTTTCGCCCGAAGATGGGTTTCGCCGTGCCGCTCGCCCGCTGGTTCCGTGGCCCGCTCAGGGAACGTGTTCGGCAGGCGGTGCTTGGCCCCCGCCTGGCGGCGACCGGCTGGTTCAATCAGGATTACCTGCGCCATCTCGTCGATGCCCACCAGTCGGGAGCGAGCGATTACAGCTCACCCTTGTGGACGCTGGTGATGTATGAAGCCTTTCTGCGCAACGTGCTCGACGCGCCGCCAGACCAAGCCGCCATTGCCACAGCTCTTGAGTTGTCGCGATGATCTCGCGTAGCTTCATATGAGCAATCTCCTATATCTGGTACACCGCCTGCCGTATCCGCCGAATAAAGGCGACAAGGTTCGCTCGTATCATCTGCTCAAGCATCTGGCTGCCAGGCATCGTGTGTTCCTCGGGACCTTTATTGACGACCCTCAGGATGCTGCTTATGTCGAGACCGTGCGTCGGTATTGCGTAGACCTGCACGTCGCCCAACTCACTCCCCACCTTGCCCGGCTTGCCAGCCTGAGCGGTCTGCTTGGCAAGCAGCCGCTGAGTCTTCCCTACTATCGCAATGCGGGTCTGCATGCCTGGGTTGATCGTACGCTGCGAGAACAGCGGATTGACGCGGCCGTGGTTTTTTCCTCGGTCATGGCGCAGTTCATCCAGGATGTTCCGCAGCTCCGCAAGCTGGTCGATTTTGTCGATGTTGACTCGCTTAAATGGACCCAATATGCAGCCAATCACCGCTGGCCGATGTCCTGGCTCTATCGGCGGGAGGGAAGGTCTCTACTGGCCTTTGAACGCTCATTGGCAATCCAGGCGGATCGCTCCTTTTTCGTCACTCAAGGAGAGGTCGACCGGTTTTGTAGTCTCGCACCCGAGTGCGCTGACAAAGTTGAAGCCATGTGTAACGGCGTCGACGCGGACTATTTTTCGCCCCAACACAAGTTTCCGTCACCGTTTGCTTCGCAGGAACTCCCACTCGTGTTTACCGGTGCCATGGACTATTGGCCGAACATTGATGCAGTGACCTGGTTCGCGGCAGAAATGCTCCCTCGCTTGCAGCAGAGCTGGGCCAGAGCGAGGTTCTACATTGTTGGACGCAGCCCAACGTCCGCGGTGCAGGCGTTGGTGGGAGAGCACATTGTTGTCACAGGAACGGTCCCCGATGTGCGTCCGTACCTGCGGCATGCCGCGGCTGTCGTCGCACCGCTACGGCTGGCGCGTGGCGTGCAGAACAAGATCCTCGAAGCCATGGCCATGGGTTTGCCGGTTGTAGCATCCCAGGAGTGCGCGACCGCCATCGATGCCATCCCTGAGCGTGATTTGCTGACTGCCGGCACTATTTCACAGTTTGTAGACCAGGTTGAATCCATACTTCGGGAACCCGGGCGCGCTGCCGCCATTGGATCTGCGGCGCGAAGGCAGGTATCGGCGCGCTACAGTTGGAACGCCCATCTCTCATGCATCGATCGCTATCTTGACCAGTGACATACCTTACCTTGCCACGAACATATCGAAACGCTCCCGGGTGGTCGGGATATTGGGGCCGGATTATGGGCGGTAGTCGATGAGTCTGCGCGTTCTGCACATCCTCGACCACTCGATCCCGCTGCACAGTGGCTATACTTTCCGCACGCTTTCCATCCTGCGTGAGCAGCGCAAACTGGGGTGGCAGACCTTTCACCTCACCACGCCCAAGCACATTGATTGCCAATTGAGTGAGGAAGACGTGGATGGCTGGCATTTCTACCGCACCCCCGTCGCCAAAGCGCCCGCTGTACGCCGGCCCGGCCTTGATGAACTGGAATTCATGCGTCAAGTGGAAAAGCGCCTGATGGAAGTGGCCAAGACCGTCAAGCCCGACATCCTTCATGCCCACTCACCAGTGCTCAATGCCCTTCCGGCACTGCGCGTGGGCAAGCGCCTTGGCTTGCCGATGGTCTACGAGGTGCGGGCCTTCTGGGAAGATGCGGCGGTAGACCATGGCACCGCGACAGAGAGCAGCCTTCGCTATCGCCTCAGTCGTCGCATGGAAACCTATGCCCTCAAGCGCGCCGATCATGTGTTCACGATCTGTGACGGCCTGCGGAATGACATCCTGGCGCGGGGCGTTTCCGCTCGGAAAGTGACCGTGATTCCCAATGCGGTGGATATCGAGGCCTTCTCCGTGGGTGGCGAGCCTGATGGCGCACTCAGGGCCCAGTTGGGTCTGCAAACCGCCACCGTCGTCGGCTTCATCGGCTCCTTTTACGCCTACGAAGGCCTCGATCTTCTTATCGACGCCTTGCCTCGGATTCTCACGGCACGTCCTGAAGTCCGCGTGTTGTTGGTTGGTGGTGGTCCCCAGGAGCAGGCCCTCAAGGAGCAGTCTGTCCGACTCGGATTGTCTGACAAGGTGGTTTTTACCGGCCGCGTACCCCATGCCGAAATCCAGCGCTACTATGATCTGGTTGATGTCTTGGCCTACCCCCGCCATTCTATGCGCCTTACCGAGCTGGTGACACCCCTGAAGCCGCTCGAGGCGATGGCACAAGGGCGTCTGCTGGTGGCTTCAGACGTTGGCGGACACAAGGAGTTGATCCGCCATCACGAGACAGGAATGCTCTTCAAAGCGGGTGATCCGGTGGCGCTGGCAGATACAGTGCTTCAGCTCGTGTGCCAAAGCAGCCGCTGGCCGGACTTGCGGGCTACCGGCAGGCGCTTTGTCGAACAAGAGCGCACTTGGCAACGGAGCGTTGCCAACTACCAAGCGCCATTTGCGCGCCTCTGTCAGGTCAAGCCAACAGCATGAACGCTCCCAATCGCCTGACCCACCTGCACGGGGCCGCGCCCGAACAATATCGGCCGACTCGTCCGCCCTATCGCCTCGGGCTTCCGCTGTCGCCGCTAGGAACCAGCGGAGCGAACGCGTCGAGCAGCTGCGCGGCCACTTTCACAGCCTCGTCCCGGGGTAGCCGGAGTTGAGACAACATGGCTAGTCTGTACACAACGCTCGCTGCTGGTCTGATCTTTCCTCTCCACGAGCGCTTGAAACACCATGACACGGTCGCCGTGCGTAAGCACATGGAGGACGCCCAATGGTGGTCACCGGAACGTCTGGAAGCCTTCCAGTTGCAGCGATTGCGCGCGCTGCTGACAAATGCTCAACAGCATGTCCCCTACTACCGCGAACTGTTCGCAAAGCTGGGGTGCAAAGCAGAGGACATCCGTTCTTTGGGCGATCTGAAATGCCTGCCTTTCCTGACGAAGCCAATCATCCGCCAGAACCTGGAACAGCTCAAGTCCGGGCAGGCGCAAGGGCTTGCTCGCTTCAATACCGGCGGGTCTTCAGGCGAACCTCTAATTTTTTTCATCGGCAGGGAGCGCGTCAGTCACGACGTCGCGGCCAAGTGGCGGGCCACCCGCTGGTGGGGCGTGGACATCGGCGACCCGGAAATCGTCGTCTGGGGCAGCCCAGTCGAACTGACCGCCCAGGATCGCATCCGCCAGATGCGCGACCGGCTGCTTCGCAGTCAGCTCTTGCCAGCATTCGAGATGAGCGAGGCCAATCTAGATGGGTTCGTGGCGACCATTCGCCGCACCCGTCCGACGATGCTTTTCGGTTACCCTTCGTCGCTCTCCCTGATCGCCCGCCATGCCGAAAAGCGTGGTCAATCGATGGACGGCCTGGGTATCAAGGTCGCCTTTGTGACGGCCGAGCGGCTCTACGACCATCAGCGCGACGATATCGCGCGCATCTTTGGTTGTCAGGTCGCCAATGGCTATGGCGGGCGGGATGCCGGTTTCATCGCCCACCAGTGCCCACAGGGTGGGATGCACATCACAGCCGAAGACATCATCGTCGAAATTGTCGATCGGGATGGTAATGCACTGCCCCGCGGGGCTGTGGGCGAGGTAGTGGTGACACACATGGCCACCGGCGACTTCCCCTTCGTCCGCTACCGCACCGGTGACGTCGCGATTCTTTCGGATAAGACATGTGCCTGTGGGCGTGGCCTGCCCATGCTGGAAGAAATCCAGGGCCGAACAACCGATTTTGTGGTGGCTGCCGACGGCACCATCATGCATGGCTTGGCTGTTGTTTATCCAATTCGTGATATCCCGGGGATAGAGGCTTTCAAGGTGGTGCAAGAAACGCGGGAGCACGTGTCTGTCCAGATCGTTCCGGGGGAAGGTTGCGGTGCGGAAGTCGAGGTGGCGATCGCCAAAGGTATCAAGGCTCGCCTGGGGCAGAGCGTAACCGTCGCGGTCGAGAGAGTGGGGGAAATACCTCGGGAACAGTCGGGCAAGTACCGTTACATCGTAAGCCATGTCATGCTCACTTGAGAGAGGACAATGCAGATGCTTGGAAGCTGGCTGGCGGCGGTCTCAGGAAATCTAGTTCGCGGCTTGATGACGAGAATGCGTCAAGATGACATTGGGTTGCTTGTGGCCTTCGGCGGTTTCGTGGGTTCTTGTGCTCCTGCCAGATCTGCGACAACGCCGGCCTCGAATCAGACACCGAGACCCACCGGTACCGAAGCCCGGTTTACGGCCAGAGGCCTTTGGTTCGTTCGTGAGGTCACCAATGCGTGACCTGCTGATCCTGGGTATTGTGCTCTCCGTCTTGCCTTTTGCACTGCTTCATCCCCGGATCGGCGTGCTCTTGTGGACCTGGATCAGCATCATGAATCCGCACAGGCTGGCCTTTGGTTTCGCATTCAGTGCACCCTTTGGCACGGTAGCGGCGGCTGTCGTCTTCCTTTCGCTGTTCATCACGCGCGACAAGATACGTATGCCGTGGGCGTCTCCGGTTGTGGCGCTGCTTCTGTTTGTGCTGTGGATGTGTTTGACCACTGCTTTTGCGATTGATCCAGCGGGTTCGCTGACTCAGCTTGAAAAGGTCCTGAAGATTCAGCTCATGACCGGGGTAGCCCTGATGGTATTGCATGAGCGCAGACATATCGAACTGTTTGTCTGGGTCAACGTTCTCTCGATTGGCTTCTATGGGCTCAAGGGCGGCATATTCACCCTTCTGACCGGTGGCCAGCATCGCGTGTGGGGCCCAGATGGCAGTTTCATCGGCGACAACAACACCCTCGCTGTCGCCATCATCATCGTTATCCCATTGATAAACTACCTGCGGATGGTTGCCACCCGTCGAGCGGTGCGTCTCGGCTTACTGGCGCTGATGGTGTTGTGTGGTCTGTCTGCCTTGGGGTCACAGTCCAGGGGGGCATTGGTCGCAATCACAGCCATGACTCTGTTCTTGTGGCACCGATCCAATCGTAAGATTGTCTTTGGGGTAGCCATCGCCTCGGTTGCCAGTGCGCTGCTTGCTTTCATGCCTTCATCATGGGATGAGCGGATGGGGTCGATCGGGGCGTATGAAACGGATGAATCTGCGCAATCAAGATTTGGATCCTGGGGTTTTTGCATCAAGGTTGCCAATGACCGGCCGCTGGGCGGCGGGTTTGATGTTTATGGCACGACCAACTATGCGATTTACGCTCCGGCCGTTAAAGGAACGCCTGTCGCCCACAGCATTTATTTCTCGGTACTTGGCGAGCATGGCTACGTGGGGTTGGGTCTCTTCCTGCTCCTTTGGTGGTTGACATGGCGTGAAGCGGCACGGATGCGAAAGGAATCGGCGAAACGATCCGAACTGGCGTGGATCCATGCGCTGGCCGGGATGTGTCAGGTCTCCCTGATCGGTTACCTGGTCGGTGGTGCATTTCTGCAACTTGCCTATTTTGACTTGCCTTACAACATTATGGTCATGGTAGTCGTCGCCCGGCGCTGGATGAGACAAGAGGACTGGAAACGCGAGACGAGTGGTGCTTTTGGGTCTGGCAACCCCGTCACAGGAGTTCAGCTTGCGCGTCCGGAGCCAGCGAGATGATCGTGAAGGGTTTGATTCATGCTTGTTCCTCTGGAGGCGCACGAGGACAGCTTTCCATCCTGATTTTTCATCGTGTTCTCGCTCAGGCGGATTCCGTTCTCAACTGGGATCCCGATGCACGTGAGTTTGGGCAGGCCATGCGCTGGATAAAGGAGTGGTTCAACGTCCTGCCGCTGGATCAGGCGATCGCCCGGCTCGATGCGAATACGTTGCCCCCAAGGGCTGCGGCGATTACCTTCGATGACGGCTATGCCGATAATTGCACTGTCGCAATGCCAATTCTCAAATCCCATGGCCTGACAGCCACGTTCTTTGTGGCTACAGCGTATCTCGATGGTGGACGGATGTGGAACGACACGGTCGTTCACTCTGTCCGCAATTGCGCCAAAGCAAAGCTGGATCTCTCCAGCAACGGGCTTGGGGTCCATGACTTGGCTTCAGTACATGCCGTTCGCGCGGCAATTGCGAGCATCCTGAATGACATCAAGTATAGAGACCCGCCAGAGCGTCTCGAACTCGCCAATTTTGTCGCCGCAACCGCTGGGGCGAGGCTGCCATCGGACCTGATGTTGACCTCGGAGCAGGTAAGAATCATGCGCGGTGCCGGAATGTTGATAGGCGCTCACACGGCGACGCACCCGATTCTCGCCCGGTTGAAGCCCGGCCAAGTGCGCACGGAGGTTCTTGATAGCAAGGATTTTCTCGAGTCGTTGCTACAGGAGCGGATCAGCCTGTTTGCCTACCCTAATGGAAGACCGAATGTCGACTATCGCGCGGTCGATGCGGAGATCATTCGAGCATTGGGGTTTGACGGAGCTGTGACTACCGCCTGGGGAGTCGCCGACCGGACCAGCGACAGGATGCAGTTGCCCCGCTTTACACCGTGGAGTCGAAGTCGATGTGGGTTTGGTTTACAACTCGTTAGAAATATGTGGCAGAGCCCATCGATGCGGACAGACCAAACCGCGAGCTGACAGCAAGAATAACTATCCTGGGGAAGGCGACAACTCGAGGAAAAATCGCAAGGAATAGCCATGAAAATTGCGCTGTTGTGCTCTGGATTGGGTAATGTGTATCGTGGGCACGAAGTGTTTGCTCGGGATCTATTTTCACTTCTGAGGGGGTCGCTCGATATCACCCTTTTCAAGGGCGGTGGGGAGTCCGCACCGGGGGAATTGGTGATTGACAACATTCCGCGTGGAGCCTCCTGTCTCGACCACGTTCATGTCGCTTCTTCCCCAAAGTGGGCGGAGTCGTTGAGGGTTCAGGAACGTTGCAGAATTGAGGCAGAGACGTTTGCCTATGCGGCGCTCAAGCCGCTTCTTGAGGGCGAATTTGACGTAGTTCACTGCCTCGAACGCGAAGTTTGTGGAATTGTTTTCGACAAACGCCACCTTTTCAAGTCGCCACCAAGGATTCTTTTCTCCAATGGCGGGGCCATTCCCGCCAGGGATCTGCCGCCGTGTGATTTCGTTCAAGAGCACACGGCGCTAAATTTGTCACATAGTGCGAAGGGAAAATCGTTCATGATTCCCCACGGTGTGGATATAGGACTTTTTCGCCCAGACCTTGTTTCGGATTTCAGAGCCCAGCATGGCATTCCCGAGGATGCCTTTGTGGTGGTTAGCGTCGGTGCTGTTTCATATGGACACAAGCGGATGGATTATGTGGTTCGCGAGGTTGCCGCCGTGAACAATGCTTATCTGGTGGTGGCCGGACAAGAAACTCCAGATACGCCGGAGATTGTGGCCTTGGGGCAACGCCTGATGGGTAAAAGGGTCGTTTTCACAAAAGTCCCGCATGAGGACTTGCCCAAAGTGTACGCTGCCGGCGATGTGTTTACCCTGGGTTCTGCGTTTGAGACCTTTGGCATTGTTTTCATCGAGGCCATGGCAGCGGGATTACCGGTAGTCTGTACCAACCACCAGAACCAGCGCTCCATTGTCAAGGAAGGGATTTTTATCGATATCACAAAGCCTGGTGAGCTCACCAGGGTTCTCCGTGACACCGATCGGGAAGTGTTGTCGACACTTGGAAAGCGTGGCAGAGAAACGGTTTTGAAGAACTACGACCTTGCCCTGCTGAAGCAGCAGTACATCAAGCATTACGAAAGGATTGCCTCGTGCCCCGTGGCGATGCCGGAGTTTTCCTTGAAGGACAAGATAGCCGCCAACGCCAAGAATGCAGTTCGGAGTGCAGTGAGTGTTGTTATTGGGCGCTCGGGGTGAAGGTGTTCCTGCCTCGGGGAGTGAAAACGGTTTCTCTGCAGCGTTCGACTTCGTTCGATACGATCGTAGATGTGACCTTCTGGAAGATGACGCACTGGTGTGCCGAACTGCCAAGGCGTCTTGCCGAGAGACCGCACGGCTCCGGAAGGAGCGCCTCGTCATCGGTCACAGTGATTATTTCTTGCTTCAGCGCGCTATCTCCTTCGATGGCCTTGGCAGCGACTGGAGGAAAGATGGAATTAGGCGGTTGTTTGAAGCTTCTGACATGGAAGAGCTTTTTTTGGGGGGGGAAACATGGCTATGTTCCTGATGACGAGAGCCAAATCAGGTCGGCTCGCCGTGGTGGGGACGGCGTTGCTATCGCTTCTGACGGTTTGGCCGATGATCGCCGCGGCCAAGCCCAAAGCGATTACCAACGAAGAAATGGCATTGATTCCGAGGTATTGTCCTTACACGCAGGATTTTCCTCTGCGGAATAGTCCAGATCGGCGGGTCTGGGAAGCTCGGATAGGCGCCGGCTTTCTTTCGCACCTGCATCACTATTGCTGGGCGCGGGTCGGGATGCTGCGTGCGGAGCGCACCAGTACACCCTCATCACAAAGATACAACTACATCCTGGAGGCGGCGAATGACATGGAATATGTAGTTGAAGTCATCGGAATCAATCGAGGTTTTGTCCTGATGCCTGAGCTTCTGACGAAACAGGGAGAAATCGAGCTACGTCTCCCAGATCGCGACCTCAATAAGGCGGCCAAGGCATTCGCCCAGGCGCGTGCGCTAAAGCCTGACTATTGGCCAGCTTACGCGAGTTGGGCCGAGTTCCTGATCTACTCGGGGAAAAAAGCCGAAGCAAAAACCTTGGTGGAATCAGGCTTGCAGCACAGTCCAACGTCGAAGGTTCTGCTAGAGCTGCATCGTGTACTCGGGGGCAAGCCCTCTGACGTTCGGAGTGGCACTCGTCAGCAGGAAAGTGTGGTTCCTGAACGCAGAGCGTCGGCACTGTCAAAAGGCGGCTCATCTGCACTCGATTCGAGCGCCGGCGTAGCGGGTGAGGCCGTAGGCAAGTAAGTGACAGACATTCAAATGTTTGCAGCAGACATTAAAATGTTTCCAGATTTCTTGCGACCGACGTTGCAGTGCCATGGTGCTGCCGGTGGAGGACTGTACCTTATGCTTGCGCCGAAACCTTTGCGCGCGAGCCGAGAACACCTGCTGGTGTTCCTGCGCGTCCTTTTTCCCTATGGACGGCACGAAGCCTGGAACGTCTTGACACACACCAGGTAGTGGCCTGCGTGGCTGGACGCTTATCCCGGCGTTTGTGTTAGCAACCAGTGTCCCATGTTCATTTGTGTGAAGGAACTGATGATGCAAGGAACATTGAAGGACGTAAGCGATCTTCTGGCCTGCCCGAAATGCAAGTTTCCCCTTGAGATTGGCACCTCGAGTTGCCGTTGCATATCGGCCAGCTGCGGTCGAGTCTTCCCAGTCGTGCGCGACACACCGGTACTCATCGTCGAAGAGCAGTCGGTCTTCCGTCTTTCGGACTACAGACCAAGCGACTCGATCTCCCTCGGTTACCGGCCACACCGCAGGTTCGTCTCCATCATTCAGCGCTACGGACCGTCCATTACCGAGAACCGGATCGGGGAGGCGCTCTACGCGGAACTACTGACTCAGCTCAGGCGGCTGCCCGGTGAGGGCCCAAAGCGCGTCCTGGTTGTCGGCGCGGGTGACGCCGGAGCGGGGATCACTGGGTTGCGCCAGGCTGCAGATATGCTGGTTCTCGAGACCGATGTGTACTTTGCTGGCACTGTGTTTGTCATCGCCGATGGGCACGATCTACCGTTGCGCGATGGCAGCGTTGACGCAGTGGTTCTGCAGGCAGTGCTTGAGCACGTGGCCGATCCCGTGCGTTGCGTGGAGGAGGCGTACCGAGTGCTACGAGAAGGCGGCCTGATCTACGCCGAGTCTCCCTTCATGTATCCTGTGCACCTGGGTGCCTATGACTTCCATCGTTTTTCGTTGATTGGCCATCGGCGCCTCTTCAGTCAGTTCAAAGAGGTCCGGATCGGTGTCGGTGCTGGCGCTGGCACCGCGCTGGCGCTGGCTTTTCGCTCGTTTCTGCTCAGCCTGTCGGCTGTGAAGTCCTACCAATCCATTATCCGGTTGCTCACGCCCTTCCTGGTCTTCTGGCTCAAGTACTTCGACCGTGCGACCGCCACCAAGCCGCATGCCAGCGATTACGCCTGCACGACCTATTTCCTGGGGAGCAAGGACACGATGCGGATGACGGATGCTGAAATCATCGGTACTTATCGGAAGCTGCGGTGATCGTCCACCAACCGTGCTCCGGATCGACTAAGCCCGAGGGCATGACAACAGACCTGCCAATCAACTCGTCTGAACGGGCATCGGCGGTGAAAGCCATGACTGTCTCCGTCATCGTACCAACGTTCAATCGCGCTCATTGCATCGGTGAGTGTCTGGAGAGCCTTCTGGTCCAGACCGTTCCGCCACTGGAGATCGTCGTTATTGACGACGGGTCCGAAGACGGAACGGCAGACGTGCTAGCACGCTATGGGGATCGTATCAGGTACGTTCGGAAAGAGAATGGAGGCAAGCCGAGGGCGGTCAACCTTGGGCTGTCCTTGGCCCAGGGGGCGCTGATCTGGATTTTTGACGACGACGACGTCGCACTGCCCGACGCCATTGAGCGGCGCCTGGAGGTGCTGGAGGCCAAGCCAGGCATCGGGTTCGTTTACGGTCAGCACTTCATCGGCACGAACGGCCCGGATGGTCACATTGTCCAGGGTCGTCTTTACTCGCCGCCGTGCCCAAGGGACGAGGAATTCTTCTTCGAAATCATGCGCAGCTGCTTCTTTCATCTGGGGACTGCGCTGGTGCGACGCGAACTGCTGGAGGCGCTGGGTGGCCTTGATCCCGCGTTGCTCAGCGGAGAAGACTACGATTTGCAGATCCGCCTGGCTCGTATCGCCAAGCCGGCCTTCTGCGAGTCTCCAATCTTCGTCTTCCGCCAGCACGGTGGTGTCCGCGGCGCCAAGGCCATCCGCTATACTGCGTCACAGCGCAGCAGCGTCTTCAGGAAGCACAGTGGAGCAATTGGCAGGAAGATCCGGTCATCGCTCGCCCTAGGCGGATACCTGACGCCGCCGGTCACCGGCGCCATTGATCAACGGTCGACCAGGGCCGCACTCCTGAACCGTATCCGCGTGATGGCCAACCATGGCTGCATCGACGAAATGTTCGAGGATCTGCGTGCGGTGCTCGACCTGTGCGCACCCGATGCTCCTCTCACGGGGCCCGAGTGTGAAGCCATCGCACTGGCGATGCGTGAAGGCTGGGCGTACGAAGCCAGCGTGCAGGACTGGCCCCGATTCCTCACCGAAGCGCGTCGGCTACGGGGTTCTTACGGCGGTAACCGGGCGGTTCGGGCGCTTGCCAAAGGAGTAATAGTTCTAGCCAGGTCCTATCCCGCACCCACTGGGCAGCGTCTGGAAAGGGCTGTCAAGGGTGCTCAGATCTACATCTGCGCATGCGTCGGATAAAGGAGTAACGCACGATGAGCTTTCTCGATCAGTATTGCAGCGGGTGCATTTCATCCGACTCTTCTCCGTGCTGCTGTGTTGGACTGAGCAGGTGTAACGATGAGTGATCTGGCCGCACGAGCCACCGACACAATTGCAGCGCATCTGCGCCTGTGGGGTGAGCATTGGCGAGTACAAAAAAAAAAGATGCTATCACCGTCGTCGGTTTCGCCATCAGACAAGAGACTACTTCTCCTGGTTGGCGAATTTGCGCCCGCCATTGCTGGCGGAGTTTATCGGCCTGCGGCCCTCGCCCGTTATGCCAGCCAAGCCGGGTGGAGTGTTACCGTCGTGACCGGTCAAGCGCCACCTTCGCCCAGCGCAGCAGGAAAGCGATTGCTAGAGTACGTTGGGGCAAACGTACGCGTTGAGCGCTTCTCGCCGCCTACGCTGGTACCTAGCTACCGGCTCTTCCCGCAAGTCGATGGTGGGATGCTTGGCGCGTTGGACATGGTTGCTGCCGCACATCGATGCTTTGGTAACGACGTCCCGAAGACAATCATAGCCACCGGCCCTCCGTTTTCAAGTTTTGTTGCCGGATGGTTTCTCGCCAGGCAGCATGGCGCTCGTCTAGTACTTGACTACCGAGATGAATGGTCGGAATGCCCGTTTGATTTTGTCGCGAAAACACCAGCGGGCAGAGTTTGGGAGGCAAAGTGTCTGGCACACGCCGAGCGTATCGTTGTTACAACCGAGTCGCAGCACCAGCATCTAGCGAAGATTTTTGGTGCGGCCATTGGCAGCAAGTGCTCGGTGGTGCCCAATGGATGGGAGCCCGCAGAGTCCCAGGAGGTGATCGTCCCCAACTCGAGAACACTTGACAGACGGATAGTTCTGACATTTGCGGGCAAATTGGGTGGTCACACCGACCCTAAGCTTTTTCTCGATGCTGTCCAGTCAGTGCTTGCTCACCGACCCGAGCTTAGAAAACAGTTATTGCTTCGCTTCGTTGGCTACAAGCGCGAAGATGCCTTGTTGCAGCTGCAATCATTCCCGATGCAAGACGTTATTGAACTGGTGCCCGTTGTGCCATTGGCTGAAGCCGCACGGCTGATGCGCGAATCGGATGCATTGTTGCTGTTGCACGACTCTCGCTTCGATCGCTATCTACCTGGAAAACTGTACGAGTACGCGGCCTCTGGGACCCCTGTTCTATTGATAGATGACGACGGTGAGTCTGATCGCCTGGTCAGGAGTCTGAACTTAGGCTGGAGCGTTCACCATGGTGACTTGGACTCCCTTGCCAAGGTCCTAGAAGAGTTGGGGATGCGCCGTAGTATTGGCGACTTGCATCAATCCTCGCGTTCTACCGATCTGGGCGAATGGCTCCGGCGGCACACCCGAGAAAACCTGGCGCATCAATTCCTGTCGCTAGTCGACACCAACGAATAGGATTGGGTCGGGAGCCTCGTGCAACACTCCCCCGCGCGGAACGTATCAGCTGAGGTTCCCTCGGTTTTTCGTCTTTCAAGGAGTTAGCGTCCTTGGTAACTGTTTTTCCTGATGCGCGGTGTGGAGTCTGCTCGCCTTGGCTCGCTCGGCGTTGGGGCATGCACTTGCTGTGTCGGTCAGCCCTCGCCACCCAAGAAATCGCGGCCAGTGAGACCCGTGTGCTGAAATTTCAGGCCTTCCAGGGGGGACGGCTATGTTACGTTATCCTTGGCAGACGCAAATTTGGGGGGAAAATTACTCACGACCGGTGAAGGAATCTGCGTGCCAGATCACTGAAGTCGCGTAGATACTGGCGAGACAGCAGGTGCAACGTCAGCAGATAGACGCAGCCACCCAGCACGACGTACAAAGCCAGTCGACCGCCGGCCATGGAGATCCATTCCGTGGAGAACGGTCGTGCTAGGTAGACCGACGCCCAGAGTACCACTGCGGCCAGGGTGGGCAACCCGAGGATCTGCCAGATATGGCGGAAGCCTAGCCCGATAAGCCCGAGCGCCGTGCGGAACGGTATTAGCGAATAGAAAGAAACCAGCACCAATCCCTGCGCTACGGCTTCGATCCCATAGGGCAGAGTCAGCCAGATCGCCGCGACCACCAGTAGCGAACTGACGACGTTGTACTTCAGGGCCAGGCCGACGCGATTGTGCGCATTGAATAACGGCGTGGCGATGGCCATACTGGCCTTGAGTGCTGCGCTAAGCCCGAACATACTCATGACGGGAATCATCGCCGACCATTGCGGCCCGTAAAGTGTCGGCACCAGTTCGGGTGCGGTGGCCGAGACGCCGAAGCCAATCGGGATGACGATGGCTGCCAGCATCCGTCCGCTACGCATCAACATCTCGCGTCCTCGCTCGGGATCCGCCTGTACGGCGGCGAATGCGGGGAACAATACATGCTGCAAGGGCATTGCGATGCGGGCGCGAATCTCGTCGGTGAGCGAACGCGCGGTCTGGTAGTAACCAAGCGACACCGCACCGAGCTGGCGCCCGATCAGCATCAGGTCGACATTCATGTTGGCGTAGAACAGCAGCCCGCCGCCAAAGTAGCTGCTGCTGGTCCGCCAGGTGGACATGATGTAGGGGAGATGGAAGCGCAGGCGCGGCCGATAGGGCACCACTGCGCAACCGAGTACAACCTGAACCAGAGTGCTGGTCAAGGCGCCGGCCACCAGGCTCCAGACGCCGAAGCCGATCCAGGCGAATCCGATCGCTACCAGGGTACGCGTGACGATGGTGGTGATCTGAATCCAGAAGTCGGTGCGAAAGTGCATCAGGCGCGCGAGTACGACGCCGGGGATGATGGTGAGGCCAATCATCAGGAATGGCAGGCAGAGCACTTTCAGGAGATCGCCGACTAGCGCGTCGTCGAACAACCAGTCGGCGAAGAAGGACATCACGAAGACAGCTGCGGCCAGCAGCACACCGAGCGCGGTGCCGGCCCAGAATACGGTGTCCATCTGTAGCCGGCTGATCACTCGGCGCTGGATCAGCAGATTGTTGAAACCGAAGTTGCTGAACAGTGCGGCAAGTTCGGTGACCACAGTGGCCATGGCAATGTAGCCGAAGTCCGCCGGCGTCAGTAGCCGCGCCAGGATGGCCGTGGAGCCGATGGTGATGACCGTCCGGAGCATGATGCCGAGGAACTGAAAGGTTGCGCCGTTGATGACCCGCCGCCCGAGATCGTCGGCGCGCAGGACCAAAGCTCGACGCACGAGAGTGCTCCGTCGGGAAGCGACGGAGCTTTGTGGCGATGGGTTGGTCATCGTGGTCTCATCAGGAGGAATCGGGCAAGGGAATTGTGCTAACGGGCGACCCGTTTGCGGTGGAGCAGTGAATGCGCCATGGACTTTCCGAGCAGTTTCCAGCCGAGCAGGCTACGAGGATCGGTGCACAGTGCCATCGTTGCGCCGTAGCGAGCCCGGCCCAGGTCTCCGGCCACCAGGTTCGCGCCAGCGAAATCGCTCCAGCTGCGGGCCAGTCCACGATCCACTTCGGTCTTGCGCGCGGCCGTGCCGTCGGGCGACACGTAGCCCCATCGCGCCAGCGCGCGTGAGATCACGACGTCCTTGTAGTTGGTCTCCAGCGGTCCCTTGGTGATATTGTTGGGGTGCATGCGGTAGAGTGCCAGGGGGCGGGGTACCCGAACAATGGGCGTGACCCGTGAGGCGCGCAGCCACAGGTCCCAGTCCTCACCGATGGGCAGTGTGGTATCGAACAACCCTACCTCGTCGAATACCGATCGGTGGGCGAGGACAGTGGAGGTCCACACTGCGCATTCGAGCAGCAACTGCGGATAAATCCACCCTGTAGCGCCGCTCCAACGTTCAGTATCATCGGCTTGCGCTTGCAGCTCGGCCAGGAAGTCGGGTGTGGGCAGGGGAGCAGCACTGGACCAGACCTGCCAGGCCGTATAGGCCATCCGGGCCTCAGGCTCCATAGAGAGAAGGTCCATTTGTGCGCGTAGCTTGCCGGGGAGCCAGATGTCGTCGGCATCAACGAAGGCGATCCATTCGCCTCTTGCCTCTCGAACACCGTGGTTGCGCGCGGCTGCGACCCCCTGGTTGGCCTGCTGCAGCAAGCGGACGTTGGAAACCGATCCGTAGCGCTGCCTGATGAGATCCGCCGAGCCGTCACGGGATCCGTCGTCGACGATCACGACCTCCAGGTCCGGACCATTCTGCAGTAGCACCGAATCAACCGTCGAGGCGAGATAGCGCTCGGCGTTGTAGCAAGGAATAACCACGGACAGGGAGGCGCTCTTGTTCATTGGCCGTCGGGGCGCTAACCAGGGTGAACCAACACAATGGAGTGTCCATATCCCATTAGCTTACCAAGCGCGATGACCGCAAGGACTGTCCAGTGCCGCATGGGGTCCTGCCCGGGAGCTTTGCGGCGGCTCCGACAGGGATGTCCGTTGGTGCAAAAGAGGGCAACGGGCTCCAAGTTGGCAGATATCGGCTTGGCGCCCCCACTGTCCGGTAGCACAACGGCGAGTCTGTCGAAGGCGATCATCGTCGTGAAGTTGGTTCTCAGGGTTGCTTGAAGGCAAAAATAACCGTGCCGGGGGTCAGCAGGTGCCCCGCGAAGCGCAGCGGCGGCAAGGTTCGCGCCATAGTCGCCACTGCTTTCTCCAGCGGGTTTCTGTTCGCCGTATCAATCAGGTCGAAGCGATCCAGGCAGCGAAACCCCCGTTGCCCCAGATAGCGGGACAGCGAATAGAAGCTGAACCAATTGACGGCTGGATACTTCGCGTGGTTCACGATTTCGGGCCTGGTAGTGACAGCGAGGTGTTCGTACTTGCGTTTCACAAAGCCGGGGTACCAGCTGTACAGCGGGAGTTCGAATTCGTCCTGCTTCGGGCAGAGCCAATTGGTCGTGCTGAGAAAAAGCAAGCCGCCTGGCTTGAGAATACGGGCAGCCTCGTTCAGGACGCTTTCCCAGTCGACTACATGCTCCAGAAGTTCGGGCAGGAGGCTGACATCCATCATTTTGTCAGCATAAGGCAGTTCCGTAGCCGAGCCGACAGCAAACTCGATGTCAAGGTGTTCATCCTCTGCTCGCTGTCTGGCCACCTCGATCAATGGTGCATTGACATCCAGTCCATGAACGTGGTGCCCCAGTTGAGCCCACAGGCGAGATTGAGTGCCGGCGCCGCATCCGATATCTGCCACCTGCAGGCTAGACCGGTTCTCAGGACGCTGAGCGAGGAGCGCAATGGCCTTATCCCTCACCCGGGTGAAACGTTTCACCGTTTCAGGTTCGAGGCTCTGGCGCGCATAGTAGTCTACGAACTCTCGGTGGCTGGAGTGGTCCCATGATCCTGGGTTCTCTGGCTCGGGGGGGGGGGTGTTAGGCATCTTGTTAACCTGGAAGGGTGTTTGGCTTCCCTTGGCTTTGCATTGTCCAAGGGCCATTTTTCGTGCGGCTAGCTTCTCGCGCTGGTGGAATCTGACCACCCAATGCTCTCGGATTCGCAGTGATGACCCGACCACAATGCACGCTGCGTCCGGAAGTGGGCGCCCGGCGGGCGTTATTCGTCCTCATCCCTTGACATCCACGACGTCCGAAGTCAGACGCAACTCGACGCGCCGCTTGGGCGAACAGCTTACCGAAAAATATGGCGGAATCGACGCCAGCATCAGCTCGAAGCGCCCTGCCTTGAGGACAGTTGTGCGCCCAGTCGGTTTCGCTCCCAAGCGGTCGTGTGCGTGCCGCGATGCCAGGTTGAAATGTGTTATCCGACTGAATGTGTAGCGAACGCCGCATGCGTGCAGGTACTCGTTGGCCGCGTGCCAGATGGCCGCGAACGCGATGCCCATTCGCTGTTCGGGAAACACGTACAGATCGAAGTCAAACACCGACTGCTTGTCCTCAGTCAGGCAATATCTGAGCCGCACCTCGTCTTCATCATAGCAGTTGAAGCAGAACCACACGTATCCGAGCAGCACTTCCTTCCGGAATACGCCCAGGCACCGCGCCCCTTGATCGATCCGTGACGCCTTGATTTCCGGCCGTGCCTGGATACGTTCGAACGCGGGGTCACAGGACTGGATCTCGGCGAACGTCAGATTTCTGGCCATTCTGGCCGGAAGCAGAGGCGTGCTGGTTATCGGCTGCACCATGAGGTCATAAACATACAGACCGAGACTGGGTGAGAGTTGGCCCATCAGACGGTCCAGGATGTATAGCGCACCCCCGATCCAACCGAACTCCTTAAGCGGGTGCAGCAGGCGGCGTAAAGTGCTTCGCATTTTCAGTCTTACTTGCTTGGTCATTGGTAAGGAAAAGTACCGGTTTGTTAGGGCAGTGGACACGTGCTCGAAGTGCCAGCAGGGCTTCGATGAGTCCGTGGCCATTGATATCTTCCACTGGATGCACCTGAGCCAATCTCGTTTGCGCGCCTGGTAGATCAAGATTTGCTTCCAGATCGATCACTGGTACCTGACCCTCTTGCAAGGCGCGAATCACGGCCAACCCATGACCGCAGGTTCCGACAACGACGGCAGGAGCTTGGTCAAACGGATAGTCTTCTCTCATGAACAGGTTTCGGCCGCTGCATAACTCATTGGCATCGATGCTTCTACGTTGGCCGGAAGGTCGGGCTCCCCTGCACAGCAATAAGTCCTCGGGCGCCACGGGTTGATCTCAGAGGTGCTGGCCTGTGCAAGTGCCCTGCCGGCTGGATCAGAAAGCCTCAACGGTAGAATGATGGTCAGACCCCCCAAATCCGTATGGGCGCCATCAGCAGGCCGGCCCGGCGAGAAGTGGTTCAAGCATTGCTTGGCAACTGCACCGGAATTCCTTGCCCGCGGCCGATTCCGTAATACTCGATTCCCAGTTCCGCCATCAGATGCGGATCGAAAAGGTTACGGCCATCGAAGACTAGCGGATGCTTGAGTAGCTTCCGCATCTGCTCGAAGTCCGGACTCTTGAACTCGCGCCATTCCGTGGCAATCAGCAGCGCATCCGCATCGCGCAACGCATCCACCTGGTGGTTGGCGAAACTCAGCCCCGGGAGATCGCCGAATACCCGGCGCGCTTCGTCCAATGCGACCGGATCGTACGCCCGGATCACTGCACCGCGCCGCAGCAGTTCGTGCACGATCACCCGACTCGGCGCTTCTCGCATGTCGTCGGTGTCTGGCTTGAAGGCCAGCCCCCAGAGGGCGAAGCTGCGTCCCTGCAGATTCTCACCGAAGCGCAAGACGACCTTGTCGACCAACACCCGCTTCTGGGTTTCGTTCGCCGCTTCGACCGCGGTCAACACGCGGAGCTCGATGCCCAGGTCGTGGCCGGTGCGCACCAGCGCCTTCACATCCTTCGGGAAGCATGAGCCGCCGTAGCCGGTGCCGGCGTAGAGAAAGTGCGTGCCGATGCGTGGATCGCTGCCGATGCCATGGCGTACCAGTTCGATGTCCGCCCCGACGCGCTCGGCAAGCCGCGCCAGCTCGTTCATGAAGCTGATGCGCGTGGCGAGCATGGCGTTGGCCGCGTACTTGGTGAGTTCTGCACTGCGGGTATCCATCAGTTGCAGCTTGTCGCGGTTGCGCGAAAAGGGCGCATAGATTGCACGCATCAGCAGCGTCGCACGTTCGTCATCGGCGCCAACGATGATGCGGTCGGGGCGCATGAAGTCATCGACCGCAGCACCTTCCTTGAGGAACTCGGGGTTGCTGACCACGGCAAAATCCAGGTTGATGCCGCGTTCCGCCAGCACTTTCTGCACCGCTGCGCGTACGCGGTCGGCAGTACCGACGGGGACCGTGCTCTTGTCGACGATGACCTTGTAGTCGGTCATGTGCTGTCCGATGCTGCGCGCGGCCGCCAGTACATACTGCATATCGGCTGAGCCATCTTCGTCGGGCGGTGTGCCAACGCCAATAAACTGTAGCGTGCCATGATGAACCGCGGCGAGGACGTCGGTAGTGAATTGCAGCCGCCCGTCCGCCACATTGCGCTTCACCATCTGTTCCAGGCCGGGCTCATGGATCGGGATGCCGCCGCTGTTGAGAATCTCGATCTTGCGTGCGTCGAGATCCAGGCACACGACATGGTTGCCCATTTCGGACAGGCAGGCCCCGGTAACCAGGCCAACGTAGCCGGTGCCGATGATAGTTACCTTCATGGCTGTTGAGCTTCCTTTCAGGCTTTGTAATAGTCACGGTACCAGTCGACAAAACGCGCGATACCCTCGGAGAGCGGGGTGCTCGGCGCGAAATGGATCCATTGCCGGAGGGCGGAGGTGTCGGCGTAAGTTGCCGGCACGTCACCCGGTTGCATGGGCAGCATCCGCTTCTCGGAACGACGTCCGAGCCGTTGCTCGATGCAACCGATGAAGTCCAGCAGGGCCACTGGCTGATGATTGCCAATGTTGAACACCCGGTATGGCGCATCGCTGGTTGCCGGATCGGGATCGGCAACAGTGTACCCCGAATCTGTCTCCGGCACACGGTCAGTGACTCGCACAACGGCTTCGACGATGTCGTCCACGTAGGTGAAGTCACGCTGCATCTGACCGTGGTTGAAAACGTCGATCGGTCGGCCTTCGAGGATCGCTCGGGTGAATAGGAAGGGCGCCATGTCGGGTCGACCCCAGGGGCCATAGACGGTGAAGAAGCGAAGGCCGGTGGTCGGCAGGCGGTAGAGATGGCTGTAGGTATGCGCCATCAGTTCGTTGGCTTTCTTGGTCGCGGCGTAGAGGCTGACCGGATGATCGACGTTGTCACGTTCGGCAAAGGGCATTCGTGTGTTGCCGCCGTAGACGCTGGAACTCGACGCGTACACCAGATGCTGAACCCGGTGATGGCGGCAGCCCTCAAGGACACTCATGAAGCCGACCAGGTTGCTGTCAACGTAGGCCTCGGGGTTGACCAGCGAGTAGCGCACTCCCGCCTGGGCGGCGAGATGGATGACTCGTTCGAAGCGTTCGCGCGCAAACAGCGCAGCCATTGCGGCCCGGTCGGCGATGTCCATCGCGATGAAGCGAAAATTCCCGTCGCCGGCAAGGCAGGCCAGGCGCGCGCGCTTGAGCTGGACGTCGTAGTAATCATTGAGGTTATCGATGCCTACGACGGTGTCTCCTCTACGAAGGAGGCTCAGCGCAGTATGCATGCCGATGAAGCCGGCGGTGCCGGTGAGGAGGATTTTCAAGTCGGTAGACTCCAGGAATCAGGGGCGCTGCAAGGTAGCCTCACGGTGGATGGCTCGAAAATGCGTTTCCAACACCGTTACCCTTTGGTCCCAGGTGTTCTCCTCGGCATGTCGGCGGATCCGAGTGCGGTCCCAGGGGTGGCGAATCGCATTCCCAATCGCGACACATAAACTCTCCGCCTCGTCGAACGGCACGATTTCACCCAAATCCGGCGAACTGACGACCTCACGATTGCCGCCTACGTCGGTGGCAATCACCGGCAGGCCGCAGGCCATTGCTTCCAGCAAGACGTTGGCCCAGCCCTCGTTGCGGGTAGACAGGACGAAAACGTCGGCGGCCGACAAGACGCCGCTCAAGCGATCAGGCGGCAGGGGGCCAAGAAACTGCACGCAGTCGGTCAGTTCCATCGACCGGCACTGCTCCTGCAATCGATCCGTCCAGTCGCCCTCTGGACTCGGGCCGCCGACGATGAGGTACCGTAGGTCGGGAAACTGCTGTCGAAGTATCGGCAGGCACGCGATGACGCGATGGAAGCCCTTTCGCTCGACAAGGCCACCCACCGTGATCAGCACTGGCGCGCTTGCAGGCAAGCCGAGTTCCAGCCGTGCCTGGTTGCGGGGTACGATGCGAAACCGATCGATATCCACACCATTGCCGACGACGGTGACATGGTTCTCCGGTACGCCGAGTTCGAGCGCGACCTGACGCAAGGATTCAGACACCGCGAAGACGTGGTCGACCCTGGTCAGAGATCGTTGCAGCAGTGGGCGAAGCACTGCGTCGCGTGCGTGTCGGGATTCAGTCCCTCGTAGCGTGACTGTCACCGGCACATTCAGCCAGCGTCCCAGCAGACACGCAGCGAAACCATCGGGGTAGGCAAAGTGGGCATCCAGGATGTCGAGGCGGCCAGAACGTTTGAGTTCGCGCATGCGGGCAAAGGCACCGATCGCCATGAAAAATCCGTCAAATCGCTTGAGCAGGCCCGGGAGACACAGGAAGCGGGGGAACCAGACTTCCGTGCCCTGCTGTAGCTCGAATTCCGGAGCGCCAGGGCGGAATCCCGGTCGCCAACGCCGCAGCAAGGATTGCAACGGGAACCATGCCTTTGGGGAGACTACGGTCATCGGCAGATGCCGACCGACGCGGAACATGCGCTCGCGGACAAAAAGACCGGCAGTCGGTTGTCGGCTGCTCGGGAAAAGACTGCTCAGTACAACCACCTGCGGTTCTTCCGCAAGCATTCTTGCGACTGCTGGCCGCGTGGTGGTGCCGACGACGGGGGACACTGCGTCTGGGCTGCGCTGAGCGATGTGATCGGGGTTGGCGCTCACACCAGAACCTCGGCAGACGTTCGAGACTTGAGGAGATCCAGCGGGCTGGCCTTGAACCGATACGCTCCCAACTGAAAAATCATCACCAGATCCCCGAGGTTCGCCTCTGGCAGGCACATTCTGTTAGCCAGCAGATCGAGCGGGAGGCATAGCAGGTCAACGACTAAAACCGCTTCTATCGTGCCGGGTATTGTCCGGGTGACGACCGCGACCAGGAAGGTCGCGCGCATCCTTTCGTCGAAACTGCCCGATTCCGATAAGTGGAGGCGCAGACCACAGTGGGCCATCAGTTGCGGCTCCTGCTCTGGACGCCAGGCTGCAGGAGATCGTCCCCGTGCAGCCACTCTAGCGGAGCGCTGCTGGCGGGCGGCAATTGGGGTTGGGATGATGCGCATCACGCTGTGGCTCATCGAGTGCTTGCCGTAGGCGAGCGTGATGGCGTTTGCTCTCTGATCTGCGGAGCGAGCTATCGGTTCTGGAGCAGCTTGCATCGGTCATTGTTTCGGGGCGCTGAAGGATAGGTGATGGAGACGGATTTTAGCGGCAAGACACCCCGCTACTGTGGAATTGTTCCCATTGGTGCCGCTGTTTTCAAGCCGCTTAGCTTTCTTTAACCCAAAAACCGCAGTTAGCCGACTCCATTCGCATGATTTCCCAGCAACCGATGCGTTGATGGCCCACCGATGCCGGCGAGAATTTGCTTGAGGTGATCACAGACACGATGCCAGACTGTTTGGTGCATCTCTCACACTGATGTCCGGCGAGGAGGAAAAGGCACCACGTTTGTGGGGAAGGAGTTAGTTCTACTTTGTCAGATTGCCTTTCAATCCGATGCTGAGAGCATGGTGGCTTGCTTTCTGTAGGCGGATTCCATGGCTTGGTGCCGCCGTCGATGCCTGTCGATGATGGATGCCGCGAGGTCTTCGTCGGTGACGATCTTGGTAGGCAGCCGATGGC
>JAFLDL010000028.1 GCA_017302435.1 Candidatus Accumulibacter necessarius
AAGGTCTTGCGATCCCCTGCTTTCCTGCTCACAGAATATGCGGTATTAGCGTAACTTTCGCTACGTTATCCCCCACTCCAGGGCACGTTCCGATGCTTTACTCACCCGTTCGCCACTCGCCACCAGGGTTGCCCCCGTGCTGCCGTTCGACTTGCATGTGTAAGGCATGCCGCCAGCGTTTAATCTGAGCCAGGATCAAACTCTTCAGTTCAATTCCTAAAACTCTCGCTCGACGTACTATCAACCCGGATTCCTCCAGATCAACAGCTTGTTTCATCAGTGCGAGTCCTACCTCTATCCGTCAACAATCCGCTCGCGCAGATCGCCCCAGATCAAGAACCCACACCTATCGGTTGTCTAGTTTTTAAAGAGCTGGTTGCGGGAACAGGATTTGAACCTGTGACCTTCGGGTTATGAGCCCGACGAGCTGCCAGACTGCTCCACCCCGCGACTGTAAAGACCAATTGCCAAAAGAGCAAAACACTCCTCTTTTATCTTGCGCACATTGTTTTCCACAAGTAGATCAATTTGTGCTCTCTATCTAGAGAAAACTGGCGGTGCTGCGAAGAGGGAGCATTGTAGCAGTGCTCGAATTGCCCGTCAACACTCAAGCACGAAATTTGGAGATCGAAAAGCCGGCGCAACTCCTACATCCGAAGGCCAGGGTAGCGATTCTCGAATAGGCGAAGAGCTTGCGCTTCTTTCCGCAAGACAGAATTCAGCTGAACAGTGTTGTAGCAAAGTCCAAGTGGAGACTTCCGCCAAGAGAGCCCTATCGAGGAGGGGCGTCCAAGGGGCAGGGGAGGCTCACGAGACAGGCGGTGCTGCTAGCAGCCTTACATGGTCGCCCCTGGGTTTGCCAGGCATTCAATTGGTGACGGTTCGAAGGGTAAAGATTGCAGCCATACATTCGGACTTTGATCGAGGCGATGCCTCTGTCCCTGATGGAATTCGCTGATCGATGCCTCATCAGTCGGACGCGCTTGAAGCGCGAGGCTGCTATCAGGTTGAATCGACCACGGTCTTACCTGCCTTGCCATCACGTCATGACCGCCTGAGCAATCGGTGGGGGTTACTCCTCTACAACGACAAAAAGCGGTGGTGGTGCTGCGATATCGCAGGGTTGTCCATAGGCGCTCGCGAGCGCGCCCCATACGCTGGCGAGCGAGCGCCTGTGGGCAACCCGTGTTCATGCCGCCGACGGTTCATAGCCTGGCTGGTAGTCTCGCTCGTAAGCCAGCAGCGCCCAGACGATGCGGGCGTTCTTGTTCGCCAAGGCCACTGCCGCGACGTTTTTGTTGCGCCGGCCGATCAGCTGCGCCAGCCAGCTTTGCGCATAACTCGCCTTGCGCTCGGCTACCCGTATCACCGCCCGAGCACCGTGGATCAGCAGTGTGCGCAAATAGGTATCGCCGTGCTTGCTGATGCCCAGAAGCCACTGCTTGCCGCCACTGGAGTGTTGCTTGGGGACCAATCCCAGCCAGGCCGACAGCTGCCGTCCGTTCTCGAAACTCTTCGCATCCCCAACTGATGCCACCAGCGCGCTCGCCGTGATCGGACCGATGCCGGGAATCTGTGCGAGCTTCTTGCTTGCCTTATTTTCCCGGTGCCAGACTTGGATCTGCACCTCCAGTTCGCCCACTTGGCGGTCGAGTTCCTTCAGGTGATCCCCGAGTCGCTGCAGCAATTGGCGGAAGGCGCCCGGCAGTCCGTTCTCACCGTCCTCCAGGATATCCGGCAGGCGCTTGGCGATATGGCCGATTCCCTGCGGGATGATGATCCCGTATTCGGCTAATAGCCCCCGGATCTGATTGGCCTGCGCCGTGCGCGCCTTGACGAAGCCCTGGCGGGCACGATGCATCGCCAAGATCGCCTGTTGCTCGCCGTTCTTGATGGGAACGAAGCGCATATTGGGACGGCCCACCGCTTCGCAGATCGCTTCGGCATCTGCGGCGTCGTTCTTGTTCGTCTTGACGTAAGGTTTGACGAACTGCGGGGCCATCAGCTTTACGGTATGCCCGAACGCTTCCAGCTTCCTCGCCCAGTGATGCGCGCTGCCGCACGCTTCCATGCCGATCAGGCAGGGTGGCAGGGTGGCGAAAAACGACGCTACCTGCTCGCGCTTGAGCGGCTTCCTGAGCACGGCCTTGCCTCGTTCATCCACGCCATGTACCTGGAACACGTTCTTTGCCAGATCGATACCAACTGTCGTAATCTTCATCTCGGTCGCCTCTCCTACTTGCTGGTGGAAATATCGCATCTCCACTTTGGCACTCAGATGCCGTTTCGGGAAGGGGCGACCATCCCATTAGTCGGACTTTCGGCCTGCGCCCTGCCGAACATGCTATGATCATAGCAGTTCAATCAACCGGGGTCCGACATTTCCCAGTTCATCGTCACCGACCGTAAGACCGACTACCTGCTACCGCCGTCACTGGACGATTGGCTGAACCAGGATCACTTGGCGCGATTCATCGTGGAGGTAGTCGACCAGATGGACCTGTTGAAGCTGACGCGACAGTACGCTGGACGTGGATCGAAGGCGTACCATCCGGCGACCCTGCTGGCAATTCTGGTCTATGGCTACGCCACGGGTATTTTCTCCAGCCGCAAGCTGGAGCGGGCAACCTACGATTCGGTGGCCTTCCGCTACATTGCTGCCGGCAGCCATCCCGATCACGACAGCCTGGCGACGTTCCGCCGGCGTTTTCTTGACGAACTGAGCGACCTGTTCCTGCAGGTCCTGAAGATGGCCAAGGAAATGAAACTGCTCAAGCTGGGAAACGTCTCTCTTGACGGCACGAAGATCGAAGCCAACGCCTCACGGCACAGCGCGCTCTCGCACGGACACATCGAGAAGCTGGAAGCCCAGCTCGAGGCCGAGGTGCAGGAGCTCTTCGCCCTGGAGGAACAGGCGGATCAAGCCGACGTTCCGGACGGCGTCATCCTGCCCAAAGAAATCAAGCGCCGCGAAGATCGGTTGGCGGCGATGGCAGTAGCCAAGGCGAAGATTGCTGCCCGGGCCGAGGAGCGCTATCAGCGAGAGAAAGCCGAGTACGACGAAACAATGGCGCGGCGCGCGGCCAAGGAAGAAGCGGCCGGCAAGAAGTTGGGCGGCAAGCCGCCGAAAGCCCCCGAGCCTGGCGCACGGGACACTGACCAGATCAATCTGACCGACGAAGAATCCCGCATCATGCCGGTGGCCGGTGGCGGCTTCGAACAAGCGTACAACGCCCAGGCCGGGGTTGATGCGGCGACGATGCTGGTGGTCGCGGTCGGCGTAACGCAAGCCCCCAATGACAAAGAGCAGGTCGAGCCGATGCTGGCGACGCTCAAGGCACAAGCCGAGGTACTGGGCCCCGTGGAAAGTCTGATCGCCGACAGTGGCTTCTGCAGCGAGAAGAACATCACGGCGTGCGAGGCAGCCGGCATCGATCCCGTGATCGCGGTAGCTCGCGACGAACACCATCCGGACTGGCGGGAGCGGCACAGCGAACCGGCGCCGCTGCCGGCGAATGCGACACCCGTACAGGCTGTGTCGCATCGCTTGAAGACTAAAGCCGGACGAGCGCTCTACGCCTTGCGCAAGCAGACGGTAGAGCCGGTCTTCAGCATTATCAAATCGGTCATGGGCTTTCGCCAGTTCTCGCTGCGTGGATTGAAGAAGGTCACGGGCGAGTGGCCGCTGGCCTGCCTGGCGTGGAACGTGAAGTGCATGACCAAATTGCGCCCACAGTAGGGAAAAACGAGGGGAAGGCCGTCGAAAAGGCAGGAAAATCGACGAAATCTGGCTTCTTCATTCCGCATTGTGAAGTTTGCCGGTTTTCCGGACTCTAAGTCCGACAGGCTGCTCGACTTTGTCCCCGGGCGACTACGAGCAGGATGGCCCGGAGCTACTCCGGCCCCACTGCTCCAAACCCCACACGACAGAGTCATGACGGCCTTTTGTAAGCGTCTGAAAACCGGGCTTCTTGGGTGCATTTTCTGGGGACAGGATCGCTTCGGTTCTATGTCGGCGAGGTTCTTAATGAGTTCGTTGCCGAGGAAGGCGAAATTGCCGAGGGCGTCCAGCCCTTGAAGGAGCCAGCGTCCGAGGGTTCGCTTGAGGCAAGGCAAAGTGTCGCCACGTTTGGTGAAGCAATGCGCGGGTGTTGCGTTCGAGCGATTCGCTGGCGGCATGGACGGCCAGAGCGCTGAGGTTATCGCAGAAGACTGCAGAGGACTCTTGCGCCAAAGTTTTGTTGTGCGGCCAGCCGGGACATGCCCGCAAGTGTTACAGGGCCAGACGGTGCTTGATCGGTTTGAACAAGTCGGCGACATTCACGGCATTACTCGGTGGCCGCGCCTATTCTCTGGCGAGATCCGCGGCAACGACGACTTCTCAGGCCCCCATCGGCATCCAGGTCTTGAAATTCTCCCTCCTCAGCCCTATTATTAGCAGTCGTTAGCAATGAGTGCTAACCCCCTTCCTCCTCGATCGAGTGTCCATGATCGGGGAACCCTAGTAGTTGGTGTCCGTTTTTTGTGCTTAAACCAAGGAGAAACTGCATGAAGATTCGTCCGTTGCATGATCGCGTGATCGTCAAACGTCTTGAAGAGGAGCGCAGGACCGCCTCCGGTATCGTCATCCCGGACACAGCCGCCGAAAAGCCTGACCAAGGCGAGATTCGCGCCGTTGGCAATGGCAAAGTGCTTGAGGATGGAAGTGTCCGTGCTCTGGCAGTGAAGGTGGGTGACCGCGTCCTGTTTGGCAAGTACGCTGGTCAGACCGTCAAGGTTGAGGGAGATGAGCTGCTCGTTATGCGTGAAGAAGACATTATGGGCGTCATCGAGTCATAGGCTCGCTGCCCCCCGGGGTTCAGCCTACCGAGCCATACCACTCAGTTTTTCGTTTTCGATTCAAATTACTAAAGAATTCTAGGAGTTATCTCTATGGCAGCTAAAGACGTCAAGTTTGGCGAT
This sequence comes from Candidatus Accumulibacter necessarius, assembly GCA_017302435.1. Classification (GTDB taxonomy): domain Bacteria; phylum Pseudomonadota; class Gammaproteobacteria; order Burkholderiales; family Rhodocyclaceae; genus Accumulibacter; species Accumulibacter necessarius. Next base: position 4,963 of record JAFLDL010000028.1, read on the forward strand.
AGCGCGCGCGCTCGCATGGTTGAAGGCGTAAATGTCCTTGCTGATGCGGTCAAGATCACCCTCGGTCCGAAGGGGCGTAATGTTGTTCTCGAGCGCTCTTATGGTGCGCCGACAGTGACCAAGGATGGTGTTTCAGTCGCCAAGGAAATCGAACTGAAGGACAAGTTCGCGAATATGGGCGCTCAGATGCTCAAGGAAGTTGCTTCCAAGACCTCCGACATTGCCGGTGATGGTACGACTACCGCTACCGTTCTGGCTCAGTCGATTGTTCGTGAAGGCATGAAATACGTTGCTGCCGGAATGAACCCGATGGATCTCAAGCGAGGTATCGACAAGGCTGTGGTCGCCACCGTCGCAGAACTGAAAAAGCTTTCGAAGCCGTGCTCCACCAACAAGGAGATTGCCCAGGTGGGCTCGATCTCTGCCAACGCCGATGCTGATATCGGCGACATAATTGCCAAGGCAATGGACAAGGTCGGCAAGGAAGGTGTGATCACGGTCGAGGACGGAAAGTCGCTCAACAACGAACTTGATGTCGTCGAGGGCATGCAGTTTGACCGCGGCTACCTCAGCCCCTATTTCATCAACAACAACGAGAAGCAGAACGCGATCCTCGAGAACCCGTATGTATTGATCTTCGACAAGAAGATCTCCAACATCCGCGATCTGCTACCCGTTCTCGAGCAGGTAGCCAAGTCGGGCCGGCCCTTGCTGATCGTCGCCGAAGATGTCGATGGTGAGGCGCTTGCCACCCTGGTGGTCAACAACATCCGCGGCATCCTCAAGACCTGTGCCGTCAAGGCTCCTGGCTTTGGTGACCGCCGCAAAGCGATGCTTGAAGACATTGCCATCCTGACCGGCGGACAGGTAATCGCCGAAGAAGTCGGCCTGACGCTGGAAAAGGCAACACTGACCGAACTCGGCCAAGCCAAGCGCATCGAAATCGGCAAGGAAAATACGACGATCATCGACGGCGCAGGCGTCAGCAGCAACATTGAGGCCCGCGTCAAGCAGATCCGCGCGCAGATTGAGACCGCCACCAGCGACTACGATAAGGAGAAGCTGCAGGAACGGGTTGCAAAACTTGCTGGAGGAGTTGCCCTGATCAAGGTTGGCGCCGCCACTGAAGTCGAGATGAAAGAGAAGAAGGCACGCGTTGAGGACGCACTTCATGCGACCCGCGCTGCCGTTGAGGAAGGCATAGTGCCCGGCGGTGGTGTCGCCTTGCTGCGTGCCCGACTGACCCTCTCCTCGCTGAAGGGGGATAACCCAGACCAGGAAGCAGGCATCAAGATCGTGCTGCGGGCGATGGAGCAACCGCTACGCGAAATCGTCGCAAACGCCGGCGAAGAACCTTCGGTAGTCGTCAACGCCGTTCTGCAGGGCTCCGGTAATTTTGGCTACAACGCCGCCACTGGCGAATATGGTGATCTGGTGGATATGGGGGTCCTTGACCCGACCAAGGTCACACGCACCGCACTGCAGAATGCGGCGTCGATAGCCGGCTTGATGCTGACCACCGACTGCATGGTCGCTGAACTGGCCGAAGAAAAGCCCCCCATGGGCGGCGGCATGGGTGGTGGCATGGGCGGAATGGGCGGCATGGGCGGCATGGACATGTAAGTTTCCACCGAAAGCTCTTGTCCAAGAAAAACCCCGCTACGGCGGGGTTTTTCTTTAGCCGGAAAAACGACTACCCGACTTACCGCTCGCCGCCTTCCAACGCCGACTTGTTGATGTCGATCTTGTATTGCTGGCGAAGCCCTGTCACGTAGGCGGCAAAATCCTCCTGACCAACGATGGTGCCATACTCTCGCTGCAGTGCCTGGCGCCGGTTGTCATCGATCTTTTCCGGATGGCTGACGGCGATGATCTTGTAAAGCATGTAGTTGCCGCCGTCCACCTCTGCGCCAACGTAAACCGGCAGTTTCTTAACGTCGGCTTGGAAGATCGCTTTCAGCGCCACGGCCGGTAGCTGCCGAACTGCCTGCCGCGAAACCTTCCCGACCGGAGACCAGGCTATCTTGTCCTCGGCACCCTGCTGCAACGCACTGACTCTGTCCTCCCCTGCAGCACGCGCCAACGCGGACGCCTGCTTTGCCTTCAGCGCGACCTCGATCTCTGCCTTGACCGCTTCGAATGGCTTGGTGACGGCTGGACGGTGCTCATTGACCCGTGCCGCCAGCAGTGTGTTCGGCGCAACCTCTACCACTTCGGTATTGCGCCTGTTTTTCAACGAGTCATCCGAGAATATCGCCGCCAGAACCTTCTGGTTGCCAAGCTGGCCCAATGCCGCGAGCAATTCCGGGGCAGGACTGCGCGGCAACCAGTCCGATTGCCGGACTTTCAGCCCGAACTTCTCGGCGGCCGGCAGCAAGCTGTCGGACTGCTCGTAGACCATGTTGGTGAAGGCCTCAGCGGCTTCTGCAAACCGCCGCGAAGCAGCCTGGCGTCTCAGTTCATCTTCGATTTCCGAACGGACCTCAGCAAGCGAACGCTGCTTTCCTGGCTTTACGCCCGTCAGCCTGATAATGTGATAACCGAACTCCGACTGGACCAACGTGGACAGTTCGTTCTCGCGCAGCTTGAAGACCGCATCCTCAAACGGCTTGACCATCATTCCCCGACCAAAAAACCCCAGATCCCCCCCCTTCTCGGCCGAACCTGGGTCCTCGGAGTACTGCCTGGCCAGTTCGGCAAACCGGGTCGGCGACTTCTGAACTTCCTGCAGCAGACCTTCCGCCTTTGCTCTTGCCTTTTCCTTGTCCGTATCGCCACTCGCCAGGATCAGAATGTGGCTCGCGCGCCTCTCCTCCGCCTGCTGATAGCGCTCCTTGTGGCTCTCATACCAGGCGGTCACTTCGGCAGCGCTGGGCGTAAGCTGCGCGGAGAGACTGTCAAGAGACAGCACAAGGTAGTCGACCCTCACCTGTTCCGCCATTTCAAAGCGATTCGCGTTCTCTTCGTAATACGTCTGGAGCGCCGGCACCACCACCTTGACCTTACCGGCAAACTGTTCCGGACCGATCCGCCACTCGGCAACTTGCCGCTCCTCAGCTTGCGTGCGCAGCATCCTATCACTCACCGTGCTGCCTGCAATGCCCGTATCAGCAATTGCACCGACCAGCTGCTGAAGCGTCAGATCCTGCCGTAACTGAGCCTCGAACTGAGCTTGCGACATGCCTTGCGACGCCAGGGCAGCCTGATAACGGGCCATTGAGAACTGTCCGTTTTCCTGCAATGCGGGAATCTTGCTGATGACACCTCGCAGCAGATCATCGCTGGCGCCAAGCCGCTGCTTGTTCGCCTCGAGAAGTAGCAGGCGCTGATCTATCAGGGAATTGAGAACTGCAAGCTTGGCTGCCGGAGTGTTCATCGACTCGGGTGAAAAACTCGGTCCCAGCACTTGCCGCAAGCGATCCTGCTGGGCACGCCATGCCTGATCGAACTGCTGCTTGGTGATCTTCGAGTCTCCAACACTTGCCAGATCAGCGCCTGCCCCGGCATTGCGCACATACGAGTCAACACCCCAAAAGGCGAAGGGCAAGGTAATCAAGGCAAGAAATACCTGGACAACTCTCTTGTTATTGCGAACGGCGTCAAAGAACATGGTAATAGCCCACTAACGTGCGTTGAAGCGAAAACAAAAAAAGGCGAACTTGCGTTCGCCTTTCGGCAGTGGCGGAGTGGACGGGACTCGAACCCGCGACCCCCGGCGTGACAGGCCGGTATTCTAACCAACTGAACTACCACTCCCGAATGTACTGCAGAACTCCTCTTGCTCTTCCTGGTGGGTGCTGACGGGCTCGAACCGCCGACATCCAGCTTGTAAGGCTAGCGCTCTACCAACTGAGCTAAGCACCCCTAGTGTCACCAAAGCATAGGGCGCAGAGTCTACCTCATCCGTGGCGTCTTGGCCAGACCGACTCACCGATCGTGGACCTTCAGCCATCACGGCCAGGAGCAGATCCGGCGACACCGCCGCCTGACATGTGTCACCGTCTTCAATGAGTAAGAACGACGGGCATGGTCTCCACCGCGCTCGCCGGTACGGGGGGCGTTGCAGTCTCCGCGACAGAAGTCGCTTCGGGCTTGCGCTCCAGGGCATGCTCAAGCACCTGGTCAATCCACCTGACCGGGATGATTTCGAGCTTGTTCTTGATATTGTCCGGTATTTCCGCCAGGTCCCTGACGTTCTCTTCCGGAATCAACACCCTGGCCAGACCACCACGGACAGCCGCCAAGAGTTTCTCCTTCAGTCCTCCGATTGGCAAAACCTCGCCACGCAGGGTGATCTCTCCAGTCATTGCCACATCACAGCATACGGGAATACCGGTAAGCACCGAAACCAGTGCCGTGCAAATCCCCACACCCGCTGACGGTCCATCCTTGGGAATCGCCCCCTCCGGAAGGTGGATGTGGATATCACTCTTCTGATAGAAGTCGTGGTCAATCCCGAGCGACTGGGCACGCTTCCGCACCACCGAAAGCGCTGCCTGAACGGACTCCTGCATCACCTCTCCAAGCTTGCCAGTCGTCGTTGTCTTGCCCTTGCCCGGCAATACCACCGACTCAATCGTCAGCAATTCACCGCCGACTTCCGTCCATGCCAGACCGGTCACTTGACCAACCTGATTCTCGCGCTCGGCAACGCCAAAGTTGAAACGACGAACACCAAGGAACTTGTCGAGATTGCGCGCACTGACTGCAACCTTCACCTGACTTTTTCTTAGCAGCAGCGTCTTCACCACCTTGCGGCAAATCTTCGAAATGTCCCGCTCAAGCGATCTCACGCCCGCCTCACGGGTGTAGTAGCGTACGATGTCGCGTAACGCGCTTTCGGCCACCGTCAATTCGGTAATCTTCAGACCATTGCTTTTCATCTGCTTTGGCAGCAGATAGCGCTGAGCGATGTTGACCTTTTCGTCCTCCGTATAGCCCGAGAGTCGAATCACCTCCATACGATCGAGCAAAGGCGCCGGGATATTCAACGTGTTGGCCGTAGCCACGAACATGACTTCGGACAGATCGTATTCGACTTCAACGTAGTGATCAACGAAGGTCGAATTCTGCTCCGGGTCGAGCACTTCAAGCAGCGCCGAACTGGGATCGCCACGGAAGTCCTGGCCCATCTTGTCGACTTCGTCGAGCAGAAACAGGGGGTTCCTGACTCCGATCTTGCTCATGTTTTGGAGAATCTTGCCCGGCATCGAGCCGATATAGGTGCGACGATGACCGCGTATCTCAGCCTCATCACGGACGCCGCCCAAACTCATGCGGACAAACTTCCGACCAGTGGCGCGCGCTATCGACTGTCCCAGCGACGTCTTTCCGACACCGGGAGGGCCAACCAGACACAGAATCGGCGCCTTCAGCCGGTCCACGCGCTGCTGCACGGCAAGATACTCGATGATACGTTCCTTGACCTTTTCCAGACCCCAGTGATCGGTGTCGAGGATCTTTCCAGCCGCCGCAAGATCCTTGCTGATTCGCGTCCGTTTGCGCCACGGAAGACCAATCAGCGTCTCAATGAAATTGCGCACCACTGTCGCTTCGGCCGACATCGGGGACATCAACCGTAGCTTTCTGAATTCCGCCTGCGCCTTGGCAAGCCCTTCTTTGCTCATCCCTGCCGTTTTGACCTTTTTGTCGAGCTCCTCAAGGTCGGCCCCTTCTTCACCTTCGCCGAGTTCTTTTTGGATAGCCTTGACCTGCTCGTTAAGGTAATACTCGCGCTGACTCTTCTCCATCTGGCGCTTGACGCGGCCACGAATACGCTTCTCGACCTGCAGGATGTCGATTTCGGCTTCGAGTTGAGCGAGCAGGCGCTCGATGCGCACTCGGACGTCAAACATCTCGAGGATTTCCTGCTTCTGCTCGATCTTAAGCGGCAGATGCGCGGCAATCGTGTCGGCCAGTCGCCCTGCCTCTTCAATTCCGGCAATCGAGGTCAGAATCTCCGGCGGGATCTTCTTGTTGAGCTTCACGTACTGATCAAATTGCGCGATCACTGCACGGCGAAGGGCCTCGATCTCATGATTAATCCCGTCGTCAACCATCACCGAGCGCGAAGCAGCGAAAAACATCTCCTGGCGAGCATCAATTGCCTCCAGACGAGCGCGCTGCGCGCCTTCGACCAGCACCTTGACAGTCCCGTCAGGCAGTTTGAGCATTTGAAGGATATTGGCGACACAGCCGACGCCATACAAATCCTCTGCCTCCGGCTCGTCCTTGACAGCAGACTTCTGGGCCACCAGCAAAATACTCTTGCCCGCCTCCATGGCCACTTCCAGCGCCCTGATCGATTTCGGGCGACCGACAAATAGTGGAATTACCATGTGCGGAAAAACCACTACATCGCGAAGAGGCAGGAGTGGCAGTTCGACTGGCTCGGCAGACAGCTTGGAGGTTGCAGACATCGATTGTGCCCTTTAGGTAGAAGTTCAGGCCATCAAATGGTGGCAAGAACCCGTATTTCAAGCCGCTCAGGTGGCGGCCAGCACATCAGTTGCCGCCAGAAACCTTTGGTTGATCCGCGTATATCAGGAGCGGCTGCGCATCGCCAGAGATCACGCCCTCATCAATGACGACCTCTGAGACATTCTCCATCCCGGGAAGTTCGTACATGGTGTCGAGCAGCACCGCCTCGAGAATCGAACGTAGGCCGCGCGCACCGGTTTTCCGGTCAAGCGCCTTTCTAGCAATGGCCATCATCGCTGCGGGGCGAATCTCCAAAGCCACACCTTCCATCGCGAACAGCTTTTGGTACTGCTTGACAAGCGCGTTCTTGGGTTCGACGAGGATTTCAACCAGCGCCGTAGCCGAGAGTTCCTCCAGTGTCGCAATCACCGGCAAGCGTCCGATCAACTCGGGAATCAGACCGAACTTGATCAGATCCTCAGGTTCGACACTGCGCAACACCTCGCCGATCGCCCTCTTGTTGTCCTTGCTTTTCACCTCGGCACCAAAACCTATGCCGCCACGCTCCGAGCGGTTGCGAATGACTTTGTCCAGACCATCGAAAGCACCGCCGCAAACGAACAGAATGTTGGTGGTATCAACCTGCACGAAGTCCTGATTCGGGTGCTTTCGACCGCCCTGCGGCGGCACCGAAGCAACCGTGCCTTCAATCAGCTTGAGCAGCGCCTGTTGCACACCCTCTCCCGAGACGTCTCGGGTAATCGATGGATTGTCTGACTTGCGTGAAATCTTGTCGATTTCGTCAATGTAAACAATACCTCTCTGTGCCTTGTCGGTATCGTAATCTGCTTTCTGCAACAACTTCTGAATGATGTTCTCGACGTCTTCACCGACATAGCCGGCTTCGGTCAGCGTCGTCGCATCGGCCATCACGAAAGGAACGTCGAGCATGCGGGCCAGGGTCTGCGCCAGCAGGGTCTTGCCCGAACCGGTAGGACCGATGAGCAGGATGTTACTCTTGGCAAGCTCTATCTCACCGCTGGTCTTCCCGAAATGGCGCAACCGCTTGTAGTGATTGTAAACCGCCACCGACAGGATTCGCTTGGCTTGGTCCTGGCCGATTACATACTGATCCAGCAGGCCAGCGATTTCCTTGGGTGTTGGTAACTCGCCCTTGACCCCCTTGCCTCCCTGATCACTGGAAATTTCGTCGCGAACGATATCGTTGCAGAGCTCGATGCATTCATCGCAGATGAATACGGACGGCCCGGCGATGAGTTTTTTCACTTCATGCTGGCTCTTGCCGCAGAAGGAGCAGTAGAGGAGTTTTTCCGTACCACTTTTCTTTTCCGACATCTGTTCCTACCTCACTCTCTAGTCCGATGGAGACAGCCTGAAAGCGCAATCAAACCGCTTCCCGTTTCGCCAGCACCTTGTCTATCAGACCATATTCTGCAGCTTCCTGCGCCGAAAGGAAATTGTCGCGATCGGTGTCGCGTTCAATTCTCTCGATCGCCTGGCCTGTGTGGTGAGCCATCAACTCGTTCAGTTTGGCACGCAAAGAAAGAATTTCCTTGGCGTGTATCGCGATGTCCGACGCCTGCCCCTGGAAGCCACCCATCGGCTGGTGGATCATCACGCGTGAATTGGGAAGCGCAAACCGCTTGCCAGGGGCACCCGCAGCCAACAGAAAAGCTCCCATCGAGCAGGCCTGGCCCATACACAAGGTAGACACGTCAGGTTTGATGAACTGCATGGTATCGTAAACCGAAAGTCCCGCCGATACCGCGCCGCCCGGCGAATTGATGTAGAAATGGACGTCCTTGTCCGGATTCTCTGCTTCGAGAAAGAGCAACTGCGCCACCACCAGATTCGCGGTCACGTCGTTTACCGGACCTACCAGGAAAATGACGCGTTCCTTCAGCAGTCGCGAGTAGATATCGTAGGCTCGCTCGCCACGACCGCTCTGCTCGATCACCATCGGGACCAGGCCCAGGGCCTGGGGAACCCAGATGCTTTCGTGGTCAATGCCCATTTCGCTTCCTTTGCTGCGAGAGTCTTGCATGTTCAGGACTGCTGCCCCATCAATTCAGCAAAGGCAACCGGCTTGTCCAGCACCTTCACCCTGGCCAGCACCCAGTCAACTACGTTCGCCTCAATCGCGGTACCCTCGAAATCGCCCAGGCGCTCCGGCTGCGCATAGTACCAACGCACGACCTCTTCCGGATGGTCATAACTTTGCGACGCTTCCTCGACCAGCGCTTTCACCTGCGCCGGGTTCGCCTGCAGTTCGTTGAGCTTGACAATTTCCGAAAGAATCAGGCCCAGGCTGACCCGTCGTCTGGCCTGATCGGCAAACCATTCGGGCTGCATCGGCAAGTCCTTCACCTTCATCCCGCGCTGCTCCATATCCTGGCGAGCTACCTGCATCAGCCGCTCAATTTCCTTGTGGATCAGTGCGCCAGGCACCTCGATCGGGTTGGCCGCGAGGAGCGCATCCATCACGTTACCCGTAACTCGCGCCTGCAAGCGCTTCTTCACCTCGCGCTTGAGGTTCTCCTCAATCTCGGCCCGCATCTTGACAAGGTCGCCATCGTCAATACCGAGCGCCTTTGCGAAATCTGCGTCAAGGGCGGGCAGCACTGGTTCGCCCACTTCCTTGACCGTGATGTCGAAGGTCACAGACTGACCCGCCAAGTCCTTGGAAAAATACTCAGCCGGAAAGGTCATCTCGAACGACTTGTCCTCTCCCGGACGGGTACCGATCACCGCGTTCTCGAAATCAGAAAGCATCTTGCCTTCACCAAGAACGAAACGGTAATCCTTGCCCTGGCCACCAGGAAATGGCTCGCCATCCTTCTTGCCGACGAAATCGATACTCACCCGGTCAGCCGAGGCAGCCGGACGATCGACGAGTTCGTAGCGGACGCGCTGCTTACGCAGAATTTCCAGCGTACCGTCAATTTCGGTCGCACCAACTTCAAGTACCGGCTTTTCGACTTCCACGCCGACCAGATCGCTGAGCGTAATCTCAGGGTAAACCTCGAATACTGCCGAGAACTCGATATGCGTCGTACTGTCGCTGCTCTTCGGCTCGATTCTCGGACTACCGGCGACGCGCAACTGCTGAGACGCCACCGCCGCGCTCAACATGTTCCCTAGCGCTTCGCTGAGTGCGTCATTGCGGGCCTGCTCGCCATATTGCTGCCGGACGATCTGGGCCGGCACCTTGCCCGGGCGAAAGCCTGGCATCTTCATGTTCTTCCCGAGACGCTTCAGACGCTGATCAATGTCCTTGTCGAGCTCAGCAATGGTTAGCGACAGGTCCACGCGGCGCTCAAGGGCGCTTGGAGCCGGTGCCTCAGTGTTAGCAGCGTTCATTTCCATTAAGAATCCTTGTGATACGGGCTGATAGGTTGCTGGAAGCGGGCTCGGTCGAGAAGCCCTCCTGGCGGCCGGACGATGCTTCGCCGGCAGCCGGACAGACGATGCGGAGACCATCGCGTACTGCCCAAGCAATCGGTCGAGACCGGGACAACTGACAATGCAACTGGTCCTCAAGAGCACTCGTGAAACGCCCGCAGGCCGGGCAGAAAGGCATCGAACATTTCCACTGACTTCCACAGCGCGGCTGCGTCCGCCGTGTAATGCCGCCGCGCCACGCACGGAAAGCGAACGATTCTACAGCAATATTTGACGAGTCGAAACCCGTCGTCCCGCCGGCACCGCAGCCGCCAGGTGTTCGCGGCAACACGGCATCATCCGCATCGAGAACACGGCGTATTGCTCGGCTGCTGATCAAAGCACTCCCGGGGGGTCCTCAAATCCGGGACCGTCGCTTGACATACACCAGCAGGCGAAGCAGGAAGCATTTGGGCCCCGACGCCTTCCGACAGATCTTGCGAACTCCTCCAAAGGACGGAAATGTCGTATCGCGGGCACCGCGCTGGGGAACCAACGTCCCTCTGCACCCGGATGTGGGACAATCGAATGTAAGGAAGCACACTTCCTTTTCGACCAAGGCAGAAGAACCAACCAGAGGAAGAATGAAAAATGCATGCCACCCTGCCCCTTCTCGCCTGCACGACGTTCCCGGCTTTGACCCGCCGTTCGGTCGAGACCGTCCAGGTGAATCTCGGCTATCGCTGCAACCAGAGCTGCCTGCATTGCCACGTCAATGCAGGTCCGCAGCGCAAGGAAGAAATGACCAGCGAAACAGTTGATGCGTTGCTCGCCTTCATTGCCGCCAGTCCAGAAGTCAAGGTTCTCGACCTGACCGGCGGTGCGCCGGAGCTGAACCCCCACTTCCGGCGACTGGTTGTCGCCGGGCGAGAACGCGGACTGCGGGTGATCGACCGGTGCAACCTGACTATCCTCGAAGAAGGCGGCCAGGAGGACTTGGCTAACTTCCTCGCCGCACATCGCGTCGAGGTAGTCGCATCGCTGCCCTGTTACCTCGAAGAAAACGTCGACCGACAGCGCGGCAAGGGCAGCTTCGATGGCAGCATCAGAGGTCTGCAAAGATTGAATGCGCTAGGTTACGGAAAACCCGACCGGGGCCTGGTGCTGAACCTGGTCTTCAACCCCCAGGGTCCGGTTCTGCCGCCGCCCCAGGAACCACTGGCAGCAGCCTATCGGGAGCACCTCGGGCGAGCCTTCGGAGTGGTCTTCAACCAGTTGTTTACGCTAACCAATATGCCTATCCAACGGTTCGGGTCGATGCTCGTCTCAAAGGGTCAGTTCAACAGCTATATGCAGCTGCTGCGCGACGCGCACCGCGCCGGGAACGTCGAGCAGGTGATGTGCCGTAACCTGCTTTCGCTTGATTGGCAGGGTTACCTCTACGACTGTGACTTCAATCAGCAACTCGGCTTGCCGCTCGGACAGGGCCGGCGCGCCCGCCTGCACATCACCGAAGTCGACGCTTCGACACTCGAGGGATACCCGATTCGGGTGGCTGAACACTGCTACGGCTGTACGGCCGGTCAGGGGTCGAGCTGTGGCGGCGCACTCGGTGAAGAGATTGCTCCCGCACCGAGCTGTAGTGCCCTGATGCCGCAATAGCGAATCAAACTCCAACCACCCGGCCAGGCGCCTGTCTGGCCGGCACCAGCAAGGCGAAAGGGTCGGCGGCGCATGGAGATCAAGCACCTGGAAGGCATCAGGGCGTGCGTTTTCGACGCCTACGGCACACTTTTCGACTTCAATGGCGCGGCCCTGGCGGCCAGCGACCAACTTGGTGAGAACGCGCCGCGCCTCTCCGAGATCTGGCGCCAGAAGCAACTGCAGTACACCTGGCTACGCGGACTCGCAGGACGGCATACGGATTTCTGGCAGGTGACTGGCGACGCTCTCGATTACGCACTCGCCGCCCTTGGAATCGATCGGCCCGGCCTGCGCACGCAGCTGCTGGACCTCTATTTGCATCTTGATTGCTACCCCGAGGTGCGGGAAACTTTGTCCCGGCTTCGGGCAGCCGGACTGAAACTGGCGATCCTCTCCAACGGCACACCGGCGATGCTCGCTGCGGTCGTTCGCCACAACGGCCTGGAGAGCTTCTTAGACGCCGTCCTTTCGGTCGAGGAAGTCGGCGTCTTCAAACCGCACCCAGCCGTCTATGGCCTGGCGTCCGATCGTCTGCAGATCGCCCCAACGGCTATTTGCTTCCTCTCGTCGAACGCCTGGGATGCCTACTCGGCCAAGGCATCGGGCTTGCGCGTCCTGTGGTGCAACCGCTTTTCTCAGGCGTCAGAGCGGATTCCCGCAACGCCGGATGGAGAAATCCAGGATCTGTCGGCAGTGCCGTCGATGCTCCTGCCTGCCAGCGACAGCCTGTCAGACCGCGAAGCTGTTGCGCCAGATCACGCTGTCGAAATGTCCAGCCGGTAAACCGACGATCAATGCTAGACGATCGCCGCAACACTCAGCACCTAAGGCACGCTGATCGAAGAGCACAAGCTCGTCGGGCGGTATGAGTCTCGGTTGCGCTTGGGGCCATCACCCAATTCACTTTGGAGGCACGAGCAGGGTCGCAATCTCGGCCACATCCTTTTCCGACAGCACGCCGGCGGCCGCCTTGAGCTGTAGTACGTTGGCCAGATACTCGTAACGCGCCTGCGCCAGGTCACGCCTGGCAACGAACATCACCCGTTCGGCGTCGAGCACGTCTGTGTTGGTCCGGATCCCCGCCTTCATGCCACGCATCGTGCCTTCAACCGCCACTGCGCTGGCATCGACCGCCTTCTCGTAGGCGGCAATCTTGCTACCACCTGTCTCGACCGCCATGAACTGCCGCCTGACCTCAATCAGCACCTCATTCACCGCAGCATCCAATTCAGCCTGAGCGCGCTCGCGGTTAGCCACCGCCTGGCCGGTCAGCGCGTTGACTCGGCCGCCGGCAAACAGCGGAATGTTGAGCTGCACACCGACGGCATTGATCGAGTCTTTTTGGTTGAGCTGCGAAATCGTTTCGTTCTCTGCCCTCGAAGACCGGGCGACCAGGTCGAGCTGCGGATAATGGCCTGCGCGGTTGCGGTCGACCTCCAGGCTGGCAAACTCGTACGCCTTGCGCCGGGAACGAATCTCTGCACTGTTGCCCTGCGCCAGCATCGACCATTCGTCCAGGTTCCCGGGCTGCACGCCGTTGGGCGAGAACTCCGGGCGGAGGGGCCAGAGTGGAGCCATCGGCTGGCCGGTCATGCTTTCCAGCCGCAGCATTGCGACCGACAAGCGGTCGAGCGCATCGGCGCGTCCGGCACGGGCGAGCTGTAGTCTGGACTCTGCTTCGGCAACCTCGGTCACCGTACCCTCACCACCTTTGCGACGCCGCTCGGCCAGTTCGCGCTGCGCCTGATAGGCCGATATTTCAGCATCGGTCAGGGCCAGTCTCTCCATCGAGAACAGCGCGTCAAAGTAAGCACCCGAGAGCTTGACTGCCAGTTCCGCCTCCTTGCGGTCGAAGACGGCATCGCTGAAAGCGGCCTGGATGCCTCCTTGCTGGTAACGCACAAAACTGTCGTAGTTGAACAGTGGTTGCCGCAGGACTATCGCGGCCGCCTGTTCCCGATAATCGAGATCCTGACTAAGGTCAGCCCGCGTCGATTCGCGCTCGCCCTTGTTCTTCGAAAGGGAGCCGGTAATCGCTACGTTAGGCAACAATCCCGCGCGACCGATAGCGATGGCGTACTGACCGGCGTCCCGCTCGTGGCGCGCCGCGCGGAAGGCCGGATCGTTCTGCCGGGCCGCCTGGTACGCATCCATCAGGCCGGCGGCCAGCCCCTGCGAAGACAACAGCGCCAGCATGCAGCCGGCCAGCCCGGCAGCCCAGCTACTCATGCTCACTCCTCAGTCAGGGCCGACTTCATCCGATCGAGCAGCGGCTTGAACAGATAGTTCAGCATCGTGCGCTCGCCGGTCTTGATGAACACCTCTGCGGGCATTCCCGCCTTGATCTCGTGCATCTTCAGTTTCTTCATGCCGGCCTCGGTCACTACCACCTGTCCACGGTAGAAGGGCGGGATCTTCCCCTGCGGATCGGTCGTCGCGTCGGCAGCCACCTGAACAAACTCGCCCGGAATCTGTGGCGTGGTCTTCTGGTTGAAAGCCGGAAACGTGATGTCGACCGGCAGGCCCGGACGCACCTTGTCGATCAGCGTCGTCGGAATCTGCACATCGATTCGCAATGGCTCGTTCTTCGGCACCACGTCCATCAGCGGCGTACCCTGCGCCAGCACGCCGCCGACAGTATGGATGCTCAAGCCGACGACGATCCCCTCTGATGGGGCACGGACCTCGGTGTTGGCCAGTTCGAAAGCCAGCCCCGTGAGACGGCTATCGAGCGAACTGGCCTCCTTCTGCACGTCGGCCAGCCCGCTTTCCACTTCTTTTTCATACTCCTGCTGGCGCGCCACCATTCGCATCCTGACCTCGCCGATGCTTTGCTGCGTGCGACCGAGATTCCCCAGGTCCTCGGAAATGGCGCCGCTGAGTTGCGCCAACAGGCGCTCCTGCTCCGACAGTCGGTTGCGCGGCAGATAGCCATCGGCCGCCAGCTCCCGGAGGCCCTTCAATTCCTCGAGCAGGAGCTTTGTCTGCTCCTCCTTGGCCCGGCGGGTGGCCTCCAGGCCCTTGGCAGACGACTGGAGGCCGGCCAGCATGTTCTTCATCGCTCCCAGTTCGGCCTGCAGCCCCGCCTGCCTGGAGCGCAACAACTGCGTCTGGACTGCCATCGCACTGGCTGCTCGCGGATCGTCCTTCTCCTTCAGCAGTTCGTCGGGAAAGACGATTTCCGAACTCCCCTGGGCGTCGGCCAGCAGTCTTGCCTCGGCAGCCTTGACCACGAACCACTGACTGCGAGCCACTTCGAACGACGAACGGGCCTGGGTTGGGTCGAGTCGCACGAGCACATCGCCGCCCTTGACCTCGTCACCGTCCTTGACCAGGATGGCCTGAACCATTCCGGGCCCAAGATTCTGTACCGTTTTGCGGTTACCCGTCACCACCACCTGACCACCGGCCGGCACCCCTTGGTCGAGCGGCGCCAAGGCGGCCCACAATAGGAAACCGCCAAAGCCGATGGCCAGCACCCACCAACCGAGCCGGGCAGCACGTCCATGATTGATATCGACACCCGCTACCGCCCCTGTCTTCTTCTCGCAGACATCACTGACATCACTGATGTCGCTGTCGGTTGCATTGTTCCGGTCAAAGAGGTTGATCGCCATACTCCTAGCTCACAAATCAGGCGCCGACAATCGGCGCCACTGGAAGACTGCCGGCAGCCGCCACCGGCGGCGCCGGACGAGCCGCTGTATCTGTGCGACCACCCGCAGTCGACGCATTCCCCGAGCGAATGGCTGCCAGGACCTGATCGCGAGGACCATGCGCCTTCACCGTTCCTTCGTGCATGACGAGAATGCTGTCGGCCACCGCCAGCGTAGTCAGGCGATGGGTAATGATCACCACCGTACGCTTCTTCGCCTTCAGGCGCCGGATCGTCTCGGCCAAAGCTGCCTCGCCCTGATCGTCCAGGTTGGAATTCGGCTCATCGAGGACGATCAATGCGGGGTCGCCGTACAAGGCCCGTGCCAGGCCAATCCGTTGCTTCTGGCCCCCCGAGAGGGCGCTACCCGCGTCGCCAAGAGGCGTGTCATAGCCTTTGGGAAGCAGCAGAATCAGTTCGTGAACACCCGCGGCCCGCGCTGCTGCCAGAACCGTATCCGAATCGACCTCGCCGAAACGAGCGATGTTCTCGGCTACCGTCCCGTCAAACAATTCGATGTCCTGCGGCAAATAGCCCAGATAGGGGCCGAGTTCGTCCTTGCTCCACGTGAATATGTCCGCGCCATCAAGGCGGACGGAGCCGGCAAGCGCGGGCCAGATGCCCACCAGCAGACGTGCCAGGGTAGATTTGCCGGACGCGCTGGGGCCGATCACTGCCACCACTTCCCCCGCCTTGAGGCTGAAGTTCACGTTCCTGAGGATCAGCACCTTGCTTCCCGGCGCGGCGGTCGCAGCGTTGTCGACCAGCACTTCACCCAGCGGCCGCGGCAAGGGCATCCCGGCGACACGAGCCGGATAGATGCGCAGCAGTTCGGTCAGGCGCTGGTAGGCGGCGCGCGCTGAAACCAATTGCTTCCAGTTGGCGATCAAGACTTCGACCGGCGCCAGCGCACGGCCAACCAGTATCGAGCCGGCAATCATCATGCCCGGCGTGATCTCGCCGCTGATCGCCAGCAACGCGCCATAGCCCAGCGCCAGCGACTGCATCGAGATGCGCGCGAACCGGGTCAGCGCGTTCAGAACACCGGCGCGATCGCTCGCCACGGCCTGCTGCATCAGGAACTTCTGGTGCAACTGAAACCAGCGCGCGCGAATCGCTGGCAGCATGCCCATGGCCTCGATCACCTCGGCATTGCGCAGATGATTGTTGGCCTGCGCGTTAGACGCCATGGCGAGCTTCTGCGCTTCCGCCAACGGCGCTGCCGAAACGCGCTCATTGACCACCGCCAGGGCCACCAGCAGCAGTACCCCGATCAGTGCAAAGACGCCGAGTTGAAAATGAAGCATGAAGATCACGATCAGATAGATCGGCATCCATGGCGCGTCCGTCAGAGCGATCAGGCCGGCACCGGTCAGTGTCTGCCGCATCGACGAAAGATCGTTCAACGCTTGCGCCGGATTCTGGCCAGCTTGCCTGAGGTTGCGCTCGAAGGTGGCATTGAAGACCCGTGTATTGACGTCGAGATCGAGGCGTGCCCCGACGCGCACGAGAACCATCGACCTGATCCACTCGAGCAAGGACATCAACGCAAACAACCCGAGCGTAATCAGGGTCAGCATCAGCAGTGTCGTCACGTTGCTGCTCCCCAAAGCGCGGTCGTAGATCTGAAGCATGTAGATGGCGGGCGTCAGCATCAGCAGATTGATGAAGAAGCTGAAAGCGCCGACCGTCAGGAAGGCCCGGCGAAAGGACAGCAGCGCCTCTTCAAGTTCGGGGCGCTGCTGGGGGTTCTTAGTCATCCACACGCTTCCTTAAAAACAACGCTATTACCTCGGCTTGGCCAGCCGTCGGCAGCCAGGCCAACCGGCACCAGCCGAGACCAACCCGACGCCACCGCCAGTTCATCTGAAGAGGTTGTGAGCGGCAAGCGGTTAGCCGGCGCGTGCCAGGTCAGCGAATGGCTTTATGGCAGGCAGCCGATGGCTGCCTCGTTGCTCGCAGCGCCAATGATGCCTGACCATGGTCAACCAGAGTGTGCGGTTGTTCATGCTTGCCGCGACTTCCTCAAGTGCACAGATGATGGATAATCCACCGAGTACCTATTGCGGCCTCCAGGATCAGTGGCTTCGGCGTATCCCGAAAGAGCCGAACGACCCGCCAAGCACGCGTCGAGCAGGTGCAAGGTCTTTCGGCCGCGCGAAAATACGCCAGGCCGAGAGCCTGCGCATGCGACCGCGGGGTTTGCTGACACCGAGAAGGCAACACCAAGACGACAGACAATGCTGGCGGCGCGCTGACCGGCCTGGCCTCCCCGCCAGATGCGGCTGGATCAGTCCTGCGATCGGACTGCGCCAACCGACCTGCCTGCCGCAGTCAGCGCCCACAACAGGAAAAAGCAGCCAATGGCCGTTGCTGCGATGCCAGCCTGCAGCAGAGTCGTCAGTTGAACCCCCCCCATGTAGTACTTCCCCTGCAGGCGTACCGCGGCAGCAGCGATGCAAAGAAGCAGTCCGCCGATGCCGGCGGTACGTCCCAAGAGCAGCAGAAGAACATTCATTCCCAACCCCCATTCTTAGCGAAGAAAAAGCGACCGCTTGCCGCCGCCCGCAGAACGACTGCAGTCCCTCTGCGACATCCAATGCGCTCGGCGCAAGCGCCGACGCGGCGACTTCCGTCCGGATTGTAAGCGAGCGCGCTTTCGAGTCAAGCGCTGCTTGCGGCTGTCAGCTCCGGTAGTGAGTGCGGACATCACTGGCGGCGCGGGCCGTCGCAAACCATCGGGCGCATCCGCTCACCGCCCCAAGCCACACCACCGGGAGGAGTGCCGGGCACGCCAGGCCCGGAAACAGACTATTGCTGCCAACGCTCCACCTGTTAGGATGCGTCCCTCAACTGCGATACCCTAACGATAGCCACCGAGAGCAGCCGATGAACCAGGACAATTTGCCAGACAGCAAGGGCCCCGCAAGTCGCTTCCCGATCATTCGCCAGGTGCACGCCCGAGCAATCCTCGAGTGGCTAGGCGCGGGCTGGCGGGACTGCCGCAAGGGAGGCGTGGCCAGTCTCTTCTATGGCGCCTGCTTTGCCGCCGCTGGCTGGCTGATGCAGGCGGTTTTTGCCCAGGCCTATGCGCTCTTCGCGGGACTCACGACAGGCTTTCTGCTCTTGGGCCCTTTCCTCGCACTGGGGCTCTACGACCTCAGTCGACGAATGGAACTCGGAGAACCGCCACAACTCCTCCCTACCGTTGCTGCGTGGCGCCCCAACCTGGCCAATGTCGGCCTCTTTGCCGCCCTGCTGGCGGTTGTCCTGCTCGTCTGGGCGCGCGCATCAATCGTTGTTTTTGCACTCTTTTTTGCTGGCGGACTGCCCAGCTTTGCCGACGTGGTGCGCACGGTCCTGACCTTCGAGCAAGCCGATTTCGCGCTCGTCTATTTCGCTGTCGGTGGCTTTTTTGCGACCTTCGTCTTTGCCATCAGTGTCATCGCCCTGCCGCTGATGCTCGACCGCAAGACCGATGCTATCACCGCAGCGATCGCCAGCCTTGTCGCCTGTGGTCGCAACCCCGGCCCGATGCTGCTCTGGGCCGCCTGCATCGTGCTCCTCGTCACTATCGGATTCGCGACGTTCTTCTTCGGTCTGATTCTGACCATGCCTCTGGTCGGGCACGCAACCTGGCACGCCTACCGGGACCTCGTCCAGGTGGACGACACCGGCACGATCTAGCCACCCGCTGACTGCCAGCCAGATTCCTACTCTGGCAGGCCATTCAGAAAATACAGACTCTCCAGCCGTGCTCCTGGTTTGGCAAGAAAGCCAAACCAGCGGTCATGAATGCCGTAGATCTCGCGGCTCCGGCAGAGGCGGGCCAACTCACGATTCACCGCCAGGCGAAAGTCCGCGTCGTTGCGGCGCATCATCAAGGCATACGGCTCATAGGAAAAAGTCTCGTGACCGATCGCCCAGTCTGTCTGAGTGCCGGAGTCCAGGGCAAGGCCAATCAGCAGCGCACGATCCGAGGCGTAGGCATCGACCTTCCCTTTCACCATCTCCGCAATCCCCTGCTGGTGGTCGCTGACCCTGACCAGCTCGGCGGCCACCTTATGCTGCGTCAGGGCATCGGCGATCGTCCGTTCGGTTGTTGTCCCGGCGGCGACGGCAATCCGCTTGCCAGCCAGATCCTCGAAACGCTTGATACCCGCAGCCCGGCGTGAGAGGTAGGCAGCCCCATCGATGAAGGTTGGCAGACTGAAATCAACTTCCTGCATGCGCGAAAGCGAACTGGTGGTAGAACCACATTCGAGGTCGATCTCACCCGACTTCAGCTTGGCAATGCGGGTTTCAGGAGTCACTGGCACCCAAAGCAACTGCAATTCGTCAATACCGAGCTGTCGGACGATCGCAGCCACCACCCTGGTGCACAGATCGACGGAATAGCCCCAGGGCTGGTTATCATTGCCGGTATACGAGAACGGAATCGACGCCTCCCGGTAACCCAGCGAAATCGTCTTGGATGCCTTGATCTTGTCAAGCGTCCCGGCCGCCTGTGCTGGCATGACAAGACATAGGCACAGAGTCGTCAGGATAAACGGAACCCAGCGATCGAGCCGCATGTACTTTCTCCCTAACCGTGTTTTCTGCAGAGGCGCCGATTCTGACATGTCTTCGGCATTCTGCAAATCGCTTTGTTGGTCCGCTTCCGCCGCGATGGTCGCATCATCGTTGCAGACTGGGGCATGAATGCCGCCGAAAACCCGCAAACGGCTTGCCGGGCAGCACCCGACGCTACACTTCACCCTCCGCAACGCCAGGAGATCACCATTCATGAGCCGCCTGATTCCTGCCACCGCCATACTGCTGGCGTCTGTCCTGACCGCTGCGCCCGCCGAGGCAGAAACAACGCGGTACCGTGGCCTCTGTGATGCCTCCGCGGGCGTCGCGCTCAGCCCGACGCACTTCGTCGTCGCTGACGACGATCACGACATCCTGACCATCTATCGCTTTGGCGAGCCCGACCCCGCCGCCAGCGTCGACCTCACCGACTACCTTGGCAATCGCCAGCCAGACGGCAAGAACAGGAAAGGAGACATCGAGGGTGCCGCCCGGATCAAAGACCGGATCTACTGGATATCCTCGCACGGACGCAACGGCGAGGGGAAGATCCAGGAAGCGAGGCAGCAGCTTTTTGCCACCGAGGTGATCGAGACTGCTTCCGGACCCAGGGTAAAGGCGCTGACCGCACCGCCCTACAAGCGGCTCATCCCCGATCTGATTGGCGATCCACGCTTCGCGCCACTGGCTACGGCGAGCGCTCTGCAGAAGCCGCCCGAAGACCCGGGCGGCTTCAATATCGAAGGCCTTGCCGCGACCCCCAACGGGCACCTGCTGATTGGCTTCCGCAATCCGCTGCCCGACGGCAAGGCGTGGCTGGTGCCCTTGAAGAATCCAGCTGAGGTGATCGCCAAGGCGGCCGCACCAGTTTTCGGGGATCCTGTTGCGCTTGATCTCGGCAGAAGAGGAATTCGTAGCATCGAGTTCGTAGAATCGCGCTACGTGATCGTCGCCGGACCATTTGACAAGGGCAAGCGCAGTGACAAAGGTTTTGCCCTCTATATCTGGTCCGGCAAGGGCACTGACTCGGCCAGGCGGGTCAAGAAAGTCGACTTTGGCACAATGCATCCGGAGGCGGTCTTCGCGGCAGACAGCAAGAGCGCGCTCTATCTGCTCAGCGATGACGGCAATGACGTCTGCAAGACCGCAAACGTGCCGCTACGCCAGAAGTCATTTCGTGGCGTCGCCATGGACCTCCGCGGGCTGGACAAAAAACACTGATCACGGAGAGCTCCGCCAGCGCGGGGCAACACAAGACAAAAAACCTATCAGCCCGGTTGCCAGGCAACCAGGAACTCCTGCCAGTGCGGCTTGCTGAGCCTCTCCAGTTCACTGCGCAGGAAGGACATCTCCTGGTCGTATTCGGCCCGTGAAAGCTCGCCGCGCATCAGGCGAAAGCGGACCGAGACGAGATAGGTATTGAGGGCATCGGTTTCGCAGTAATCGCGAATTTCGGAGATCCGGCCCGCCTGCCAGGCCTGCCACACCTTGCTGCCGTCCATGCCGAGTTTTCCGGGGAAACCGATCAGCTTTGCAAGCTCGTCAAGCGGCGCGCTGGCACGCGGCTGATACATCGCCAGCAGGTCCATCAGATCAAGGTGCCGCGTGTGATAGCGGCTGATGTAGTTGTTCCACTTGAAGTCGCGGCTGTCAGCGTAGTCACCGTCACCGAGGTCCCAGTAGCGGGGCGCGACAACCCCGTGAATCAGCCCGCGATAGTGCAATACCGGCAGATCAAATCCACCGCCGTTCCAGGACACCATCTGCGGCGTAAACTTGTCCACGCCATCGAAAAAGCGTTGAATGATCTCGCCTTCGCCCTGCTCTGGCTCGGCCAGCGACCAGACCCGAAAATCCTTGCCTAGCCTGAGGACGCAGGAAATCACCGCCACCCGTTGCAGGTGCAGCGGCAGGAAATCGTGCCCGCTGGCCGCCCGCCGATGCTGAAAGGCAAGTTCGGCGACCTCGTCGTCAGAAAGCGCCGGGTCGAGAGCATGCAACCGGCGCAAACCCTCTACGTCAGGAATGGTCTCGATGTCAAAGACGAGAACCGGCTTCATCCAACACTCTCAAGCCGGAAACACCCCGGTCGACAAGTAGCGGTCACCGCGATCACAAACGATGCTGACGATGGTCGCGTTCTCGAGTTCATTGGCGAGGCGCAGGGCAACGACCAGCGAGCCACCGGACGAGATGCCGGCAAAGATACCCTCCTCGCGCGCCAGGCGGCGGGTCATCTCCTCCGCCTCTCCCTGGGCAACCGGCTCAACGCGATCGACCCGCGTACGATCAAATATCTTTGGCAGGTAGGCTTCCGGCCATTTGCGGATGCCAGGAATCTGCGAACCCTCCTCCGGCTGACAACCGATGATGCAGACGGCAGGATTCTGCTCCTTGAGGTAGCGTGAGACCCCCATGATCGTCCCGGTGGTTCCCATGCTGCTGACGAAATGCGTGATTGCCCCGCCGGTCTGCCGCCACAGCTCGGGACCGGTGCCTTCATAGTGCGCCAGCGGGTTGTCCGGATTCGCGAACTGATCGAGGATGATACCCCGCCCTTCATTGCGCATGCTCTCGGCCACGTCGCGCGCGAGTTCCATGCCGCCATCCCGGGACACCAGCACCAGTTCTGCGCCAAAAGCCTGCATCGTCTGCCGACGTTCTAGGCTCTGGTTCTCCGGCATGACCAGAATCATCCGGTAACCGCGTGCAGCAGCAACCATCGCCAGCGCAATGCCGGTATTCCCGGACGTGGCCTCAATCAGCGTATCCCCCGGCGTGATATCGCCCCGCTTTTCGGCGCGCGCAATCATCGACAGCGCGGGGCGATCCTTGACCGAACCGGCCGGGTTGTTTCCCTCCAGTTTGGCCAGAATGCGGTTCCCGCGAGCCTCGCCGGCGGTCCCCGGCAAACGCTGCAGACGAACCAGCGGCGTATCCCCGACGTAATCCTCGAGCACTTTATCCATGACTGTACAGCCATCGCACGTACTGTGAAACGCCTTCCTCGACGCTCGCGAACGGCAGCTCGTAGCCCGCCTTGCGCAGCTTCGACAGGTCAGCCTCGGTGAAACTCTGATATTTGCCAACGAGGTCCGGCGGAAACGGTACGTACTCAATCAACCCCCGTTCAACCAGTTGCGCCAGGGGCAGCGGCTGGTCACCGGACAGTGCCCGGCAGGCATTGACGCTGGCTGCCGCCAACTCATTGAAGGCCTGGGCCCGACCGCTACCGACGTTGTAGATACCGGATTTTTCGAGATGCGGATGATCAAGAAAATGCAGATTGACGCGCGTGACATCCCCGACATGAACGAAATCACGCCGTTGCTCGCCGTCCGCATAGCCGGCGCAGCCTTCGAACAATCTGACCTTGCCCTCGTTGCGAAACTGCTGGTAATGATGAAAGGCGACCGAAGCCATTCGCGCCTTGTGCGATTCCCGCGGACCATAGACGTTGAAATAGCGGAAACCGACGACCTGCGAGTTGAACGAACCGGCGACCGCCAGGCGCTGACGAACAATCTGGTCGAAAAGGAACTTCGAATAGCCGTACACGTTGAGCGGCGCTTCATGAGCGCGCTCCTCCCGAAAAACGCTGCCACCGCCATAGGTCGCCGCGCTTGATGCATAGAGCAACTGCACCTCCTGGTCGAGGCACCAGTCGAGGATCGCGAGCGAGTAACGGTAGTTGTTCTCCATCATGTAGCGGCCGTCGCTCTCCATGGTATTGGAACACGCACCCTGGTGGAGAATCGCATCGACGTCACCATCGAAGTCGCCGGCAAGCAGGCGGTCGAGGAATTCATGCTTGTCGATGTAATCAGCAAGGTCGCAATCGACGAGGTTGCGGAACTTGTCGGCCCGGCTCAGATTGTCGACAGCGATGATCTTTCGCACTCCCCGGTCATTGAGCGCCTTGACAAGATTGGAGCCAATGAAGCCGGCCGCACCGGTCACTATTGTGTACATGCACTTACCTCATTTCAGTGCGGCAGCCAGTTCGTCGCGACTGACGACCGCCGTACCGAGCTTGCCAACCACCACGCCGGCGGCGACGTTCGCCGCATGCACCGCCTCCGGCCAGCTGGCACCACCCGCGAGCATCACTGCCAGGGTGGCGATCACCGTGTCGCCAGCCCCCGAAACGTCAAACACCTCTCGGGCCACCGCCTTCTCGTGGAGCGCACCGCCGGCGTGGAAGAGCGACATCCCCTCCTCACTGCGGGTGACCAGCAAGGCCTCCAGTCGCAACCTGGCGCGCAGTGCTTCGGCTTTGCGCGCCAGTTCCTCATCATCGTGCCAGCGGCCCACCACTTCACGCAACTCGGCGCGGTTGGGTGTCACCACGGTCGCGCCCGCATACTTCGAAAAGTCGTCACCCTTGGGATCGACCAGGACCTGCTTGCCGGCAGCGCCTGCCAGACGGATCATCTCACCGATGTGCGCCAGGCCACCCTTGCCGTAATCAGAGAGGATCACCGCATCACATTCCCGCAAACGCGCCTTGAACTCGACGAGTTTGGCGCGCAGCACCTCATGCGATGGAGTGGTTTCAAAATCAATCCGCAACAGCTGCTGCTGCCGGCCGATCACACGCAGCTTGACTGTCGTGCTGATCGCGGGATCGACATGCAGGCTGACATCGATCCCGCTGGCCGCCAGCAGGCGGTGCAGGCTCTGGCCAGCCTCATCGTCGCCAACGACGGAGAGAAGGGCAACCCGCGCACCCAGGGCAGCGACATTGCGTGCCACGTTGGCGGCGCCTCCAGGTCGCTCTTCACTGCGGCCCACCTTCACAACCGGCACCGGCGCTTCGGGTGAGATACGTGCAACGTCGCCAAACCAGTACCGATCAAGCATCACGTCGCCGACGATGAGCAGCCGTGCAGCCGACAGGTCACCAACGTGCACGGCAACCCATCTCGGCAGGAAAAACTTTGCTCACGAGGCTGACCCGCCTCATGCCAGGCACGGTGAATGGCAAGACGAAACTCCTAAGGTGTCAGATCGAACTCTTCGGTCCGCTTCGGCGAATAGGTTTCCCAGCCGCCACAGGCCGGACAGCGCCAATAGAACTGGCGCGCCTTGAAACCGCAATTATCGCACCGATAGCGAGCCAGGCGACGGGTGTAGGTCTGAACGATGCCCTTTGCCAACTCCAGGTCCGGACGACTGTCCGGCGAGGCAAACAGCAGTCTCGCCGCCAGCAACTTGTCGAATCCAAGCAGAGTCGGGTTACGCTTCAACTCGTCGCGAACCAACTTGTACGCAGCTTCGGCCCCATCGCCCTCGAGCACCAGTTGAAAAACCACGTCCAGCAGGTCAAGCGACGGATAGTGTTCAAGGTAACCACGCAACAACTGTAGTCCCTCTTCGCGTCGATCCAGCTTGCGAAAAGCGTCAAGCAGACGCTGCGCGACCAATGCCAGGTAAGTTGGATCCTGCTGCTCGATCCGCTGCCATGATTCGATAGCGGCGAGCGGCTGATCCTGCTGCAACTGAATGTCCCCCTGGAGAAGACTGGCTCGAACGCACTTCCGATTGCGCTCCAGCGCGGTATCCAGGTACGCCGCCGCCAGATCCCGCCGCGAGCGCATCAGCTCGGCCGCGGCCAGCTCGCAGTAGTACTCCGCAACCTCCTTGTGGGAAGCGAAGTCCGGCAGTTCAGAGGCGATCGCTATCGCCTTCTCCCAGTCCTTTTCAAGTTGATAGATCTCGAGCAGGTTGCGCTTGGCGCTTTCGGCCAGTTCTGAGTGGCGCAACTTGTCAAAAACCTCTTCAGCGCGGTCGAGCAGGCCGGCCTTGAGATAGTCCTGTCCGAGTTCAGCCAGTGCCTGCAGCTTCAGGTCCTGCTTCAGATCCTCACGTTCGATGAGATTCTGGTGCATCCGGATCGCACGGTCGGTCTCCCCCCGACGACGGAACAGGCTACCGAGCGCAAAATGCAACTCGACCGTCTGCGGATCGACCTTGACGGCTTCCACAAAAGCCTCGATAGCGCGGTCTGGCTGCTCGTTGAGCAAGAAGTTGAGACCTTGAAAATACGAACGCGGCAGGGCGCGCGACTCCTTCACCAGATGCCGGATATCGATGCGCGCTGCGGCCCAGCCGAGACCAAAAAACAGCGGAAAAAGCAATAGCTGCCAGTACTCGAACTCGATCATCAATGATGCCTTCGAGGATAATATGACCGGCCAACTGCAGTTGCCGGGATGGGGCAGGAGCGGAGATCATCAGACGAACGGTCAGCGCGGCCTCCCCGACAGATTCAGACCTGACGATCCTGATATGTGACCAGGCTGCCGGCCTTCTCCTTCAGTTCGCGCTTCAGCTTTGCGACCTCCCGACGCAGACCAAATACGCTACCCAGCAACGACAGGACAGCAAGCGCGGCACCCGCGACAAAAAAACCAGCAAGACGATCACCAGAGGTGCCTGCCAGACAGTGTCCAGCAGGAAGCGGACGCCCACCGGCTCGGTATTCTTGATGGCGAACGCGAAAAGGAAAAGAAAAAGGACGATTCTCGACGCCCACAGCAACGCACGCATCAATCACCGTCCCACAGAAAACGGGCGGCAACTGTCGTTACCGCCCGCAATACGCCACGCCCTGACCACTCAGATCGATTCCAGCGAGCCGTCGACGCGCTCCCGCAGTTCCTTGCCGGCCTTGAAATGCGGCACCCATTTTTCGGGAACCTCAACCTTGTCACCAGACTTTGGATTGCGACCGACACGCGGCGGGCGGTAGTTCAGCGCAAAACTGCCGAAACCACGAATCTCGATGCGATCCCCCCTGGCCAGCGCTTCTGCCATCGCATCAAGAATCATTTTCACCGACATATCTGCATCCTTGGCGACCAGTTGCGGGAAGCGCCCAGCCAGTTCGGCGATAAGATCCGACTTGGTCATTCCGTAACCCTATTGGGGGTTATTCAGCTTGGCCTTGAGCAAGGCACCCAGATTGGTCGTACCGGAACTGGCGCTGCTGTCAGCAGAAAACTTCTGCATCGCCTCTTGCTGCTCGGCCTGCTCCCGGGCTTTGATCGACAGGCTGATCGAACGTGTCTTGCGATCCACGTTGATGATCATCGCTTCAACCTTGTCTCCTTCCTTGTACACCTTGGTCAGATCGTCGATCCGGTCGCGCGACACCTCAGAAGCGCGCAGGTAAGCCTCGATGTCACCTTCCAGCATTACCACAGCGCCACGCGCATCCACCGACTTGACCACCCCACGCGCGATACTGTTCTTGTCGTGGGTCGCGATGTAGCTGGTGTAGGGATCACCGTCAAGCTGCTTGATCCCGAGAGAGATCCGCTCCTTGTCAGTGTCGATCGCCAGTACCACCGCATCAACCTCGTCACCCTTCTTGAAATTGCGGATGGCTTCCTCACCGGGCAGAGACCACGACAGGTCGGACAGATGGACGAGGCCGTCAATGCCGCCGGGCAGCCCGATGAACACGCCAAAATCGGTGATCGACTTGATGCCGCCGTGCACCCGATCGCCTTTCTTGTAGTTCATTGAAAACTCATCCCACGGGTTTGCCGCGCACTGCTTCATGCCCAGGGAAATACGGCGGCGATCTTCATCGATTTCGAGGATCATCACTTCGACTTCGTCACCCAGCTGCACGACCTTCGACGGGTGGACGTTCTTGTTGGTCCAGTCCATCTCGGAAACGTGCACCAGGCCTTCGATACCCTGCTCGATTTCGACAAAAGCGCCGTAGTCGGTCAGATTGGTCACCTTGCCGAAAAGGCGTGTGGTCGGCGGGTAGCGGCGGGAGATGCCAACCCACGGGTCTTCACCCAGTTGCTTGAGACCCAGCGAAACGCGGTTCTTTTCCTGATCGAACTTCAGGATCTTGGCCTGGACTTCGTCGCCAACCGCAAGCACCTCGGAGGGGTGGCGAACGCGACGCCATGCCAGATCCGTGATGTGCAGCAAACCGTCGATACCACCGAGATCAACGAAGGCACCGTAATCGGTGATGTTCTTGACCACGCCCTTGACAACGCTGCCCTCCTTGAGGGCTGCCAGCAGTGCATCGCGCTCTTCACCAACGCTGGCTTCGAGAACAGCACGACGTGAAACAACCACGTTGTTACGCTTGCGGTCGAGCTTGATGACCTTGAATTCGTAGGTCTTGCCCTCATAGGGCGTGGTGTCCTTGACCGGACGCATGTCAACCAGGGAACCCGGCAGGAAGGCGCGGACGCTGTTGGTCATTACCGTCAGCCCCCCCTTGACCTTGCCGGTGATCGTGCCGGTGACCAGCGTACCATCGTTCAGCGCCTGCTCGAGCGCATTCCACGCGGCGACCCGTTTCGCCCGGTCACGCGACAGGCGGGTTTCACCAAAGCCGTTCTCGAGTTGCTCAATGGCGACCTGGACGAAATCACCGACGGTGACTTCGAGTTCGCCCTTGTCACTGAGGAATTCCGCGATTTCAATGTAGCTCTCCGACTTGAGACCGGCATTGACAACCACGAAGTTGTGGTCGATGCGCACAACCTCCGCGGTAATCACCTCTCCAGGACGCATTTCCTGACGTCCGAGGCTCTCTTCGAAAAGTTCGGCAAAGCTTTCTTGCATGGTGGGATTGGCTGACATATGAGTTGAATTACCTATCCGCAGAACTGCGGGGTGAGTTAAAAACGATCACCAGTTCCGGGCACTCCGGAAACCTCACCCTAGCGGGGAAGCAAGGACACTGCACCGACAGACCCCGGGCGGCAGAGCCGCGGGCCAACGGAACGACGCGTCGAGCTGGTGACACCTCGGGCAAACGGCAGCTGCCGCTTCACCCACTTTTCGGAACCTTGTTGACCCAGTCCAGCACCTGTGCCACCGCTGTTTCGATGGTCAGGTTCGTCGTGTCGAGCAATTCAGCATCCGTACTCTGCTGCATCGGAGCGACGCTACGCTGGCTATCCCGTTCGTCGCGCTCGCGCAGATCCAGCGAGAGGGCTGCAATACTAGCAGCCATTCCTTTTTCGATCAACTGCTTATGCCGCCTCCTGGCGCGCATCTCGACGCTCGCGGTGAGGAAGACCTTGGTCGCCGAATCAGGGAAGACCACCGAACCCATGTCGCGCCCGTCGGCCACGAGCCCGGGTGGGCGACGGAAAGCGCGCTGCCGGAACAACAGGGCAGCACGCACGGCGGGAAGCGCCGCCACCCGCGAAGCCGCCGCAGAGATTTCTTCGCTGCGGATAGCATCCGAAACCTCTTCGCCAGACAGCATGATCGTCGCCCCGGCAAACTCGACATCCAGCCCGGCAGCTATCACCGCGACGCCAGCCTCATCGTCCCAGGGAATTCCGGCCCGGCAAGCAGCCAATGCGGTCAAGCGGTACAAGGCACCCGAGTCGAGGTAGTGCCAACCCAGCGCCTGAGCAACGCGCGTCGCGACGGTCCCCTTGCCTGAGGCAGAGGTTCCGTCGATGGCGATCACCGGCACCGCTTGGGTAACCTTCGCAAAGCACTTGAAGTAGTCGGGAAAGGTCTTCGCCACCGTCTGCGGGTCGTTGATCCGCAGTGGCGTGCCAAGGGCTGCCAGCGAGAAACACATCGCGATCCGATGGTCATCGTAGGTGTCGATCGCGGCCGGCTGCAGACCCTGAATCCCGGCCGGCGGCAAAACGCGAATGAAATCCGACCCTTGCTCGACCACCGCACCCAGCTTCCGCAACTCGGTCGCCATCGCGGCGATACGATCGGTTTCCTTGACCCGCCAACTGGCAATGTTTCTCAGCGTGGTCGGTCCTTCGGCAAACAGGGCGGTGGTAGCCAGCGTCATGGCCGCATCGGGGATGTGGTTGCAATCCAGTTCGACGCCTTGCAGCCTCCCGCCAGCAACTTCCGGCAGAGGCGAGGAAGCCTCGATCCAGTTGGCTCCGGCAGTGATTCGAGCCCCCATGCCGGCCAGGGCATCGGCAAAACGAACATCGCCCTGGATCGAGTCAAGACCCACGCCCTCAACGCGCAACGGCCCACCGCCAATCGCGCCGAGGGCCAGAAAGTACGACGCTGACGAGGCGTCGCCTTCAACATATACCACCCCCGGCGAGCGATACGAACTGCCCGCCGGCACCGTAAAGCGTCGCCAGCCGTCGCGCAGCACCTGCACACCGAAACGCGCCATGCTGGCCAGCGTGATGTCTACGTAAGGCTTGGAGATCAGCTCACCGACCACTTCCACCGTGGTTTCGACGCCGCGCAAGGGCAGAGCCATCAGCAAACCGGTCAGGAACTGGCTGGACACGTCGCCACGCACTCTGACCGTACTCAGCACGCAGCTTGCGGGGGGACGAATTGCCAGCGGCGGAAAGCCCTCCACACCAAGGTACCTGATGTCTGCGCCCAACTGACGCAAACCATCGACCAGATCGGCGATCGGTCGTTCGTGCATGCGCGGCACGCCAGCCAGCTGGTAGTGACCGCCAGAGAAAGCCAGCACCGCAGTCAGCGGCCGGAAGGCAGTCCCGGCATTACCGAGAAAGAGATCGGCATGACGAACCGGCAACATGCCACCGCAACCGATAATGACAACAGCGTTATCTGCCCGCAACTCGACATCGACGCCAAGCGCCCGAAGTGCATCGAGCATGCGCGCCGTGTCGTCGGATACCAGCAGCTCGCGCAGTTCCGTCTTGCCCACGGCCAGCGCGGCCAACAGCAGAACCCGGTTGGAGATGCTCTTCGAGCCCGGCAGACATACCCTGCCCCGCGCAGCGAGCAACTGCGGGAGATCGATGAAGTCGCCGCTCACTCCTGCCTCTTGCGCTCGGCCCACTCGCGCCGAGCCGCCCTGGCAACATCGAAGGTCGTTTCCAGGACAGTACCGTCACCCCGTTGCAGCGCATCGCGCAACTGGTCAAGTTGCGCGCGGTAGCGGTCCAGTTCGTCGATCAAGGCCGCCCGATTGGCCAAGCAGATATCGCGCCACATCTCCGGGTGGCTGGCGGCGATGCGCGTGAAGTCCCGGAAACCGCTGGCCGCAAAGCCGAACAATAGATCGCGATTGTCGCGCCTCGCCAGCTCATGCACCAGGGCAAACGAAAGGAGGTGTGGCAGATGGCTGACCGCGGCGAAAATCCGGTCATGCTCGGCTGCAGTCAACTCCCTGACCACGCCACCGCAACACTCCCAGGCCGAACGTACGCGGGCCACGCGCTGCGGACCGTTTTCCGGCAATGGCGTCAGCACCACCTGCTTGTCGCGATAGAGATCCGCCCGCGCGGCCAATGCACCACTGTTTTCCGCGCCGGCGATCGGATGGGCGGGAACGAACTGCCCGATCCTCTCGCCAAAATGCATGCGGGCTGCCGCGACCACGTCCTCCTTGGTGCTGCCACCGTCGGTAACCACGGTCTGCAATCCGAGGCAAGGGGCTATGCGGGCCATGATCTCTGCGGTCTTGCCAACTGGCGTGGCGATCAGCACGAGGTCAGCATTCGACACCTCCTGCCCGACGTTGAAGCCGACGCGATCCAGGATCCCCAGTTGCAGCGCCTGGTTCAGAGAACCCAGGGTGCGCCCGAAACCGACGATCTCGCCTGCCTGCCCGGCGGCCTTCAGCGCCAGCGCGAAGGATCCCCCGATCAGCCCGACGCCGAAGACGACAACCTTCCCGAACAACGGCGCGCCGCTCACGGCCGCCCCCAGGCGCGCTGGTGGTTCATAGCGATGCCTCGAGGGCGGCAAGAAAGCGCTGGTTTTCAGTTTCGGTGCCGATCGTGACGCGCAGCCAGTCCGGCATGCCGTAGGCAGCGATCGGTCGAACGATGACGCCTTGCTTGAGCAAGCTCGGGTTCACCAGGGAGGCATCGATCACCCGGAAGGTCACGAAATTGCCGTGCGAAGGAATGTGCGTGCACCCCAGACGCTTCAGTCCACCGACGATCTGCTCCATGCCCGCACGGTTCAGCGCGTAGCTAGCGGCGACGAACTGGTGGTCGTCGAGCGCCGCGGCGGCAGCAGCCAGGGCGAGATTGTTGCAGTTGAATGGCTGGCGGACGCGATTCATGAGGTCCGCGATGTCGGCTGACGCCAGCGCGTAACCGATGCGCAGGCCGGCCAGACCGTAGATCTTGGAAAACGTACGGGTGATCACCAGATTCGGCATTTCAGCCAGCCAGGCCGTCGTCTCGAATCGCTCGGCAGGCGGCAGGTACTCGTTATACGCTTCGTCGAGCACGACCACGACATCCGCCGGCACGGACTCGACGAACAGCCTGAGCTGCGGATAGGGCAGAAAGGTTCCGGTCGGATTATTGGGGTTGGCGATCCAGATCAACCGCGTGTCGGGTCTGATCGCCGCCCGCATGGCCTGCAGATCATGGCCGAAATCCCTGGCCGCAACGGCAATCCCCTCGGCCCCGGTGGTCAACGTCGCCAACGGGTAGACGGCAAAGGCATACTGGGCAAAAATTGCCGAACGACCCGGCGCAAGGAACACTCTTGCGATCAGATCAAGGACGTCATTGGATCCGTTGCCGAGAACGATACGTTCCATACCCAGACCGGTCCGCTCGGACAACGCCTGCTTGAGAGCGAAATCATCCGGGTAACGCGCCAGGCTGGCCATCGCCTCGACCGCTGCCGCTCGTGCTTTCGGACTCATGCCCAGAGGGTTCTCGTTCGAAGCCAGCTTGACGATCTGGTCGACGGCAAGACCCATCTCGCGCGCCAGCTGGGTGATCGGCTTGCCTGGCTGGTAAGGTGAAACGGCCCGAATGTATGGTAATGATTGCTCGTGGAGTGACATCTGCGGTCCTCGAAAAAAAGCAGTATCTTTTCGCCAAGTCCGACAGGCTGCTAGTAAGCCGCCACCGGGTAGGAACCAAGAAGCTTGAGATATGGGGCGCGACGGGCAAGCTCCGCGAGCGCTGTCCGCACGGGCACATCATTGCGGTGACCGTCAAGGTCGACGAAGAAGACATACTCCCACAGCGTGTGACGCGCCGGGCGGGATTCCAGCCGTGTCATCGAAACGCCGGCATCGGAAAACGGCGCCAGCAGCTGGCTCAGCGCACCGGTCTGGTTGTGCGCCGACATGATCAGGGATGTCTTGTCACGTCCCGAAGGCCCGGCATCGTGACGACCGAGGACGACGAAGCGCGTCGTATTGTTGGGCTCATCCTCAATGTTGCTGGCCAACTCCGGCAGATGATAGCGCTCGGCCGCAGCCTGGCCGGCGATCGCTGCCGCACCGGCTTCTGCTGCCGCCAGTTGCGCCGCCTGCGCGTTGCTCGCGACCGGTACGCGCTGCGCCAGCGGTAATGAGCGGTTCAACCACTCATGGCATTGCGCCAGCGACTGCGCGTGCGAGTAGACCTTGCTCACCCGGCCCAGCACCGTCTCGTTTGACAGCAGGTGCTGATGGATGCGCAGCACCACCTCGCCGCAGATCTTGAGTGGCGTCGTCAGCAGCAGATCGAGCGTACGACCAACTGCCCCCTCGGTCGAGTTCTCGATCGGCACCACGGCGTAATCGGCATGACAGGCCTCGACTTCCCGGAAAACATCATCGATCGAAATTTGGGGCATCAAACGTGCGGCGTGACCAAAATGCTTGGTTACGGCGCTCTCCGAGAAGGTTCCCAGCGGTCCAAGGAAGGCAATGCCGAGCGGCTGTTCAAGCGACAGACAGGCCGACATCACTTCGCGAAAAAACCAGGTCACACTCTCGCTCGACAGCGGCCCCGGGTTGTTCTCCCGGATCCGCTGCAGCACCTGCGCCTCACGCTCGGGACGGTAAATGAAGCCGGCCTCGCCATGACGCGCCTTGATCTCGCCCACCTGCTGGGCATACCGCGCACGCTGGTTCAACAACTCAAGCAGTTGCCCATCGAGTTGGTCGATCTGCTGGCGAACGACCGTCAGTTCGTCCTGAAGATTGTCACCCATCACTCGCTGCCAGCATGACGCTGAGTCGCACGCGCAAGCCGACCGCCGGGCAGGCAAGGCCGGGACCGCCCCGACAACGGCATCGTCCGCGACCGGAAAACGGGACGAAGGCGGTCAAACATGCGCACTATTCCTGTTCATGATCTGCGCCCGGATTCACCGCTGGCGGTTCTTCCGGTTGTGAATCCTCACTCTCGGCCGACCCCAGATCGGCGTCGTCTTCGCTCTCGACGACTTTTTCCAGACCGGCGAGCTTCTCACCGGCGTCAAGAGCGATCAGCGTCACACCCTGGGTCGCGCGACCCAGTTCGCGAATCTCCCGGACACGCGTGCGGATCAGCACCCCACCGGTGGTGATCAGCATGATTTCGTCGTCATCGCGCACCAGCCGGGCGGCGACGACCTTGCCGTTGCGCTCACTGGCGGCAATCGCGATAACGCCCTGCGTACCTCGACCCGAATGCCGGAAATCGGCCAGAGCGGTGCGCTTGCCAAAACCGTTCTCGGTCGCCACCAGGACGGTCTGCTGGTCGTTGTCGGCGACCAGCAGCGACAGCACGTGCTGCTGGTCGCCCAGCCGCATCCCCCGCACGCCACGCGCCGTCCGTCCCATCGGCCGCACGTCTTCCTCATCGAACCATACCGCCTTGCCGGCATCGGAAACGAGGACCACGTCCTGTGTCCCGTTGGTGATCTCGACCCCGATCAGGACATCATCCTCATCGAGCGCGACGGCTATGATGCCGTTCTTGCGCGGATTGGAAAAATCCGACAGCGGCGTCTTTTTCACCGTCCCGCTCGCCGTGCACATGAAGATGTAGCGGTCGTCGGCAAACTCCTTGACGGCCAGGATCGCGCTGATCTTCTCGCCTTCCTCGAACGGGAAGAGATTGACGATCGGTTTGCCGCGGCTGGTCCGCGTCCCCTGCGGCACTTCGTAGACCTTGAGCCAATAAACACGGCCGCGATTGGTGAAGCAGAGGATGAAATCGTGCGTATTGGCGACAAACAGGTGATCGACGAAATCATCCGCCTTCATGGCTGCCGCCTGCTTGCCGCGCCCGCCGCGCTTCTGCGCCCGATAGTCGGCGAGTGGCTGCGACTTGATGTAGCCGGTGTGCGAGAGCGTCACCACCATGTCAACCGGGGTGATGAAATCCTCGATCCCGAGATCCTGGGTATGAATGACGATTTCGGAGCGGCGCTTGTCGCCAAACTGCGCCCGGATGCCGGTCAATTCCTCGACGATCATCTCGGTGATGCGCTCGGGCCGCGCCAGGATATCCATCAGGTCGGCGATCCGTTCGAGCAGTTCCGCGAAATCACCGATGATCTTGTCGCGTTCCAGTCCGGTCAACCTCTGCAGGCGCAACTCCAGGATCGCCTGCGCCTGCGCCTCCGAGAGCAGATAACCGTTCTTCGACAGCCCATATTCCAGGCCAAGGCCCTCCGGACGGGTCGCGTCGAGCGCCGCGCGAGCCAGCATCTCGGCCACCGTCGGCGAAGTCCAGAGCCTGGCCATCAAGCCCCGGCGGGCGTCGGCGGGCGTCGGCGAAGCCTTGATCAGCGCGATGATCTCGTCGACATTGTCCAGCGCCACTGCCAGGCCTTCCTGGATATGCGCGCGCTCGCGCGCCTTGCGCAACTCGAAGACGGTCCGCCGGGTGAGAACCTCTCGCCGATGCCAGAGAAAACACTCCAGCATCTGCTTGAGGTTGAGCAGTCGAGGCTGGCCGTCGACCAGTGCGACCATGTTCATGCCGAAGGTGTCCTGGAGCTGCGTCTGCTTGTACAGACAATTGAGCACCACTTCAGCCACTTCGCCACGCTTCAGCTCGATCACCACGCGCATGCCCGACTTGTCCGACTCGTCGCGCAGATCGGAGATACCCTCGATTCTCTTCTCGTTGACCAGTTCGCCAATCTTTTCGAGCAGCGTCCGCTTATTGACCTGGTACGGCAACTCGTCGATGATGATTGCCTGGCGGTTGCCCTTGTCGATGTCCTCGAAGTGAATCTTGCCCCGCATGACCACACGGCCACGCCCGGTGCGATAACCCTCGCGCACACCCGAGACGCCATAGATGATGCCGGCCGTCGGAAAATCGGGAGCTGGCAGCAGATCGATCAGTTCGTCGATCGTTACGTCGGCGTTGTTGAGCAGCGCAAGGCAGGCATCGACCACCTCGCTGAGGTTGTGTGGCGGGATGTTGGTCGCCATGCCGACCGCGATACCCGACGAGCCGTTGATGAGCAAGTTCGGAATTCGTGCCGGCAAGACCAACGGCTCCTCCTCCGAACCGTCGTAATTGGGCCCGAAGTCAACCGTTTCCTTGTCGATATCGGCTAGCAACTCGTGGCCGATGCGCGCCATGCGTACTTCCGTGTAACGCATTGCTGCCGGGTTGTCGCCGTCCACCGAACCAAAGTTGCCCTGTCCATCGACCAGCATGTAGCGCAGGGAGAAATCCTGCGCCATGCGCACGATGGTGTCGTAAACCGCCTTGTCGCCATGCGGATGGTACTTACCGATGACATCACCGACGATACGTGCCGATTTCTTGTACGGCTTGTTCCAGTCGTTCGACAACTCGTGCATCGCGAACAGAACGCGTCGATGCACCGGCTTGAGCCCATCGCGCGCGTCGGGCAAGGCACGCCCTACAATCACGCTCATCGCGTAATCGAGATACGATCGACGCATCTCGTCTTCGAGGCTAATCGGGAGTGTTTCTTTGGCGAAAGCTTCCATCTTCCATCCGCTGGCGACGTGACTTCGGCGGGAATGTCGACGTCTTGATCAAGCCCGATAGTCTATCACGCTACGGGCAGCCTCGGGCCCCGCGAGAGCTCCATTGGAGCGAAGTGATGGAAGCCCAATGCGTCAGCGCTGGACTCCCGGGCAAGGCGGTCGGGATCCGTGGAAAGCTATGGCTGTGCACCCAGCACCAGGTCAATGCGTCGCTGCAGGCGCGCCACCTCGTCAACCTCAGCAGCCGCTTGAGCGAGCTGCTGCTGCACCTTCAGCCAGGCCAGAAGCGGACGACGCCAGCCCTGCGCCGAGGCGGTGTCCACTGCCTGCGCGACGACGCCAGGCGTCGCTGCTCCGCAGCGCAACAGAACCCCGGCGGCGACCAGTCGCGAGAGCGGATCGCTGATCGCGGCGAGCGCGGCATCGGGCGCTGCCGGGTTGGCGGCAAGACCCTGCTGCGCCTTCGGCAGCAAAGCCACATCAGCGGGTTCGACCTGGCCAGAGAGGTAGCGCGCATAGGCCTGCTCGGGTGGTGCAGCATCCGCTGCCAACGCTTCGTAGGCGGAACAGGCGCCCATTTCAAGGCTGGCGACGCGCGTGGCGCAGCGGAGCAGTTCGCTGCGAGCCAGCAGATCGGCGCGGCCGGTGCGCGCCAGTTCGGCGCGGGCACGGGCAAACTCCAGCGCCTCGCGCCGGCTGTTGCCACTGAGATAGGCCTCGGCTGCACGGTCCAGGCTGCCCTTGGCGTTCATCTGCCAGTCGGGCGGCGGCGGGGCTCCTGCGCAGGCGGTGAGCACCAGCGTGGCGGCCAGCGCCGGCAAGAGCCGGCTTCCACCTCTTCTCATGGCAGCCTGATCTCCGTCTCGCGGGCAAAGGGCCATTTGCGGTTGACCTCGTTGACCAGATGCTCGACCTTGCGCAAAGTGGCTTCGACGTCGCTGCGCAGCGCGCCGAGATCGGTCGTTGCCGCACGCGTGTTGCCGGCGATGGCTTGCGCATCGACCAGCACAGCATCCACTTTCTGCAGGCTGCCGCGTACTTCGGCCAGCAGCCCGTTGAGCTGCTTGACGGTGGTGCGTGTTTCGCTGACCAGGCCGCCCTGCTCCGCGACTCCGTGCGGTCTGGCGGCCTGGCCAAAAACCTGGCGGTCGGCGTTGGCCACCAGGCTGTCGAGGCGGCCGGTGAGCACATCGGCACGCGCCAGCAGCGCGCTTGTCCGCTCGACCAGCTTGCGCGCCTCTGCCTCGTTGCCCAGCAGCACGCCCAGCGCGCCCTGCGGCCCCTTGAGCTTTTCGGTGACGGTCTGCAAATTGGCCAGGCTTGCCAACAGCGCCGCATCCGCTGCCGTCAGCGCAGTGAGATTTTCCAGCAGCTCACTGACGGAAGCAGCCAGGCGGGGGAGCTCGGCCAGGGCATCGCCACGCAGGATCTGGCGAACGGCACCGTTCTCGAGCGGCGGGTCGTTGAGCACGCCACTAAAGGCGCGGATGCGCGTGCCGCCAACCAGGCCACGTTCCATGGTAAAGACGCTGGAACTGCGCAGCCAGCGGGCATCCCTGCTCTTCACGTCAATCAGGATGCGGGCATTGCCGTCATCAGCAAGCTCAATGCGCGCCACGCGACCGATCGGAAAGCCGGCGAAGGTCATGTCCATGCCTACCAGCACGCCTTCCGAGTCGTCGGCAAGCAGCACCAGTTGCTGGGTGCGCTCAAAGAAGCCACGCGCGTAGAGCACATAGGCTCCCGACGCAAGCACCAGCGCCATCATGAGCAGCAGCAACAGCGCGGCCTTGAGCTCCAGGTTCTTCACTACCTGGGGCGACTGATCGGCGGGACGAACCGTCGTGGGAGGCGGGGACTCGTTCATGCGAAGTCAATCAATAATAGTTGCCGAGCAGGGACACGACTTCGACCAGCAGAACCACCGAAAACAGCCGGGCAAGTTCCGTGATGTCGCTGCCGCGGCTGTAGCGTCCATCGGAATCGCGCTGAGCGGTCGCGGCCATCGGAACGATGGCCACGGCGAGGCTGAAAAACAGGGTTTTGAGCGAGAAAATCAGGGTCACGGGCGCCGAGAACACCTTTCCCACGCTGTGCGTGTAGGCAGACAGGCCCCAAGGCGAAAGACCATAGACCGTCAGGTAACTCAGCACCAGTGCCACGACACAGCTGAGCGCCGCCAGCAACAGCACTGAAAATGCCGCCGCCAGCGCGCACGGCAGCAATACGGCCTGGAGCAGTTCCTGCTCGGAGCGGCGAATACCGCCGTCCTCCAGCCCAGCGAGACGCTCGCGAATCCCGTGCGCATTGGGCATACTGTAGCGCACTGCGACGAACATCGCCGCGTAGAGCGGGATGAGTTCCAGCACCAGCGTGCGCACCACGACTTCCAGTGCGTACTGCGAGAGGCCGTAGCTCACCGCAGTGGCGACCACGATGCGTATCAGAACCAGACTGATAAGCGCCGAGAGAACCAGGAACCAGGTCAGCAACGGCGCTGTGGCCAGATAGATGTGGCGCAGGATGGTCTGACGCTGCCGGCCACTTCGGTAACTCGAGGACGCCAGGGCGAGAACGATGATCTGCGCCGCAAGCAAAAGCACGCGTAGCCAGGAAGCCCAGCGAGCACGCGCCCGCCGCCCCAGATGGAGCAGGCTTGCTTGCGCCAGGGAGAGGAAGTGCAAGGCCATCCGTGCGAGTATCGCTGGCCTTGAAAAGCCAAGTCAACACGCGATCACCTTCGCACCGATTTTCATTGCCTACTCGGCAGAGCTGATCAACCCCGAGCAATTCAGCGGCCTGATCGAAACCGATTCGCAACGGGTATTGCCGACGCGGCTCCTCAAACACACCCCCGACGTCGCGCAGGCGATCTTCTTCGCTGCCGCCCTTTCGGCGATCATGAGCTGCGCGTCGGCGACGCTGCGGGCGCCGTCGGTCGCCTTCTTGGAAAACACGGTGCGCAACTTTTCCCCGAGATTGGCGACCACGCCTTTCTGCGCCTGATGCACGCAGCAGGTGCGGAGTCGCTCGACGATTCCCGTGATGCGCGCGGACTGCAACCGCACTTTGTGGTAACGTCAGGTTGTCCTTCGCTGTTCAAGGCGTCTGCACAACCGCTCCGCCTCGATTTCCGACTGCCCTGGCTATTCCGGCCGAGTCAAGGCGACACAGCTGGCGCCAGGACTTGCCACAACCCGCCACGTCCGCGGTCGGTTGGGAGCGAAGCCTCGTTGCAATTGCGCTTTCTTGTTGCCTGCCTTCGACCTTATGGAGCAAGCCCTGCCCAACACGCCCCTGGCTGACGAAATCCGGAGAACAGCACCGCCGCCACGGTCAACACGGCTGCCGCTCTATCTGTCGCTGGCTTATCTGGTGCTGATCAGCTATGCCAGCCTCTATCCTTTTGCCAACTGGCGTGACCTCGGCGTCCCGCCGCTGGCGTTTGTCGACGCCGCCTGGCCTCGCTACTGGACGGTTTTCGACCTCGCGGTAAACATCCTTGCCTATCTGCCGCTGGGCTTCCTCCTGGCGCTCGCGCTGCGCCGACTGCCGGGCGGCCGCTGGTCTGCCGCCATCATCGCCGTGTTGTTCGGCAGCCTGCTCAGCCTCGCCCTGGAATGCCTGCAGAACTGGTTGCCGGCGCGCGTGCCATCGAATCTTGACCTGGCGTGCAACGCCGCTGGAACAGCCATCGGGGCCGTGCTGGCGTTCTGTAACGGCAAGCGCATCTTCAGGCGCATCGGCCAGCTCCAGCAGGAACTACTGGCCCCGATCGCGCACGTCGAACTGGGCCTGGTTCTGCTCGGCATGTGGCTGCTGACCCAGTCATCACCGGAAACACTGCTCTTCGGCACCGGCGACCTGCGCAGCGTGATCGAGCTGACGCCGGCCGTTCCCTACGCGGCGCACTCCTTTTTCGTCCTCGAGGCCGCGGTCATCGCCTGCAACACCATGGTCATCGGTCTTTTCGCACGAACCCTGCTCGCCGACCGGGCGGCTCCGCATCTCGCCCTCCTGGCCTTCTTCGTCCTCGCCCTGGCGATCAGGACGTTCGCCGCGGCCGTCCTCGTCGCCCCACAGGACGCCTTCGCCTGGCTGACGCCGGGCGCCCGGCTCGGCCTGCTGGTCGGTGGTGTGCTGCTATCGCTGATGTTGCTGCTGCCAGGGCCAATACGCGTCGCCCTGGCAGGGGTTGCCCTGATGGCCGGCACGACGCTGGTAAACCTGACGCCGGCAAACCCTTACTCGGAAGCGGCACTGGCCGCCTGGCGTCAGGGACACTTCCTCAACTTCAATGGTCTGACCCGCTGGGTGGCCGGTCTCTGGCCCTTCGTTGCCCTGCCCTATCTGACGGCCGTCGGACGACGCCTGTAATAAGCTGTCCTCAGCCGCTCGCCCCCTGCCTGCGCGCACGCATCTGCAACTCCCAGGCCGCCAGTTGCGGCGCACGGCGATCGAGATCCGCGGCCAGCCGGTCTTCGAGACCTTCGAGAAGTTCGATATCCTCGGGACCGACGTGCGGGTCGATGCTCGCCAGATGCACCACCAGGTCGCCGGCAGCACGCGCGCGCTTGCCGGGGTAGCCGCAGCCCGGCAGCCGATGTTCGCCTGGCTGTTGCGCCCATGGCGACAGTTCGAGGCTGGCACTGCCAGTCAGCGTCGGCACCTCGACGCGCCCGCCGGCAAGCCGCCGGAAGACGCTTACGGGCACCTGGCAATGGAGGTCACGACCCTGCAGGACGAACAGCGCATGCGCAGCGAAGCGGATCTCGAGATACAGGTCGCCGGCAGCGGCCTCCTCGCCACCGGGCGGCCGGGGTGCCTGCCGAGTCAGCCGCAGGCGCTCGCCGTCGAGCAGCCCGGGCGGCACGGTGACCGCCAGCGTGCGCAGCGCCTGCTGCCAGCCGCTGCCCGTGCAGTCCGTACAGGCGGTCTCGCGCAGGTATCCGCGCCCGGCACAGATATCGCAGCGACTGGTCCGGCCGCCCGGGCGCGACACCCGACCACAACCGCTACAGGCTGGGCACGGCACCAGATGATCGTGCTGCACCCGTCCGCTGCCAGCACAGTGGTGGCAGCAGACGCAGTCGATCAGCTCAACATTCTTGTGGCAACCCGATGCCGCTTCTTCGAGCGTCAGTATCAGGGCCTGCACCAAGTCATCGCCGACGGTCCCGGCAACAGGGTCGCCGGGGGTCGCCTCGGCCGCCAGCGTTTGCCGCCACACGGCCAGGCGCTGTGGATCGCACAGCAGCTCATAGGCCGCGTGCACCCGCTTGAATTCGCTGCCGGCGATCGGCGAAGGGTTGCGATCCGGGTGCCAGAACAT
Organism: Candidatus Accumulibacter necessarius; assembly: GCA_017302435.1. Classification (GTDB taxonomy): domain Bacteria; phylum Pseudomonadota; class Gammaproteobacteria; order Burkholderiales; family Rhodocyclaceae; genus Accumulibacter; species Accumulibacter necessarius. Next base: position 46,723 of record JAFLDL010000028.1, read on the forward strand.
GGCCAGCCGCCGGTAGGCGCGCTTGACTTCCTCGCGCGACGCCTCCTCCTTTACGCCAAGGATGGTGAAAGGATCGTCTCTGAGGGTCATCGGACAGTCACGGGTCGTCGCACGGCAGCTCTGCTCCGGATTTCAAGGATCCTGCCAATCCTGCAGTGCTATCCTTACACACAACTTGCGACCAAGAGTTCTCGCCAATCTTCCGATCCACACGCCAGCACTTGCAAGACCATGACCATCCTGACCTTCGTGATGCCGTTTGCTCAGCCAGCTGCCATCCCGCCCCTGCACCAGCCTGTCCTGCTAAGCAACGTTTTCACGGCGTTCTCCGCTGTTGCTGGCAGCCCCCAGCTGCCAGCGAGCTAGCTCGAACCTTGGACCTCATCTCTCGCACCCTTGCCGCGCGCGCCTTGTCGCTGATCGGCCATCCCGCGTTGCTGGTGCCAGCCGCTGTCGTCCAAGGAGCGTCGATCAGGCAGGCTCCGGTGCAGGTCGTGCTCGTCGCGACCGCCGTCTCGCTTCTCCTTGCGCTTGTTGTCGTCGTCTACAGCCTGGTACGAGTACGGGCAGGCCGCTGGTCGCACGTCGATGCATCGCTCCCGCAGGAACGGACGCAACTCAATCTGTTCGCGGCGCCACTGCTTTTCGTCGCGGCCGCTGTGCTGTGGTGGCTCGGCCAGCCGCAGGCAATAGTCCTGGGACTGGCGCTCGGTGGTGCGCTGGTGGTGTGCGCGCATCTGCTGCGTCACCGGCTCAAACTTTCGCTGCATGCGGGCTTCGCCGCCTTTTCCGCGCTGCTGCTGTGGCCGAGCTACCTGGGCATGTTGTCGCTGCTCTTGCTGGCCGTCGGGGTAGCCTGGTCACGCCTGGTGTTGTCGCGCCACACGCCGCAGGAGGTGGCGCTCGGGTTGCTCGCCGGCGCCGCGGCGGGGCTGGCATTCAACGTTCTCGCTGGCTGAAATGGGCTTCTGCCTGGTGCATGCCAACAGCGGGCGAGGTGTCGGCGGCGTGCCAACCCAGTCGCCGCCTGATCGATGCCGGGGAACGGCCTGCTGCCACCATGGTGCCCGACTGCAGCGCGCGAAAGGCGGCATCGAGCAAATCACGAGCACGCTGCGGGAGGTAACATAATGGCGGCAAAACCCATCCCACGATCGGCGCTGACACGCTACGCCTGGCTATCGATCGCGGCCGCTGCTGCCACCATCCTGCTCAAGGGCGTGGCGTGGTGGCTGACCGGCTCGGTCGGACTATTGTCCGACGCCATCGAATCGTTCGTGAACCTGGCTGGCGCATTGATGGCGTTGTGGATGCTGACGCTGGCGGCTCTCCCAGCGGACGACGATCACGCTTACGGCTATAGCAAGGCCGAGTATTTCTCCAGTGCCTTCGAGGGCTTCCTGATCCTCCTCGCGGCGGTCAGCATTGGCTATGCCGCGATTGCCCGGCTGCTGCAGCCGCAGCCGCTGGAGGCGGTGGGCGTCGGGCTGATGGTTTCCGTGCTCGCATCAGTGGTAAACCTTGCCACCGCCCGCACCTTGATGAAAGTCGGCAAGGAGAACAATTCGATCACCCTGGAGGCTGACGCACAGCATCTGATGACCGATGTGTGGACTTCGGCAGGGGTCATTGTCGGCGTCGGCCTGGTCTGGCTGAGTGGCTGGCTGTGGCTTGATCCGGCGATCGCGCTGCTGGTTGCCGCAAACATCCTCTGGACCGCCTGGCAGCTCATGCGGCGTTCCTTCGCCGGTCTGCTGGACGCCTCCCTGCCACCGGACAGGCTGGCGCAGATCGAATCCCTATTGGCAGTGTATCGTCAGCAGGGCCTTGATTTTCACGCCCTGCGCACGCGCCAGTCGGGCAGCCGCAGCTTCGTCAGCCTGCACGTTCTGGTACCAGGCAACTGGACCGTGCAGCAGGGTCACGACTGCGTCGAGCAGATCGAGAACGAGATTCGCCAGCGCCTGCTGCACGCGCACGTCACGACCCACCTGGAACCATTGGAAGACCCCGTCTCAATGAGCGACCAGGGGCTTGAGCGAGCGATCGGACCGGACAAGAATCCGCCCTGAATGAAAGCTTGTGCCGCCGCTCCGTGGTGCCCGCCATGCGACTGCGGTTATTTCAGGGATTGTGCTGACGGAGTCGGTACAGCAGCGGGGCATGAACCGGCCAGCCAACGCCGTTCTGTCCTTTTCACCGCCGGCAGATGTCGCGCTGCGGCGTATTCAGAGCGGCAAACAGATCGACTCGCGCACGACGCCTTCAGGTCGCGCGTTTGACTAGCGAGCCGACGGCAAGACCCAACACTGACGCAGCGTTGCCGCGATTGACGGCGATCTCGACCAGGCCGACGCTGTTCTCGTACCAGAACGCCTGCCCCGTTGGCACTTCGGCAAACACCCGCGCCGGCGGAATGCGTACGGCACCGACCGCCAGCGGCGTGTCCTGCGGCACATTGACCGCCCGCATCCCGGTCAGCGCGTTGCCGTAGTGGTCTATGTAGATGACTTCCGCCAGATCATCCGCAGACATCGCGTGATCAAGGCTACCGCATTCGGCGAGTGCTGCCGCCGGCCACTCACCGGCGGCAATTCGCGCGGCGATCGGAGCGAACAGGTCGCGGCCGTGAAACGATACCGACAGTTCCACGGGCCGCCAGTTGATGCGCCAGCTCCGAAACGTTTGCGCGCGCGCCGCAACCACCGCCAGAAGGCCGTTGTCCGGACCGACGTAGAACTTGCCGTCGGCCTCCAGCACCACGGCCTGACGATCACCGCCGACACCGGGATCGACCACGGCGAGAAACACACTGCCGGGGTCAAACCGGGTCTGCAAGGCTGCCAGCAGATGCGCCCCGGCCCGCGGATCGAAATCGGGAACACGATGCAACAGGTCGACAATCGGCACGTCCTGCCGTCCGTGCTGCAGCAAGGCGGCCTTCATCTGGCCAACGTAGGGGTCGTCGATGCCGAAATCAGTGTAAAGGACGATCATGGCGGGCCAATGGCAATGGTGTCGATCGTCAGCATAGCGCGTAGCGGGCGGCGAGGACATCCTCGATTCATGCAGAATGAGTTGCGCCGGACGATCTGGGTTAGAATCGATCGCCGCAGCACGCAACCCAACCGGAGGAACAGCTTCCATGAGCTACTTTAAGCATCACGTGTTTTTCTGCTGCAACCAGCGGGGCGAGGGGGAAACCTGCTGCAACAACGCCGGCGCGATGGCCGCCCAGACCTACGCCAAGGACCGCATCGGCGAACTGCGTCTCAAGGGCGTTGGCAAGGTGCGCATCAACAAGGCCGGCTGCCTGGACCGTTGCGACAGCGGACCGGTGCTGGTGGTCTATCCGGAAGACGTCTGGTACAGCTATGTCGACAACGAGGACATCGAGGAAATCATCCAGGAACATCTGGTCCACGGGCGCGTCGTCGACCGTCTGCGTATCTGAGTCGCCCTGAGCATCCGAAGCCATGAGACTGCACCCGGAACAACTCCTGCTCGACGGACCGGTCGGCAAGATTGACCTCATCGTCGAGAACCCCGGCGCGCCACGCGGTATTGCGCTGATCGCCCACCCGCATCCGCTGTTCGGTGGCGGCAACACCAACAAGGTGGTGCAGACGCTGGCGCGCACTTTCAACCATCTCGATTACGTCGCGTTGCGCCCGAATTTCCGCGGCGTCGGTCAAAGCGAAGGAGCGCATGCCGATGGCCAGGGAGAAACCGACGACCTGCTGGCCGTACTGGCGGAAGCCAAGTGCCGCTACGGCAACCTGCCCGTAGCGCTGGCCGGCTTCTCCTTCGGCGCCTACGTCCAGACGCGGGTGGCCGAAGCGCTGCTCGCGTCCGGCCATCCCGCCCAGCGGCTGGTGCTTGTCGGTACTGCCTCGGGGTTCGTGGAGGGCGCGCGCCGTTACCATACCAAGGCCGTGCCGGGTGACACCATCGTCATCCACGGCTCCGAGGACGCCACCGTGCCGCTGGCGAACGTGATCGAATGGGCCAAGCCGCTCGAGTTGCCGGTGATCGTCGTCCCCGGCGCCGACCACTTCTTCCATCGTCGCCTGCACGTGATCCGCGAGATCGTCAGCCGCGCATGGCGTCACTGACGGGCCTGACCGCGTCCACCGCCTCGGTCAGCGACGCCGCGCTGCACGTGAGCGGCTTGTGCAAGTCCTACGCCGGTGAAACGGTCATCGCCGGCATCGACTTCGTGGTGCCCCCCGCCACCTGTTTCGGGCTGCTTGGCCCGAACGGGGCTGGCAAGACGACCACCTTGCGCTGCTGCCTCGGGCTGACGACGCCTGACAGGGGCCACATCCGCCTCGCCGGGCGGCCGGTTCCGGCCGAGGCGGAAGCGGCGCGCACCCGGGTCGGCGTCGTCCCCCAGTTCGACAACCTCGACCCCGACTTCACCAGCAGCGAAAACCTGCTGGTCTATGGCCGTTACTTCGGCATCAAGGACGCCGTGATCCGCGACCGCATCCCAGGTCTGCTCGACTTTGCCGGCCTCACCGGCAAGGCGAACGCGCGCATTCAGTCGCTGTCCGGGGGCATGAAGAGAAGACTCACGCTGGCCCGGGCGCTGATCAACGACCCCGATATCATTTTTCTCGACGAACCGACGACCGGCCTCGACCCGCAGGCACGCCACCTGATCTGGGAACGCCTAAAGCGCCTGATGGTGGGTGGCAAGACGCTGATCCTGACGACGCATTTCATGGACGAGGCCGAACGCCTGTGCGACCGCCTGGCGATTCTCGACCACGGCGTGCTGATTGCCGAAGGCGCGCCGCGGGAGCTGATCGCCAGCCACATCGAGCCGCAGGTGGTGGAGATTTTTGGCGAAGGCGCTGCCGCCTGGGCCGCCATCCGCCAGGGCCTCGGCGAACGCCTCGAGATGGCCGGTGACACCGCCTTCTTCTACTGCCGCGACGCCGCGCCGCTGCTCGCCGCGCTGGCCGGCGAAACCGGCCCCGCATCCGGCTTGCGGTACGTGCATCGCGCGGCCAGCCTCGAGGATGTCTTCCTCAAGCTGACCGGGCGCGACCTCCGGGACTAGGATCGTGCGCCACGGGTGGTTTGCCCTACCCCGCCCCGGCCTGCGCTGGCTGCCGGTGTGGCGGCGCAACTTCCTGGTCTGGCGCAAGCTGGCCATCCCCTCGATCATGGGCAACCTCGCCGACCCGCTGATCTACATGCTCGGCCTCGGTTACGGACTCGGCGGCCTGCTGCCGCAGGTACAAGGGGTGGACTACGTCCGCTTTCTCGCTGCCGGCACGATAGTCGCCAGCACGATGAATGCGGCGACTTTCGAGGCGCTGTACTCGGCTTTCTCGCGCATGCATGTGCAGAAAACCTGGGACGCGATCCTCAACACGCCGCTCTCGCTCGACCACGTGCTGACCGGCGAACTGGTCTGGGCGGCGAGCAAGAGCCTGCTCGCCGGGCTGGCGATCCTGCTCGTCATCGGCGCACTCGGCCTGGTTTCCTGGCCGCTGGCGCTGTGGGTGCTGCCGGTCATCTTCCTCACCGGTCTCGCCTTTGCCGCCATGGGCCTGATCGTCTGCGCCCTGGCACCGTCGTACGACTTCTTCATGTACTACTTCACGCTGTTCATCACGCCGATGCTGCTGGTTTCCGGCGTATTTTTCCCGACCGACCAGTTGCCCGCGATGGTCCAGGCGGTTGCCGCCTGGCTGCCCCTGGCGCACGCCGTACAGCTCGCGCGCCCGTTGCTGCTGGGCCGGATTCCCGACGATATCGGCCTTCATCTGACGGTGCTGGTAGTGGTCGCTGGGGTCAGCTTCTGCATCGCCACCGGGCTGACGCGGCGGCGCTTGCTCAAGTAGCGTTGCGCGAAGCGCGCAGCAACGGCCCCGGCGCCGGCCGCTCTCGACCGCCACAGGCGTTTGCCGGATGACCTCACTGCTGGCGGGCTGGATCCGTCACCATGAGCTTCTCGAACACGGCGCGATAAGGCTCGGCGGAGACGCTGATGCCACCCTGGAACGGGTGATCGCTCACGGCGATGAAATACAGAACCAGTGAAATCGGCGCCGCAACAAGCATCGTGATCGTTGCATGCAGGGCGAAAGTATCGACGCGCAGCAGGAAACATGACGCGATGGCCAGCGCCCCCAGCAGGATCACGACGACCCACAGTTCGACCGGCAAGGCGGTATCGGTAAACGCCTGCAAGCGACGCCAGTGGGTTTCGAGCAGACGGTTGTAGGACCGCACGACCTGCGCATGCATGATCTTCTGACCTTCGGTCGTGGGCTCGAACGCCAGCACCGCCAGCCGCGCCTCTTCGATGCCGTGGTGCGTGTTCCTGGGCAGTTCGCCCTTCTGGTGCAGCGGCCACTCCTGGTTGATCACGTACGCGGTGTAGGCCGTCAGCGCTTGCCTGGTCTGATTCCGCAGCGGCTGCGGATAACCGTCGAGATCACGGTAGAGCGCGGCAATCGCGGCTGCCTCCGCCCCCACGTCGGCGGCCGCCTCGCCCATGTTTCCCCACACCGCCACCGCCGTGAGGCCCGCCGCGACCGCATAGACCCCGATCAGTGCCGATAGCAGGCCGGTGATCGTGCCGTTGTCGAAATGCGCGTGCAGACCCGACAACCGCACACGCGGCGCGACCAGTGCAAGACCGGCGATCGCAACGACAATCGTGACACCGACGACAAAGAAGGCGAGCTCGAACGACGAAAGTTCGTGGAACCAGTTCATGCGACAACCTCCCAGTTGGAGAAACCGCCCGGCCCTTTTGGCGTTAATCGCCAGGCCAGTGAACGGCTTGACGGATGGGGTGACACCAGTCTGATCGTCAGCTCGACTTTCGTCAGACCTGACCGAAAGAAGGGACGTTGTGCCGACCCGCCTCAGTCCCTGACACGGATCGGCAGCGGTGCCATCTCCTTGTAGAGCAGCGGCAGCGGCGGCTTGCGCGAGACCGTAATGATCCGCGTTCCCGGTGGGTAGATCAGATGGTAGGTCAGGAACATGTGCGCCTCATCCACGCCGAGCAGCAGTTCGCGCAACGCGGCATAGCCGGGATGGCCAAGCACGGTCACTTCCGCGTAGTCCCGCTGATTGAGCCGCAGCGAGCGTGCACGGAACTCCAGTTCGGGCGTCTTCGTGCCGAGCAGCTCGTGCGTCAACAGGTGACGAATCTCGGGCAGGACGATCACGCCGACGCAGTCGGTGCCCACCAGCCACTCCACCGCCCTCGCTTCGCCACCGGGATCGGGAACGTGGTCTCCGAAAGTCTGGCACCAGCGCGGAAAGTACGCTGAATAACGGTGAATGATCCTTTCCATTGCGGCGCCGCTGCTAGCGTTCGTCGGCAGCCCGATGGATGAGATTGCTCACCACATCGGTGTCGGAGACGAAGCCCTGCAACTCGTTATTGTCGATGACCAGAACACTCTTCACCGAAAACTGGATCATCAGGCGCGCCAGGTAGCGGACTTCGAGGTGCTGCGACACCTGCAGCGCCGGCTTCTGGGCGATGTCATAGACATTGAGCAGATCGATGTCGCCGTCCTCGGCGATCACCGCTCTGGCGACGTCCCGATAGGCGATCAGGCCGTAAGCGTCGCCCGAGTGGCGCTTTTCGACCACCAGCGACTTGACCCCGCGATCCTTCATCATCATCAGCGCCTCGCGTACGGTAGCCAGCGGGCTGATGGTGACGACCTTCTTCTTCATGATTCCGGCGACCAACATGGCAAGCGCTCCTTCAGTCAATGATCGTGGTCAGAAATAGGCAAGCTGCCCGGGGACGGCCGCGGCTCGCTCACAGATCCTCCTCGACTTCGCGCCGGAAGGCCTGCATCTGCGCCAGCCCGATGCCGACGACGCTGCCAAGCGGCAGAGAAAACGCCAGACCACCGCCCGGCAGATCCATCTTCATCTGCATCTTGACCGAGCGCAGGATGCGCATCGCCAGCTGCTTCTCCACCACGCACAGCAGCAACGACTCCTTGCGCTCCAGGCCCAGACCGAGAAAGGTCTTGCGCTCGTTGTGCCGCAGGCCCTTGCCCTTGAGGATGGTGATCCCGGTCGCGCCGGCTTCCTTGAGAATCTCGACCGCCCGGTTCTCGTCTTCTTCCGGAATGATCAGCACCACAGCAGAGAACTTCATCGGCTTTTCTCCTTGACAGGTTTCCTCGCGCGCTGCAACCAGCTGGCCAGCATGCCGTAGGACATGACGATGATCATCGGCAGCAGCGAGGCGAAAGCAATCAGGCCAAAACCGTCGATCATCGGGTCACGGCCCGGCGTCCGTTCGGCCAGACCGACGCCAAGCGCCGTCACCAGCGGAACGGTCACCGTCGAGGTCGTGACGCCACCGCAATCGTAAGCAATCGGCACGATGAAGTTCGGCGCGAACTTGGTCATGGCAAGCACCAGCAGGTAGCCAGGGATCAGCCAATAGGCGATATTGGTGCCGTCGATGATGCGCGCGCAGCCGATGACGATGCCGATACCGACGCCGACGGAGACCAGAGAACGCAGCCAGAAACCCTTGAGCTGCCCGAGGCTGACTTCGTCCGCCTTGATCGACAGCGCAATCAACGCCGGTTCCGCCATCGTGGTGGCAAAACCGATCAGGAAACCGTAGAGATAGACGACCCACATGGCGACACCGTCGCTCATCAGGCCACTGGTCATCTCGTCACCGAGCGGGAAGAGTCCGACCTGCAGTCCTTCGTCGAACATGAAGAGACCCACCGCGACCAGTACCATGCCCACGGCCAGGCCCTTGGGGTCGGCGAGCGGCCGGCGCAGGATGACGAAACTGGAGAAGAGCACGACGGCAATGATCGGCAGCAGGTTCCTGACCATGATCAGGAAGTCGAGCAGCATCTCCAGTGCCGCATACTTGTGCTGGTCGTCACTCGGCATCATCCCCAGTGCCGTGCCAGCGGCCGCGGGAACAAAGAACACGATGCCGTAGAGCTGGATGATGATCATCGGCGCCAGCGCACCAAAGGCAATCAGACCAAAGCCGTCAAGCATCGGGTTGCGGCCGCGGATACTGGTCGCCAGCCCGACCCCGAGCGCGGTCAGCAGCGGTGCGGTAACTGTCGAGGCGACGACACCACCTGAGTCGAACGCCAGACCAACCAGTTGCGGCGGCGAAAATGCCGTCAGAACGATGACCACCAGATAACCCGGGATCAGGTAGTTGCCGATCGAATGCCCGAGGACGATCCGCCATACGCCGACCACCACCGCCAGGCCGACGCCGAGCGCTGCCACCATGCGCAGGGTCAGCGCCCCCATGCTTCCGCCCGAAACCGCCTCGGCCTTGTAAGCCACCGCCATCAGCGCCGGCTCGGCGGCGACCGAGGCGAAGCTGATGCAAAAGGCGAACAGCATCAGCCAGACGAACGAGCCGCGGCGTGCAAAGTCGAAAGCCATGGTTTCGCCGGCCGGAAAGATCGCGGCGTCGAGACCCTTGACGAATAGCGCCAGGCCGAGGAGAACGACGGCAAAGCCGCCGATCAGCGCCGCCGGACTTTCCGGCATGCGCTGGATGAAAAACACCTGGAAAATGACGACGACGATCAGCGTCGGGGCCAGGTCCCGTGCCGCCTCATGCAGGAGCTGGCGAACTATGCGTAGCAGCGATCCCATGTCCGCCCTAATTGCAGACGGTCGCGCAAAGGCGTCGTGCCGGCAATCGGGATGGGGGGTGGCGATCGTGGTTCATCGGCTCGGCAGCAGGAAAGTGAAAAGTGTTTATCGCCATTCGCCGAATCATGCCGGAGATTCGACCATGGGGCAAGACTTGAACAATCAAACTTCATAGGCATACCCTGAGTCGATGCCCATGACACCAACTGACGGGCGTCAGGATGCCGGCGTCGGTCTTGCCAGGGTTCATACCTCCGGCCGAAGCTCGGCCCTTCTGCCGGCGCCGACCCGAGGTCGACCTGGCCGCCGGCAGAGAACGGCGGCAAGAGGGGGCACCGCTACCAGCGGATCTGCACTTCCTGGATGACCTGCGGTGTCGCGCGCTGAATCGTGAACTTGATGCCTTCGACCTCGATCATCGTCCCGGGCTTGGGAATCTCGCGCGCGTACTCGAGGAGAAAGCCGGAAAGGGTTTCGTGGCTGCCATCGCCGGGTAGCTTCAGCCCCAGCTTCTCGATCAGCATCGTCGGATCGGCACGGGCACTGACCAGGTAGTCGTGATGGCCGAGCTTCTTCAGCCACTCGGCCGGCTTTTCCTGCCGGTCGTACTCGTCCTGCATGTCCTCGACCACCTCTTCGATGATGTCCTCGATGGTGATGATTCCCTCGGCACCGCCGAACTGATCCATCACCACGGCCATCGCGTCGCCATCCTTGCGCAGTTCGACGAGCATCGACTCGGCGCTCTTGCTGGCTGGCACGTAGCGCGTCGGGCTGACAAAGCCCTCGATCGACAGCGACTGGTCGACGCCTAGCAGGTCCATGGTGTTGAGCACGCCGATGACGCGGTCGATCCGCCCGTCGTAAACCGGCAGGCGGACGTGCGAGCTTTCCACGGCCAGCCGCACCGCCTCACCGACCGTGCAGCGCTTTTCCACCGCGTTCACGTCGATCAGCGGCACCATCACCTTGTAGACCGTGGTCTCGGAGAAGTTGAACATGCGCCGGATCATCGTCTTTTCGATCGCCTGGATGTCGCCGCCTTCCTGTGGCGGCATCTGTACCATGCTCTGGATCTGCTCGCGCAGGGTGAAGGGGTTGTGCTCGTCTCGGCTGCCGGCAAGCCGGGAGAGAAACTTCGACAGGGTCACGAAAAAGATCAGGATCGGCGAAAAGAGAATCGAGAAAAAGCGCAGGATATAGATCACGTAGGGCGTGATGGTATCGGCGCGCTGCTGGAAGACGCTCTTCGGGACGATCTCGCCGAAGACCCAGATCAGCGGCGCGACCAGCACCACGGCCAGCCAGCTTCCCGCCTCACCGAACAGCGAGATCATCAACGAGGTGGCGATCGTCGAGTTGGCGACGACCGCGATATTGGTCCCGACCAGGGTCGTCGACAGCAACCATTCTGGCCGCTTCTCGAGCATCTCGAGCGCGAGGCGCGCGCCGCGTGAGCCCTTGGCGGCGTCGTGGCGCAGTTTCATGCGATCGGCACTGACGACGCCGAGCTCGGAACCCGAGAAAAAGCCTTCGGCGATCAGGCAAACGATCATCAGCAGGGCAGTGATCCAGATATCATCCATTTACAGCCCCTCCCGCTTTTTCTGCGCATCTGCCGCCGGTCGCTCCGGCTCAACAGCCACACCACCATCAACCGCCGAGGGCGAGGGCGCCGCGCCCGCGCCTTCAGCGCTGACCCGTGCCTCGCCGGGTTCGCTCTCGGACAGCGGCTGCTCGATCACCTCCGGCAGACGTTCGACCAGCACGCGCGTAATGCGGTTGTGCTCGATACCCTCGACCGTGAACTTCAGCCGGCAGAAATCGATCGATGCCCCGCTGGCCGGCAGTTCGCCAAAGGCCTCGAGCAGCGCACCAGCCAGCGTCTCGACCTCCTCACTCTCGATTTTCACCCCGAATTCTTGATTGAAGTCATCGAGAGACATGCTCGTATCGATCACACGCCGGCCATCGGAGAGCTCGCTCACCAGGTGCCGCGGCACCACCTCGCTATCCGACGGGCTGGTGATCTCACCGAAGACACACTCCAGCAGATCTTCCATCGTCACCAGGCCGGTGACGCCACCGTACTCGTCGACGATCAGCGCGAACGACAACTTGCGCTGACGGAAGGTGTGGAAGAGCTCGACCGCCGGCTTTGATTCCGGGAAGAAATGCGGCTGCCGCAGCAGCTTGCGAAAGCCCTGGGGATCGCGTTCCAGCCGGGCAAGATCAACGCCGAGCAGGTCGCGCGTGTAGAGAATCCCGAGGATGGTGTCGCGGCGTCCCTTGTACACCGGATAACGCGACTGGCGGGTGGCCTTGATCTGTGCCAGCAGTTCAGGCACCGGCAAGTCCGCCGACAGGAACTGGATGTCGGAGCGCGGCCGCATGATGTCGCTCAACGACTTGCTGCCGAACTCGAAGATCTTTTCGATGTACTGCGCCTCTTGAGTGTCGAGCGCACCCTCGCCGACGGCATCATGCACCAGCGTGCGGATCATGTCCTCGGTGACCAGATTACCCGCCGACCGCTGCTTGCCGACGATCAGGGTGATGAAGAACTCGGCGACGTGGCGGATTACTTCCCTCAAGGGCGTGATCAGGCGCGCGAAGAGCGCGATCGGCCGGCATTCCGCGTTGGCAAAAGCAACGTTGTTGCGGATCGCCAGCACTTTCGGCGTGATCTCGCCAAACAGCAGCAGGATCGGCACCATTACCAGCAGGTTGATCATTTCGTTCTCGGCACCGAAGAGGTGGATGACCATTGCCGCCGAGATCACCGACGCCGAAACATTGACGAACTCGTTGCCGATCAGGATGGTGACGATCAGCCGCCGCGGCTCGCTGCGCAGCCGCTCGATCAGCTCGATGCGCGGATTCTTGGCCGCACGCATCTGGTCGATCTGATACGAACTCAGAGAGAACAGCGAGGTTTCGGTACTTGAGAAAAACCCGGAAAAGCCAAGCAGCACGACAAAAACAATCAGTTCGATCCAGAGTGCGGGATCCATACTTACCTCCCAAGTCAAAGTCGCCGCCACCGCGCGATCGAGATCACGCCGGATGCGTGATGAACCAAAGCAGCCTGAGGACACTTCTCGCCGCCCCGGAGGCAGTTTGACAACAACCCCTGCGCCACCGGCGGACCGACGCAACAAGGCGCTGTCCGCTCCTCCCGGCGCTCGCCCGCGATTATCAGCGAGCTTGATGCCAAGGTCAAATGCCAGTCCACGGCGCTTCCCATCGATTCCGGGCGATGTGTCAGGCGGTAAGAGAGGCATTGCTGAACAATGCACCTCCATCCCGACTGGGTAGATTGACCAAGCCGGGCAACGGTGGAGGGATTCGACCCAATCGATGACAAAGAGCTTCTTGTCGACGGGACGACGGATACATGAAGTAGGTATCAGGCGCCCACGCGCCACCGACCTCCAACCCGATGCCGAGCCGGCAGCTGATGCGCAGGAAATCGCCGAAACGGAAAAGAAGGCTTCCTCGCGCGAGTAGTGCCGCATTCCGGCGCAGCCCCCACCCATCGAACGTCGAGCGGTCCGCATCCGGATCGCGTAGGCTGTGCCCGACGGTCGGCTTGCCGCTCCGGAAGGATCAGTTCAACGTGCAGCGCCCGGCAAGCTGACAGCGGCGAGAATGGCCGTAAGCAACTGCCAGGCATGCCCGACTGACGCGATCTCGACCCGCTCACCGGGGGCATGCGCGCCGCAGATCGTCGGCCCGAATGACACCATGTCCAGATCCGGATAGCTGGCGGCAATGAGGCCGCATTCGAGGCCGGCGTGGATGATCTGCACCCGCGATTCGTCGCGGAACTCCTGCCGGAAAACCGACCGACAGAGAGCGAGCAACGGCGAAGCAGGATTCGGCGCCCAGCCGGGATAGTGGCCGGCCGTCTCCGCTGGCGTACCGGACAGGGCAAAGAGGCTGACAATCTCGTCGGCGAGCGCCCTGCTGCCACTATCGATCAGCGAGCGGACCATGAAGTTGCACGAGCCGTTGGCCGGGTCGACCGCGACCACGCCCAGGTTGCTCGACGTCTCGACCACCCCGGCGACGCGCCGGCTCCAGCGCCGGACGCCATTCGGTGCCGCGTGCAGGGACGCCAGCCAGAGCGCCTGATCCTGAGCGGACATGACTCGTCCGACCGAGGCCGGAGCGCAAGCAATGCGCAACCCCTCATCGACGCCCAGCAGTTCCTGGCGCAACAGCGACTGCCACGAGGCCAGGCTGGCGGCCAGCGTCTCGACCTGCCGACCCGGCAAGGCCACCGTTGCCGACGCCTCCCTCGGCAGGGCATTACGCGCGGTGCCGCCATGCAGGTCCGCCAGACGCAGCGGCCAGCGGCGATCCAGGTCACGCAGCACGCGCACCAGGAGCTTGATCGCGTTGCCCCGTTCCTCGTGAATATCGACGCCGGAATGCCCCCCGCGCAGTCCGCCGAGGTCGATCCGCCAGGCCTCGAAGCCGGGCGGCAGCGGTTCGCCCGTACCCTCCCTGCGCACGTTGACGTCCAGCCCACCCGCGCAGCCCATGAAGAACTCGCCCCATTGCTCGGTGTCGAGGTTGAGCAGGAGGCGGCCCTTCAACACGCCGGCCTCGAGGCCCCGGGCCCCACCCATCCCGGCCTCCTCGTCGACCGTCAGCAGGGCCTCGATCGGCCCGTGGACCAGTGACGCATCCTCGAGTACGGCGAGGATCAGGGCAACCCCGATGCCGTTGTCGGCGCCGAGCGTGGTGTCCTCGGCCACCAGCCAGCCATCCTGGTAAACGGGCCGGATCGGATCACGGGAAAAGTCGTGCGCCACCCCGGGGTTCTTCTGGCACACCATGTCCAGGTGAGCCTGCACGACGAGCGCCGGCGCGTTTTCCCTGCCGGCACTGGCCGGCTTGCGGATGAGGAGATTGCCGGCGCCATCCACCCTGGCGACCAGCCCCCTGGCCAGAGCCCACTGCCGAATCTCATCGCGTAGCGGCCCCTCCGCCTTCGACTGGCGCGGAATGCGGCAGAGCCTGGCGAAGTGCGCCCAGACGGCAACCGGCTCAAGGCCGGAAAAGACCGATGCAGCAATCGCTTGTGGCATGTCGTTCATTTGACTTGACCAGTCTGTTTCATGGTCGATAAGCAATCCCGAGCAGATACGTCAGCCGGCTTCAGCGCGCCCTGTGGCGCGGGCGACAAACGACTGCATGCGCCGAGGCCATCGAACGGCCTGACTTCGAACTACCTGGCGTTGCCAGGCGAAGGCAGGCTGCGGTAACCCACAGCCGTACCGCTGATCTCGCGCCACAGTTCGCTGATCGGCACGCGGTTGCTCGCCGTGAAATCGACCCACTCGGTGGGCACTGCCGCGCCGGGGTGAAAACGGACGCCCCAGATCGGCTCGAAGGCATCGGTGCGCAGCGAATAGCGGGCGTCACCGATGACCGTCGGGTCGCTGCCGGCAAGCGCTGTCCAGCCGGCAGAAAAATAACTGAAGCGGGCAAAGTCGCGGCGGACGCGTGGATCGGCTCTGGCCTGCGGCGAGAGACCGCTCTCCAGCAGCAGATCGACCTGGCTGCCCGCCTTCCAGAGGGTCGTTTCGGCGCCAAGCAGACGCAGACGGTCCGTATACAGCGTCTCGCCCGACTGGTAAACCGATCGCCAGAGCACCGGATTACCGACTGTCGGAAACATCTCGGCGCGCGTTACCGGATGCCCGCGGGCGGCGGCGATCTGCGTCTGCACGTCGAGCGCGCGCTCACGCTGCCAGGCCGCCAGGCCGACGTAGCCCAGACCGAGCAGCAGGGCCAGCAGCGCCGGACCCTGGGACTGCCGACGCACTGCAAACACCAGCCCGACGAGGAGGATCAGCGTCAGCAAGGGGCCGATGGTCGTGATCCAGTGCCAGGCCACGCGCACCGGCGAGAACGGCCAAAGCAGATGCGTCCCGTAGTTGGTACAGGCGTCGAGCACCCCATGGGTTGCATAGCCAAGGGTGCCAGCCACGAGGAGCGGCCGCCAGTCGGGGCGATGGCGCTGCTGCAGCAGCCACGGCGAGGCAGCGAGGACGCCGCCAAGCGGAATGAAGGCCAGCGCGTGCGTGAAGTGGCGGTGGTACTCGATCGCCAGCAAGGGATCGGTCGAGCTCCTGATCAGGATGTCGATATCAGGCAACACACCGCCGAGGCCGCCGACCAGCCACGCCTGGCGCCCCAGACGCGGGCCAAGGGCAGCCTGCGCAGCCGTTGCACCGAGCAGTGCATGAGTCAGTGGATCCATTCGAACTCCAGCCACCGGTTGGGTGCTCATCGCGGCTGGCGGGATCGCCCGGCAGCCGGAAACCTTCTCGCCTGCTACAGCTTGACCTGCGGCAGTCAGATCACGGCCGCCAGACAGCCACCGCCGCGCCGGCATTATCGCCTGAAGCTGCCCCGCCCGGCCGCTTGATCGAAGAAGTGGTTGCCGGCGTTGCCGCTCGCGGACCTTCGATGCGCTCGACTTGTCAACACGAGACCGGCCTGCCGGCGTGCGCAACCATGAAATGGACGCTCCCGGTAGAGATGATGCTACGATTCAGCGCTGCGTAGACACCCGTTCCCAGGCGCGTCACCGATGCGTCGCTTTCAACCTC
The DNA here is from genome assembly GCA_017302435.1 of Candidatus Accumulibacter necessarius. Classification (GTDB taxonomy): domain Bacteria; phylum Pseudomonadota; class Gammaproteobacteria; order Burkholderiales; family Rhodocyclaceae; genus Accumulibacter; species Accumulibacter necessarius. Next base: position 63,006 of record JAFLDL010000028.1, read on the forward strand.
ACTCACACCCGGCGAGGACAGCCCATGACTCTGAGAATCGAAAACCACAAACTGGTCGGCGACCAGGTCAGCCATCGCGACACCCCCAACCGCGGCGGTGCCATGAACCCCAGCTATCTCGTGCTGCACTACACGGCCGGGCGCTCGCTCGAAAGTTCGGTCGAGTCGCTGTGCACCCGGAAGCCGCAAGGCAATGCGTCGGCGCACATCGTGCTCGGCCGCGACGGGCGAATCGTCCAGCTGGCGCCGTTCAACATCGTCACCTGGCACGCCGGCGTCAGCCAGTGGGCAGGGCTGGTCGGCCTCAACTCGCACTCGATCGGCATCGAGATGGACAACGCCGGGCTGCTGAAGCGGGTCGGCAGCCAGTACCAGGCATGGTTCGGCAAGGTCTATCCGGAAGACGAAGTGATGCTGGCAGCGCATCGCAATGGCGGGCCGGTATCGCCATGGCATGCCTATACTGAGGCGCAGATCGAACGCGCGATCGAACTCGCCGATCTGCTCGTCGAGCACTACGGTTTGCAGGACGTGCTTGGCCACGAAGACATCGCGCCAGGCCGCAAGACCGACCCCGGCCCGGCTTTCCCGCTAGGGGCGCTGAAGAGCCGCGTCCTCGGACGCGAGAACGATTCCCCGGCACGCTACCGGGTGACCGCCAACAGCCTGAACATCCGCAAGGGACCCGACGCCAGCTTCGAACCGGTCGCCGCGGCACTCAAGAAGGGCACCGAAGTGTTCCTCCTCGAGGCGCGTGACCGCTGGAGCCTGGTCGAGGTGGTCGCCAACGCCGAAGTCGAAGGCTGGGTCAGCAACGCGTTCATCGCGCCGGCCAGCGCCGGACGCAGCGCGGTGGCGCCAGCGGCCGGCAGTGTCGAGCCGGCGTCCGCAGAAGCAGTCCCTGCCGGCAAGGCCAGAAAAGCCACCGCCAAAGGAGGCGCCAAAAAGAAACTGCACGGCGCGAAGAAACACCACCCGGTCGCCGATGACTAGTCTCGCCGGCACGGCCAGCGCAAGCTCCCGGTCGCTGACCAGCGGCGAGGCATAGCATCGCCGTGCCAACACTGTTCATCAGTTACCGGACCGCCGACGGCAAGGACAAGGCGACGGCTCTGGCGCGCGATCTCGGCGCCTTGTTCGGCGATGCGCAGGTGTTTCTCGACAAGGACGACCTGCGCGGCGGCGTCCACTGGAGCGATGAGATCGCCCGCACCATCGAGACCCGGCCCGTCCTCCTGCTGTTGCTGACACCGCAACTGCTGGCCGCGACCGACGATCGTGGACGCCTGCGCATCGCCAATCCCGATGACCCGGTCCGGCGGGAAGTCACCGCCGCCATGGCAGCCGGGGCGCATCTCGTGCCGCTGCTGTGCGACGGGCTCGAGACCCCACCGCCAGCCGCCGAATTGCCGGCACCGTTCGACCGCCTCGGCGACTTCAGCTGGCTGCCGCTGCGCGCCTACGACTGGGAAAACGACGTCCAGCGTCTGGTGAGCGACCTGCGCGCGCTCGGCGTCGTCCCGGCAGCGCCGCCTGCGCCGACGATCGCCACGCCGTCTGCCAACGACGGTCGCGGCCGCCGGCCGTGGGTGGCACCGCTGCTGGCGGCGGCAGTGCTGCTGGCGCTGGCGGGCGGCTGGTACGCCTGGCGCCCGGCAAAGCCGCCGGCCACGGCCACCGCGTCCGCCACGGACGTTACAGCGGCCTGGCTGGCAGCGCTGGCGCCCGACGAGCAGGTCACCCTCTGGCTACGGCAAACAGGCAGCGAGTTGGTACTCAGCAGTCGGCCGGTAGACATCAGCGCCCGCGCCGACTGGGCCGACTATCGTCGCTCCTGGCGAGAAAGCTCGGCCAGCGAACTCAATGCCATTGCCTACCGTGGCCAGGGGACGACCCGCATCGTCCCGGACGGGAGCACGGTCATCGACATTGCCCTTGAAATCATCAGCAGCCCCGGCGGGGTAAGCATCGATAGCGGCAACCTGCAGGCGACAGTCAGTGTGGACGGCGCGACCATGGACGGGCGAATCTGGTCGAACAGCGCGCAGGCCGAACGGCCGGTGCGTCTGACGCGCGTGCTGCCGGCGAAGTGACTCGGCGCTCGCTCAGCCCTCGCGGCTGATAAGCACCACCGCCTCGGTCGCAATGCCCTCGCGGCGGCCGACAAAACCCAGTCGTTCGGCCGTCTTGGCCTTGACGTTGACGCAGTTCACGGGCACCTGCAGATCGGCAGCGATATTGGCCACCATCTGTGGCAGGTGGGGCGCCATCTTCGGCGCCTGGGCGATGATCGTCGCGTCGACGTTGCCGACCTGCCAGCCGTCCCGCAGCAGCAGGGCGACGGTCGCGCGCAGCAGCTGCCGGCTGTTGGCACCGCGATACTGCTCGTCGGTATCGGGGAAATGGCGACCGATGTCGCCCAGCGCTGCCGCTCCGAGCAGCGCGTCGGTAATCGCATGCAGCAGCGCATCCGCATCCGAGTGACCGAGCAGGCCGGCAGGATGCGGGATGTCGACTCCGCCAAGCACCAGCTTGCGGCCGGGAACCAGCGCGTGAATGTCGCAACCCTGGCCAACGCGGATCATTCGCAGCCCCTTGCCGTCGCCTGCAGAATCATCTCGGCCAGACGCAGGTCGGCCGGAAAGGTCACCTTCAGGTTGCTGGCATCGGCCCGTACCAGTCGGGGCTTCAGGCCGGCGGCCTCAATCGCCGACGCTTCGTCGGTGCCGCCGACGTGCTCGGCCAGGAGCCGCGAGAGCAGGCCGTAGCGAAACATCTGCGGCGTCTGCGCCTGCCACAAACCATCACGCGACTCGGTGCGCGCCACCCGCTGCTCATCGTCGACACGCTTCAGCGTATCGGCCACCGGCGTCGCCAGCAGGCCGCCAACGGGATCGTCGGCCAGTTCGTCACACAAGGCAGCGAGCATGGCCTGCGACAGACAGGGGCGAGCGGCGTCATGTACCAGCACCCAGTCGTCGTCGTGCACCGCCGTTGCCGCCGCGCGCAGGCCATTGGCAACGCTTTCGGATCGCGTCGCACCGCCACAGAAAACCGTCTCCAGCTTGTGGCCAAGGCTTGTCCAGTCATACTGTCGCCACCATCTATCGTCGGGAGAGAGCACGACCCAGACGCGGTCGATGCGCGGGCAGCGGCACAAGGCCGCCAGGCTGTAGTGGATCAGCGGTTGCCCAGCGACGGACTGGTACTGTTTGGGGGTGTCACCGCCGAAGCGTGCGCCGGTACCGGCAGCGGGAACGATTGCATAGTAGCGTGGCATGGTCTAATTTTAAGCTATTCGTTAAGGAGCACGAACATGAGCTACTCGACACCCCACATCCGTCCAGCCGCGGTCGCCGGCATGTTCTACCCGGCATCGCCAGGCGGCCTGATCCGTGACCTCCAGCAAATGCTCGACCGGGCGCCGTCGCTGCAGCCGGGGCGACCGAAGGCGATCATTGCCCCCCATGCCGGCTACGTCTATTCGGGACCGATCGCCGCCAGCGTCTACGCACCGCTGGCTTCCCTGCGCGCCAGCATCCGGCGCGTCATTCTGCTCGGCCCGACCCACCGCGTCGCCGTCGATGGCCTGGCGGTGCCCTCCGCCGCCGCCTTCGCCACGCCGCTCGGCGACATCCCGATCGACCGGGAGGCGATCCGGGACATCGACCATCTGCCGCAGGTGGTCGTCAGCGACGCCGCGCATGCCCTTGAGCACTCGCTCGAAGTGCAGTTGCCGTTCCTGCAGACGGTGCTCGCCGAGTTCACGCTGGTGCCGCTCGCCGTCGGCCGCGCCTCGGCGGCACAGGTGGCAGAGGTGCTCGAATGCCTCTGGGGCGGCGACGAGACGCTGATCGTGATCAGCTCCGATCTCTCCCATTACCTGCCCTACGCGGTCGCGCGCGAGACTGACAGCAATACGGCACGGCATATCGTCGCCCTGGAACCGCACATCGATCATCAACAGGCCTGCGGCGCGACACCGGTCAACGGCCTGCTGCTGGCCGCACGTCGGCATGGCCTGAAGGCTGAGCTGGTCGACCTTCGCAATTCGGGCGACACCGCCGGCGATCGCTCGCGGGTCGTTGGCTACGGCGCCTTCACCTTCAGCGCGGAGCCCGAACATGTCCACTGAGGGCCTCGGCAGTGCCCTGCTGGTGACGGCGCGCAACGCCATCGCCAAACGCTTCGGCCTCACCGGGTTCCCCGTCGAGCCTGTGGCGGAACTCGCCGAGCCCGGCGCGACCTTCGTCACGCTGACGCAGGGCGGCCAGTTGCGGGGCTGCATCGGCAGCCTTGAAGCGTACCGGCCGCTGGCCATCGACGTCGCCGAGAACGCGCTCGCTGCGGCCTTCCGTGACCACCGCTTTGCGCCCCTGAGCCAGGAGGAGTTTCCTCGTACCCGCGTCGAGGTTTCGCTGCTGACACCGGCCGAACCCTTCCCGGTGACCAGTGAGGCCGACGCCCTGGCGCGGCTTCGGCCCGGCATCGATGGCCTGGTGCTGTCCTACGGCAGACGGCGCGCGACCTTCCTGCCACAGGTCTGGGAATCGCTGCCGGATGCGCGCCAGTTCATGGCGCAACTCAAACTCAAGGCTGGCCTGCCGGCCGATTTCTGGCACGCGGACCTGACCCTCGCGCGCTATGGAGTAAGCAAATGGAAAGAGAAGTGAAACACCAGCCGAAAGTACCGGAGTCCGCCCACCCCGGCCGCTGGTGGCATGCGATCGAGGACGAACGCATCCAGTGCGACCTCTGCCCGCGTGACTGCAAGCTGCATGCGGGCCAGCGCGGCGCCTGTTTCGTTCGCCAGAACCTCGACGGCCAGATGGTGCTCACGACCTATGGCCGCTCTTCCGGCTTCTGCATCGACCCGATTGAAAAGAAGCCGCTCAACCATTTCTTTCCCGGCTCGGCCATCCTGTCCTTCGGCACCGCCGGCTGCAATCTGGCCTGCAAATTCTGCCAGAACTGGGACATCTCGAAGTCGAAGGACATGGACCGCCTGCTCGACGCGGCGAGCCCGGACGGCATCGCCGCAGCGGCGGTCGCCTACGGCGCCCAGTCGGTGGCCTTCACCTACAACGATCCGGTGATCTTCGCCGAGTACGCGATCGATACCGCCCTCGCCTGCCACGAGCGCGGCATCCAGACGGTTGCGGTCACTGCCGGCTACATCCATGCCGCACCGGCGCGCGAGCTTTTCGCCGTCATGGACGGTGCCAACGTCGACCTCAAGGCGTTCACCGACGATTTCTACTTCAAGCTGTGCGGCGGCCACCTGCAACCCGTGCTCGACATCCTCGCCTACATCCATCACGAAACGAAGTGCTGGCTCGAGATCACCACCCTGCTGATTCCGGGCAAGAACGATTCGGCCAGCGAGATCAAGGCGCTCGCCGACTGGGTGGCGCGCGAACTCGGGCCGGAGGTGCCGGTGCACTTCACGGCTTTCCACCCCGACTGGAAGATGGATGATCTGCCAGCGACCCCGCCGTCGACGCTGACCCAGGCCCGGCGCATCGCCCTCGACGCCGGCCTGCACTATGTGTACACGGGCAACGTTCATGACACCGAAGGCGGCACGACTTTCTGCCCCGGCTGCCAGGCGGCGCTGATCGTACGTGACTGGTACAACATCCGCCATTACGACCTGCCCAGCGACGGCCGCTGTCCGCACTGCGGGACGACGATTGCCGGCCACTTTGCCCGCTTCGGCAAGCCTTTCGGGCCGCGCCGCGTCCCGGTGCGGCTGCTGCGGCGTTGACCGAAGCGATCTCCTTTCCCGGCGACACGGCGATCTCGATCAACGCCGGGCACGGCTCGCTGCACGGCCGGCTGAGCCTGCCGGCGAAAATCTCGGCGGTGGTTGTCCTGACCCACGCGGGCCCGGCCCCCGAGGCGCGCGACGATGCGCTGGCCGTGATCCTCCAGCACGCCGGCATCGGCACGCTGACCCTCGACCTGCTGACCGACGCCGAGGAGCGCTTCGCCGATCGCCATCGCAATGTCTCGCTGCTCGCCAGGCGCCTGCTCGATGCCCTGGCACTGCTCAAGCAACGCATGCTGCTCGGCGAACTGCCGACGCTGCCGATCGGCCTCTGCGCCGCCGGCGACTGCTCGCCAGTCGTGCTGCGGGTCGCCGCGCTGCGCGACCACGACGTCTACGCCGTCGTGTGCCGAGGTGGCCTGATCGATCTCGCCGGGATGCTTTACCTGCGGTCGCTCGCTTCGCCGTTGCTGCTTCTCGTCGCCGAGGACGACGAGCGCGTCGCCGCCAGCAACCGGCGAGCCCTGAGCGAAATCAGCTGCCGCAAGGAATTGAGGCTGCTGCCGGCAAACGCGCACTCGCCGGATTCCGCGGCGGCGTTCGAACTGGTCGCCCGCGAGACCGCGCGCTGGTTTGTCCAGCGACTGGCCGGGGACTAATCCGGCGGCAGCGCCGGATCGGGGCGAACAGCGCCGGGTGAGAGGACCGGCGGCGGGTTGGTCTCCTCCGGCGACAGCGCCCGGTCACGCGGTACGGCATTCGGCGACAGCACCGGCCCGGGATCGGTCTCGTCCGGCGACAGCGCACGGTCGGGACGCACCGCGCCGGGCGACAGTACCGGTCCGGGGTTGGTCTCCTCCGGCGACAGCGCGCGATCTGGACGCACCGCGCCATCACCGGTGTATTGCTGCGCCCGCGCCGGCAGGCCGGCAAACGTGATCGCACTGCAAAGCAGCGCGACCGACAGGCATCGACGGTTCGACTTCATGCGGCATCCTCCCTGTACACAAACCCGGAATCCCTGGCAAGAAAGCGCCCTTGCCCAAGCCACTGTAACGGGTCGGCAATGCCCGGTCAATCGATCGCCCGGCAATCCAGCGAGAGCGAGGCGCGCTACCCGAAATCGGCAAAATGGTTTATATTGCGCTGCAGCAGACGCCCCTGAGGTACCCGCCAGCGACTCATCAGCGCCCTGGCGACGATCACCGACCGGCGTTGCGTCTGACCCCGGCGATCGCTACCATGCGCCAGCCAGAGCCACCCCGGATCCCGAAAGAACCGGCGTTCGACTCGCCTGGCCGCACGGCGCAGCCGCTGCCGAGCCTGACAACACCCGACATGGCCGCCTGTGCGGCAAACACCAGGAACATTCCATGAAACAAGCCAACCCCTCCCTGTTGAGCAGAATCTCCCTTGCCTTTGGCAGCTTTTTCTCGATCATAGCCGATGGCCAGTTCGCCGCCCGCGTCCAGGCCTTGCGTGCCGGCGAGCAGCGCGCCGAGCCCTCGGCCCCCGCTCCGGCCGCAGCAAAGCCGAGCGCACCGCCGATGGTCGAAGCCGCTCCGGACGGCGCGCTGCAACTCCTCGGTCTGCTGCAGCGCGAAGCACGCCTGATCGATTTCATCCAGGAAGACATTGCCGCCTACGCCGACGCCGACGTTGGCGCCGCTGCCCGCGTCGTGCATGAAGGCTGCCGCAAGGTGCTGCACGACAACTTCACCATCGGCCCGGTGCGCACGGAAGCCGAGGGCAGCCGCGTCACGCTGCCGGCAGGCTTCGATGCCGCGGCGATCCGTGTCACCGGCAACGTCGTCGGCCAGCCGCCGTTCAACGGCAGCATTACCCACCGTGGCTGGCGCGTGAGCGAAACCCGCCTGCCCAGGCTCGCCGGCAGCCACGACCTGCGCATCGTCGCACCCGCGGAGGTGGAACTATGAGCGAGCCCAGGTTCTCCATCGGCATCGACCTCGGCACCACCCATTGCGCCCTCTCCTACGTCGATATCGGCGCCTGTGATGGCGAGCAGGTCACGCAACATGTCTTGCCGATCCCGCAATTGACTGCCCCCGGTTCGGTCGAGTCGATCGGCCTGCTGCCATCGTTCATCTACCTGCCGCATGCGAGCGAACTCGCCGCCGGCGACCTCAGCCTGCCGTGGACCGCCGAACAGGACTACGCGGTCGGCGAAATGGCCCGCAGCCGCGGTGCGGCGACGCCGATCCGCCTGGTTTCGAGTGCCAAGAGCTGGCTCTGTCACGCCGGTGTCGACCGGCGTGCGGCGATCCTGCCCAACGACGCGCCGCCGGAGGTGGCCCGCCTGTCGCCGCTCGACGCTTCGCTGCGCTATCTCGCCCATCTGCGAGCCGCCTGGGACCAGGCGCAACCGACCGCGCCCTTCGCCGAGCAGGAAATCGTCGTCACCATCCCGGCCTCCTTCGACCCGGCCGCCCGCGAACTGACCGCCGAAGCAGCCCGCGCCGCCGGCTGCGAACGCATGATCCTGCTCGAGGAGCCGCAGGCGGCGCTCTACAGCTGGATTCAGAAGAGCGCCGGCGGCTGGCGCAAGCAGGTGCGGCCGGGCGACATCATCCTGGTCGTCGATGTCGGCGGCGGCACCAGCGACTTCTCGCTGATCGCCGTCCTCGAGCGCGAAGGCACGCTCGAACTGCACCGCGTCGCCGTCGGCGAGCACATCCTGCTCGGCGGTGACAACATGGACCTGGCACTGGCCTATGCCGTCGCCGGCAAGCTCTCGGCGCAAGGCAGCAAGCTCGACGCCTGGCAACTGCGGGCGCTGACGCACGCCTGCCGCTCGGCCAAGGAGACGCTGCTCAGCGATCCCGAAGTCAAGCAGGTGCCGCTGGTCATCGCCAGCCGCGGCGCCAAGCTGATCGGTGGCTCGATCCGCAGCGAGCTGACGCGCGACGAACTGGCCACCACCCTGCTCGAAGGCTTTTTCCCGCCGGCCGCCATCGCCGACCGTCCGCTGGGTCGCGGCCGCGCCGGCCTGACCCAGCTCGGCCTGCCCTACGCGCAGGATGCCGCCGTCACCCGCCACCTCGCCGCCTTCCTCGCCCGCCAGGTGGCGGCGACCGCCGATCTCGAAGGCTTCAGCGGCGAGTTGCCGGCCGACGCCAGCTTCCTGCATCCGACCGCCGTGCTGTTCAACGGCGGCGTCTTCAAGTCCGATCTGCTCGCCGAGCGCACGCTATCGACAGTCAATTCCTGGCTCGCCGCCGAGTCGGCGCCACCTGCCCGCCTGCTCGAAGGCGCCGACCTCGACCTAGCCGTCGCCCGCGGCGCCGCCTACTACGGCTATGTCCGCCGCGGCCAGGGCGTGCGCATCCGCGGCGGCACCGCGCGTGCCTACTACGTCGCCGTCGAATCGGTGATGCCCGCCGTACCCGGCATGCAGCCGCCGGTGCAGGCGCTGTGCCTGGCGCCCTTCGGCATGGAGGAAGGCACCGAAGCCGCGCTCTCGGCGCTCGAATTCGGCCTGGTCGTCGGTGAGCAGGTCCGCTTCCGCTTCTTCGGCTCGTCCGTTCGCCGCCAGGACGAGGTCGGCAGCCTGCTCGAAGACTGGGAGCCCGACGAACTGCAGGAACTCGACGAGATCCAGACGACGCTGCCGAGCGACGGCCGCGCCGCCGGCGAAGTGGTGCGCGTGCGCCTGCATGCGCGCGTCACCGAGGCCGGAACACTCGAACTCGAGGCGCTACCACACGACGGACCGCAGCGCTGGAAAGTGGAATTCGACGTGCGCGCCGGCGCGAGCGACTGATTCCTGCGTCGTGGTGCCGCGGCCCCGGTGGGCCGCTGGGCGCCGCAGCACCACGAGCAGGCGGCGGGGGCACGACGTTCGCCGTGCCCGCCTGCCTGGCTTGTGGGTTGAAGAGGCCAGAAGCCGGTATCGAGCAGCGCCGAGGATCCTGGACGCCACCGTTCCGGCGCTCGAAACCGGGCTCATGAAGCTTGTCGCCAGGCGCCTTGCCAGCAGCAGGCGCTGGCGTCTTTCTCGCGACGGCGCAGGCGGTCCTCAGCTCGCCTCACAGGCGCAACGCCAGAAGGCAAACCGGGCGGCCGTTGACTGCGAAAAGGCCTGTCCCCGCTTCGTCGGCTTGTGGCAACCCATGCGCGGCGAGCCCAGCGAGCTGACCCCGGCGGGTTCCCCGGGGCATGGTATAGTTCCGATAGACCGCTGCCAGATTGGGTGTCCGCAACGGGCACCGACGCATGAATGAGCCTTCGCCGATGACGCAATTGCCGAACCTTTTAGTTGACCCTGTGCATTCGTATCGTGTTGTTCTAGATGACTTTTGCCAAAGTTCGATCGATGCCAAACAACTGGCGACGCAAAGTAAACCGTCAATTGGGACGGCCATTTCACGTTGAACTAAAGCGCTTTGCGCTGTTGTAGGCACCCCAGCGCTCTTGCCTTCTCCCTCCGTCGCTCCCTGCGTTCGGTCTCGCCCTTGCCCTGACCGCTTGAGGTCTCGACGCCTCGCTTCCGAACT
>JAFLDL010000029.1 GCA_017302435.1 Candidatus Accumulibacter necessarius
ATGGAAAACCCCAAAAAGACAGAAAACTACACAAATCAGGGGGATGTGAACAGACCCTTGGTAACTCATTGAGCGTAAACGATTATTTCGGAGGGTCAACGACGTTGGCATTCATGCGATTGCCCTGCGAGCCAACCAAGGCTACGAGGATCTGCCAGCGATACCCCGTCTGTCGCAGGGTGAACTTCGCCGCCCCCACAGGCGCGCCTCGCAGGTATAATCAGCGCCACGGCAGTTGGCAGGCAAAGCATTGATTTTATGACTTGCGCCCTGCCGGCAGCACGGTTGCCCTGGAGCGCCGGGAAGCACGCAACGGGAACACTGACAGTGTCACGACGCAAACCCTTTGGTAGGTGGCCTGATGACCGACACCGCTTTCAACGCTTCTGGTACCCATAAGGACACTGTACCTGAGCCCGGCATACGAACGATTCTTCAGTGGCTGCAACTGCCCCTGCCACCTCATCCTGCCGATGAACTCCCCTCGCTGCGCTCGCACCTGAAGGCTTTGCGCGAGCTTGCGGGAACGCCGCAGCAGCACGCTAGAGCACTCGACGGACTTTACGAGCGGAGCGCCACGGTCATCAGCCGGCTGCTGCCATCGCTCGCCACCGACCTGGTGTTGCCGGTGCCCCGGAAGGAGCGCCGAATCGTTCGAAGCGTTCTGGACCTGCTGCAGATGCTGGCGGATGACACGCTGGCACTGCTGGAAGCGGGAAGAGGCCAGGAGTTGCCTGACCCTTGTCAGGCACCGGGTCTTGCCGTCTGGCGAAGCTTGAATGCGATCGCGCAGCAGATTCTGGTCAGCAGCCTGATTGCAGCGCCTGCTCGAACCGGCGCCTGGCAACAGTTGCACCAGACCTATGCGACGGCGCGACGGCTGCAATTGCACGCCTACGTTCCCAAGGATCTGTCACGCAGTGTGCGCGACGTCTACCGTTCAGCCATCCTGCTCGGCTGTGCTCAGCCACCGTCGATGACGCCGCCGGAACTGCTCTTCCTCGCTGCGTACCTTGAACGCTTTACCGGCCAGATCGAACCGCTTCCGACGACGGCAGTGGCCGCCGCGGGAATGTTCTGGATCGATCCCGCGCGCGATGGACCGGCCATATCGTGTTTGCGCAAGCTTTCTCCCCCGACAGTGCCTCTGGATGGTTTTTCTTGTGTCCGCCTTTGCCTCCTGCTCAAGGCACAGATCGCTCAACTCGACGCCGGCATCCTACCGCAGGAAATCAACCTGCCGGCGTTCGCAGGCACGTCGGCAGGGCGTGGCGTTCTCCACCGATTGGCGGAGCGCTGGAGCGATGCCGGAAAACGTCGGTTTCCACGCCGCAGACAAGACCACCGGACACTGCTTGCAACAGGCATCGACGGCGTGTGGCTACTGAGCCGTAAAGGTGAGGCGACAGACGTTGAATTGTCGACCTGGTTGATTGGCAACGAAAGTCCCGATGGCTATGCGGTGATGCATGTTTCTGGCCACACCGGGGCGCTGTCGGTCGGCGATGTGGCCGCAGTCCGGACAGGCTCTGACCCGAACTGGCAGATTGGCATCGTTCGTTGGGCGGTATCGGAAAACCCGGAGCATCTTGAACTGGGGCTGCAGATCCTGGCGCCGAGGGCCGTGCCCGCCATTCTCGCGCAACCTTCCAACCAGGAAGGAACCGAGTACTTTCGAGTCCTCATCCTGCCGGCGATCCCGAGGTTACGTTCCAGCGAGTTGCTGGTGGTTGTATCAGGGGTCTTGCCAACACAGCATCAGAAACTGATCCTGGTCATCGAGGACGAAAACGTCTTCGTCCGCGAGGTCCATTGCACCCGTGTTCACGAACAGACCAGCAGTGTCGAGATCCTGTCAATCGAGTCTGATTAGCAACCTTGCCGGGGGGTGAGTGTGGTGAACGCAAGGCCGACGCTGATGTGGCCGCCCCCCCTCGCGCGAGCACCGCGAGACGAGTACCATGCAGCGAACCCACAGGAAGCGTAGAGTCCGGATCGGACGGATAAATTAGCGCCATGCCAGAAATTCTCGTTCTCTACTACAGCCATCGGGGATCGGTACAGGCCCTCGCCCAGCAGATCGCCCGCGGCATAGAGTCTACAGGGAGCGCGGCGGCTCGTTTGCGAACGGTTCCCAAGGTCTCCGCGGTGTGCACCGCCAGCGAACCGCAGGTCCCTGTTGCCGGAGCACCCTACGTCGAGGTAGCCGACCTTGAACAATGCATTGGGCTGGCACTCGGCAGCCCTACCCGCTTTGGCAACATGGCGGCGCCAATGAAATTCTTCTGGGACAGTACTGCGAGCCAATGGTCCGCCGGGGCACTGGCCGGAAAACCGGCCTGCGTGTTTACCTCCACCGCCAGTGCTCACGGCGGCCAGGAGAGCACGCTGCTATCGATGATGCTGCCGCTTCTGCACCACGGAATGCTGCTGGTCGGCCTGCCGTATACCGAAACCGCGCTTTCCTGCACACGCAGTGGGGGCACTCCCTATGGCGCCAGCCATCTGGCCGGCACGGAAGGTAGTCCGATACTCACTGACGATGAGCGCCAGCTCGCCTTCGCTCAGGGACGCAGACTCGCAACCATCGCCCTCAAACTTGCTTGCCGATGATCCGCAGCCTCTATCTGGCAGCCTGCAGCAGCCTGATTGCCCTGATTTTCCTGTGTCTTGCCTGGGAGCTACGCCTGGCGCCGATCCAGCCGGGGGGATCATGGCTGGCCCTGAAGTGTCTGCCGCTGCTGCTACCACTGTTCGGCATCCTCAACGGCCGCCGCTACACCTACCAGTGGGCCTCGATGTTCATCCTGCTGTACTTCACCGAGGGCATCGTGCGCGCCACCACAGAACACGGAACAGCACAGGCGCTGGCGATCAGCGAGACCGTTCTTTCGCTGATCTTCTTTTGCGCCAGCGTCGGCTATGCCAGGCTTACCCGCCCATCAGCAGGGTGAGAGCGGAGAGCACGAGAGGAACCCGCACCCCTTCCGCACGCCGCCACCTCCGACTTCAGACGTCGCCCTGCGGGTCCAGCCGATCGGGAAACTGCAGTTTGTTCAGGGCGTTGAGATAGGCCTTTGCGGACGCAATGACGATATCGGTGTCGGCACCGTTGCCATTGACGATCCGGCCTTCCATTGCCAGGCGGACGGTCACTTCACCCTGTGCATCGGTGCCCGTGGTAATCGCATTCACCGAATAGAGCAGCAATTGCGCCCCGCTGCTGGCGATCGATTCGATCGCCTTGAAGGTCGCATCGACCGGCCCACTCCCAATCCCCGATGCCTTCCTCTCGACGCCACCGACCGTCAGCGTGACATCTGCAGCCGGGGTCTCGCCGGTTTCAGAGCAGACACGAGAATAGACCAGTTTGTAATGCTCGCCATCCGGCGTCAGGTCTTCATCAGACACCAGTGCCTGCAGGTCTTCGTCAAAGATCTCGTGCTTTTTGTCCGCCAGTTCCTTGAAGCGGGTAAACGCGGCATTCAGCGCCTCTTCACTGTCGAGCACGATACCCAGAGCCGATAACCGCGACTTGAAGGCGTTGCGCCCCGAGTGCTTGCCGAGCACCAGCTTGTTTTGTGCCCAGCCGACATCTTCGGCACGCATGATCTCGTAGGTTTCCCGATGCTTGAGGACGCCGTCCTGATGGATCCCGGATTCGTGCGCAAAGGCATTGGCACCCACAACCGCCTTGTTGGGCTGCACCGGGTAGCCGGTAATCTGCGACACCAGCTTGGACGCCGGAACAATCTGCGTCGCATCGATGCGCGTCTGGACCGGAAAAAGATCACTGCGGGTTCGTACCGCCATCACCACCTCTTCGAGTGAGGCGTTACCTGCCCGCTCACCAAGGCCGTTGATCGTACATTCGACCTGGCGGGCGCCGGCCAGCACGGCCGACAGCGAGTTGGCAACCGCCATGCCGAGATCGTTATGGCAGTGGGTGGACCATACCACCCGCTCAGCGCCCGGCACTCGCTCGATCAGCGTGTGCATCAGGTCACCCCATACCCCCGGTATGCTGTAGCCAACGGTATCGGGAACGTTGATGGTGGTCGCCCCGGCCTCGATGACGGCGCCGAACACCCGGCAGAGAAAGTCGACCTCGGAACGTACCGCATCCTCGGCAGAGAACTCGACATCCGCCGTGTATTCGCGGGCCCAGTGTACCGCCCTGACTGCCGCCTCGACGACCTGATCAGGCGTCATGCGCAGCTTTTTCTCCATGTGAATCGGGCTGGTGGCAATAAAGGTATGAATGCGACCACGTGCGGCCGGGGCAATCGCCTCGCCCGCACGACGAATGTCGTTCTCGTTGGAACGGGCCAATGAGCAAATCGTCGAACCGGTGATCACCCTGGCAATCGTCCTGATGGCGTCAAAATCGCCGGGTGATGCAGCTGCAAAGCCGGCCTCGATCACGTCAACCCGCATACGCTCCAGCTGGCGCGCTACCCGCAGCTTCTCGTCCTTGGTCATCGAGGCGCCAGGGCTCTGCTCGCCGTCACGCAAGGTGGTGTCAAAAATTACCAGATGCTCTTTCATGTCCTGACTCCGGATGGAAGGGTGTGAGACCCGGCAACGGCAGCCCTCGCTGGGCAACCGGCCGAAACTGCTCAAATTGGGAGAGGGTTCTCTTAGCGCTTGACGCGCAGCAGCGGCCTTGCCAGCAGCAAGACACGAAGCGAGATGAAGCAGGAGGAGAGGCGGTACAAAGTCATGTGGAGGACTATAGACAGTTTCGAATCACGGTGTCAATAGAGTGAAAACAGCTCGGCCGGGCGATTGCCGTTGTCTGGCCGAATGGCCAGCGCTGGTATCAGATGACCGGCGGTGGCTTGCGCCTGACCATTCGCGTCAGCGCCAGGACATACCCCGAGAGGCCATAAGCCACGAAAAGACCAAACAGGGCAACCGGCGTGTCGTAGGAGACGACAGCAAACCCCAGAGCGATGGCGACAACAAAGATGAAGGGCACACTGCGTCGGAGGTTGACGTCCTTGAAGCTGTAGAAGCGGGTATTCGACACCATTGATATGCCGGCAAAGATTACCAGGGCACAGGCAAACCAGCGCACGTCAGCAGCCGCGATGTCCTTGTCAATCATGACCCAGAAGAAGCCGGTCACCAGCGCCGCCGCGGCCGGGCTGGGCAAGCCCTGAAAAAACCGACGATCCATCACTTCGAGCGTGGTATTGAAGCGCGCCAGCCGTAGCGCTGCGCCGACGCAGTAAATGAAGGCGGCGATCCAGCCGAGTCGCCCCATGTCCTTGAGCGCCCATGCGTAGATGACCAGCGCCGGCGCGACACCAAACGAGACCATGTCCGACAGTGAGTCGTACTCCGCCCCAAAGGCGCTCTGGGTGCGCGTCATGCGCGCCACTCGCCCATCGAGACCATCGAGCACCATGGCCACAAAGATGGCAACCGCGGCCTGCTCAAAACTTCCCTTCATCGCCTGAACGATGGCAAAGAAGCCACAGAACAGCGCCGCAGTGGTGAACAGGTTCGGCAGAACATAAATGCCTCGACGTCGCAACTCGGGGTTGAACAGGGTCTTGCGAGGCTTGATTTCGGGCATTGTGTGATTGACTGGAAGCTGGCTCAGGCCAGTTCAAACCGAGTGAACCTCGGCACGGGCCTCTCCGTCGACAGGGACTGCGGTCTGCCAGCCATGCGATCGGCTGGCAGACCGTAGAAAAACATGGGCAAGCGGCAAGAAGGCCGCGGACGGCGCCTGGCCGCCGCCCCTGCGTCCTCGGCTAGCTAGCCACCAGGTCAGTTCTTGCTCTGATCGACCAGACGGTTCTTCTTGATCCACGGCATCATGTCGCGCAGCCTGGCGCCGACGGTTTCGATCTCGTGCTGGGCAATCAAACGGCGGCGTGCGGTCATCGCCGGATAGTTGGTTCTCCCTTCAAGGATGAACATCTTCGCATAGTCTCCGTTCTGGATCCGTTTGAGTGCCGCCCGCATGGCGGCCCGGGACGTTTCGTTGATCACCTCGGGTCCGGTCACGTACTCGCCGTACTCCGCGTTATTCGAAATCGAGTAGTTCATGTTCGCAATGCCACCCTCGTACATCAGGTCGACGATCAGCTTGAGTTCGTGCAAACACTCGAAATACGCCATCTCGGGTGCGTAGCCCGCCTCCACCAGTGTCTCGAAACCCATCTTCGCGAGCTCGACGGCACCACCACAGAGCACTGCCTGCTCTCCGAAAAGATCGGTTTCGGTCTCCTCACGGAAGTTGGTCTCGATCACACCGCCCTTGGTCCCGCCGTTGGCTGCCGCGTAGGAAAGCGCGATGTCCCTGGCCTTGCCGGAGCGATCCTGGTGCACAGCGATCAGCGATGGAACACCTCCACCCTTGAGGTACTCCGAGCGAACGGTATGTCCCGGACCCTTCGGCGCAACCATGATCACGTCAACATCGTCACGCGGCACCACTTGGTTGTAATGGACGTTGAAGCCGTGTGCAAAGGCCAGAGCAGCGCCTTTCTTCATGTTTGGCGCCACGTCGGCGCTATATACCTGCGGGATGCTCTCATCCGGGAGCAGCATCATCACCACGTCGGCGCCCCGGACTGCCCTGGCGACCTCCTCCACCTTCAAGCCGGCGTTCTCGGCCTTGCTCCAGGAAGCACCATCCTTGCGCAGGCCGACCGTCACCTTGACGCCGGAGTCGCTGAGATTCTGCGCGTGCGCATGGCCCTGTGAGCCGTAACCAACAATGGTGACTTTCTTGCCCTTGATCAGGGAGAGGTCGGCGTCCTTGTCGTAAAAAACTTTCATCGGGGTTTCCTCTTTTGCTGGTCGTCTGATTAGACTTTTAGAATACGCTCGCCACGGCCGATGCCGCAGACACCGGTCCGCACGGTCTCGAGAATCAACCCGGCGTCGATCGCCTGAATGAAGGAATCGAGTTTCGCACCGCTCGCCGTCAGCTCGATGACGTAGGTCGATTCGGTCACGTCAAGAATGTGGCCACGGAAGATGTCCGCCAGACGCTTCAGTTCCTCACGATCCTTGCCGGTGGCACGAACCTTGATCAACATCAACTCGCGCTCGATATGCGCAGCCTCGGACAGATCGACGACCTTGATGACATCGATCAGTTTGTTGAGCTGCTTGGTGATCTGCTCCACCACAGCATCGGTACCCGAAGTGACAATGGTCAGCCGTGACAGTGAGACGTCCTCGGTCGGAGCCACGGTCAGCGTCTCGATGTTATAGGCCCGGGCCGAGAAAAGACCCGCCACTCGCGACAGGGCGCCGGCTTCGTTCTCCAGCAGGATCGAAATAATGTGTCTCATCTTGCCTTTCCCCTACAGGTCTTCGGTCAGGATCATGTCGGCCAGGCCCTTGCCGGCGGCCACCATCGGAAAGACATTCGCCTTCTGATCGGTGATGAAATCCATGAATACGAGATCGTCCTTGTGGTCGACAAAGGCTTTGCGCAGTGCGGACTCGACGTCTTCCGGCCGCTCGACGCGGATGCCGACGTGGCCGTAAGCCTCGGCCAGTTTGACGAAGTCTGGCAGCGAATCCATATAGGACTCCGAGTAACGACTGCCGTAGAACATCTCCTGCCACTGCCGAACCATGCCCAAGTAACGGTTGTTGAGGTTGATGATCTTGATCGGCAGGCGAAACTGCTTGGCCGTTGACAGTTCCTGGATACACATCTGGATCGAGCCTTCGCCAGTGACGCAGACGATCTGCATCTCCGGGTGCTGCAGCGCCGCACCCATGGCGTAGGGCAAACCGACCCCCATGGTGCCCAGACCGCCGGAGTTGATCCAGCGACGCGGCTCGTCGAACTTGTAGTACTGCGCTGCCCACATCTGGTGCTGACCGACATCGGAAGTGACGATCGCCTTGCCACCTGTCACCTCGTAGAGCTTCTCCATGACGTACTGCGGCATGATGACGCTCTTCTTCATCCTGTACTTCATGCATTCCTTGGCTCGCCAGCCAGCGATCTGCGTCCACCAGGCTGCCAGGGCCTCCCCGTCGGGACCGGCGTTGGCAGCATCCAGCAACCTCAGCATCTCCTCGAGAACGTCGGGGACATTGCCAACAATGGGCAAGTCGACCTTGACCCGTTTCGAAATCGAAGAGGGATCAATGTCCACGTGGATGATCTTGCGCGGGATGGACGAGAAGTTTTCGGGGTTGCCAATCACCCGGTCGTCAAAACGGGCGCCAATGGCCAGCAGCACGTCGCAATGCTGCATTGCCAGGTTGGCTTCCACTGTCCCATGCATGCCGGGCATGCCAAGAAACTGTTGGTCGGTTGCCGGATAAGCGCCAAGGCCCATCAGGGTGTTGGTGATCGGAAACCCGAGGCGACGCGTCAGCCTGGTCAGCTGCTCGGATCCGTTGCTCAGGATGACGCCACCGCCGGTGTAGATCATCGGCCGCTTGGCCTCGAGCAGCAGGTGCACGGCCTTCTTGATCTGGCCAAGATGCCCCTTGACGACCGGATTATACGAACGGAGCTGGATGGTTTCGGGGTACTCGAACTTGCACTTGGCGGCGGTCACGTCCTTCGGTATGTCAATCACCACCGGCCCCGGGCGACCGCTGTTGGCAATATAGAACGCCTTCTTGATCGTCACCGCCAGCTTGTGCACGTCATTGACCAGGAAATTGTGCTTCACGCAGGGCCGGGTGATGCCAACGGTATCGCATTCCTGGAAGGCATCCTGGCCGATATACTCGTTCGGCACCTGGCCCGAGATCACGACCAGCGGGATCGAGTCCATGTAGGCAGTGGCGATACCGGTCACGGCATTGGTCGCGCCAGGTCCGGAAGTGACGAGCGCCACACCCACCTTGTGCGACGAACGTGCCAGCCCATCAGCCGCATGCACTGCTGCCTGCTCGTGGCGGACCAAAACATGCTTGATCTGATCCTGCTTGAACAGGGCATCATAAATGTGCAACACCGCGCCGCCCGGATAGCCGAATACATATTCGACCTTTTCTTCCTGCAGGCACCTGATTACAATCTCCGCACCGGTCATCATCGTCATTGCCGTCGCCCCAGCAAGCAAATTGCTCGAAAAAAGGCTGCAACGTTAAAGCTTTGCCTGGGATTGGTCAAGGTATTCAGGAAAACCGGCGGCGGCGGAAACTGCTTCCGACCCGACAACAGCAAGGATTCTCGCTCTGGCCAGCCAACGCGAACTGTCAGATTTTCTGGTCGCAATCGAACGCCGTGCTTTCAAACAGGCCATGTTCGCGGTGCGCAACGAAGAGTCCGCGCTCGACATTGTCCAGGACGCGATGATGAAGCTCGCCGAAAAATACGGTGATCGCCCCGCCGCGGAACTGCCGATGCTCTTCCAGCGCATTCTGCAGAACACGATCCGCGACTACTATCGTCGAAGCAAGGTCCGCTCGCTTTGGACCACATTGCTCTCGTCGCTTTCGCCAAACGACGAGGAGGATCACGATCCGCTCGAAACCATCAGCAGCGAAGCTGGGTCATATAGTCCACAGACCCCGCACGACCAGTTGCAGCAGTCACAAGTCCTTGCTGTAATTGAGAAAGAAATAGAATTGCTGCCGGCCCGTCAACGGGAAGCGTTCCTCCTGCGTTACTGGGAAGATATGGATGTTGCCGAAACGGCGTCTGCCATGGGCTGCTCGGAGGGCAGCGTCAAGACGCATTGTTCGCGTGCCAATCACACGCTGGCAGCAGCACTGAAAGCAAAAGGAATCACCCTATGAACGAAATGCATTTTGCCTACAAGATCAGACAACAACTCAACCGCGGACTGCACGAACTGCCAGCGAGTTCCGTCAGCCGCCTGGAGGTTGCGCGGCAGTGCGCACTCGCCAGACAAAGGGTGGTGGTCCACCAGTCCGTACTGGCCGGGGCGGGCAGCTTCCTGCAGCAACACGTAGAGCAACTGCGCCTGAAGCAACTGTTGCTGGCCCTGATGGTTGTGCTCGGCATCACCGCCTACACCTACTGGTATGCGGAGCAGAGCATTGCCGAGCTTGAGGTGATCGACAGCGCACTGCTCTCAGACGATCTGCCGATCGCTGCCTTCACCGACAAGGGCTTTGATGCATGGCTGAAAAGCTCAGCGTCGCAGTAATTCTCAGTTCTTTCCTTGCGCTTGCGGCCTGGGCAGAGGTGCCCAGCCCGTCCGCCATTGTCACCCCGCCGCAGCCGCAGTGGACCGAACTGACAGTGGAGCAGAAGACCATCCTTGCGCCGTTGAGCGACGACTGGGATGCAATGGAATACAACCGCCAGAAAAAATGGCTGGGCATCACGCGCCGCTTCGCCAGCATGATGCCCGAAGAGCAACGCCGAATTCAGGTTCAGATGCAGGAATGGGGTAAGCTGACGCCCGAACAGCGGCGCCTAGCGCGCGAGAATTTCATGACCGCCAACAAGCTTCCAACCGAGAAGAAACAGGAACTCAGGCAAAAGTGGGAGCAATACTCCAGCCTGCCGGAAGAAGAAAAGGAAAGACTAAAGCAACAAGCCGCGAGCAAGCCAGTGCCTAGACCGGGACGGGCACCGACGAGCCCGACGCCGGCCGGCGCCCCGATACCGACTCCCTACGCACCACCGGCAGCCAGCCTCCCCAACCCTCCTTCGACCACGGCAACGGCAGGCCCGCCGCCGCAGCCCGCCGCTGGAGCCACCCCTGCCAGTGGAACCTCGTCCTCATCCGAAGCGGAAACCAGCCGCTGATGCCGACGCAGCAACCCCTCCGACGGCCAAGCATTCTGCGTCGTCTAGCCAGCATGTTCTATGAGTCCCTGCTCCTGCTCGCTGTACTGGCCGTACTGTTGATTCTGCCGCACGTCCTATTGGGGGCCTTCGCCCATGTCATTGCAGCGCACATCATCCTGCAGGCTCATTGTTTCATCGTCCTGCTGATCTATTTTCTCTGGTTCTGGAGCAATGGCGGGCAAACGCTGGCCATGAAAACCTGGCGGATCCGGCTGGTTTCCCGTGATGGCCAGACCGTGCGCCCAGCCCAGGCCTTTCTACGCTTTCTCTTTTGCTGGCCCAGCATCGTTCTCGGCGGAATCGGTATCCTCTGGGCCTTGGTCGACCGTGATCACCAGTTTCTCCACGACCGCTTGGCGGGTACCCAACTGGTGATGACCTGAGCGTCAATCAGCGCCTTTCGACCCACCAGATCATTGTCGCCGCCGCCAGCAGGAACAACGCCGATGGCGTTGCCGCGCTCATCAGCGGTGACCAGCTATTGATCGCCCCGAGATTCGAGAACAAGCCGTTCAGCATGTGAAACAGGATGCCGACCATGACCCCGGAAAAAATCTTGAGACTGATACCAGTGGCCCGGTAGTGTCCACCGGCAAACGGTAGTGCAAGTGCGACCATGACCAACCCTGCCAGCGGGTAGATTACCTTTTTCCAAAAGGCGATGTCATAGCGGTTGGTCTTTTGATGATTCTCCGACAGATGTTTGGTATAAGCCGACAGATGCCGCAGCGACATCCGGTCGGGCGAAACCATCAAGACAGCGAGAATGTCCGGATTCAGGGCTGATTCCCATCTCATCTCCGGAAGTTTTTCCACCTCGGCGCTGCCGTCGTGCAGGACAGTCTTGACCACCTCTGTCAATCGCCAACCGTCCGGCGCGACATACTCCCCGGCCGCAGCGTCTGTAACCGAGCGCAAATGCGCACGCTCGTCAAAGTCGAATATCCGGATACCCTGCAAGCGCATGTCCGGCAGAACAAAGCGCACGTTGATGAAGCTCCTCTCATCCCTGACCCACAAACCAGACCGCAAATCCCGAACCGTTCGGCCTCTTTCCTTCAACCGCAGTTGATTCGCAGCCTGTTCGGCAGGTGGCGCCACATACTCGCCAATCAGGAAAGTGAGCAAGGCAAACAGGCCGGCTATCTGGAACAAGCCCCGCAGCAAGGCCGCGGTAGACAGGCCGGAAACCCGCAAGACAGTGATCTCGGAATGACGAGACAGCGCCGACAATGCGTAAAGCGTGCCGATCAGGATCGCCAGCGGCATCAGTTCATAGGTACGCCCCGGCAAGCGCAGCATGACATACCCGAAAGCATGCTGGATCTGGTACCCTCCCTGGCCAAAATTCTTGACTTCGCCGAGCATGTCGAAAAAGGCGAACAGGGCCAGGAAGGCCAGCAGGACGAGCAGTATGGCTGCCGAAACCTCGCGCGCTATGTAACGCTGATAGATCTTCATCGAGACAGCCGCAGGAACGACGAAACCGCAATGCGATGGTAAAACATGATCGGGAGGAGGCAAAGCATGAGCAGATGGACGCCAATGACGCCGACGACAAACGAGATTTTCCCGTTCGCCACCCAGCCCTGGCTGATGGTCACCAGGTTGTTGTAGATCAGGTAGGCCATAATCGCCAGCAGCATGTTTGCGGAGCGTCCAGCACGCGGATTGACAAAGGAAAGTGGAATCGACAGCAAGGCCAGCACGACAGCCGACATCGGCAGGCTGAGACGGTACAGCAGTTCGGCCCGATGGTGCGGTGACTCGAGTGACAACAGCTCCAGGGTGGGCAGGTGTCGCGGTGTTCGCTCTATGCCGCGCGCCTCCTTGGTTTCCAGGCGAACAGCATAGCGTGCATACTCGAGGATTCTGAACTCTGCCGCACCGGGGGCAAACTCATAACGACGGCCATCTTGCAGGACGATGAAGCGATCGCCGTTTGCGGCGATTTCCTGATGTCCGGTAGCCGCCATGGTAACCGTCTGGCGGTCTGGTCGGGTTTCGCTGACGAACACATTGCGAACGTGACTGGTGTCATCGGCGATGCCTTCGACAAAAATCACGCGCTCGCCGTTTGACGATTCCTGAAAGGCGCCAGGAGAAACCTGACCTGCATCCTGTCGGGTACTCAGCTTGCTCCGGAATGCTGCACTCTCGGACAGCGCCCAGGGAGAAAGGAAGAATGCCAGCACGGCGATCGTCGCCACCAGCGGCGCAGCAAAGGTCATCACCGGCCTTATCCAGGCCGTCAGCGACAAGCCGGAAGAAAACCAGACAACCATTTCGGAATCGCGATAGCCGCGCGAAAGAGTCAACAAGATGGCGATAAACAACGCCAGCGCCAACAGATGTGGCAGATAGTTCAGCGCGGCAAAGCCGAGCAAGGCAGCGACCGCATCTGGCTCGATGCTGCCCTGCACCGCTTCGTTCAGCAGCCGGATCAACTGGGTCGTCATCATGATGGCGAAAAGCGCAGTGAATACACCGGCGGCGGAGTGGGTGAATTCGCGCCGAACAGCACGCTCGAAGATCATTTTTTGACTTTGGTGAAAAACTGCAGTGATAATCGGCTTTTGGGGAAAAGCTCGCGTTGCCTGAGGAGGGGTCAGTGGAATTTAGCATAAAAAGTGGTAGCCCGGAGAAGCAACGTAGCGCCTGTGTCGTGGTCGGCATTTTCGAGCCGCGCAAGCTGACACTGGCCGCCGAACTGCTCGACAACGCGGCGCGCAACCATCTTTCCGACATCATCCGCCGCGGCGACATGGAGGGAAAGACGGGCTCCACACTGCTCCTGCACAACGTGCCGGGTACGCTCTGCGACCGGGTTCTACTGGTCGGACTAGGCAAGGAGAAAGAGTTCGGTGACAAGGAGTACTGTGACGCCATACGCAGTGCCGTACGCACCCTCAACGAAACTGGTTCGTTTGACGGCACCGTCTTCCTGACCGAAACCGCTGTCAGGAAGCGCAGCACCGCCTGGCGCGTACGCCAGGCCACCATGGTCGCGCAGGAGACAATCTATCGTTTTGATCAGTTCAAGAGCAAGAAGGACAAGGTTCGGCGCCCACTGCGCAAACTGACTTTCGTCGTCGATCGTCGAAACGAATTGGCCACTGCCGAGTTGGCACTGAGCCAGGGACAGGCGATTGCCGAGGGGGTGTGCCTGGCAAAGAATCTCGCCAACCTGCCGGCTAATGTGTGCACTCCCGCTTATCTGGCCGAAACGGTTCAGAAGATGGCTGCCGAACACAAGTTGGAGTGCCAGATTCTTGAGCAGGATGAGATGGCGACGCTGGGCATGCACTCGCTGCTTGCCGTCGCCCAAGGCTCGCATCAACCGGCCAAGCTGATTGTCCTGCAGCACAAAGGCGGCAAGAGCGATGACAAACCAGTGGTGCTTGTCGGCAAGGGAATCACCTTTGACACCGGGGGGATTTCGCTCAAGCCGGCACCGGAAATGGACGAAATGAAGTACGACATGAGCGGTGCAGCCGGCGTGCTCGGGGCGATCAAGGCAGCAGCGCTGATGAAACTGCCGCTCAACCTGACGGTGGTCGTGCCGACCGCGGAAAACATGCCCGGCGGCGGCGCCACCCGTCCGGGAGACATCGTCACCTCGATGTCGGGCCAGACGATCGAAATCCTCAACACCGATGCCGAAGGTCGCCTCATCCTCTGCGATGCACTCACCTACGCAGCACGTTTTGACCCGGACACGGTGATTGACGTCGCAACGCTCACCGGCGCCTGCGTCATCGCCCTTGGCCACGTCGCGACCGGCCTGTTTGCCAACAACGACGCCCTGGCCCGCGAACTCGTCCAGGCTGGCGATGAGGCACACGACCGGGCATGGCAAATGCCGTTGTGGAACGACTACCAGGAACTGCTCAAGAGTCCCTTCGCGGACATGGCCAACATCGGCGGCCGCTGGGGCGGCAGCATAACCGCCGCCTGCTTTCTCGCCCGCTTCGCCAGAAAGTATGTCTGGGCGCACCTCGACATCGCCGGCACAGCCTGGAAATCGGGCACGGAAAAAGGAGCAACCGGGCGACCAGTACCTCTCCTCATGCACTATTTGCTCAAGCGCGCAGGGAAACTCAATTGACGCGGGTTTTCTTCTATCACAATGCTGCTGACCGGATCGCGGCGACGTCCACCCTGATCGGCAAGGCGGTCACCCAGAAAAAGGCTCTGCTGGTTTACGCACCCGATGCAGAGGTCGCCTCGGCACTTGACCGACAACTGTGGACTCACCCGCCGACAGGTTTCATCCCGCACGTGGATGTCAATTCGCCGTTGGCGGAGGAAACCCTGGTAGTGATTGCCGGCAAGCTCGACTCGGTCACGCAGGATGAACGTCTGGTCAACCTTTCTGCCGAGGTCCCTCCGGGGTTCTCCCGTTTTGCCAGCCTCATCGAGGTCGTCGGTCGGGGTGACGAAGAGCGCCTTGCCGGCCGCAAGCGTGCCAGGTTCTACACGGATCGGGGCTACGAGGTCAATTACCTCGATCTGTCGGGGAAAGCCTGATGAGCGACGACAGCGATCTGATCAGCCGTGCCAACTCCCTGATCAACGCTGATGCCGGAACGGCCGGCAGCAGCCGGGAGATCTCACGTCGAATGCGCCGGCGGCGCAGTTTCCTTGCTTCGACTGATGCGAAAGACACCTCAGACGTGTCGTCGCCACCTACCCGGGCGGCCAGCGACGATGACGACTTGCCCGTTCTCACCGAGGTTGTTCGGACTACCGGACCTGCGCCAGGGGAGGAGTTTGCCAGCATCGGCGACAACCTGCGTCCGGCCCTTGCCGCGGACCTCGCTGACCATATTGGTCGGCAACTGAGCAGCGAATTGCCGCTGCTGCTCGAAGTCACCCTGCTCAATGCCGCCGGGCAGTTGCGACATGGAATCGATGCGGTCATCGAAACAGCCATGCAGGACTTCCTTGCCGAACGCGGTCAGCTTCGGCTGCCCCTGGAAGATCGTGTGACCAGCGACGAAGCCGCTGCTAATCAGGCGTAGGCGTCGAAGCGGGGCGCCACGGCGATCCGGTATAATGCGCGCTCCTGCCACCCTCGACGCTCCCCATGGAACTCGCCAAGACCTTTGAACCAGCAGAGATTGAACGTCGCTGGTACCCCGAATGGGAAGCCAGGGGCTATTTTGGCGCCGGCCTGGATCCATCCCGACCCCGCTCTTTCTGTATTCTGCTGCCACCGCCCAACGTCACCGGCACCCTGCACATGGGACACGGCTTCAACCAGGCGATCATGGACGCACTTACCCGCTATCATCGCATGCGGGGTGACAACACGCTGTGGCAACCGGGGACCGACCACGCCGGCATCGCGACGCAGATCGTCGTCGAGCGTCAACTCGACGCGCAGGGGATTTCGCGCCATGACCTCGGGCGCGAGAAATTTCTCGAAAAAGTCTGGCAGTGGAAGGAGTTCTCGGGCAGCACCATCACGCGGCAGATGCGCCGCCTCGGCACCTCGCCCGACTGGAAG
This sequence comes from Candidatus Accumulibacter necessarius, assembly GCA_017302435.1. Taxonomy (GTDB): domain Bacteria; phylum Pseudomonadota; class Gammaproteobacteria; order Burkholderiales; family Rhodocyclaceae; genus Accumulibacter; species Accumulibacter necessarius. The sequence continues at coordinate 16,281 of JAFLDL010000029.1, forward strand.
CGCGAGCGCTTCACGATGGACGCCGGGCTGTCGCGGACGGTCACCGAAACTTTCGTTCGCCTCTACAACGAAGGTCTGATTTACCGCGGCAAGCGGCTCGTCAACTGGGATCCGGTGCTGCAGACCGCCGTTTCCGACCTTGAGGTGGTGCAGGAAGAAGAGCAAGGCCATCTCTGGCACATTCGTTATCCGCTGGCCGACGGCAGCGCCACGCTGACCGTTGCCACCACACGCCCGGAAACCATGCTTGGTGACACCGCGGTGATGGTTCATCCGGACGACGAACGGTACCGCCACCTGGTCGGCAGGATGGTCACCCTGCCTCTTTGCGGACGCGAGATTCCGATCATCGCTGACGCCTACGTTGACCTCGCCTTTGGCACCGGCTGTGTCAAGGTCACCCCCGCGCACGACTTCAACGACTACGCCGTTGGCCAGCGTCACAAGTTGCAGATGATTCCGGTCCTGACGCTTGACGCGAAGATCAACGACAATGCCCCACTTCGCTATCAGGGCATGGATCGCTTCGACGCGCGCAGGCAAGTCATCGCCGACCTTGAAAGCGCGGGCCTGCTTGAGAAGATCGATCCACATCCATTGAAAGTGCCGCGTGGCGATCGTACCGGCGTCGTCATCGAGCCGATGCTCACCGACCAGTGGTTCGTCGCGATGACCAGACCGGCTGCCGACGGCAGCAGCATTGCCGCGAAAGCGCTGGCCTGCGTCGCCTCGGGAGAGATCAGGTTTTTCCCCGAGAACTGGGTCAATACCTATAACCAGTGGCTCAATAACATTCAGGACTGGTGCATCTCACGGCAATTGTGGTGGGGACATCAGATTCCGGCCTGGTACGGAGAAGGCGGACAGATCTTCGTTGCTCATGACGAAGCGGAGGCCAGGGCACAAGCGGCTGCGCAGGGCTACAACGGCCCGCTGACGCGCGACCCGGATGTGCTCGACACCTGGTACTCTTCGGCACTGTGGCCATTCTCGACACTCGACTGGACCCCTCAATGGCCCGCTGAAACCAACCCGGCGCTGGAACTGTACCTACCGTCGACCGTGCTGGTCACCGGTTTCGACATCATCTTCTTCTGGGTCGCGCGCATGGTCATGATGACCCGGCATCTCACCGGCAGGATCCCGTTCCGGCACGTCTACGTACACGGGCTGATTCGCGACGCCGAAGGCCAGAAAATGAGCAAGTCGAAGGGCAATGTCCTCGACCCGATCGACCTTATCGACGGCATCGGTCTCGAGGCCCTGGTCGACAAGCGCACTAGCGGCCTGATGAATCCCAAACAGGCGGAACAGATCGAGAAGCGCACGCGCAAGGAATTCCCCGGCGGTATTCCGGCTTTCGGCACCGACGCGCTGCGCTTCACCTTCCTTTCGCTTGCCAGTCCAGGTCGTGACATCAAGTTTGACCTCGGCCGCTGCGAGGGCTACCGCAACTTCTGTAACAAGCTGTGGAATGCCAGCCGCTTTGTCCTGATGCACACCGCCGGTCACGACCTTGGCCTGTCCGCCTGCACCCCCAACGACTGCGGATCGGCGCTCAGCTTCTCCTTCGCTGACCGCTGGATCGTCAGCAGGTTGCAGCGCACCGAAGCCGAAGTCGCGCAGCACTACGCCGACTACCGCTTCGACCTACTGGCTCGCGCGGTGTACGAGTTCATCTGGGATGAGTTCTGCGACTGGTATGTCGAGTTGGCCAAGGTTCAGCTGCAGCAAGGCCCCGAGCAGGCAGTGCGTGCGACACGCCGGACGCTGGCACGGGTGCTGGAAACGGTCCTGCGCCTGGCACACCCGTTGCTGCCTTTCATTACTGAAGAGCTGTGGCAGGCGGTGGCCCCGATCGCTGGCCGCAAGACGCATGAGTCGGTGATGCTCGCCGCCTATCCACAGGCGCAAGCCGAAAAAATCGACCCGGAAAGCGAAGACAGGGTCGAGCAATTGAAACACTTGGCTTACGCCTGCCGCAACCTGCGCGGCGAAATGAACCTCTCGCCGGCGCTGCGCGTGCCGCTGCTTGCCAGCGGCAACACTCCGGCACTGACCGGATTCGCGCCCTACCTCAAAGCACTCTGCAAGCTCTCGGAGATGCAGATCGTTGACGAAGTGCCGGCCGACGCCAGCGCACCGATTGCCGTCGTGGGCGAAACCAAGCTCATGCTGCAAGTGCAGATCGACCTGGCTGTCGAATGCGAGCGACTCGACAAGGAGATTGCGCGACTGCTAGGCGAGATCGGCAAGGCGGAGGCCAAGCTCGCCAACGAAAGCTTTGTTGCCCGCGCTCCGACAGCGGTGGTCGAACAGGAGAGAAGACGTCTCACGGACTTCATTGCGACGCTCGGAAAACTCAAGCCGCAACGCGAGCGCCTCAGGACCGCCTAGTCCCTCCCGCCGGCCGTCCGCCCAGCCCGGCTTTGGCGCTCACAGTTCAAGCGATACCGGAATCAGGCCGCGCAAGGCATTGCCCAGATACAGGGCGGAAGCCAGGCGGAGGTCATCCAGCCACAGCACCTGTTCAATGGCGCGCCCCGACGCGAGCAACTGCCGGCGCATTACCCCCGGTAGCAAGCCGCAGCTTTGCGGCGGCGTCAGCAATACCCCATCGCGCTCGATGAAGACGTTGCTGCGAGCCCCTTCGCAAACCTCTCCGCGAGTATTGCAGAAGATCGCATCAAATACCGCTGGCCGGGCCGCCAATGCGGCCAGCGCACGGTCATACCGGGCGCGCGCCGTGGTCTTGTGGCGCAACAGGTAGTCAGTGGCAGAAAGAGCCTCGGCCGCCAGGACCGCTCGCCAGTGCGTGCTGTTGTCTTCGACCAGCGGCGACGAAACAACCCGATAGCCGCCGTCATGCGCCAGCGTCAGGCCAACGCGAAAGACGCCGGCTGGCCGGGCAAGCGCTTCGGCCGCCAGCGCCGAAGACAGCTCCGGCAAGGGGCAGGCAAAACCCAGGCTATGTGCCGAAGCCTGCAGGCGTTCAAGATGCAAGGACAGCAGGGGATACCTGCCGGCTTCCAGGCGAAGCGTTTCCAGCAACGCGAATCCGGGATCAAAACCGGTGAGAAACGTCGCCTTCAGCAAGCACTCGGCATACTCACGGTCGGGGTCGGCGTCGGCGACGATGCCACTGCCAACGCCGAGCCTTGCGCGACGCCCGGGGTCAACCTCAATGGTCCGAATGGCGACGCTGAAACGACAGTCCCCCCCGGGCGCCAACCAGCCGAGGGCACCGGTGTACAACCCGCGCGGCGAGTCTTCCAACTCGGCGATGCGTTGCATGGCGCGTATCTTCGGCGCGCCGGTAATCGAACCGCAGGGAAACAGCGCGCCGAACAATTCCGCCAGGCCGGTCCCGGGCAACTCTGCCGCCACCGTTGACACCATCTGCCAGAGGGTGGGATAGGCCTCGGCCTCGCACAACGCTTCAACGTGCACCTTGCCCGGCTGCGCCAGGCGCCCCAGATCATTGCGCAACAGGTCGACAATCATGATGTTCTCGGCGCGCTCCTTGGCCGAAGAGAGCAGCGCAGTGAGCATCCCCTCGTCTTCACGCGGGGTGTTGCCACGCGGCGCCGTCCCTTTCATCGGTCGCGTCCGCACGCGGCTGCCGTGGCGCTCAAAAAACAACTCCGGCGAGAAGGAAAGAATCGTCTCCTCGCCGATCTCGACGTAGCCGCCATAGCGAACCGGCTGTCGAGCGCGCAAGCGCGCATAGAGCGCCAGCGGATGACCGTAGATCCGGAAGGTCACAGGAAACGTGAGGTTGACCTGGTAGCAGTCCCCGTCGGCAATCCAGCGACACACCTGCCTGACCTGCGCCGCATGCCTGCCTGGACCGACGGAGGCAAACAACTCGGCAATTCCCGCCGCCCGTTGCTCCTCGGGGATCGCCGCCAACCGCCCGGCCAGGAAAGCCTGGACGGCTTGCGCGTCGAGCCGTTCAGCATGGGCAAACGCCCAGGCCCGCAACACCGGCCGACCCGGAGGTACTGCCGCTACGGCCGGCTCGAAGCTGGCGCCGAGCGCATAGTCTGCCGCCAGGGCAACCCATTGACCAGCAGCAAGTGCCGCTTCCACCGCCACGAACACCGGCACCGGATCCACCAATGTGTTCAGCTGAAACGAACGACAGCAGCTGGTCAGCAGCAGGGCACTTCCAGCGTCGCCGTCAAACAGTGCGAAACAGCCGCTGGCAGGCATCAATCTGCGTTCTGGCGGCAGGTGCATCGCGGCGGACACCGCGACACCGCCCAGGGAATCCTGCCCCTACTTGCGCTTGAGGTAATACTCAAAGACCTTGTTCGCCTCAACGCTGGACAGCAGCTCATTTCCGGTCTGCCTGGCAAAGGCTTCGAAATCCTTGACTGAACCCGGATCGGTTGCCACGACGTGCAGGACTTCCCCTGGTGACATCTCGGATAACGTCTTCTTGGTACGCAGAATCGGGAGCGGGCAATTCAGCCCTTTGACGTCGAGTTCTCGGTCGAAATGCATGGCCTCTGGTCCAGAAAGAAACTGAGCGCGTATTTTAAACGCCATTCTTCTTCTGCTTCGCTTCTTCTGCCTGCAGCTTGCGCAATTCACGCAAGCGCGCGTCGACTGCCGACTGTTCGAAGAAGTTTCCATCGACCGCCTGTTGCGCGAACTGCAGTTGTTCGACGGCTGGCCCGAGCTGCCCTTGCAGGAGATAGAACTCTGCCTGGGCCCGATGCTGCTGCAGGCGCTTGCCGCTCGCGGCGAAGGTTCTGGCCTGCAGGCCATACAGCTTGTAGTCCGAACTGTAGGTCTGGACTTGCGAGTCCAGAAAGCGCAAGCCCTGCTCGTATTGCCTTGCGGCGAGCAGCGCTTCGGCGTACCCATAGACCAGCGACCTGGACTGCGGGTAGCGCTGCATGGCATCGCGGTAGATCGCCACTGCGCCAGGCAAATCATCAGCCGCAATACGGATTGTAGCGGCCAGGCCAGCGATCATCGGCGACGACGCCTTGAGCGCAGCAAGCGCCTCGACTTCTCGCTGCGCGGCGGCCAATTGCTTCGCCTTGAACAGCGCGTAGGCCAGCCCGTAGCGGGTGGCGACCTCCGATCCGTACTTCTTCTCCTGCAACTGCTTGCCGAACTCGCTGGCTGCCTCTTGCGGCGTGCCCATTTGTGCGCGAAGCTTGGCCCTGACAAGCTGGAAGTCCAGGCTATCGGCCACCTGCCGATAGGGGGCACCCTGCGCACGGTTCTGCATGTCGGAAATGCGCTCGACGGTCAGGGGATGCGAGCGCAGATAGACCGGCGCATTGTTCTCATAAACCCGCCCTGCCAGCTGCAGACGGCCAAAGAAGTCGCCCATGCCGCGTACATCATAGCCCGCCCCGGTCAGTGTCTGAAACCCCAGGCGATCCGCCTCCCGTTCAAAATCACGGCTGAAAGCCAATTGCGCCTGAATCGAACCCGCCTGGGCCGAGGCAATCGCAGCACTGGCCACTTGCGAATTCGAACGGGCAGCAAGCACGCCGATGGCCATTGCAGCCATCATCGCGATCGAGCTCTGCTTCTCCCGGACAATCTGACGCGCAAGGTGGTTCTGTGTGACATGCGAGATCTCGTGCGCAAGAACTCCGGCCAACTCGGACTCCGATTGGGCGGTGAGCAACGTCCCACTGTTCACGCCGATGAATCCACCGAACATCGCAAACGCGTTGACGGTGTTATCTCGGATAAGAAAGAAGTAGCAATCGGCAGCCGGACTGGCACTAGCTGCGACCAGACGACTGCCCAGTCGATTCAGATAGTCGGAGATCTCGGGGTCGTCAACGTAGCTTGGCTCTCGCAAGCGGATCTCGTTGAGAATCCTCTCGCCGATTTTCCGTTCGAGCTGCGGCGAGAACTCGGCACGCGCCGACTCGCCGAGGTCTGGAAGGTCATCGGCCAGGATTGGAGAAGAACTGCCAAATGAAGCCGCCATGGCCAAAAAGACGGCGGCAGGGGTCATTCTGTTCAACGAGGCTCTCGCTCATGGACAAACAAGGATGATGGTATGATAAAGGCTTCAGGCCTGCTGCATTGTTACCAAGCGTGACCGGCTTGATGCCAAATGCGAAGCTGCCCATCAGAGTTGGTGACCTTCATGCCTGCCAGTCCACTCACCCATTTCAATCCGCAAGGCAAGGCGCAGATGGTCGACATCGGTGCCAAAGCCGAAAGCCACCGTCTGGCGCGAGCCGCCGGCCATATCTCGATGCGGCCGGAGACCCTGGACCTGGTACTGCAAGGTACGGCGAGCAAAGGGGACGTTCTCGGAGTTGCGCGGATTGCCGCGATTCAGGGGGCCAAACGCACTTCCGAGCTGATTCCCCTGTGCCATCCGATCGCCTTGAGCAGGGTTACGGTCGACTTTGAAATCGACCGCGAGGCTAATTCGGTGCAGTGCCTGGCTCAGGCGGAGTGTTTCGGTCGTACGGGCGTCGAGATGGAAGCGCTTTGCGCCGCCAGTATTGGCCTGCTGACGATCTACGACATGTGCAAGGCGATCGATCGTGGCATGCGGATCGACGGCGTTCGCCTGCTTGAGAAAACCGGCGGCAAGTCGGAACGCTGGACAGGGAGCTGAGACCGTGCCCGCAACTACCCGCAAGAGCGACCCGCTACGCCGGATCATCCTGAAGTCGGCGAGCGCCAGCGGCGCGATTGGTGTGCTGCTGGCTTCCGGACTGCTGAGACCGACCGGCGTCCTTGCCGCCGACTGGAACCGGCCAGCTTTCACCGCCACGAGCCTGCCGGATGCCATCAAGGCCAGCGGCCTGACGGGTTCGGTCGAAAGCAGCGGCATCGTCATCAAGACGGTGGACATCGCCGAAAACGGGGCGCAGGTCCCGCTCGAGGTGGTCAGCAACATTGCTGGCAGTCAAACCATCGCTGTCTTCGTCGACAAAAATCCGCTCCCGCTGGCCGCCAGTCTGAGCTTCGCGAAAGGGGCCCTGGCGCGCGTCCGCCTGCAACTGAAGATGGCCGAGTCGTCGCGCATACGCATCGTGGTCAGAGCCGCTGACGGCAAGACTTATCACGCCAGCCGCGAGGTCAAGGTGACGCTCGGCGGCTGCGGCGGCTGAGAAACGGAAACCGACGATGGCTGAACCAATCAAGATTCGCGCCACTTTGCAGGGCGACATCACCGAGATTCGCGTCCTCATGCCACATCCGATGGAAACCGGTCAGCGCAAGGACCCGGAGAGCGGGAAAGTCGTCCCAACGCACTTCATACAGACCTTTTCGCTCAGCGCCAACGGCAATCTGCTGGTTAGCGGCCAACTGAATACCTCGATTTCGCGCAATCCACTTTTCGCCTTCCATGCCATCGGCCTGAAGGCCGGTGACCGGATTGCCGTCGAATGGACAGACACCAAAGGCGACAAGCGGCTCGATGAGGCGGTTCTCACTGCCGGATAGCCACCAAGCGAGCCCGCAACCCAGTTTCGCGGACAAAAAAAAACCCGCCAGAGGCGGGTCCCTGTTGCACACCCGAAAAAATCAAGCGCGCGAGATGTTCGAAGCTTGCTTGCCCTTGGGGCCCTGCGTCACGTCGAAGGAAACCTTCTCGCCCTCTTTGAGGGTCTTGAATCCACCCATGGTGATCGCGGAGAAATGAGCGAAGAGATCTTCGCTACCATCGTCCGGAGTAATGAAGCCGAAACCTTTGGCGTCATTGAACCACTTCACTGTACCAGTTGCCATATTGCCACTTCCTTGAAAAAAGACTAAATCCGGGTATCGCCCGACTTGCATGCTTCTAATTCAACGACAACCAAGAGATGATTTCAGACATGCAGAACCACCACCCAGCGGCAGAAACTTAGAGCATGCACCCTTTTTACGCTAAACAAGCCGGACGCGTCAAGCATTTTCATCGTCCCCGCACCCAGCTCGTGGTCTCGGCACGGAAGATTGGCCAAGAGCGGTATTGCGCATCCCTATAGACTGGTTAGAATTCACGCATGGCAACAAAGCATCAAGACAGCTCCCTGCTCGAACCGAAACGCACGCAACTCGCGCCACCACCACTGTACAAGGTCTTGTTGCTGAACGACGATTTCACTCCCATGGATTTCGTCATCATCGTTCTGCAGAGATTCTTCGGGATGGATCGAGAACACGCGACGCGAATCATGCTGAAAGTCCACACCGAGGGTCGGGGAGTTTGTGGCGTTTACCCGCGCGACGTCGCGGCCACCAAGGTTGAACAGGTCACAGGATACGCACGCAACAACCAGCATCCCCTCGCGTGCGTAATGGAGGAAAACTGAATGATTGCGCAGGAACTTGAAGTCAGCTTGCACATGGCGTTTGTCGAGGCGCGGCAAAAGCGTCACGAGTTCATTACCGTTGAACACCTCCTGCTGGCACTGCTCGACAACCCCTCGGCAGCCGAAGCCCTGCGCGCCTGCGGCGCCAGCATCGAACAGCTGCGCAAGGATCTGAGCCGCTTCATCGGCGAACACACGCCCACCATCGCCGGTGACGATGAGATCGATACGCAACCGACGCTGGGCTTCCAGCGGGTCATTCAGCGCGCCATACTGCACGTCCAGTCTTCCGGCCGAAAGGAGGTGAATGGCGCCAATGTCCTGGTCGCAATCTTCGGCGAAAAGGACTCGCACGCTGTCTACTACCTCCAGAAGCAGGGAGTCACCCGCCTGGATGTCGTCAATTTCATCTCGCACGGCATCAGCAAGGTGCCACAGAACGCACCTCGCGGCGAGCCGGAAGCCGAGCCTGAAAGTGAGCAGCCAGCCGCAGCCGGCCCGCTCGAGAGCTACACCATCAACCTCAACGCGCTGGCTCTGCAGGGCAAGATCGACCCGCTTATCGGCCGTGACCGCGAGCTTGAAAGGGTAATCCAGACGCTCTGTCGTCGGCGCAAGAACAATCCCCTGCTGGTCGGCGAAGCCGGCGTCGGCAAGACGGCAATTGCCGAAGGGCTGGCGCGACGCATAGTCGAGTGTGACATTCCCGAGATCCTGGCAAAAGCGAACGTCTATTGTCTCGACATGGGCTCATTGCTGGCTGGTACGAAGTATCGCGGCGATTTCGAACAGCGCCTGAAAGGCGTTTTGAAGCAACTGACCGAGAACCCACAGGCGATCCTGTTCATTGACGAAATTCATACCCTGATTGGCGCAGGATCGGCTTCAGGCGGCACCCTCGATGCCTCCAACCTGCTCAAGCCGGCGCTGTCGACGGGTCAGCTGAAGTGTATTGGCGCGACGACCTACAACGAATACCGCGGCATCTTCGAAAAAGACCACGCCTTGTCACGCCGATTCCAGAAAATCGACGTCAACGAGCCATCCAGCGCCGAAGCGGTCGAGATTCTGAAGGGACTCAAGTCTCGCTTCGAAGCCCACCATGGCATCAAGTACTCCGCTGCGGCCTTGACATCGGCCGTCGAGCTTTCGGTTCGCTTCATCACCGACCGCCACCTGCCGGATAAGGCGATTGACGTCATCGACGAAGCAGGAGCTGCGCAACGGATCCTGCCCAAGTCCAGGCAGAAGAAACTGATTGGCAAGATCGACATCGAAGAGATCGTCGCCAAGATTGCACGCATACCCTCGACCCACGTCTCATCCGATGACCGAACCAACCTGAGGAACCTGGACCGTGACCTGAAAGCGGTGGTTTTTGGCCAGGATGCGGCCATCGACGCGCTTGCGAGGGCTATCAAGATGGCCCGTTCCGGGCTGGGCAATCCCACCAAGCCCATTGGCAGCTTCCTTTTTTCAGGTCCGACCGGGGTCGGCAAGACCGAGGTTGCCAAGCAACTGGCGTACTGCCTCGGCAACGACCTGGTACGTTTCGACATGTCGGAATACATGGAACGTCACGCGGTATCGCGCCTGATCGGCGCCCCACCCGGATACGTTGGTTTCGATCAGGGCGGACTGATGACCGAGGCCATCACCAAGAAACCGTACAGCGTTCTGCTGCTCGACGAAATCGAGAAGGCGCATCCCGACATCTACAACATCCTGCTGCAGGTCATGGACCACGGCACGCTGACCGATAACAACGGTCGCAAGGCAGATTTCCGTAACGTGGTGATCATCATGACTACCAACGCCGGACAGGAAGCGATCCAGAAGACAACGATGGGTTTCACCCCTTCCCGGCAAGCCGGCGACGAGATGGCCGAGATCAAGCGAATCTTTACCCCCGAGTTCCGCAACCGGCTCGACGCCACTATCTCGTTCAGGGCGCTTGACCACGAGGTGATCCTGCGGGTGGTAGACAAGTTCCTGATGCAGCTCGAAGCGCAACTGCACGAAAAGAAGGTGGAAGCAGTGTTCACCGGCGCGCTGAAGGAGCATCTCGCCGCGAAGGGCTTTGACCCGCTGATGGGCGCCCGCCCGATGGCTCGGCTCATTCAGGACACCATTCGAGCCTCTCTGGCCGACGAATTGCTGTTTGGTCGACTGGCCAACGGCGGCCACGTCACCGTCGACCTCGACGAAGACAAGAAAGTGAAGCTCGTCTTCGAAGAAGAACCCGAGGTCGTCGCCTGAACACAGCGACCATTCGGGGCCATGTTGCCAGACATGGCCGTTCGCCCACATCGACAAGCAAGGCCAGCACATGAGTTTCAAGACCCCCGACCTGCTCGACAACAACGAAGCCAGGACTCAGGACGGTCGCGTCCGAGTGGTCGCACCGATGTTTCAACATTACGGCGGTCGCCCGTCTTTCAGCGGTCAGATCGTCACCCTGAAGGTGTTTGAGGATAACTCCCTGGTGCGGGAAGCGCTCGCAGACGAAGGCCACGGCCAGGTACTGGTGATCGACGGCGGAGGTTCCCTGCGCTGCGCGCTGGTTGGTGACCAGTTGGCCATCCTGGCCCAGAAGAACGGCTGGGAAGGAATCGTCGTTTACGGCTGCATTCGTGATTCGGAAGACATCAGCCACATTGACCTCGGCCTGCGAGCGCTCAACACCCATCCGCTGAAGAGCATCAAGAAAGGCATTGGCGACCGGAACGTGGTGGTCACTTTCGGTGGCGTCACCTTCAGACCCGGGGAGTGGATCTACGTTGACGGCGATGGCGTAGTCGTCAGTGACCAACGCCTGAGCTAACAATTGACCGGAGCTCTGACAGGGAAGATACTTCGCCCGCTGCGTTGAACTTTCAGAAATTGGAGAACTACTTGTGAACGCTGCCATTGAGCTGCTGAAAGCCATTCGCACGGGCCGTCTGCAGGAAGTCCAAGCGGTCCTCGATGCAGGCGCTCCTGTCGAGTTCATCGACGGTCGTGGCGACCCCGGCTTGCCGCTGGGCGTGGCGTGCTTCATGGGGTATGCCGACATCGTCCGCGAGCTGGTCCGTCGCGGGGCGAAAGTCAACACCCTGGACAATGCATTGCCGACATCACCCCTGTCGATGGCCATTCGCGGCAACCGGACCGAGGTGGTCAAGGCCCTGGTCGAACTGGGTGCCAATGTCCCGGAGGGCATGAAGACCGGGCTGAGCGATCAGGAAATGCTGATCGCGCGCTGGCGGGGCCAGCACTACGGCGCCGGCACCTCTGGCACTGCCGAGGCTGACGAGGAAGCACCGGAATTCGAGGAGATCGAGATGGTCCGCTGCTATGGCACCGACACTTCCGTGCTCGATGCAGACATGATCCGGGCCGCTCGGGACATGGACAAGAAGTAGCCATCGCCCTGCCTCAGCATTGCGCCTGGCAAGCCGCCGAGCAAGGCATCGAATCGCAGACGGCAGCCCAGCCGACGACTCGACTCAAAACCCAGTTGTGTCGACAAGGGCGATGCTGCCCGGCGGATCGCCCAATCGTCCCCGAAAGTGGAAGAGAACACCCGCCGGCATTTTTCCCTCAGGAGTTCCGGAGAGTAAATGACTAAGAAGCCATGGTGCATTCTACTTGCTTGGCTGATTACAGCCCAGAGTGCTGCACTCGAATCACAAAGTTCCGAGCCGGCGCTGCTCATGCCGCTGCCGCAGCAAGCGCAATCGGCCCTGTGGTCCGCGCAGATCCTCACGCGTTACCACTACCGGGCAGCGCCACTTGACGACGCAATGTCGGAAAGGATCTTCGCCAACTACGTGGACTCGCTGGATCGCGAAAGACTGTTCTTTCTCCAGTCCGACATCGAACGCTTCGCCAGTGCGCGCACGCAACTTGATGACGCGATTCTCAAGCAGGACCTGAGCATTCCGTTTGCCATGTTCAACCTTCAGCGGCAGCGTCTTGCCGAGCGGGTAGCCCAGGCCCGCGAGCTCGTCAATCAGAAGCCTGTCTTCACGTTGAAGGAAAGCTACCCGCACTCCCGCGAGAAAGCGCCCTGGGCAAAGAGCGAAGACGAGCTCCGGGATCTGTGGCGCAAGCGGGTGAAAAATGACTGGCTTCGACTGAAGCTGGCGGGGAAAGACGAGGCTGCGATCCGCACGACGCTGGACAAGCGCTACGAGAACTACCTGACGCGCAGCGCCAGGCTCAAGAGCGACGATGTCTTCCAGCTCTTCATGAACGCCTACTCGACGGCCATGGACCCGCACACCCAGTACCTGGGGCCGCGCGCGGCAGAAGACTTCGACATCTCCATGCGGCTTTCGCTGGTCGGCATCGGCGCCGTGCTGCAGGAACGCGACGAGTACACAACGATTCGCGAGCTGGTGCCAGGCGGCCCGGCTGCTGAGTCGGGAAAACTGAAGGTCGGCGACAGGATCATCGGCGTTGGGCAAGGGGTCCAGGCACCGATCACGGACGTGCTCGGCTGGCGTCTTGACGACGTCGTTGCCCTGATTCGCGGCAAGACAGACACCACCGTGGTGCTCTCCGTCCTCCCTGCCAATGCTGGACCCGACGGCAATCCGACCCTGATTTCCCTCGGCCGCAGGAAAATCAATGTTGAAGCACAAGCCGCCAGGAAGTCGATTATCGAGGCCAGGGACGGCACAGCAAGCCGCCGGATCGGTGTCATTTCACTGCCGGCTTTCTATGAGGATTTTGCCGCGCGCCGGAAAGGCGATCCGAACTACAGGAGTGCGACCCGTGACGTCTCGCGCCTACTGGCTCAATTGAAGAAGGAGAAGGTCGACGGCATCCTGATTGATCTGCGCAACAACGGCGGCGGCTCGCTGAGCGAAGCGGTCGACCTGACAGGCCTGTTCATCGATGAGGGTCCTGTCGTCCAGCAACGCAACGCGCGCGGCGAGGTGCGGATCGAGCGCGACCAGCAAGGCGGCCTCGCCTGGGGCGGTCCGCTCGCCGTACTGATCAATCGAGGCTCGGCGTCGGCATCGGAGATTTTTGCGGCGGCGATCCAGGACTACGGGCGCGGCCTCGTCATCGGCGAAACGAGTTATGGCAAGGGCACTGTACAGACGGTGGTCGACCTCAACGAGGTCGCCAAGGAAGACAAGGCGCAATTGGGCGAGCTGAAAATGACCATCGCCCAGTTCTTCCGCATCAATGGGGGTACCACGCAACTCCGCGGCGTCAGCCCGGACATCGCGTTCCCGAGCACGACCGACCCGGAGCAGTTCGGCGAGTCGAGCTCGGAGAATGCACTGCCCTGGACGCAGATCAAGGCTGCCGAGTTTTCCCCCGCCGGGCAGGTGACGACACTTGTTCCCGCCTTGCGTGCGCGGCACGACGCGCGCGTGGCAAGAGACCCGGCCTTTCGTTACCTCCTCGAAGATGTCGCCGAAGCCAACGTCCAGCGCAAGAACAACCAGGTTTCGCTCAACGAGACGGAACGTCGCGCCGAGCTCGAAAAGCGGGAGGCAAAGCAGAAGTTGCGTGCCGGAAACAACCCGTCAGCCGCACAGAAAGCGCCCCGTCGGGACGATGGCCTGCTCGCCAACGAACGTGCCCTGAGCGCCGATCTGGCTGAAGAAAAAGAGCAGAAGAAGGCCAAGGACGTGCTGCTGACCGAAAGCGCCAAGATCCTGAGCGACGAGATCGGCCTGCTGAAGGCCGACACCCGGCTGGCGGCACAGGTGCTGCCGGCAGCAAGCGCGATGGCGACCCAGACGCGCTGAGTCAATCGGCGGCGGCCATCGGTGACAGGATGCCCCCGATCGCTCCGGCGCTGACTGGTCGTCTGCCCCGACGCCCGGGGAATCGATACGTTCCGGGGATAGAGTGGCGCGGTACCGGGAGCACCTGCTTACCGTGGCTTGTCCACAAGCAACGTGCCGATCCGGTATCTGGCGAGCAACTCGTCCGCCTGCGCAGAATGCGGACGCCCCTTGTTCTTGGTGTCATACGCCTCGGTTGCCTCCCTGCCGCACCAGGGCAGGACAACGCTCGGACGAGAGGGGTGCTCGGGCAGGTAGGCACTGACATCATGGACATGGCCGCGAATCGCCATCCAGCAGTCCTCGGGAAGCGCATGCCTGGCCAGCTCGGCCGGCGCAATCATCCGATCGGTGATGACCGCCGCGCGCTCGTCAGCCGCTGGCCACCACCAGCTCCCGGCCCAGAAGGCAGTCACCAGTAGCCAGAAGGCGGCGGTCGCGGAGAGATACAGCCGGCGCATCAGCGGAACCCGAAATTCTCGAAGTGGATATGACGGGCTGTGATGCCCCGCCTGCGCAGAGCCTGCCTGACCGCGGCAACCATTCCCGGCGGTCCGCACAGATAGCACTCGACGCCGGCCAACTGACCTTGCGCGGGCAGGAACGAGTCGAGATTCGGCGGCTCGTTGCCACTCGCCAGCGCTTGCAGCGACAGCAATGGATCGCGTTCGGCCAGCTCGCGTAGTTCCGACAGGAAAGCGGCGTCACTCTCGGTGCGATAGAGATAGACCAGGGTGGTCGGCTGGCTGACCTGAGCCGCCCGCAGCAGCGCCAGGAACGGCGTGATGCCGATACCGCCGGCCACCCACAGCTGCGCGGCCGCTGGCCGGTCGGCCAGGAAGGTGCCGAAGGCGCCATGCACCCGCGCCAGGACACCGGGCTCGATGGCCTGGATGCGTCGGGTGCAGTCGCCCAGCGCCTTGACGCCGACCCGGATTGCATGGTCGGCAGCCATTGAACTGACGGTGAAAGGATGAAATTCGCCGCAACCCCGGAACGTCGGCCCGGCGAAGAAGGCGACCAGAACGAACTGCCCGGCCGCTGCGGCAATCGGCTCTGCCAGAGGTTTGAGGGAGATTTCAACGATCCCGTCGGCAACCGGAGCGGCCGCCTGCACGAGGTACGGCCGGGCGGCCAGCCCGAAATCCTCCCCGAGCAGCCGCCAGCCAAGAAAAAGGCTGGCCAGTCCCAGAATCGGCAGGACCGGTTCTTCGATGCCGAGTTGCAGCAGGTGCCATAGCCCGAGCAGGACGCCGATCCCCAGCGAAACATGTAGCCAACGCCAGATCCGATAGGGAAGACGCGTCGCGAAAGTTGCCGCCAGGCCGAGCATCAGGAGCAGCAGCGAAAGCCAGCCCAGACCGACAGCCCAACCCTGGCTGAAAGGCGAAAGCGTCTGCCACGCCAGAAGGGGCGAATCGGGCCAGGCGTCGGCTGCCAGCACCAACGGATGCGCCAGCAGCAGAACGTACGCGGCCATACCGGCCCGGTGATGCCATTGGTACATCCTTTCCAGACCCCCCAGCCAGCGGGACAGCCAGGTTTCGCGCAGCATCAGCAGCAGGCTGGCGAGCAGCAGGCCGCAGCCTGCCCAGCCGAGGACAATGCCCAGACTGCGCGCCGCCGACAGCCCTTCCGGGAACGCCCAGTAGACCGGGCCTGCCGTCGCCGCGAGGACTAGCAGCGGAATCGACAACCAGCGAACGATGGATAGAGTGGGCATAGGCAGTGATCAATCGGCGCTCTGGCGAGAGTCCTCGACCGGCCGCAGGTGCTCGCAGATGTCGCGCCGTCCTTGCGGCAGCGCCAAGCCGCGCTGCCTGGCCCGCTCTTCCATGAGCTGGTGATGGCCGACCTGGTAGCTGCGGCACGCCTCGTAACTCGTGAAGCCACGAATTTTCGCTTGATGCTCGATCCGCTCCTCCGGCGTCATCAGCTGCCAGCCGCGGGTATTGCCCTCGCTGGCCCGCACGGGCCCACGGGCGTGGGCGTGGGCGGCCCCAGCGACAAACAGTAGCAGCGTGATGATCAATCTCCTGTTCATTCGTGTGCGCATCGCGAGCCCCTTCTGCGGGTCACCCGTCAGTTTTTCGCCCCCCACCCAGGCCCCGTCAGCCGATGGACCAGCCAGGCAATGCCCACCGAGCCGGTCAGCAGGGCCAGCGCCACGCGCAGGTCGTTGAGCGCCGCCGGGGCAACGACCAGCAGCACGCCCAGTGACAGCATCATGATCCCCGAAAGCAGTTTGAGCAATCGCCCCTCGACTTCCGACAGTTTCCGCGAACCCAGGGTATAGGTAAAGATCAGGGTGATAACCATCAGCGGAATGACGTAGACCACGTTGTAAAGCGCCAGATAGGCGTAGTGCTGCCACGGCGGCAGGTCGGAAAGGGTCAGCAGCCGGGTGTAGACCATGGGGAATCCGGCCGTGCATAGCAACTCGTAGGAGTTGGCGGCGATAGCCAGGGCGATGGTCCCCAGCGTCAGGGCTGGCAGGCTGTCAGCTCGCAGCAGCCCGCGCACTCGCTGGTAGAGACCGGGCTTGGCAGAATCGGGAATGCTCAGCGAAACCCCCTGCTTGAACCAGAAGTAATCCTTGATGTTGATCAGCGCGATGACGATCGCCAGCATGCCAGCCAGGGTGGTGACCAGGGCGATCTCGCCCAGCCAGCGGAAGACGTTGAGCCAGGCGGCCATGAACAGGAAGTAGATGAGGCCGGAAAAAAACAGGAAGACGCTGCCGATGAACAGCATGCGCGCACGGCTGCCGGCATGGACCAGCAACGAGAGCAGAAACAGGAGAACGAAAAAGGCGCAGGGGTTGAAGGCATCCAGGCCGGCGATGACCAGGGTGAACACCGGCAGCGACCACTGGTCAGGAGTCATTCTGCCGAACCCGGGCAGGTCGAGGCCGGGCGCCGGCTGCGCTCCGGGGAGGGGATGATCGCCATGCTCCCCTGTTGCGGCCTGACGACACGACTGCAGGGCGTCTTCCAGGGCCCTGCCGCTGGTTTCCGGCCGGTCGAAACCAACCTCCATCCGGCCGCAGAACAGGAACGCCGGAACGCTGCTCGCGTCCTCCCCCAGCGACTCGGCGATCGTGACATAGCGGTCGGCAGCGTCCTGATCGGCGGTGAGGTCGTGGCTGTGGACGACCAGCCAGGCATGGCGTACCGGCAGCGCGTCAACGAATGGTCGGGCTGCCTGACAGTGCGGGCAGGTACGGGTCCAGAAGAAGTAGAGATGAACCCGGCGGGCACCGGTAGCGTCGTGGTCGATCCAGATCGGCGGCTCGGCGGCGGTTGCCATGGCGGCAATGGCAGCGAGAGCGAGCGCGCACAGCAGGCGGAGCAGCCTGCCCAGCGCCAGGCAGCGGAGGGTCATGGTGATTTCCGGTGATGCCAAGTATGCCGAGTGCTATCCGGTGGCAAACGTCGATTCACCAACAGTCTACGGTCTGCCGGACTCGCTGCCAAGCCACTCGGCCGGCAAGACGCGAAGTTCGCCGCTCAGTTCCTTGCCGGCACCGCTGGAAACCAGTGTGCGGTTCGCTTGCAGACCTCCACCAGCATCAGCATCACCGGCACTTCAATCAGCACGCCGACGACCGTCGCCAGCGCCGCCCCGGAAGACAGGCCGAACAACATCACCGACGTGGCAATCGCGACTTCAAAGTGATTCGATGCGCCGATCATCGCTGCTGGCGCCGCATCCGCATAGGCGAGCCGCAGCCAGCGTGCCAGCCCGTACCCGAGAGCAAAGATGAACACGGTCTGCAGGAACAGCGGGATCGCGATCCAGACGATGGTCAGCGGGTTGGCGACGATCACCTCGCCCTTGAAGGAGAACAGCAGCACCAGGGTGATCAGCAGGGCGACGATGGTGATCGGGGTGAGAATGTGCAGAAAGCGTTCCTTGAACCAGGTTTCGCCTTTCGCCAGGATGATCCATTTACGGGACAGGTAGCCGGCAACCAGCGGCAAGGCGACGTAGATGCCGATCGACAGCAGCAGCGCCTGCCACGGCACCGGCAGGCGACCGACGCCCAGCAGGAAACCGCCAAGCACGCCGTAGAGCAGGAGCATGGTGAGCGAGTTGATCGCCACCATGACCAGCGTCAGTCCGTCGTTACCGCGCGCCAGATAGCCCCAGACCAGCACCATCGCCGTGCACGGGGCGACGCCAAGCAGGATGCAGCCGGCGAGATAGCTGCGCCAGAGTGGCACTTCGAGCATCTTCACGCCCTCATGCAGCACCACGACGCCAGCCCCGTGCGTGGCGCCCGGCGGCAGGTCGAGGCCGAAGGGCAGCTTGACCAGATCGACCGCCTCCTCACCGATCAGCGCCCGAAACACGACGCCAAGGAAGAGGAAAGCGATGGCATACATCGTGAAGGGCTTCACCGCCCAGTTGACGAACAGCGTCAGCAACACCGGCTTGCCACTGCGTCCCGCCTGGATCACCGAGGCAAAGTCAATCTTGACCATGATCGGGTACATCATGAAGAAGAGGCAGACGGCAATCGGGATCGACACCACCGGCGCGCCGTCCACGTACACCGCCATGCGGTCGAGCGATTGGGCCATCTCGGGTGCAATCTTGCCGAGCAGGATCCCGCCGACGATGCAGAGAACGACCCAAAGGCTCAGGTAGCGCTCGAAGAGGCTCTTCATCCTGCGGGGTTCGGCGCTTGGTTCGCTGGCGCGGGCAGCGGGGAATGCATTGCTCATGTCGATTGGGGCGGGTCGAGGCCGGTCAGCCATCAATCGACTCAGGATACTACATTTCCAGTATTATCAAAACTAAAATCTGGCAGCGAACAATCAGCCGGGAGAATCGACGGCCTGCAGCGCGCGGGGCTTGCAGATCTCCGGATGCCCGCCGCAGCAGTTGTCGGTCAGGAAACCGACCAACGCATCGATTCGCTCCATCGAAGCATGACAGCGCACAAAGCGACCTTCCTGGACGGTACTGATCAGACCGGCGTGGGTGAGCGCCTTGAGGTGGAAGGACAGGGTCGGCGCGGGCAATTGCAGCCGCTCGGCAATCAGGCCCACGGTCAGGCCGGCAGGCGCGTTCTGTACGAGCAGTCGGAAAATCGCGAGGCGACTGTCTTGTGCCAGCGCGGCGAGCGCGGCCACGGCATCGGTATTTGTCATCCTTCCAACAATACCGAAATATTGGCCAGCCAGCAAAGCGTTTGCGCTCCAGACAGCCATCCACCTCCGCAAGCGAGTCGAAAGACCGACATCCGACGGGGCCACCTCGGTCTGGACGAAAAATAAACTAGACCGGTCCAACCAACCCGGTGATTACGGAGACTGCAATGCAAACCGTCAGTTTGTTTGATGCCAAGACGCACTTGTCGCGCCCGGTCGACGAGATCGTCATTTCGCGCTACGGCAAGCCGGTGGCGCGGCTGCTTCCCATTCCAGCCGATGCGACGCGGCACATCGGCATCGCCAGGGGCGTATTTGACATTCCCGAGGACATCGACGAACACAATGCCCGAGGTCGCCAGCGTCTTCCTGGGCAAAGGCTGAGCATGCAGTTGCTTCTGGATACACAAATCGCGCTTTGGGCGCTGACGAGGTCGAAACGTCAGAGCAAGACCGCAGGCTATCTAATCGAGGAACCCACGAACGAGGCCTCATCGCCCCTGTTAATGCGAAGGCCATCTGCCTTGCCCACTCGCTGCAGAGCTTCCGAAAAGATCGGCTGCGGGCGAATGCCTGCTGCAGGTCCCTGCGAGCCGAAAAAGCCGGCTGGTCGGTCGTTTCCCCGTAACTGCCGCCGCACCTGTGCGCCTTGATGCACCCCTTGGCGTTGCGCGGACCTTCGGCATCAATCGCTTCAGCAGGCTTGAATGCGAAACCGCGTTGGCCAGCGAGCGATTCAGCTGCCGCGATGAACCAGGCCTCGTATTCCCTGTTGGCCAGTACGACCGACACCCGGTGGTGCGGAACGTACGCAGTTGCTCGCTCGAGAATCTGTTTCCCCAACTCAGCCGGACAGTCATCATCGGCGTCGAGCAGCACGAGAATCCAGCCCTGTTCGCCACACTTGGCGGCTGCCAGCAGCAAGTGCCGGCGGAATTCATCGTCCCGATTCAGGAATCGATCCCGATGAACGCGAATCGGCGGCAGCGCCTGCAAATGGACATCCGGAGTGCGCCAGGCGTTGATCCGTCGCAGCAGAATCGGCAGCGCGGCCACCTCGCCGGCGCCCTCGACGATCGCGGCGACCGCAATCACGGCTCGACCTCGCCAAACAGATCGGCCTGTTCCTGTTCCTGGGCAGCAAGCACCGCCCGGTCCGGAGCCAGTTGATTCAGTCGCAGGAGTTCCCCGGCCGAAAGAAGCTCGGCGCGCATGACCACGCGGGTCACCGCCCTCGGAAACTACCGCGAGCAAGGCATCAGCACTGGACTCCTGATGTCGGCTGTGAGTGGCGAAAAGAGCAGTTTACAAATTTCAATGTTTCTAGCAATATAGAAACGTATATCAGCGTGACGCCGGTCGCGGCGTTCAATTCTTCGGCTCGCTGGGCGTCCAGCCGGGCACCACTCACCATTCGGAGGAACGAGAAATGACGGTCAAGGTTGGCATCAACGGTTTCGGTCGCATCGGCAGACTGGCGCTGCGCGCAGCGTGGGACTACCCGGAGCTGGAGTTCGTACATATCAACGAACCGAACGGGCCAGTCGATTCCGCGGCGCACCTGCTCGAATTCGATTCTGTGCATCGCCGCTGGCCGCATGAAGTTGGCGTCAGCAACGGGCGGATGGTGATCGACGGCAAGACGATTGGCTACAGCACCGCCAAGGATGTTGCTGGTGGTCCGTGGGGCGAGGCCGGCGTGGACATCGTTCTCGAAGCCAGCGGCAAGTGGCGCACGGTGGAGGAACTGTCACCCTACCTGGCGGCGGGCGTGAAAAAAGTGATCGTCGCCGCGCCGGTCAAGGGCGGCGATACGCTGAACATCGTCATGGGCGTCAATGACCAGCTCTACGACCCGGCCCGTGACCATATCGTCACAGCGGCATCGTGCACCACCAACTGCCTGGCACCGGTGGTCAAGGTCGTACACGAGGCGATCGGCATTTCGCACGGCATGATCACCACCATCCACAGTTCGACCAACACCCAGAGCGTGCACGACCAGATGCACAAGGACCTGCGTCGCGCGCGCGCTTCGAGCCTATCGCTGGTGCCGACGACAACCGGTTCGGCGACGGCGATCTCGCTGATCTTCCCGGAACTGAAGGGCAAACTCGACGGCCACGCAGTGCGTGTGCCGCTGCTCAACGCGTCGCTTACCGACTGCGTTTTCGAGATGCAGCGTCCAACGACGGTCGAAGAGGTCAATGGCCTGCTCAAGGCGGCGGCCGCAGGGGCTCTCAAGGGGATCCTCGGCTACGAAGAGCGGCCTCTGGTATCGATGGACTACTGCGGCGATCCGCGCTCGTCGATCGTCGATGCGGCGCACACCCTGGTCATCAACGGTACGATGGTCAAGATCTACGCCTGGTACGACAACGAATGGGGTTACGCCAACCGCTACGTCGAACTGGCGTGCAAGCTGGCGGCGTCGCTGTAAACACGCTTCGGTCGATTGGTGTCGCCGGGGCCGTCGCCGTTGCGGAGCGGCCAATGGCCTCGCTGCACTGGCACCCTTGTTGAAGGAAGAACATGAGCGATCCCTCCGCCGAGAAAACGACCGTTGCGCGTACCGGCCTGCGCAACTATGTGCTGGTCACCGCCGCCTACTGGTCCGATACCGTGACCGATGGCGCCACCCGCATGCTGGTCCTGTTCTATTTCTACAACCTCGGTTACACACCGCTTGCGGTGGCGTCGCTGTTCATCTTCTATGAAGTCTTCGGCATCCTGACCAACCTCTTCGGTGGCTACATCGGCGCCCGTTTCGGGCTCAAGACGACGCTGTTCATCGGGCTCGGGACGCAGATCGTGGCGCTGTCGATGCTCGCCTTTGCCCCCCAGGCCTGGCTGATCGTCGCCTGGGTCATGGCCTCGCAGGCACTGAGCGGGATCGCCAAGGACATGACCAAGATGAGCTCGAAGAGCGCGGTCAAGCTGATCGTTCCCGAGAATGCCTCGGCGACACTCTACCGCTGGGTGTCGATCCTGACCGGGTCGAAGAATGCACTCAAAGGGGTGGGCTTTTTCCTCGGCGGTCTGCTGCTGACCCTGCTCGACTTCCAGACAGCGCTCAAGCTGCTGGTCGCACTGGTCGGCACGACGCTGCTCCTGACGGCCATCCTGATGCGCGGCGGCCTCGGCCAGGCCAACAAGAAGGCCAAGTTCGGGCAGATGTTCTCGCGCAACGGTGCGGTCAACAAGCTCGCCGCGGCGAGGATCTTCCTGTTCGGTGCGCGTGACGTCTGGTTCGTCGTCGGTCTGCCGGTCTTTCTCTCGACCGTTCTCGGCTGGACTTTCTGGCAGTCCGGCGGCTTTCTCGCGGTGTGGGTAATCGGTTACGGCATCGTCCAGGCGGCGACGCCCGGCCTGCTGCGCAGCCGCGTCGAGGAGCGCCGCGAGCCCGATGGGCGAACGGCGACGATTCTCGCCTTCGTCCTCGCCGCGCTGCCGGCCGGCATCGCCCTCGCTCTCAGCGCCGGAGTGTCGCCAGGCATCGTCGTGGTGGCCGGACTGATCATCTTCGGGGCAGTTTTTGCCTTGAACTCGGCCGTGCACTCCTACCTGATTCTTGCCTACACCGACAGCGACAAGGTCGCGATGAGCGTCGGCTTTTACTACATGGCCAACGCTACCGGTCGCCTCGCCGGCACGGTGCTGTCCGGGGCCCTCTATCAGTGGGGTCTGCAGAGCGGACCGAGCAACGGTCTGATCGCCTGCCTGTGGGCATCGTCGGCCCTCGTCCTCGTCGCCGGCCTCCTGTCGCTGCTGCTGCCACGCAACCTCGGACCGAGGAGCAAGCCGATCAAGATCGACGATCTCGGCGATTAGCGCAGGCAGCGTGGCAAAGGCGGCGACTTTCGGCTGCGCATCGAGTCGCTGCGTCAAGCGCACGCGCGCAAGTCCGCCTTCATCAAACGGCCAGACAAGGCGGGTTTGTAATGGACCGGAGCGAAAATAAAAAAAGGCATCGCCGCAGCGATGCCTTTTCCTGTCTTGCGGCGCAGTCTAGAAGCCGGCGCCCTTGATCGACTTCAGGCCCTTGTAGACGGCCTTGCTACCCAGTTGCTCCTCGATGCGCAGCAACTGGTTGTACTTGCAGATGCGGTCGGTACGCGACAGCGATCCGGTCTTGATCTGCCCAGCACCGGTTCCGACGGCGAGGTCGGCGATGAAGGAGTCTTCGGTCTCGCCCGAGCGATGCGAAGAGATCACGCCATAGCCGGCCTTCTGCGCCATCTTGATGGCGTCGAGCGTCTCGGTGACGGTGCCGATCTGGTTCACCTTGATCAGGATTGCGTTGGCCGCCTTCATGTCGATGCCCTGCTTTAGGCGGGTCGGGTTGGTGACGAAGAAGTCGTCGCCGACAATCTGCACTTTGCTGCCGAGCGCCTTGGTCAGCTTGACATAGCCTTCCCAGTCGCTCTGGTCGAGGCCATCCTCGATCGACACGATCGGGTACTTCTTGCACCAGTCGGTGTACACCGCAATCATCTCGTCGTCGGTAAACAGCTTGTCAGGATTCGACTTCCAGAACTTGTAGCCCTTGCGGCCACCTTCGTCAAAGAGTTCGGAAGAAGCACAGTCGAGCGCGATGGCGATCTGCTTGCCGGGCTTGTAACCGGCGGCGACGATTGCCTGCATGACGACTTCGAGCGATTCGTCGTTGGTCAGGTTGGGCGCGAAGCCACCTTCGTCGCCGACCGCCGTCACATGCCCGCCCTTCTTGAGGATGCCCTTCAGCGCGTGAAACACTTCGGTGATCCATTGCAGGCCTTGCGAGAACGACTCGGCGCCGACCGGCATGATCATGAACTCCTGAAAGTCGATCAGGTTGTCGGCGTGCTTGCCACCATTGATGATGTTGGCCATCGGCGTCGGCAACGCGAAATCTCGGTTCTTGTGAATCTTCCCGATGTACTTCCAGAGTGGCATGTTGCTGACGTTGGCACCAGCCAGGGTGATGGCCATCGACGCACCGAGGATTGCGTTGGCGCCGAGACTCGACTTGTTCGGAGTGCCGTCAAGGGCGATCATCGCCTCGTCGAGTTCGCGTTGGTTGAGCGGGTTCTTGCCCTTGAGCAGTTTGGCGATCTTCGTATTGACCGCTTCAACGGCCTTCAGCACACCCTTGCCCAGATAGACCTTCTTGTCGCCATCGCGCAGTTCGCAGGCTTCGAATTCACCGGTCGAAGCGCCGGAGGGTACGGCGGCACGGGCCATGAAACCGTTGTCGAGCGTGATGTCGACCTCAACGGTCGGGTTGCCGCGTGAGTCGAGGATCTGCCGACCGACGACCTTGGTGATCTTGACGAAGTCAGGGGTAACGACCGGGGCCGCCTCTTCGACCTGTTCAACTTGTTCGACTTGTTCGACTTTTTTCGCTTTCTTGACTTTTTCGGCTTTTGCCATGATCGAGCTCCGTAGGAGTGGTTTGGTGGGAAGTTCGTGGGAACTTCGTGGAAAGTTTCTCTGCCTGATAATACCGAATTCGCATCACGCGGCGCAATGCTTGATGAGCGGGAAAACACCCTGGTTCGGCAATATATTCGGACGAGCAAAGGTCGTCCGCCGATCCGGTCCGGATCAAGTCACTTTGCCTGCCGAATCCGGGAAGCAGCGGCAGGATGGCTGATCCCGCAGCGAATCCTGCCGCGCGCGGTCAGATCACTTTCTGCGCGCGCAAGTGGCCAATCTCGTCGACGCTGAAACCACTCTGACGAAGAATCTCCTCGCTGTGCTCACCCGCGGCAGGTGGTGGCAGACGCGCTTCAAAAGGCAGGTCACTGATCTTGAAGGGCGGCGCGAACTGTCTGACGCCATCGACCTCGACGATCATGCCGCGCGCCAGCAGCTGCTCGTTTTCGAGGCTCTCCTCGAAGCGCAGGACCGGCGTGACACAGCAGTCGACGCGGTCGAACAGCGCCGTCCATTCGGCGAAAGTGCGCTGCGCGAAGGCCGCCTCCAATTCGCGGCGGATGCGCTGTCCCTCGGCGCCGGTCGCGAAGGCGAAGGACTTCAGGTCCGGACGCTCGATCGCCGCGCACAGCATCTGCCAGAACTTCGCCTCCATGGCGCTGACCGCGAAGTAGCGGCCGTCGCTGGTCGCATAGACACCGTAGCTGGGCATGCCGCCGGTGAGCACATCCTCGCCACGCGGCAGCGCCTGGCCCAGGCCGAGGACGGCCAGCAGCGGAAAGAGCGTGTGTGCGAAAACGGCGTCGGTCATTGCCACGTCGACGTAGCGTCCCTCGCCACTGGCCCGGGCACCGAGGACTGCCGCGAGGACGCCGACCAGCGCACTCAGTGAGCCGCCGAACAGGTCGCCAATCTGGAAGTTCGGAATCGCCGGCGCGCCTCCCGAGGTGCCAATCTGGTCAAGTAGGCCGCAATAGCCCAGGTAGTTCAGGTCGTGCCCGGCGCGGTCACGGTACGGCCCATCCTGCCCGTAGCCGGTGATCGCACAGTAGACGATGCGTGGATTGATCGACGACACCGCCTGATAGCCGATGCCGAGCTTGTCCACCACGCCGGGACGGAAGCCCTCGAGGATGACATCCGCCTGCGCGGCGAGGCGCATGAAGGCGTCGACACCGGCGGCCTGCTTGAGGTCGAGGGTCAGGCTGCGCTTGTTGCGATTGACGAGCTGGAAGTAGCTGATATCACCGTGGACGGCACCCGCACTGCGCGCGTAATCGCCGGCGCCGGTGTCTTCGATCTTGATCACGTCGGCACCGAGATCGGCGAGATGCATGCTGGCCAGAGGTCCCGGCAACAGTCGCGTCAGATCAAGCACGCGAAGGCCGGCGAGAGGGGGAGAAGGCATTGGAATGGTCTTTCGGGAAGGTGTTTTGCTGGAATGCTTGCCGGCGCCAGGAGCCCACCGGAGATGGCGGCGCTGCTTCGTGGCGACGGCCTGTTACAGCCTGCAGCGCCCATTTTAGCCTTGCGGGAAAGCCAGTGGTCCGATCTTGCTGAAGACTTGGCGATTCGCGCGCGCGGCGCACCAATTTTTCACAGACTCTGAGTCTGGGTTCCTGCCGCTGCCCTTCGCCGCCGGCCCTGGCCTACGGGGCTACCTTGCCTCCGATGAGACGTTTCTGCGGTTCTTCCGAGCTCTCGAACCGGAGCAGGTCGGGTACGGAGCCTCCTGGGCACGAAGGAAGGCAGGCGACCCCAATGATGGCTTCGACGTGTCGCCCGGTCCGGGTAGCAAACCAGACCGAGGAGCTGCACGGAAACGATATCATCAGGAGTCGCCTGCCAGGTACTGCCTGCAAGGCATCCGGCCTACACGGAATCGCCGCTTTGACGGAACATGCCGAGAAGGCCGAACACTGCGTTGATCATCGCCTTAGCCGAGTTCGACCGGGACGAAGATCTTCGCATTGTCGCGTTCGATCAGCAGCGCCACATTCTTGCCAGCCTTGTCGAGCAGGCTGCGTAGTTGCGGCACATCGCGGACCGCCTGGCCATTCAGCGAGAGGACGATGTCGCCGGGCAGGACGCCGGCGCGCGCAGCAGGTCCGCTGACGTTTTCAACCAGGAGCCCGTTCGGATTGTCGACCTGCCGGCGCTCTTCCGGGGTCAGCGGACGAAGCGCAAGGCCAAGACGGGATTTGTCGGCGGCCTCGCTGTCGCCTGACGCCAGTTTTGGTCCCGGAATCTCACCGACGGCGAGCGCGATCTCCTTGCTTGCTCCCTTCCGCCAGACCTGCAGCTTGACCTGTGTTCCCGGTTTGATGTTGGCGACCAGGGGCGGCAGCTCCGACGAACGCCCGATCGCGGTATCGTTCAGCTTGACGATGATGTCACCTGGCTCGAGACCGGCAGCAGCGGCCGGGCTGCCTTTCTCGACCGAACTGATCAGGGCCCCGGCCGTACTCTTCAGGCCGAAGGACTCCGCCAGCGATTGCGAAACCTCCTGGATCGTGACACCAATTCGGCCGTGACTGACCTTCCCATGCTGAACCAATTGCTCCTTGATGTTCATCGCGACATCGATCGGGATGGCAAAGGAGACCCCCTGATAACCACCACTGCGGCTATAGATTTGCGAGTTGATGCCGATCACTTCGCCCTCCAGATTGAGCAGCGGCCCACCCGAATTGCCGGGGTTGATCGCCACGTCGGTCTGGATGAACGGGACATAGCTGTCGGAAGCCAGCGAACGTGATTTTGCCGAGACGATACCGGCAGTCACGGTGTTCTCGAAGCCGAACGGCGAACCAATGGCGACGACCCAGTCACCGACCCGCGCACGCACCGGGTCGCCGAGGCGAAGGACTGGCAAATCCCTGGCGTCGATGCGCAGCACCGCGACATCGGTCAACTTGTCCAGCCCGATCACCTTGGCCTTGAATTCGCGCCGGTCGGTCAGTTTGACGGTCACCTCGTCCGCATCAGCGACGACATGGGCGTTGGTCAGGATCAGGCCATCGCTACTGACGATGAAACCGGAACCCATACCGCGCGCGGGCCCCCGCTCCTGCGGCTGCGGCGTGCCGAAACGACGAAAGAACTCGAACATCGGATCGTTCGGATCCATGCCTGTCTTCTGCCGGCCGCTGACGCTGATATTGACCACCGCCCCACCCGCACTGTCGACGATGGCGCTGATGTCGGGTAGCGCTGCAGCCAGCCGCGCCGGCGGTGCGGCGGCGGGCGCCAGCGGGGTGGCAATTGCCTCGGCGGGGCCGACGGCCTGGCTGCCAAATTTTGCGTAGCTCACGCCCAGAGCGGCGATGACCGCGACGCCGAGCAGACTGCGTTTGATGGTTGTTGCTTGCATGGCTATCTCCTGATTGGTTCGATCAACGGAAGTGCCTGACTTCCGATGGGCGAACGATAGAAGACAGCGACTTAAATCTGACTTAAGACGACCCCGCTGGCGGGAATTCAACCCGGGCGCGGAGGCCACCAAGGCGGGAATCGTCGAGGACGACCCGCGCCTGATGGCGATCAGCGATGGTTTTGACGATCGCCAGCCCGAGACCGCTGCCTGGTCCGCCCGCTTGCCCCCGACGATAGAAACGGTCGAAAACACGTTCCCGATCTTCGAGCGGAATTCCCGGGCCGGAATCGCAGACTTCAATGAAAGGTCCGACCTCGTCTTGACCGGTGGCGAGGTCCACTTTGCCTCCTGGCGGGGTATAGCAGAGCGCGTTGCTCACCAGATTACCGAGCAGGATGCGCAACGCATCGTGCTCACCCCTGACCACACACGCGCCCGCAGACGGTATCGCCCCGAGATCGATCTGCCTGGCTTCTGCCAGTAGCAGATGATCGGCGATAACCTGTGCCGCCAGCTCGGCAAGATTCACCGCTGCCAGCGGCCGCTCACCACCGCCGGGTTCCTGCCGGGCCAGCGTCAGCAGTTGCTGTACCGAGTGCGTGGCGCGTTGCAGTCCGCCCTTGAGTTCGGCGAAGGCCTCGGCACGCGACACGGCATCGTCGGCACGCTCGGCGAGCTGGACCTGCAGCGTCAGCGCTGTCAAGGGCGTACGCAGCTCGTGCGCGGCATCGGCGATGAACTCGCGCTGCGCCTCGAGCGCGCGCTCGAGGCGAACCAGCAGGTCGTTCAGCGCCCGGACCAGCGGCACCACCTCGGCCGGTACGCGGCTTTCCGGCAAGGGGCCCAACGCGACGGCGGTGCGCGTGGTCACCGCCCGCGCGACGTCGTCGAGAGGTCGCAGGCCGCGGCCGACGACCATCCAGATCAGCACCCCGAGCATCGGCAGCATGAGCAGGAAAGGAGCCACGGTGCGCCAGGCGGCCGCAAGCGCCAAATGGTCGCGCACCTGCATCGGTTGTGCCACCTGGATGATCTGGCTTCCCTGCTGCATGCCGAAAACACGCCACTCGCCACGGCCGCTATTGACCGTTGCAAAGCCGATCGGTGCCTGGTGGGGAAGCTCCTGGCGAGGATGCGAGAGATAGAGGCGTGTACCATCCGGGCCCCAGATCTGGATCGAGAAATCTTGCGCGTCTTCGTCGATCCCGAATTCATGCTGCGGCCCGTTCTGGAGAGCATAGTCGCGGAGAGACAATGCCAACTGGCGGAGTTGATAGTCGAACAGCGCGTTGGCTTCAGCGCGCGCCGTGCGGTAGGTGACGAGTGCACCGAGCAGCGTGGTCAGCATGATCGCGGACAGCAGCGCGATCAGCAACTGGCGGCGGATTGATTTCATCAAACGAGAGGCACCAGATAGCCAACGCCGCGGATGTTCCTGATCCGTTCGGCACCGAGCTTTCGCCGCAGGGAATGGATATACACCTCGACGGCATTGCTTTCGACTTCCTCGCCCCAGCCGTATAGCCGCTCCTCGAGTTTCGCCCGCGACAGAGGCGTCCCCGGCTGTTCGAGCAACGCCCGCAGCAGCGCAAACTCACGCGCCGAGAGTTGCACCGGCTGGCCGTTCTGCGTCAGCTCATGGGTTGCCGGATTCATGCGCAGGTCGCCAAGCGCGATCACCGGGTCGGCGCGGCCGGCGTGACGGCGCAACACCGCCCGCATGCGTGCCGACAGTTCGTCGAGATCGAAGGGTTTCACAAGGTAGTCGTCGGCCCCGGTGTCGAGTCCCTTGATCCGGTCAGCGACCGAATCGCGGGCGGTGATCACCAGTACCGGGATGCGATTGGCGGCACGCCGCAGTCTGGCCAGCACCTCCAGCCCGGACTTGCCGGGCAAGCCGAGGTCGAGCAGCAGCATCTCGTAATCCGTGGTTGCCAGAGCGAGTTCGCCCGCCTGGCCATCGCGCACCCAGTCGATCGTGTAGCCATTCTGCCGCAGGCCCTGCTGAACACTCTTGCCGATCATCGGGTCGTCTTCGACGAGTAACACGCGCATGGTATGGGTTGAAGGCAAAGGGGCAGCCGGACACCGAAAGTCGAACGGCGCCAGCGATGCGGCGGCCGACTGTCCTGCCGGGCGCCTGGCCAGGGTGGATTTTACACGCCAACCACGGCTGGCAGGGCCATCGCCGCGACGCCGGCGCCGGACTGCTGGCAGTCCAACCTTGCGGAGGCTGCCGACGATCGACCGCAGCGGACACGGAGGCGCCGCGGGCAAGCGTCAGGCAGGGCGAGACCAGAGCGCGTTGCCCGCCAGCGGGTGACCGGCAGCGCCACCGGCACGGCCGGCTGACGGCCCTTGCGGCGTGGATTTGGTAGAATCCCGCCTTTCGCTGAAAAATCATCCCCTGGGAGCTTGCCGTGCAAATCGTCTGTCTCGACCTCGAAGGCGTCCTCGTCCCGGAAATCTGGATCGAGTTCGCCACGCGCACCGGCATTCCGGAGCTTCGCCGCACGACCCGCGACGAGCCGGACTACGACAAGCTGATGAAGTATCGCCTCGCCATCCTGACCGAACACGGGCTCGGGCTGCCGGATATCCAGAAGGTTATCGCCGCAATGGGACCGCTCGATGGCGCACGCGCCTTTGTCGATGGCCTGCGTGAGGACTATCAGTTGATCATCCTGTCCGACACTTTCTACGAGTTTGCGCACCCGCTGATGCGCCAGCTTGGCTGGCCGACGCTGTTCTGCCACAGCCTCGAAGCCGGCGCCGACGGAATGCTGGTGCGCTACCACCTGCGCATGCCCGACCAGAAGCGCGAGGCGGTTCGCCGCCTCAGGGAGCTCAGGTTCACGGTGGTCGCCGCGGGCGATTCGTACAACGATACGGCGATGCTGCGCGAGGCGCACGCAGGCATCCTCTTCCACCCCCCCGAGAACGTGATCCGGGAATTCCCGCAATTCCCGGTGACGCAGTCCTATGCAGAACTCCGCGCCGAGATCGACAAGGCCTTTCTCGCCTGTGCGACCGCCGAGAAAGGCTAGCACGCGATGCAATCAAAGCGTTTCTACACCTTGTCGGGCTCCTGCCCGGACCAGATTGGCATCATCGCACGCGTCTCCGGTTTCATTGCCCAGCATCGAGGCTGGATCCTCGAATCAAGCTATCACGCCGACGACGGAAGCGGCGAGAATGACAGCCGCTATTTCATGCGCATGGAGGTGAAGGCCGATTCATTGCCGTTTCACCTGGCCGAGTTCCGCGAGCGCTTCCGTCCGCTCGCGGAAGATCTGTCGATGAGCTGGAAGATCAGCGACTCGGCGGTGAAGCGCCGCGTCGTGATCATGGTCAGCAAACAGGAGCATTGCCTCTATGACCTGCTGTCCCGCTGGCAAGCCAGGGAGCTGGACATCGAGATTCCGTGCATTATCTCGAATCACGACACCTTCAAGGCCTTCGTCGAATGGCACGGCATCCCGTTCCACTACGTGCCCGTCAACCCCGACAACAAGCAGGCGGCCTACGCCGAAATCGGTCGCATCTACGACGAGGTCAAGGGCGACACGATGGTCCTCGCGCGCTACATGCAGATTCTCCCGCCCGAGCTGTGTGATCGCTACCCGGGGCAGATGATCAATATCCACCATTCCTTTCTGCCCAGCTTCGTTGGCGCCCGGCCCTACCATCAGGCCTACCAGCGAGGCGTCAAGCTGATCGGCGCCACCTGCCACTACGTCACCCGAGACCTCGATCAGGGGCCAATCATCGAGCAGGACGTCATCCGCATCGATCACTCCGACTCGGTCGAAGACATGGTCCGCTACGGCAAGGACATCGAGAAAGCGGTCCTCGCACGCGGGCTGCGTTATCACCTCGAAGACCGTGTCTTGGTACACGCCAACAAAACCGTGATTTTCCGGTGAGATTCTCCGCAGCTGCTTTTGACCGGCCGACAGCTCGCGGTTGCCCGGCTGCTGCCGGACGATCAAGCGGAGCGTCACCGGCATGATCACCCTCAAGGGCGTGAGCCTGCGCCGCGGAACCAGGACCGTGCTGGACAACACGTCAGTGACCGTCAACCCGGGCGAGCGAGTCGGACTGGTCGGACGCAACGGCGCCGGAAAGACCACCTTGTTCGGACTGCTCGACGGCAGCCTGCACGAAGACGCCGGCGAGTTCGCGCGCCCAGCACAATGGCGCCTGGCGCAGGTCGTGCAGGAGATGCCGTCAAGCAGCCAGAGTGCCACCGACTTCGTGATCGAAGGCGACAGCACGCTGCTCGCCGCCCAGGCGGAAGTGCGCCTGGCCGAGGCCGACGGCGACGGCGAATGCCTGGCCCACGCCTACATGGCCTTGCACGACGCCGGTGCGCACGATGCCCAGGCCCGCGCCCAGGCGCTGATCCTCGGTCTCGGTTTCAAGAGCACCGAATTGAACCATCCGGTCGACAGCTTCTCCGGCGGCTGGCGGATGCGCCTGCAACTGGCTCGGGCATTGATGTGTCCGTCGGATCTCCTGCTGCTCGACGAGCCGACCAATCACCTCGATCTGGATGCGCTGGTCTGGCTGGAAACCTGGCTCAAGCGCTACGAAGGCACGATGGTCGTGATCAGCCACGACCGCGAGTTCCTTGACGCAGTGACTACCGCCATCCTTCATCTCGAAAATGGCAAGCTGACGCGCTACGGCGGCAACTACAGCACCTTTGAAGAAACCCGCGCCCAGCAGATCGACCTGCAACAGAACGCCTACCTCAAACAACAGGACAAGATCGCCCATCTGCAAAGCTTCATCACCCGCTTCAAGGCCAAGGCAACCAAAGCCAGACAGGCGCAAAGCCGGGTCAAGGCGCTTGAGCGGATGGAGCGCCTGGCGCCGGTACTGACCAGTGCCGACTTCACTTTCGAGTTCAAGGAACCGGCCAACCTGCCCAACCCGATGCTGGTCATGGCGGGGGCCTGCTTCGGCTACCAGTCAGCGATCGATGCCCCGGCCAGCACCCCGCCGACCGTGATTGTCCGCCAGGTCAACAAATCGGTACTGGCTGGCCAGCGCATCGGCATCCTCGGCGCCAACGGACAGGGGAAATCAACGCTGGTCAAGACTATCGCCCGCGTTCTGACCTGCATCAGCGGCACCGTCAGCGAAGGGAAGGGGCTCAATATCGGCTACTTCGCCCAGCAGGAACTGGACGTCCTGCGGCCTCACGAAACCCCTCTGCAGCACATGGTGCGACTGGCCAAGGAAAGCCCGGCCGGCGGACAAAGCGACCGCGAGCAGGACCTGCGCAGCTTCCTCGGCACCTTCAATTTCACTGGCGAGATGGTCAAGCAGACGGTCGGCACGATGAGTGGCGGCGAGAAGGCGCGCCTGGTGCTGTGCATGATCGTCTGGCAGCGCCCCAACCTGCTGCTGCTTGACGAGCCGACCAACCATTTGGACCTTGCCACGCGTGAAGCGCTGGCCATGGCCCTCAACGAATTCGAGGGAACGGTGATGCTGGTCAGCCACGACCGTTCGTTGTTGCGTTCGGTGTGCGACGAGTTCTGGCTCGTCACTCGCGGCGGTCTGGAAGACTTTGCTGGCGACCTCGACGACTACCAACGCTACCTGCTGGACGAGGCAAGACGCAGCCGCGAAAGCCTGAGGGAGTCCGTCAAACGGGAGAAGCAACCGATCATGCAGGCGCCTCCGCCAGGCGGCGGCAGGGCCAGAAAACCGCCTGGCCCGTTGAAGGCGCTGCAGCGTGACCAGGGACAGATCGAAAGAACCCTGCTCGAACTGCAGACGGAACAGCACTCGCTGGAAGCCCGCTTGGCGACCGCGCTGGCGGCCCAGGAGTTGGCCAGGGTCGGCCGGCGACTGAACCAGATCGCGGCGGAACTGTCTGCTCTTGAAGACAGATGGCTGACCCTTTCCGAACAGATAGACACGGCAACACGACCGCTGCAGTCGTAAAGCTATCGGGCAGTTCCCTTACAGTAGATGGAGCAACAGATGGAATTTGAGTTGGCTGAGTGGTCATCGAAGATCGAGGTCGGGCTGCCGATGATCGATGAGCAGCATCGGCAGTTGTTCGATCTTGCCGCCACCTTCAGGGGCGCTGGTGACCAGATCCGGGTCTTGAAATCGCTGGCGATGCTTACCGAATACGTCAAGGTGCATTTCCGCGAGGAAGAGGAGTTGATGGCATCCTGCCACTACCCCGCCCTGGAGGCGCATCGGCGACTGCACGGCGAATTTCGCCGCATGCTTTTCGAACTGCTTGAGAACGCCAAGCAAATGACGCTCGACGAGATTGCCGATGAGGTCAAGTACCTGATCAACGGCTGGTTTTACAACCACATCCTGGTTACCGACTTCGACTACGTACCCACTGTCAAGGCGGCTTCTGCGGCGGGCGCGAAAGCGGAATGAGCGCGCACAGACTCAGACCGAAGCAGGGTTCGACCGCTTTCGGGTAAGTCCGGAGGCGGCGGCCAGAGGCTCGTCGCCCGCCTGCCGTCGGTTCAGCGAGCGACACGACAGGAACGACTCGCACGTGTTATCCGTGACATCCTTCACCGCGAGAAATCCCCGACCGCAGTAGGCTTCCTCTCGGCCTCGCACCTTTCGCCGCCATCGTCGTGCTGCACGATGGGCGCAACCGCTGTGCCTCCGCGCCGCGTGCCCGACCTCCCCGCGCATGCTTTCCACTGACTTGTCTGGGCGACAATCCATGCAGTTGTTCCGCTCTCCTTCCCTTCGGCAGATGCTCACCGTGCCGTACGTCGTACTGGTTCTGCTTCTCGCAGGCGCCATCGGTGGCTTGTCGTATTCCGCAGGGCGCACGGCGGTCGATACCCTTTCGAACCAGCTGTTGTCGGAGATGGTCTACCGCATTGCGCAGGCCGCCGAACGCCATGTACTGGGTGCCGAAGCGGTCCTCGAAACCGCATTTCCCGGCGGTGTTCCCGCCCCGGCCAGAATTGAAGACGACTTCGACAACCTGCGCACCCGCTTCTGGCTGGCGACCTCAGTCCATCGCGAGCCGAACAACTACGCCTACTATGGCGACCGCAATGGCCAGTTTTTCGGGCTCTGGCGCCATTCCGAAACCGCCGCCGAGCTGAGACTCCGCCGCACGGGCTCCGGCGCGCGCACCATTTATCGCTTCTCCGGGATCGCCGGCGAGCTGAAAGACCCGGTCCACGAGAAGCGCGTCTTCGAGCCACGCGAACGCCCATGGTTCAAGTCGGGCCAGACTTCCACCGCGCGCGTCTGGACGTCGGTCTATGTTGATTTCAGGACCGAGGAACTGGTTGCGACGCTGGCGCGGCGGGTCAACAACGCGCAAGGAGAATTCCAGGGCGTCGTCGCCACCGACCTGTCGCTGCAACGCGTCAACGACTTTCTGCGCTCCCTGCAACTGACGGCGAACGGCATCGCCTATGTGGTCGAGAAGGATGGCAATCTGATCGGCAGCTCGCGCGGGCCGCACCTGCGCAAGGACGCTGCCGGTGGCAATGTGCGAATGAACGTGGCCGCCAGCGAGGATCCGCTGGTGGTGGCCAGCTACCGGGAGATCGAGAAACTGCTGCTCACTGCCACCGACCCGTCGCAACCGCGTACCGTCGTCTTCGAAACCGGCGGCGGGCAGCAGGTCGAGGCTGCCTACGCCTGCATCCAGGATGCCGCCGGGCTGGACTGGATAATCGTCGTCGCCGTACCGCGCAGCGACTTCCTGCTGGGGGTCGCGGAAAATTTCAGGCGCACGCTGGTGCTTGCCTTGCTGGCGTCCCTGATGACCATCGTCATTGGCTTGGTGGTCCTTTCGGTGGTCGCCCGCGACCTCAAGCAACTGGCGAGTGCAGCACGCAGCGTCGGCAACGGCGACCTCAGCGCGACATTCGACGTCGCACGCGGTGACGAGATCGGTGACCTGGCCAAGAGCTTCCGCGCCATGCAGACCCGACTGCTGAGCGATCGCCTGACCGGTCTCGCCAACCGCGAGGCCTTCCTGCGACGCGTTGAAGACCGCCTGGCGCAACAGCAGGTGCTCGCCGAGCCGCACCCCTTCGCGGTCCTGTTCATCGATCTCAATGATTTCAAGCACATCAACGACAGTTTCGGTCACGACATCGGTGACAAGGTCCTGCAGGAAATGGCCCAGCGCATGCTCACCGGGCTACGCAGCCGGGATGTGGTGGCGCGCTACGCCGGCGACGAATTCGTCGTCATGCTTGATGCGGTCCATAATCGCCACGACGCCGAAAGCGCTCGCAGCAACCTCGAGCAACTTCTCCACGCACCGCTAGCGGCGATCGATTCCGTCGCGCGAGGGGCAGCGGCGGGTGCCGCAGTCGGTCTGGCAATGTACCCGGAGAATGGAGAGGACGTCGAGTCCCTGGTTCAGTATGCCGATGCCGACATGTACCGGCGCAAACAGGCGAGAAAGCCGGGGCGCGCAGGATGGGCAGAGTAGGCTATCGCGCGAGCTTGAGTGATTCCCTGGCGAACCCCGGAGCGACCTCCGACTGGCCTGCTACGCCGGCATGAACCAGCGCTGCCCCTTGCCGCCGACCTCGCGCAAGGGGTAGCCGTAAAGCCTGCTCAGCGATTCGCTGCTGATCACCTCGTCGCAGCCACCCTGCTGAGTCGATCCGTCACCGAACAGGAGCAGTGCGTGGCTGCAGAAGCGAACTGCCAGACCGGGCTCGTGCAGAACCATCACGCAGGCGATCTCTCGCTCACGGGCGAGTGCTGAAAAAAGTTCGAGCGTGGCAATCTGGTGATTGAGGTCGAGGTGAGCCAGGGGTTCATCGAGCAGGTAGAGCTGCGGCGCCTGAGCCAGCAGCGTGGCAATCGCCAGCCGCTGCCGTTCACCACCCGACAGCGTCTGAATGTCGCGCTGTGCAAGTTCGGCCAGGCCGACCGCCGCCAGGGCCTGGCGGGCAATGCGTGCATCCTTCTCTGATTCCCAATCCCAACGCGCAAGATGCGGGTGACGTCCGACCAGCGCTGTTTCAATCACTGTTGAAGAAAAGGCCTCGCTTCGGCTCTGCGGCAACCAGCCGCGAGCAAGGGCGCTGGCGCGCGCGCCCAGGCTGCCGTAGCTCGCCCCATTGACCAGTACCTCGCCGGCGTCCGGCGGCCGCAGACCCGCCAGCACGGACAACAGCGTTGACTTGCCGGCGCCGTTTCGGCCAAGAATGGCCAGACACTCGCCCGACTGCACGGTCAGTGTCAGCTGACGACAGAAAGTGCGGCCAGCCAGGCCCACGTTGAGACCACGGGTGCTCAGGAGAGGCGTGCGGTGAGTCATGTCAATGCTGGCCGGGTGCCGCCCGGCTGAGCAGGAAAAGGAAAACCGGGACGCCGATCAGCGCCGTCAACACACCCACCGGCAGTTGCTGCGGCGCCAGCACGCTCCGCGCGAGGGTGTCGGCGATCACCAGCAGGCTGCCGCCGGCGAGCACCGAGGCGGGCAACAGCAGGCGTTGATCATTGCCGGCAGCGAGCCGGACGAGATGTGGCACGATCAGTCCAATGAAGCCGATTGCGCCGGCGTGGGTGACCGCAGCCGCAGTCGCCAGCGACGCCAGGACGTAAACACCGCGGCGCAAGGGACCGACGGCAACACCCAGCGCCTGGGCGATATCGGCGCCACGCGCCAGCAGATTGAGCTCACGAGCAAACGGTAGCGTCGTCAGCAAAGCCACCACAAGCAGGATCAGCACGAGTCGCGGGTCACCGGTCTGCGACAGGTCACCCATCAGCCAGAACAGCATGCCGCGCAATCGCTCCTCGGGAGCGATTGCCAGCATCAGCGTAACGACCGCGCCACAACCCGCGGCGACGATGACGCCGGTGAGCAGCAACCGCGACTGCGTCCAGCCACCCTCGCCGTGCGCCAGTCCAAAAACCAGCAGCATCGCGCCGAGCGCACCGACGAAGGCCAGGCCATTGATGCCGGCGACGCCAAAGCCCAGAACAATCGCCAGCAGCGCGCCGATGCCGGCGCCGCCCGAGATGCCGAGAACGTAGGGGTCGGCGAGCGGATTGCGCAGCAAGACCTGCAGTAGCGCACCTGCCAGCGCCAACAAGCCACCGCAGGCAAATCCGGTCAGCGCCCGCGGCAGGCGCAGGCTGCGGACGACGTCGCCGGTCATGCCGCTGGCGTCGCCAAGAAGCGACGCCAGCACCTCGGCCGGACTGATCGGAATGCTGCCCACCATCAGCGCCAGCACGATGCTCAACTGCGACAGCCCGGCCAGGGCGGCAAGAATCAGCAGGGCACGGCGGCGGGTGGGCATGCGGCGTGCTACCTCGGCGCGTAGCGGACACCGACAAAGACGTTAGCCCCGGCGGTGGCGTAGTCATCGGCCGTCTCGTAGTCCTTGTCGAAGATGTTGTTGGCGCGGACGAACAATGCCCAGTCGCGCTCGAAACGGTAGTCGGCGTAAAGGTTGACCAGGCCATAGCCACCCATGCGGATACGGTTGGCCGGATCTTCGTAACGATCGCCAACCAGCTTCCACTCGCCTCGAAACTCCCAGTTGCCAAGGGTTCGCGTGAGGTAGCTGCTCAGCTGCTGCTCGGCGCGACGCGCCAGGCGATTGCCCTTGTTCGGCCCGCTCTCCTCGTTACGCGGATCCAGGAAGTCAACCGCAAGCCCCATGCCCCATTCCGAAAAACGTCCGTCGTAAGTGAAAGTGGCGCCGCGCAGCAGCGCCTGGCTGACGTTGACCGGAGCGAAGGTCGGCGGTCGATACTCAATCAGGTCGGAGAGCTCATTGTTGTAGATCACTGCCGAGAAGCGATGGCCAGCCTTTTCCCAGTTGGCGCCGACCTCGGTGTTCTTGGCGGTCTCCGGCTTCAGATCGGGATTGCCGCCGGCAAAAAAGAAGCTGGCCGGAAAATACAGCTCGTTGAAGGTCGGCGCACGGAACGCCGTTCCATACGAGACATGCGCCCGCCATTCCGGGGTAAATTGGTAGCCGTACGCAGCGGACCCTGTGGTTTCGCCGCCGAACTGCGAGTTGTCATCACGGCGCAGATTGAACTGTAGCCGGTGCTGATCGATACTGGCGTTCCAGCCCGCCAGCAGCGAGCGAATCGTCCGTTCGCTGACCGTGTAGTCGGTGGTGCCGGAGACCTTCTGACGGGTGTACTCGGCCGCCAGCAGCGCCTCACCAACCGGCAACCTGATGTCGTTCTGCCACGACGCCAGATCCATATCGGTGCGGAAAGTGCTGGCCCGGAAACTACCGGCATAGTCCTTTGCCTGATCAGTACTGCGGCCGAAGCGCAAGGTACTGGTCCACGCCTGATGCAGTCGATTGCGCGAATAGATCGAGTAAGAACCGACCATCTGGTCGTTATTGTAGTTCTTCGCCGGACCCAAGGCACTGAAGTCGTTTCCGTCGTACTGGTTGCTGCCCTTGCTGGCCAGCAGATTGACGCCGATCTCATGACCCTTTGCCGGGCGTACGGCGAAGTTGGCACTCAGATTCCTGTTGTAATACCCATCCCGATCCGGGTCATAGAAGACACTCTGCTTGTTGTGGATCGCGTTGAAGCCATCCGTGTTGAGGTAGCCTGCCTGCACGCTGTACGACACGAGATCGCTGCCGCCCGACACGCCGATGGTGGTGTCGCTGGTATTGAAGGAGCCGTAGCCGGTACTGGCGTTCACCCGTGCCGGCCCCTCGCCGCGCCGAGTGAAGATCTGGATCACGCCGCCGATGGCGTCGGCACCGTAGAGCGATGAAGCCGGGCCACGCAGGATCTCGATACGCTCGATCTGGTTCAGCGGAATGCGCGACAGCGCTGCGCTGCCGGTGGTCGCGGAAC
This sequence comes from Candidatus Accumulibacter necessarius, assembly GCA_017302435.1. Taxonomy (GTDB): domain Bacteria; phylum Pseudomonadota; class Gammaproteobacteria; order Burkholderiales; family Rhodocyclaceae; genus Accumulibacter; species Accumulibacter necessarius. The sequence goes on from JAFLDL010000029.1 coordinate 56,167, forward strand.
CAATGCGTTGACCATCGATCAGCACGATTGACTGGTTGGTGCTGGCACCTCGGATGAACACACCGCTATTGGTCCCCTCCCCGCCATTGGCGACGTACTGTATTCCCGGTTGGCGCGCCAGTAGTTGCGCCAGGGTCGATGCCCCGGCCTGGTCAATTTCTTCGCGCGAGATGACCGAGACGTCACTCGTCAACTCGTTGGTGCGGGTTGCCTGGCGGGTCGCAGTGACGACAATCGGATCGAGCTGCTGGTCGGCGGCGGAAAGCGCCGTCGAGAACAAGGCAGCGACAGTCAGGGTAAGTGCCGCGGCGGCAGGGGCACGCGGTTGGTCTGGATGCATTACGGATTTCTCCCTGTTGCCGACAAGCGTCCCCGCAAGCCGGCGAGCCATAAACGCGGAATTGCGCGAGGGAGAACAGCAGGCGCGAGCGCCGAGCGTTCGGTGTCCGCTTCCCCGCGGCACGTCCGTCCAGTGGTGTGCGAAGGCCGGTATCCGGGCTCGCAAGTCCTGACATGTCGCCTTCCCAGGCTCTGGCCCAGTGGCATTTCGACACGCCCACACTCGCTGACCGTTGCGGGGGCAGCACAGGCATGGTGTTGCGCGAACACGCACCTGTTTCCCGTTTAACCGCTGCAGCAAACCTGCATGGCGGCACCTTGCACGATACTTTCCGCCGCTGAAACCAGCGGAAGCGCCGATTATAGCCTGCCCGAAGGACGGCGATCCTCCTTTGCAACAGAAAGCACCCCCGGTGGCACAAACAACCTTCACAAGCGACCCTTACGCCTTGACCGGACAGGGTTTTTGAATCTATAGTCTGGCCCATGCTGAATGAACTAAACGCCCTCGAGAGCAAGGTGGTCCAGGTGGTCGCGCTGTGCCGCACCCTGCGGACCGAGAATGACGGACTGCGCGAGCAACTCGTCGCTGCCCAGGCCGACACGGAACGCCTCGCCGAGCGCATGGCAGCCGCCTGTGCCCGGCTTGAGCAACTGGCCCAACAACTGCCCGAAGCCAAGGACTGAGAACCCCGACCCGATGCCAAACGACGCCAATTTCCTCGACATCACCCTGCTTGGCAAGGAATACCGGGTCGCCTGTCCACCTGATCAGCGTGCCGCACTGCTCAGTGCGGCAGCCTATGTTGACGGCAAGATGCGCGATATTGCCGAAAAGACCAAGAGCAATCTCGCCGAGCGAATCGCAGTCATGGCCGCGCTCAATATTGCCCACGAGCACCTTGGTCTCAATCAGGAGTCGCCAGAGCAGCATCAGAAAATTGAATCTGAAATAGGGCTGGACATGGACGCGCTTAGGGGTAGAATCTTTTTCATGGAGGCGGAACTTGATGCCGTTCTGAAGTCGGAGTAGACGTTAAGCTGGCCTCCAAGAGAGTTCCCTGCGGTGTTTGTCAAGGTCATAATTCCTTGAACCAATGCATATTGGCATTGGTCGCAGACCATAGAAACCGCTGTTGTGTGTGCCCCTAATGTCGGGTGTACCTGATGCGGAAGGGAAGTGACCTAACTGAACTCAGGTTCAGGATGCCGGCCTGGCGGCACTCGCGGGGACAAGATTGAAAAGCGCCGAACCTCTGGTTCAGCGCTTTTTTTTCCGCTTTTTTCGTTCTTTTCGGCTCGGGTTTTGGCAACTTCTCCCGGACCAGTTTCAGCTCCAAACCGCCGCGTAAGCGCTACGCGAAGCGTGCCGACAAGCCGCCATCGACGACGAGTTCGGTGGCGGTGATGTACTTGGCCTCATCGGACGCCAGGAACAGCGCCGCGTAAGCCGTATCCCAGGCGTCGCCCATGTGGCCCAACGGACACTGGGCGTCACGCGTGCGAATCAGGTTGGCAATGTCCCCTTCCTCACCGTAGACTCGGGTCAGCGCGGCATGCACCAACGGCGTGTTCATCAACCCGGGCAGAACGCAGTTGGCGCGGATACCGTCGGGCGCGTGCCGAATGGCCATGGTGCGGGTCATCGCCACCATCGCCCCCTTGCTCGCGGCGTAGAAACCGTAGTTCACGCCAGCCCAGCCGAGCACAGCAACCGAAGCGTTGTTGACGATCACCCCGGCATGCTGGCGAATCATCACCGGCAGCACGTGGTGGCACGTCAGGTAGGCACTCTTGATATTGACCGACATCAGCCGGTCCCAGGTCGCCTCGTCGAGTTCCGCCGGACCTCCGACGACAGCGATGCCGACGTTATTGACCAGGATGTCGATCCGCCCGTAGGCGTCCAGCGCCATTGCCACCACTCGCTCGACGTCGGCGGCGCAGGTCACGTCGGCAACCACGGTGATGCCGCTGCCCCCCTCGTCGCTGATAATCTTCTGCGTTGCCGCTGCCGCCTCGGCGTCGATGTCGACGCCGACCACTCTGGCACCCTCGCGCGTAAAGAGTACCGACATCGCCTTGCCGTTGCCCCACCCAGGCCCGACCGAACCACTGCCGGTGACGATCGCCACCTTGTCCTGCAAACGTCCGCCCATCTTCAGTTCTCTCCTGACGTTTTCCATTGGCGCCGCAATTCGGTCTTCAGGGCCTTGCCGTCGTTGTTCTTCGGCAGTGCTGCGACAAGGCCACGATCTCCCGCGGGTCAAAACTACCGGATTCGTGGACGACATGGCGCTTGGCGCGGGCCAGCAGACGAGCCAGATTCATGGTCGGAACGCCCGGCGGCGCCAGCCCGCCGCCCAGCCAAGAGCAGGCGGCGCGGTCATGCCGGCGCCGATGCTCAGCCCGGAGCGGACAGCAGGAAATTCTGGACGATGCGCACCTGCGACTCTTCGAGGAACATCGGCGCATGCCCCACTCCCTGCACCTCGACGAGCGTCGCCTTTGGCCCCCTGCTGGTCATCTCGGCGGCGACCTCGTGCGACAGGATGTCCGACTGGGCACCGCGCAGCACCAGCGTCGGGCAGCGAATCCCCTCGTACATTGGCCACAGATTGATTTCCTTGGCTTCGAGAAAGGCCTTCTGGTAAGGCTCGGCAATCGCGCGATCGTAGTTCATCTCGAAACCGCCGTCAGCTTTGGCGCGCGTACCGACCACGGTCATGTAGCGCCATTGAGCGTCCGTGAGGGCGCCGAAGGGGGCGCAGACGACCCGCACATAGGCTTCGGCCGCGGCGAGATCGGCGAAATCGGGCGACTTGCCGAGATACTCACCGATTCGTTGCAGCGCCTCGATGCTGATCGCTGGCCCGACGTCGTTGAGCACCAGGCGGCTGATCGGTGAACCCGGCAAGCTGGAAAGAAACATGCCGATCAGGCCACCCATCGAGGTTCCCAGCCAGTGCACCGACTCGACCCCCAGGCGGGCAATCAGAGTCATCATGTCATTGGCGTAGATTGGCACGGCGTAATCGTCGGAGAAGAACATGCGATCGCTGCGGCCCCGCCCGACCACGTCCGGGCAGACGACCCGGTAATCGCTGGCCAGCGCGTTGGCCAGCACGTCGAAATCCCGCCCGTTGCGGGTCAGCCCATGTACGCAAATCAGGACGCGCGGATTTGCCGGATCGCCCCACTCGGTGTAGGCCATCCGGTGCAGGCCATGCGGCCCCAGGCAACGCACCGAGTTCTCGCGCATCTCGTGCAACGGGCCGCCAGCAGCCTGCCCGGGCCGCGATGTCACCACCAGTTCATCGAATTCCTTGAGTATTGCCATGATTGCTCCCCCCGATGTCGTTCCACGTTCAACAGCACTGGTGAGAGTATGCCCGTCCGGCAAGCGAAGTCAATCGCCACTTTTCGGCCGCTGGCCAAAGCCCGGAGCCCAGTCCTGAAGCTTCCCCGGGCTGGTCCTCAGCGGCCTGACTCAGACCCGCTTGCGGCCGGTGATCATGGCGCGAACGAGGTTCTCGCGGTGCAGAAGCGTTTCCCAGACGACGCCAAGCAGATGTCCTGCAACCAGCAGCAAGGTGAAGTTGGTCGCCACTTCGTGCGCCTCCTTGATCGTGTCGATCGCCGCATCGCTGCTCTCCGCCAGCATGGCGGCCAGCGGCCCCAGGCCCTTGTCGGCGCCGTACAGAGCCAGGCCGGTGACGACCGTCGCCGTCAGGCCCAGCAGCAAGGCCACGATCATCGCGCCGCCGGCCGGATTGTGTCCCAGGGTGCGGCGCGCGCGCAGCGTCAGCACGTCCCTGACATAAGCCAGGACGATGCCAGGGCGGTAAACAAAATCGCTGAATCGCGCGTAACGCGGACCGACGAAGCCCCAGAGCACGCGGAACACCAGCAGGCCGGCAATGGTATAGCCCGCCCAGATATGGACCAGCTGCAACCACTCGCCGCTCAGCCGGTCCTGGAGATCTTCGAACAGCTCGCCCTCGGTGAACCATGCAGCGCAGAAACTGACGAACAGGGTCCAGTGGAAGAGACGGACCAGAGGGTCCCAAACCGGAACTTCACTTGTCTCGACAATACGCATGGCTACCTTCTGGCAGTGCCCCCCGACCGACGGCCGGGAGGCGTGGGAATGGATCAGGTGCTGATCACCTGCGGCTTACTTGCCTTCTTCAGAAACCAGGGCGCCGGTCTTGATTTCGTAGTGCACTTCCCATTTCTTGCCGTCGGTGCCGTTGATTTTCACTTCCCAGGTCTGCTTGCCCTTCTTGGTGTCCTGGTAGGCCTTGGTGACCTCGCCCGGGTGCGCCTTGAGGGCCATCTCGACGGCCTGCTCCTTGGTGATTTCACGTGCCGGGACAGCCGCAGCAGGGACGGCGGCGGCCGGGGCGGCCGGCTTGGTGTCGGCAGCGAAAGTGGTACCAGCCAGGCTGGAGGCGATGACGAGGAGGGCAGCAGAGCAAAAAGCGGTGGTCTTGTTCATTCGATGGGTCTTTCAGTAAGGATTGCCGGGAGATAGTGTCTTCGGCTTGCGACGCGGCCCCGCAGCGGACCCCGACGACAAGCACGAACGCCACTCTACGCTGCCATCCTTAACGCAATCTTAGCGCCACCTGACCTGCCTGATGCGGCCTGCCGGCACCGCGGGCTGCTCCCCGACGCGCACCGGGAAAGTCATCTGGAAGCGGCAGCCCCAACGCGAGCACGCAGATCGTCCAGCTCTTCCAGCAGGTCGGCCATCAGCGCAGCCAGTTCCGGCACGGCTTCGAAGTCCCTCTCCAGTTGCCGCATCCGCCGCGCGCGCAGGAGGCTGGTGCTGGAAAAGCACCAGACGCCGGCGACGCTCTCGGCGTGCGGAAACAAGCCCTCCTCGATGTGGCGCATCAGCCAGCCCGGGTCGACGGTGCAAGCAGCAGCCACCTGCTCCAGCGTCAGCCAACTGTTTTCCATCAGACTGCCGATCAGGATCTCATCGTCTCGCATGGCGTCATGCCCTCCCTTGCCGGCGCGGATCGAAGGCGAGTTCCTGCGCCATGGTCTCATAGAGTGCCCGCGCCCTGGCCGTGTCGGCTGGCGGCAGCACCACCTGAATATCGAGCAGCAGGTCGCCCGCTTGTGGACCCGGTATGCCCTTGCCACGCACGCGCAACTGACGGCCGCTTTGCGCCCCTTCCGGGATGCGCACCTTGACACTGCCCTGCGGCAGGTCGACCGCCAGCACCGTGCCCAGAGCCGCCTCCCACGGCGCGACCGGCAAGGTCAGATGCAGGTCACGCCCATGCGCACGGAAACGCGGATGCGGGTTGAAGCGCACCTCCAGCATCAGGTCACCGGCCGGCGCGCCGCCCATGCCCGGTGCGCCCTGACCGGCCAGGCGAATGATCTGGCCCGCATGCACACCTTGCGGAATCTTGACGTTCAGCGTCCGCGTGGCCAGCGTCACGCGCCCCTGCGCGTCGGTCTGCGGCGCACGCAAGGAGATCTGCCGGGTCGCGCCGGTAAAGGCGTCTTCGAGGTCCAGCAGCACCTTGGCATGATGATCCTCGCCGCGCGCCTGGAAGTGCGCCCGCTGGCCGGGATCGAAGCCGCGTGCGCCCCCCATGCGACCGAACAGTTCGGCGAAGAAGTCCGAGAAATCGGCTGCCTCGCCCGGCGCAGAACCGCGCCCGGAAAACTCGAAGCCGGCATCCCAATCGGGCGGCGGGCGGAATTCCTGTCCAGGCTGGTAACCGCGCCCCAACTGGTCGTAGGCAGCCCGTTTCTCCGGGTCCGAAAGCACCGCGTTGGCCTCGTTGAGTTCCTTCATGCGTGCCTCGGCGTCCACTTCCTTGGAAACGTCCGGGTGATACTTGCGCGCCAGTTTCCTGAAGGCCTTCTTGATCTCATCCGCGGTCGCTTCGCGGGGGACCCCCAGAATCTGGTAGTAGTCCTTGAATTCCATCTATGGTCCTCAATCTGAAAGCGTGACTGGATGAGCAACAAAATAGTACTGATGCGTGGTGGAATCAAGATATTGAAGTCTACGGAACAGCCCCCAGATAGGATTCGAAGCGCCGGTCGTGGCGCCCCTCACCATCGTATGGAGGATTGAACATGATATATCGCTCCCTGTTTCCCCGCGACGTATTGGCGGAACTGGATCGGCTGCAGCGCGAGATGCAGCAGGGTTTCCGTCTTTCTCCGAGTATTCGCGGCATCGCGCGCGGCGGTTTTCCGGCCATGAACGTCGGCGGCACGCCACAGTCGGTCGAAATCTACGCCTTCGCGCCGGGTATCGACCCCGCCACCCTCGACGTGCAAATCGAGAAGGGCGTGCTCACCGTCGCCGGCGAGCGCCAGCGTCAGGCACCCGGCGAGGAAGCCACGGTGCATATCGACGAGCGTTTCGAAGGTCGCTTCCGGCGCGTCGTGACGCTGCCCGACGATGTGGACCCGAATGCGGTCGACGCCAAATACCGCGATGGCGTGCTGCGCATCAGCATCGCTCGCAAGCAGTCCGCCCAACCACGCCGGATCACCGTTCAGTAAGGAGGATCGAAGATGTCCGATAATAGCCAAGTCAAGCAACCAGCGGCCCGGGATGAAGCAGCGCTGCAGCCCCCGGTAGACGTCATCGAGGATGCTTCCGGGATCACGCTTTACGCCGACCTGCCGGGCGTACCCAAGGACAAATTGCAGCTGCACGTGGAAGCCGATACCCTGACCATCGAAGGCGAGATCGACCTCGAAATGCCTGGCGGCATCGAGGCCAGCCACGCCGAAGTCAGTCTGTCGCGTTACCGCCGGGTGTTCTCCCTGTCGAAGGAACTCGACGCAAGCAAAGTGAGCGCCGAGTTCAGCCAGGGCGTGCTCAAGCTCGCGATCCCCAAGGCAGAGCACGCGCAGCCGCGCAAGGTCGAGGTCAAGATCCTCTAAGTCCTGCGGGCAGTCGCCTCCGGCTGCTGAACTGCACCCGAGACGCCCGACGCCGCGTCACCCTCCCCGGCCCCTGGTCAGCGATGCTTCGCCGGCCAGGGGCCGGGTCATGCAATACCCAAGCTCCGCCACGTCCCTGCAGTCCGCCGAATCGCCGCCAACACGTGGCCGGCACCCGACAAACCCGGCATAATCGCTCACCATCATGAGCGACCAAACGAGCCCCCTGCCAGCGCGCCGCCAGGCGCAACAACGGGCAGATGAAATCCGCGCCTTCCAGGCCGAGCTGGCGCGCCTGGAAGCGGAAGAAGTGCTCGCCCTTGGGGCGACACAGCGGCAGGCACTGGCTGACTACCACCAATCGCTGCTGGCGACCTACGCCAACGCCTACGACATCGACCGCGACACTCGCGCCAGTCAGATTTCCCTCGGCATGCGAGTGGCCTCCTTCCTCGGTGCGCTGGCGCTGGCGGCAAGCGCCTTCTTCCTCTTCTACCAGTTCTGGGGGCGGTTTTCCGAAGCGGCGCAGGTCGCCATCCTGATCATCAGCGCACTCGGCAGCCTTGGCCTGACGGTCTGGGTCCAGGGGCGCGACGCCAGCGGCTACTTCACCAAGCTGGCAGCGCTGCTCGCCTTTGCCTGCTTCGTGCTGAACATCTCGATGATCGGCCAGATTTTCAACCTCACGCCGTCGGACAAGGCCCTGCTGCCCTGGGCGGCGATGGCCTTCCTCCTCGCCTATGCCTGCGACCTTCGTCTGCTGCTGGCAGCTGGCATTCTCTGCGTGATCGCCTTCGTCGCCGCGCGCGTCGGCACCTGGGGCGGCGTCTACTGGCTGCACGCCGGGGAGCGGCCAGAGAATTTCTTCGTCGCCGCCGCGCTGCTGCTCGCCATGCCGCAACTGGTACTGCATCGCCATCATCCCGGCTTCGCAGCGACGTACCGGGTGTTCGGCCTGCTGACGGTCTTCATCCCGATGCTTGTCCTGAGCCACTGGGGCCAGATCAGCTACCTCGACCTGGAACCGAAACTGATCGAGGGCGGCTACCAGGTCACCGGCTTCGCCGCCAGCGCCCTGGCCATCTGGATCGGCACGCGCCGCGAGTGGCCGGAGGCGGTCAACACCGGCATCACCTTTTTCGTCCTGTTCCTGTATACCAAGTTCTACAACTGGTGGTGGGACGTGATGCCCAAGTACCTGTTCTTCCTGGTGCTGGGCCTGACCGCGCTGCTGGTTCTCCTGATCCTCAAGCGGCTGCGCGGCGCCATCGGTCGGAGCGACACGGGAGAACGCGCATGAAAGCCTGGACGCGCGCGCGCACCCTCGCCGCCGGGGCGACGCTGATCGTGTTGACCAATGCCGCCGCCCTCGCCGGCGCCTTCCTCAACCGGAATGCGGAAGCGGAGAGCCGGACCACCCTCAGCGAACGCGAACTCGCCCTGCCCTACGGCGGCTACCGGCAGGCGGAGAACAGCGGCCTGGCGCTGCAGCTGAACTGGCGCGTCCTCGACGAGAACCCCGACCACTGGGACCATGGCTACGCCCGCCACGGCGGCCAGCCAGCGTGGCTGGATGCGGCTCACCTGGCCACTTTGGGCTTCGACACCACGGCCGGCGCAGCCACCAGCGAGGCACGCCAGCGCTTCACGCGTCAGTTGCCGCGGCAGGTTCTGCTGCTGCTCGAGCTTGAAGGACCAACGTGGCAGCAGGCGGTCAGCCGCGCCCGGGAAAACGCCGCCCGCCAGACCGCGGCCGCGGCCGCCAATCCCGACAGCGAGCAGTTTGCCAAACAGGCCGAGGCCGGCCGCGCACGTGTTGCGATCGAGGAGACGCATGCCAGCCGCCTGTTCGTCATTGACGCCGGTCTCGATGCCGATGCCCTGCGTCGCCGCTACCCGGACCGCAGCCGCCATCTGATCGTGCGTGGCAGCGTGCGACCAGCGGAGCGTGGTCAAGACGGCGATCACCACCTCGCCGGCCATATCAGCCAGATCGCCATCGCCCAGGTCAACGTACCCTTCGCGTTGCGGCCGGTGCTCGAACCGCTGCGCAACGCCCCGCGCCCGGTACCCGACCAGCAGGCGCCGCGCTACGAGGTGCAACTGGCGATCGGCCAGCGCCTCGAACCGTGGATCGAGCGCGTGACGACGCTGCCGGCGCACTGATGGCGGCTGTTCATCGACCGGCGCTCGGCGGCCGCGAGAGCCGGCAAGCGGCAGCAGCGTCCTCCCGGCATCGAACACCGGCAACCACCCTTGCGGATAGGAACTGAAGGAAAGATGGGCGAACGGGTAATCATCGACTTTGAAACCACCGGCCTCTCGGCCATGCAGGGCGACCGGGCGACCGAGGTCGCCGCGGTGGTGATCGACGAAACGGGCATCGTCGGCCGCTTCCAGAGCCTGATGAACGGCGGTCGCCGCATCCCGCCCTTCGTCCAGGATCTGACCGGCATCAGCAACGCGATGATCCGCCAGGCCCCCAGGGCCGAAGAGGTGATGCGCCAGTTGCTGGACTTCATCGCCGGGCGTCCCCTGGTCGCGCACAACGCCGCCTTCGACCACGGTTTCCTCGGTGCCGAACTCGACCGCATCGGCGAAGCCTGTCCGACCGGTCTGCTCTGTTCGATGAAGGTGGCCCGCCGCATCTATCCCGAAGCGCCCAATCACCGGCTGGAAACGCTGATCCGGCACGCGCGCATCGAAGCCACCGGCCAGTACCACCGGGCACTGGCCGATGCCGAAATGACCGCTCTGCTCTGGCTGCGCATGGAGCGCAAGCTGCAGAACGACTTCGACCTGCCCGAGGTGTCGCTGGAACTCATGCAGCGCATCCAGACCGCCCCTTGCAAGGCCGTCGACAAGTGCGTGGCCAGCTTCAAGCGTCGGGTTTGGCCGGCCTAACAGACCAAACGGACTGCCGGCGCCCGGAAAGTCCGGCACAGGCCGTAGCGCCGGTGGGCCAGCCGCCGCACAGCGCGTCAGATCGCCCGACACGCCCGCCTCCCCGGTCCCACCTCACTATGCAATGAATATGGAATGCCCGTTTCCAGGGCACCCAGACCAACGCCGCCGCCAACCGGTGGGTACTCTCCACAGAGAGTGGGCATCGCGAGTGCTCACCTCACTCGCCATGGTTGGTCAGGCACGATGCATCGATCTTGCCAAATTTTGCCAAACCGACTGATCTCGACCCATGAGTACAATGAACATCTCCCTCCCTGACGCGCTCAAGTCCTTCGTCGATGAGCAGGTCAATCAAGGCGGCTACGCCCACGAATTGAACCTGTCCGGCCTGCGTTTCTGGCCGCTGGCACGCTATCCCCACCTTGTCTTCTACGTCGAGCGCCCGCAACACATCGAGGTCTGGCGCGTGCTGCACGGCCAGCGCGACCTCCCGGCGTGGATGCAGCAACCCGAGACCATCTGAGTCTTACGTTGAGCTTAATCGCTGGGTCTCACATGCCGCGAACTGACGATTCAGCTGAGGTTGCATTCAAGTATCCGTTTAGATACACTTCTCAACATGAACACCTTTCGCCGCTCAGATGAATTTGACGCTTGGCTTGCGGCACTGAAGGACAAGATAGGCCGTGCTCGCATCGCTCTTCGCATCCGCTCTGCCGAGCACGGCAACTTCGGAGACTGCGAACCAGTCGGCGAGGGAGTATCTGAAATGCGCATTCATTTCGGTCCTGGCTATCGCGTTTATTTCACCCGCCGTGGTGAGGTGCTCTATCTGCTTCTGTTGGGCGGCGACAAGTCTTCGCAGAAGCGCGACATAAAACGCGCCATTGAGATGGCGCGGACTTTGGATAAGGAGTGAACCATGGCCAAATTTTCCCCATTCGATGCTGCCGACTATCTCGATGACGAAGAAACCATCTCGGAATACATTACTGCTGCGCTTGAAGATTCCAACCCCGACGTGTTTCTAACCGCCGTGCGAGATGTGGCTCGCGCCCGTGGCATGGCACAACTCGCAAAAGATGCAGGCCTTGGGCGCGAAAGTCTCTACAAAGCGCTTACGCCCGGCGCAAAGCCGCGCTACGACACAATGCTCAAACTTCTTCATGCTCTCGGTGTAAAGCTCTCCGCTTCTCCCATCCATTCATGAGTTGTTTGCCAGCCTGTAATTCAAACGTTAAAGGTCCACTTTCCAAGAGCCTGGGATATCGCTCAGGTCGATTGCAGACTTGGTTCCCAAGAATCGTGAATCGATTCCACTTCGAATGAGCCAGTGAATCACCACCCCATCGCTGTCTTCGACTCGGGCCTCGGTGGCCTGACAGTGTTGCATGCCTTGCGTGGTCGACTGCCGCGGGAGGACTTTTTCTACTTTGCCGACACGCGCTTCCTGCCCTACGGCGACCGCCCGGAAGTCTTTCTCAAGGAGCGCGGCGTGCTGATTGCCGAGGCGCTGGCGCGGCGCGGGGCCAAGGCGCTGGTCATCGCCTGCAACACGGCGACGGCGGCGGCGGCCGAGGCGATTCGCGATGTGGTCGTGTTGCCGGTCGTCGCCATCGAGCCAGCGGTCAAGCCGGCCGCGGCGCTAACGGTCATTGCAGTTGCGGCCGCCCCGGATGATGAACACTGGGCTTCGACACCACGGCCGGCGCAGCCACCAGCGAAGCACGCCAGCGCTTCACGCGTCAGTTGCCGCGGCAGGTTCTGCTGCTGCTCGAGCTTGAAGGACCAACGTGGCAGCAGGCGGTCAGCCGCGCACGGGAAAACGCCGCCCGCCAGACCGCGGCCGCGGCCGCCAATCCCGGCAGCGAGCAGTTTGCCAAACAGGCCGAGGCCGGCCGCGCACGTGTTGCGATCGAGGAGACGCATGCCAGCCGCCTGTTCGTCATTGACGCCGGTCTCGATGCCGATGCCCTGCGTCGCCGCTACCCGGACCGCAGCCGCCATCTGATCGTGCGTGGCAGCGTGCGACCAGCGGAGCGTGGTCAAGACGGCGATCACCACCTCGCCGGCCATATCAGCCAGATCGCCATCGCCCAGGTCAACGTACCCTTCGCGTTGCGGCCGGTGCTCGAACCGCTGCGCAACGCCCCGCGCCCGGTACCCGACCAGCAGGCGCCGCGCTACGAGGTGCAACTGGCGATCGGCCAGCGCCTCGAACCGTGGATCGAGCGCGTGACGACGCTGCCGGCGCACTGATGGCGGCTGTTCATCGACCGGCGCTCGGCGGCCGCGAGAGCCGGCAAGCGGCAGCAGCGTCCTCCCGGCATCGAACACCGGCAACCACCCTTGCGGATAGGAACTGAAGGAAAGATGGGCGAACGGGTAATCATCGACTTTGAAACCACCGGCCTCTCGGCCATGCAGGGCGACCGGGCGACCGAGGTCGCCGCGGTGGTGATCGACGAAACGGGCATCGTCGGCCGCTTCCAGAGCCTGATGAACGGCGGTCGCCGCATCCCGCCCTTCGTCCAGGATCTGACCGGCATCAGCAACGCGATGATCCGCCAGGCCCCCAGGGCCGAAGAGGTGATGCGCCAGTTGCTGGACTTCATCGCCGGGCGTCCCCTGGTCGCGCACAACGCCGCCTTCGACCACGGTTTCCTCGGTGCCGAACTCGACCGCATCGGCGAAGCCTGTCCGACCGGTCTGCTCTGTTCGATGAAGGTGGCCCGCCGCATCTATCCCGAAGCGCCCAATCACCGGCTGGAAACGCTGATCCGGCACGCGCGCATCGAAGCCACCGGCCAGTACCACCGGGCACTGGCCGATGCCGAAATGACCGCTCTGCTCTGGCTGCGCATGGAGCGCAAGCTGCAGAACGACTTCGACCTGCCCGAGGTGTCGCTGGAACTCATGCAGCGCATCCAGACCGCCCCTTGCAAGGCCGTCGACAAGTGCGTGGCCAGCTTCAAGCGTCGGGTTTGGCCGGCTTAAGGCGATTTCCAGCGATGGAGGTACCGATAAACGGCAGCCTTCATCCCCGCGAAAGCGGGGATCCACCGTTCGGCCCGATGCAGGACAGCCAGGACTTTCGTGGTGGCTGACGCTGATCGGCCCTGCAGGGCATCCTGCGACACGGTGACGGGAAGGTTGGCGACTCCAGGTGACAGGCGTACTGGCGACGTATATACTTAATCAATACGACAACTACCGGAGGTTCCCCCAATGTCCAAAGAAGCCGTTTTCACCATGAAGCTGGAGCCAGAGCTGCGTGCCGAATTCATGGCCGAGGCCGAGGCGACCCATCGACCTGCCTCACAGATCGTGCGTGAATTGATGCGCGAGTTCGTGCAGCGCCAGCGTCAGGCACGCGAGTACGACGACTTCCTGCGCGGCAAGGTGGCGGATGCTCGGGAACAGATCCATGCCGGTAAGTACGCCAGCGCTGACGAGGTCGAAGCCCGGGTCGCTGCCCGGCGCGCGCAGTTGTTGGCAAAGGCGGGGCGTTCTGGCACATGAGAGTCTTCTGGGCCTCTGCTGCCGAGCAAGACCGTGCCGACATCATCGACTACATCAGCGAGGACAACCCACTCGCAGCCATCCGGATGGATGAGCTATTTGCTGAAGCGGCTGGCCGCTTGGCCGACCATCCGCACCTTGGACAAGCTGGCCAAATTCCGGGCACACGCGAGCTGATTCCGCACGAAAGCTACAGGCTGGTGTACGAAGTTCAGGGCGACACCGTGTGGATTTTGGCGCTGGTGCACACAGCGCGGATGTGGCCACCAAGGCGACCGTAAGCTGTGTCGCCACCTGCGGGCCCAGAGCTGTTTCACCCAAGTACGCCTGTCACCACTTGCAACTCGACGACGTTCGTCATTTGTACTAACATTTGGACTGTTGATCCAACAAACCAAGGACCGCCATGGCTGCTATTGCATCTTCACCTGCTGCCCGTTCCGCCCGTTTGGGGCTGCGTGCCACGCCTGAACAGGAAGTCGTTTTGCGCCGTGCTGCCGAGGTGGCGCACAAGTCACTGACCGAATTCATTCTCGACAGCGCCTGTCTGGCCGCCCAGCAGACCCTGCTGGACCAGCGTCTGTTCATGGTCTCTGGCAGCCAGTACCAGGCCCTGATGGATTTGCTGGAGCAACCTGAACAGGCCAACGAAGGCTTGCGCGACCTGTTCGCGCGTAACGCCCCGTGGAACAAGGTATGAGCTTGCAGGGCCCGGCACCGCTGGGCGCGCAACATCGGCTGGAGGGCTTCGATTGCGGCAAGCCCGCACTGAATGACTGGCTGCTGCGCCACGCTCGGCAAGCTCAGGGCAGCGGATCAGCCAGGACTTTTGTGGTGGCTGACGCTGATCGGGTGGTGGGTTACTTCAGTCTGACCGTCGGCCAGATCGATACGCTCGAGGCACCCGAGCGTATCCGCAAGGGGATGGGCCAGTACCCGGTTTCGGTGGTGATCCTGGCGCGGCTCGCCGTCTCCACACAGGATCAAGGTAGCGGCATTGGCTTCGGCCTGTTGCAGGATGCCATTCGCCGCACGATGCTGATTGCCGAACAGGCGGCCATTCGAGCAATGCTCACCCACCCCATCGATGAGGAAGCTGCGGGGTTTTACACGCGCTTCGGCTTCATTGCCTCGCCGCTGCGCGAGCAGCAATTGCTGTTGCTCCTCAAGGATGCACGTCGCCGGGTCAAGTAGATCTGCTGGTCACGCATCAAACCCAGTCACCAGCTCTCGTCGTCCCAGCCGTTCGGTTGGCAGCGGGACAGACACGGCCCTCGCCGTCGACCCTATCCGCCTCTGCCGCGAGGCAGCACGATTGCGGGAAGTAACTCGGGCGACCGCCGCTTTGTCCTCGTCCGACAGCCATGCTGTTGCTCAATGCACCGTGCACACCATGCAGGGATCAAACGACCGCACCACGTGCTGAACCGTGAGCGGAGCGCTTTCGCCTTCACCTACTGCCAGACCGACCAGCGCCTGCTCCAGCGCCCCGGGTACGCCGGCCGCGTCGCGCGGCGAGAAGTTCCAGGTGGTCGGGGCAATGATCTGGTAACCCACGATCTTGCCGCGCTCGATGCGCAACCAGTGGCCGAGGGCGCCACGCGCGGCTTCGACGAGGCCGACGGCGCTGGCCTGCTCGGGTAACTGCCATTGACTGCAGAAGGGTTCGCCGGGGGTCAGCGCGCGCACCCAGCGCTCCATCGCCGGCACCACAAGGGCGAGTTCGAGCAGGCGGGCGACGACCCGCGCCAGC
>JAFLDL010000003.1 GCA_017302435.1 Candidatus Accumulibacter necessarius
ATGGCCTGGCTGACCGACACCCTGGAGAAACTCCCCTCCTGGCCGAACAGCCGCATCGACGAGTTGCTGCCGCTCAAAAAGCCACTGTGATCCTGCGCGCCCAGGGGTGGGTGCGCTGAACGCTTACGAATGTCCAGAAACTTGGCGCGGATGTCCTGGATGAACGTGACGGCCCGGTGCGGATTATCATGGGCGATATAGGCCGCAATGTCGTCCAGGTCGCCGTCGACGAAGCGCGAGAGTTCCAACCGCATCACTTCGTTCCGGCAGCCTCGGCGATAGCCTGGTACTTGCGTTCAAGGCGGTCGAGCACCTCCGCAGCCGAGACGCCTGGCGCTTTGTCATGGATCGCTTCCTGCCAGAGTTGGCGCAACTCGGCGATACCCTGTTGGCGCGCACTGCGCTTGTACGTCCAGCCGAGCGCTATCCAGGCTTGCAGGCTCTCCTGCACAGAGGCGAGGGCGACCTCGAAGCTGCGCCGCGCGGCGACTGGCTAACCGCCGGGGCTGGCCGGGGGCCGGGAAACCAGCACTGGTGGCGCAAGTCCAGGAGCCACTATCAAGCAGCGTCCATTCCCGATTATTTGCGCGCCACGCCTCGGCTTGCGCTACGCTAGACGACCTACACGCTGTCCACCGCCTCGCGGCGCGTGACGAAGCACCCAGCCAACCCGAACCCAAGGCCCCCATGAAAACCCCGCACAGACTCACCGCACTCGTCGAAGAAGGCCTCGTCGATGAGGTGATTGGCCAATTGATGAGCGGCAAGGAGGCCACCGTCTATGTCGTCCGCTGCGGCGAAGCGATTCGCTGCGCCAAGGTGTACAAGGATGCGAATCAACGTAGCTTCCGCAAGAACGCCTCTTACCAGGAAGGCCGCAAGGTCAAGAACAGCCGGCAGGCGCGCGCCATGGAGAAAGGCAGCCGCTATGGGCGGCGGATGCAGGAAGAGGTCTGGCAGAGTGCCGAGGTCGATGCCCTGTATCGGCTGGCCGCCGCCGGGGTGCGGGTGCCGCAGCCGCATATCTGCTTCGCCGGCGTGTTGCTGATGGATCTGGTTCTCGATGCCGACGGCCACGCCGCGCCGCGCCTGAACGATGTCGAACTTAGCGAGGAACTGGCACTGGCGTATCACGCCCTGCTCATGAATCAGGTGGTGCGTATGCTGTGCGCCGGCGTCATTCACGGCGACCTCTCGGAATACAACATCCTCGTTGGCGAAGGCGGGCCGGTCATCATCGACCTGCCGCAAGCCGTCGATGCGGCGGGCAACAGCGACGCCGCCGAAATGTTCGAGCGTGACGTGCTCAATCTGCGCACCTACTTCAGCGCCTTCGCGCCCACCCTCAAGGATAGCCAGTACGGCAAGGAAATCTGGGCGCATTACGAAAGCGGCCTGCTGTCGCCGGAACTGCCCCTGACCGGTCAAGTCGTACTCGACGAGGGGCTGGCCGACGTCGACGCCGTTCTCCTCCAGGTCAAGCTGGCCATCGAGGAGAATGAAATCCGGCGCATGTGCGAATAGCCCACATACCTTCGCCACTGATGTCCTCGTCGATGTCTGGCCAGTGGCCCCGTTCGATAGTTTCCAACCAACCAATTGCCTCCTGGCGAGCGCACGGTGAAAAGGCCGCAGGGGCAACCCTGCAGGTTGTTTTGGTCAAGCCCCATGTGCCATCCGTTCGTGACTTTGCGGGAAAGGAGTGACGGTTGGAACTGATCTACCAGTACCTCACTGGCCCGCGTTTCCGGCATCGTGTAGAGGCCATGATCCCGCCGCCGCAGGCGCCAGGCAAATAGACCTCGGTGCCGGTCAGCGGCTGGCGGTGTAGATGCGCGCGCAGTCGGGCGCGGGGCAGGGCGTGAAGAGGCCGCCGGTCGCCAGCGTGTCGACCAGCCATGCCATGCGCGGTTGGGCCATGAGGCGGCGCAAGCGGGCCAGCTTGACGGCGCCGGCGGCCTCGGCCGCGATGGCGGAGAAGGTCGCGGCGACGTCGGCCTGATCGCCCAGCCCGATGCCTTTGTCGAGTGCCGCGACGACCGCCTGCGGACCACAGCGAATCATTTCCAGGAACACCTGCGTGGCGTCGGCAAGGAAGCGGCGGTCGCCAGGGGTCAACCCGTCGGGCCGGAAAACGGCCAGCCCGGCGGCATGATGCAGGGCTTCATCCCGGGACAGGCGCTGCAGGATGTCAGCCAGGCCGGCGTCACGGCTGTGCGTGGCGAGGGCGCTGTAGTGCGTGATGCCGAAACCTTCGAGCACCACCTGCAGCAGGAAGGCGAGTACCTGCGGCGTGCCGGTTTCGGCCAGGCCGGCGATGAAGCGGTTGAAGGGGTCCGGTTCCGGCACGCCGGGGGCCAGCCAGGGAGCCAGCCAGCCGGCGTGCCGCGCTTCGTCGGCGCCGATCAGCGCGAACAGGCGCCGCTCGTCGTCGTCTTCGGCGGTGAACGTCATGCGGGCGCAGTAATCGATGCCGCAGCGCTCGATGTGCCAGGATTCGGCGAGCATGCTGGCGGCGCAGTCTGCGAGCACCGACTGCCGGGTCTCGGTGTCGGCCTCGCCAAAGCACGCCACGCGATCCAGCCCGAAAAAGGCAGCGTCCCACAGCGGCCGGGTGCCGTCGGGCGCCGTCGGCGGGGTGCGGTGACGGCCGATGCGGTCGGCGGCGCGGCGCAAGGCGTCGCGGCGCGGGTCGCTGGCGCTCATGGCCGGCTTCGCCTGCTTGCCAGCCTGCGCCGGAACAGCGCCCCGATCAGCGCGGCGAACGCGCCTTCGGGCAGCCAGCGCTTGAGCCTTCGCGCGCTCCTGGCGTCGCTGCCGACGCGCGTGCGCAGTGGCATGCGGGCCAGTTCGGTCAGCCTGACGACGGCGTCCACCACTGCGGCGGGGTCGTTGCCCGGACCCGCGAGCATCTTCGCCTGCAACTCGCGATAGGCCGCCAGCTGCAGTGCATCGGGACCGGCCACGGCGAGCGGTCGCTCGCCCCAGACCATGTTGGCGGCGAAGCGGGTGCGGAAGCCGCCCGGCTCGACCAGCGCCACCTGCACGCCGTGCGGCCGCAATTCGTGGCGCAGCGACTCGGACAGGCCCTCGAGCGCGAACTTGCTCGCACAGTAGAGCGAGTTCATCGGCAGCCCGAGTTCGCCGGCGAGCGAGGAGACGTTGATCACCCGGCCGCGGGCGGCGGCCAGCGCTGGCTGCAACTGCTGCGTGAGCAGTGCCGGACCGAGCACGTTGACCTGCATCTGCTGCTGCATCTGCGCCGCGCTGTAGCTCGCCAGCGGGCCGTTCAAGGCGTAGCCGGCGTTGTTGATCAGGCAGTCCAGGCGCTCGATGCCGGCCGCGACGGCATCGATCTGTGCGGCGTCGGTCAGATCGAGTGGCAGCAGTCGCGCGCTGGCAAGTTCTGCTGGCGCGCGCGCCGGATCGCGCACGCCGGCCAGCACCGTCCAGCCGCGCGCCGCCAGGGCCAGCGCGATTCCCAGCCCGAAGCCCGATGAACAGCCGGTGATGAGGACCGTGCGCTCAGCCATCGACCGTGTCCTGGTCGGCGCTGGCAAGCCGCCGGAGGGCCTGCGATCGGCGTGGTTCAGCTCGATCGAGCTCCTGCCAGTTGGCCAGCGGTTGCGACTCGAGATGGCGGATGAACGCCAGTACCGCACGGTCGGCCGGAATCGGGTGGCGGAAGTCGAAGCGGATGCTCTCGAAGACCCGCGTGTCGCCGTAGGCAAAATAGCGGGCAGCCAGCGCGGTGGTGTGCAGCAGCAGCCGGTTGACCAGCCAGCCGAGCGGCCCGCGGCGCTGCCGGGTGAGGGCGAGAGTCTGCCCTTCGGTGGCGCCGTCGTCGCCCCGCCGCAAGGCGAACATCAGGTGCAGATGCAGGAAGTCCGGGCCGAGCGTCACCGTACCGAGGCTGCCGTACCAGTAGCTCATGGTGTAGGTCAGCGGGCCCCGGTAGAAACGCGCAACCAGCCGGCCGAGGAGGCTGTCGGTCGGCACCTTGCCGAGGTTGCGGAACTCGATGTTCGAGACGCTGCGGGGGAGGGCTTCCATGCTCAGGATCGAGCCAGGGAGGTGATGCACGCTGGCGAAATGCTGCTCGTCGATGGCGTTGATCATCACCACATTCGGATGGCAGCGCTTGCGGAAGCGGTTCGCCACCAGCGCCTCGCACGGCTGGCCCACCAGCTCCGGCACCTCGGGCAGGTCGTGGGTGGGCGTCTCGCCGGTCCACAGCCAGATCATGCCGTAGCGCTCGGCGGTGGGCCAGTGGCGCACGCGCACCTGCGGGCCGACCTTGCCGGCGAGACAGGGGATGTCGCTGCAGCGGCCGTCAGCCTCGTAGCGCCAGCGGTGGAAAAAGCAGCGCAATGCCTGGCCCTCGACACGCCCCTCGGCGAGATGCGCTCCCATGTGCGCACAGTAGGCGTCGAGCGCCGCCACCTGGCCATCGGCACCGCGATAGACGGCCAGGTCGCGGCCGAGCAGCCGCAATGGGACGACCTGGCCGCGCCGGATGTCGCGCGAACGCGCCAGCCAGTACCAACCTTCAACGACCGCCTGCGGATGATTGAAGACGCGCGTTTCCACAATCAGGCCTGCGCCGCCCGGGCGCCGGCGAGAAAGGCGCGGCGGGCGATCGGCTGCAGCGTATCGGCGGCCAGCTCGCACAGGCAGACCAGCTCGTCGCCGCGTGCATAGCCGGGATTGTGTGCCAGGAAGAAGGCGACCTCGGGCAGACGGGCATGCGCTTCCGAAACCTCGGCATAGGGTTGGCGCAGGTGGCCGCGCGACTCGGCAAAGCGCACGACACCGGTGTTGCGGTCGTAGGCCTCGCCGAAGCGGTCGTGCGCGAGAAAGTCCTTGAGTGCGCGCAGCCCCGCGCTGGTGGCAGCGTCGGGCGATGGTTCGAAGGCGCGGCTGAAGACCGGCAGATAGCGATACGTTCGATGCCCCTTGGAGATCAGCAGCCAGTACAGAGGCAGGTCCGGCTGCTCGGCCTTCAGTGCCCCGGCCAGGCGCAGCCAGGCGAGGGCGAGCGCCTGCTGGCCCCAGTGGCGCTGGTCGACGACCGTATCTCCGGAGAAGATCACCCGCACCGGCGTGCCGTCGAAGCTGCGCTCGTAGATCGCCAGCGTCGAAAAGCCCTGCACTTCGCCGTGGTCGTCGCGCAGCAGGACGACGCGGTCCTTGCCGGCAAGGTCGCCGGCGAACAGCTGCCACGACGAGCCCTCGTAGTAGCGTTCGTAGAGCGCATACATCGCTCGCCGCTCGCTCTCGCCGAGCGTCGCGGTCGCCAGCACCTGTGCTCCCGGCAGTGGGTCAGGCGGGATCAAGGCGCAGAATCCGCGGCGTCAGCCACAGGGCCAAGGCCGCCAGCAACAGGCCGCCAACGATGTCGGCGGCAACATGCTGCCGCGTGCTCAGCGTCGACGCGGCGATCAGGATCGGCCAGCCGGTCGCCAGGGCGAAGGCTCCGCGTCGCCACAACGCCCGTGCAGCAATCACGGCCAGTGCCACGTGCAGCGACGGGAAGCAGTTTGCCGGCGGGTCGGCGAAATGGAGCAGGCGCCAGGCGAGGCCGGTGAGGCCGTCTGTGGCCGGCGTCTGGCGTACCATCGTCGTTGGCCAGGCGAGGAAGATCAGGGCAGCGACCACGGCGGCCAGCAGCATCGCGTAGAAGGTCTGGCTGCGGTCGGTGTCGTCGCGCGCAAAAGCGATCGCGCCTGGCAGGAGCAGAAACTGGGAGAGGTAGATCCAGACCGTCCAGTCGACCAACGGGATGGCTGCATCGATCGCGCCTGGAACCAGCGTCGTCGGCGTCACCAGATGCAAGGTGCCGCTGCCCAGGTACAGCGCCGAGAAGGCGAGATAGCCGAGGAGCATGGCCCGCGCCTGGTTCGAGCGCCGGATGCCTGGAACGGCGATCACGCCGCTGCTTCCCGGAACAGCGCGAACTCGTTGCGTACCCGGCCCACCTCGCGCCAGTAGCGGCCACGCAGGACGGCGAAGAACATCCGGTTCAGGCAGCGCGATGCGCGCCAGGAAAAGACGACGTCGCGCATGTCGACGTGCGAGCGCTCGAACAGCCAGTGGCCGGCGAGGCCGGTCGCCTGCGAAGCCAGCACGAGCAGAAACCACCACGGGTTCCAGGTGATCAGCAGCGCCAGGCCGCTGCCATACATCATCAGCACGGCGAGGCAGTGGAGCAGGACATTTCGGCGGTCCTGGTGCTTGAAAACGAAGATGTCCCAATAGTCGCGGAAGGGATGGTCGACCAGTTCGTCGTCGATGCGGTTGCGGTAGCGCGCCAGCACCGCTGCCTGCCCGCGTACCTTGACCGTCGGTGCGAGCAGCGTTCCCGTCCCGACAGTGCCGAGCACCGGCAACGGCTCCCCGTCACGCACGACCTCGATGCCGGCGACGAAGACGCTGACCACGGCCGCCTCCGAGCCGCGCTTGACCATGCGCCGGGCACCTTCGAGCACGGGATCGGCGATCTCGACCGGCGCCGGTACGGGTGTCTGCAGGGCGGCGGGGGAGAGGACCAGCAGGTCGGCACGGCGACCTTCGCGCAGCTCGCCGGCGTCGAGATTGAACCAGCGGGCGACTTCGCCGGTGACGCGGGCGACCGCTCGTTCGGGTGACATGCAGGCCGTGCTGACGGCCTCGCGCAAGACGGCCAGGGCGCCATCGAAGAACGCCAGGTTGCGCGAATGCGCCCCGGCGTCAGTGAAACCGGGATGGATGTGCGGGTGCGCCAGCAGGCGGCGGCGGATCGCCGGTCGCTCATTGGCGCCGCAGGCGACCCAGCGCAGTTGCTCGTCGTGGGTGGCCAGCAGGTCGATCAGCGTCGCGGTCGCGGTGCTGCCGCGGGCGGCGGCGATCTCCGCCACGCTCCGGCCGACGTGATCGGCTTCGGGCGAGGCGACGATCCACATGCGCGCCGGATCGCGGTGGAAGGTGCGCATTTCTCGTCGTTCCCAGTCGGCGCGGAAGCGCGCCCGGAACGTGTCGCTCGCCCACAGCGCCCGCCGGGCCTCGGCGGTGGCGCAACTGTTCAGCTCGACGCCGGCGGCGAACTCTTCGAACAGCGGTGTGATCGGTCCGTCGGCGTAGATCGCGAACGGCTCGGCGAGCGTCTGGAAGCGCAGGTTACCGCCGAGCAGCCGGTTGACGACGAAGGTGACCAGCGGGAACAGCCGCCACAGTTGCGGGTGGTCGGACATGTCGAGCGCCGAGAGCACCGTCGCCCGCAGCGGTGGCCGGAAGAGGCCGGTCGACATGGCCAGGATCAGCAGAAAGGAGAGCCCGTTCTGCGGATTCGGCGTGACCTGGAAGACGGCGTCGCGTTCGCGACAGAGGTCAGCGAGCATGCGGTATTCGCGGGCATCGGCATAATGCGACGGCACGGAGCGTCCGGCGAAGGCGCCGCTGACCTTGTGCCAGTGGACCATGTCGACCGAGATGCCGAAGCAGCCGGCGTCGAGCGCCTGGCCGGCGAGCGCACGCAGGCGGGCGAGGTCGTCGTCGCTCGCTGCCTCGTGCAGGCTGCGCTCCAGTCCCATCACCGCCGCGCGCAGCGCGCTGTGGCCGAGCAGCGGCGCGACGTTCGGTCCCAGCGGCAGGCTGCGCAGATGCGCCAGATAGGCTTGCGGCGAGCCCCAGGACACCGACTGCGCGACCCACTTGCGCACCAGCGGCGCCGGCAGGCTCTCGACACGGAGGAAGATATCCGCCAGATCCTGCGGTTTGCCGACGGTCAGCGAGAGGCTGCAGTTGCCCATCACCACCGAGGTGACGCCATGACGAACCGACTCCGCCAGCCCCGGCGCGATCTCGACCTCGACGTCGTAATGGGTGTGGATGTCGATGAAGCCGGGCACGATCCAGAGGCCGCCGACATCGCGCGTCGAGTGGGCCGCCTCGTCGATGCCTGGCGCCAGGCGAACGATGCGGCCAGCGACGATACCGATGTCGGCGCACACCGGCGGCGTGCCGATACCGTCGAAGACCAGCCCGCCCTTGAGCAGCAGATCGAGCATGCGGCGCCGGCGTCGCTCGGCGCTAGGCGCGCGGACGTCGGCGTAGCCAGGCCATCAGCAGGCCACCGACGACCAGGCCGCCGCCGCCCGCCAGCAGTGCCAGCTTGCTGGTGTAGTCCCGGGCGGCGTCAAGCAGCGGGTTGTCGAGGACGTTGGCCGAGAAGTGCACGTTGACCAGCTTCCAGACGTCTCCTTCCTTCACCACCACCGCGCTCCAGCGCGTCTTCATCGTACGCGTGTCGCCGTCCTTGAACTCGTAGCGATCGTCCGACAAGCCGTATACGACGCCGGTGTGGTCGTCGATGAAGCGGGTCAGCTCGTCGGCGACCGGCCTCGCTTCGAACTTCCGGACGATCGCCTGTGGTCCGTCGAACAAGCCGGCATAGTAGGTCTTCAGCGCCTCCAGACCGACCAGCTTCTGGTTGTCCACGGTGATCACCGTGAACGCGGGATGGAGTTCAGCCGCCACTGAATCAAGGTTGCGCGTGTTCAGCGCGGCCGCGGACTTGATGAGCAGCGCCCGCAGCGCCTGGTGATCCGCCTCGCGCTGTGCCGTCGGCGGTGTCTGCGCGGACGCCGTGGTGGTCACGACGAAAGTCGCGAGAACACAAACCAGCTGTCGAAAACCCCTCATTGTCGTGCTCTCCCCTGATGCGTCGCCATTTGCGCGCGCA
Source organism: Candidatus Accumulibacter necessarius (assembly GCA_017302435.1). Taxonomy (GTDB): domain Bacteria; phylum Pseudomonadota; class Gammaproteobacteria; order Burkholderiales; family Rhodocyclaceae; genus Accumulibacter; species Accumulibacter necessarius. Next base: position 8,720 of record JAFLDL010000003.1, read on the forward strand.
GCTATAATAGCCAATTCGTTTCCTGCCGCACAAGCTGCCGCCCCTCCTGACGTGACCGCCGGCTGGTTCCTCCCGCTCATTGCCTTCGTCACGCTCGCCTTGCTCGAGCGCCGGTCGGCGCGCCCAGAACCGGCCGGGTTGCCGGCCGACCACCTGCTCAATCTGCTCGGCCTGGCCGTTCAAGGCGTCGTCATCCCCGCCGCCGGCTACCTGATCGCGACCCGCGGGCTGGCGGTGCATTCGCCGGATTTGGCCGGCAGCCTGCGGATCGGCTGCGTCGGCGCCTTCGCGCTCAACTTCGTGTTCGTCGACCTTCTCTATTACCTGCAGCACCGGCTGTTCCATCGGGTTGGCGTCCTGTGGGCCCTGCACCAGTGCCATCACGCCTCGCCGGCGGTGAACGTCTGGGCCACCTCGCGCAACTCGCTGCTCATCAACTTTCTTTTTGTCTACCTGCTGCTCAATCCGGTCCTCGGCTTCCTGTGTGACTGCCCGGAAGGCTTCTTCCTCGCCGCCGCGCTGACCGCCAGCCTCGACCTCTGGCGCCACTCGCGGTTGCCCGGGCGTTGCACGCCTGGCTGGCTGGGGCGGGCGCTGGTGACGCCAGCGCACCATCACCTGCATCACAGCCTCGACGGTCAGCGGGTCAACTTCGGTGCCAACCTGATGCTTTGGGATCGACTGTTCGGCACCGCCTGCGAGCCGCACGGCTATCCCACCCGCTACGGCACGGCGAATGCGCCGAGGCCGTGGCGGCAGTTCCTGTTTCCCTGGTAAGCGAGGAGAAAAATCGTCATGCATACCGGCCTTGCCCAACGTCAGAGCAAATCCCTGCTCGACGACCATTCGACCGTCCGCAAGCTCGAGTTCAACCTGCGCCGCAACGCCGAACAGGACCATACGGCGCTGATCGATGACGCGGCCAGGCGCTTCCGCTACGAGGATTGCCGCCACGAGTACTGGAACCCGGAGAACTTCTCCCTGCTGTGGGGCACGCCGGTCTGGGATCAGGCCTCGGCGGCACAGCGCATCGTGCTCAACCAGTTGTACTGGGTGGCCTACTACGCGCAGATCGTTTCAGCCGAGATCGCGACGATTTTCCTCAACCAGGTGTCGGCGGCCGGGCTGTATACGCTCGAGGATTTCCGCCTGGTCTGTGACAACCTTGACCTCGAGACGAAGCAGGAGCGCGCGCACATCAACGCCTTCAAGACCGTCGGCGAAACCGTTGAACACACCCTTTTCGGCGAACGCCTGTTCACCTACCCGATGCGCAGCCTCTACGACCACACGATGGTGTTCGCCGACACCCATACCGCAAAGGACTTCTGGCGGCGTCTGCAGATCCAGGCGTTCACCCTGCTGTCGTCGTCGAACGCCTTCCTCGGCAGCCAGTACCTGCTGGTGCGCGGGCTGCGCACGCTCAACGGCAAGCTCGTGCAGCACCGGCTGTCGAACTACTACCTGCAGCATCCGGACCGCGAGAACGCGCCGCTGCCGTCGGCGATCAGCTACTGGCACTTCATGGACGAATCGTTCCACTTCAACACCTCGCGCGTCGTCGGGCTCGAAGTGCCGCGGGCACTCGAGGCGCCGACCGGTTTCGAGCGCTGGGTGGTAAACCGCGGCGTTGCCGGCTGTCAACGTGACCACTTCCACTTCTCGGTCGTCGTGAACGGCATCTTCTGGTACGACCCGGCGATCTTCCCGGTGATCTACAAGATCTTCCGCTCACCCATCTTCGCCATGGACGACCGCGAAGCCCGCGCCATGATGGCGGCCTGCTTCACGCGCGAGTCGGAGGGCCTTGCCGCAGCGGTGGACACCCACCGGGTCGCCACCGAATCCTATCGTGCCTTCGTCGAACCGGTCGCCTGGCTGACGGCGGGCAACCGGGAGATGAGCACCATGCGCCGGAACGCCGTCGGCCGCTACCTCGCCGGCAACCGCAGGCAGCTCGCCCGTTTCCGCCCGGCATGAGCACGCACCGGATCGAGTTCCCGGGGACGGCCTTCACACCGGTTGAGCTGCCGGATCTCGCGAGCCTGCCGCTGCATCTCACGGTACTCGATTCGCCAGTGCTCTTCGGCTGCCGGAGTGGTCTCTGCGGCACCTGCCTGATCGAGGTCGAAGCCATTGCCGGCGACGCGCTCGAACCGCCGGACGCGGCGGAACGCGACGCGCTGGAAATCTACGCGCCGGGAAACCCGCGCGCGCGACTGGCCTGTCAGCTCACGCTGTCCACGGACGTACGCATCCGCAAGATCGAGAGCGCCTGATCACCCCTGGCGGCAGGCAGCGGGAAGCGCGACCGCCGGGAGTGGCTTCAGGCGACGCGCAGTTCGGCCAGCGAAGCGAAGGCCTGCTCGCTGGCGATATCGGGCGTGATGATCAGCTCGAGGACGTTCACTCCGGCGAGATCGAGCTGATGCTCTTCGGTTTGCGAGCTGGCACCCTGCGGGCTGAAGTTCCACTGCTGGCGAACGATCTCGCGGAACGACTGCCCGCCATCGGCAGACCAGCGCAGCAGGTATTCCTGGGTGCGCGGCAGCGCGGTCTCGACAAAGCAGAGCCGTATCCGGTGCAGCGCCTGCGGCTGCGCGAAGAGCAGCCGGATCGTCTGGCGGCCGGGAACGGCCGCCCGCCAGCCGGCGCCTCTGCCAGGCAACAGTGCCGACTCGATCGGATAGGCGGCGTCCTCGGAGCTGATTTCCGCCTCCGCCAACTCGTCGAGCCTGAGCCAGTCGCCAGTTGCCGGTGCTGGCGGGTGGTCGCTGATCAGTCGTTTGCGCATCGGCTCACCCCGGCAGCAGCCCAGTTTTCCGCAGCCGGACGCGAAGAACTCACGCCCCGGCCTCACCAAGTTGTAGGGCAACTTCGTGCTCGGCGCGGGCCCAGTAGTCCGCGTCGCGGCCGTGCTGGAAACCATCCTTCTCGGCGATGAAGTATGCCGCCGACTGGACCATGCGGTAGCGGTCCTCAGCGCTTGGCTGGACCGGCGTTGCCGTGTCGGGCAGCGTCGCGCACTCGGTGGCTGCCGGCGGCGGGGAATCGGTTTCGACCGCAGCCGGCGCGGCTTCCTTCGCCGGCGCTTTTTTCTCGGCTGCCGCCGGGGCGGCCTTCTTCGCCGCTGGCGCTTTCACTGCCACCTCCTTCACGGCAGCCGCCGGAGGGGCCTTCTTTGCCGCTGGCGCTTTCACTGCCACATCGGCGCTGGCTGTCTCTGTGGCGGCCGTTTTCTTGGCGGCGGGTGTTTTCCTGGTCGTGCTCTTTTCTTCGGTCATGATGGTTCCTTGCAGTTGATCTGGTGAGAGTTGGGTCGGTGGATAAGCAGTAAATAAGCAGTGGGTAAATTGAGTTGCGGATCGGCCGCTCCCTGGGGACTCTCGCAGGATAGGAAAATCACTCACTGCGGTCAAGGTGAATCCGACAAGCCAGCGCGCAGGCCTGCCGGCTGACAGTTTTCGCGAGCACCAGGGCGGCCGGCCAAGCCATCAGTCAGTCACCTTCGGCGGCAGGAAAAAATCCCTTGGTCGGCGACGCAGATGCGCCAGCACCGCGCGCGCGAGGATTTTCCATTGCGACTCGGCAACCTGCCGCGAGCGCAGGGCCACATCGAGCGCCAGGGCAAAACTGACCGCGAGGTTCATGACGCCGATCACCGCGACGCCAAGCACCGCCCAGGCGAACAGCCATGGATCCGGGGTGAAGTCGAGGCCGACAAAGGCAATGCCGACGAAAGCCGACGAGAAAGCCACATGGCGGATGTCGATCGGCAGTCCGACGAGCTGGCCGAAGAGCGTCGTGCCGCCGAGCAGGAAGCCGAACCACAGGTTACCGGCGAGCGCGCCGAGGTTGTCGCCGACGTAGGCAGCCACCCGCCGCATCCGTTCCTCGCCGAACAGTCGCCGCGGCCAGCCGAGTTGCAGGATACGCTCCGGGATGCGGTTGTAGGCGGCATAGTTGTCGTAGTAGCCGCTGATCAGGCCGGAAATGAACAGGCAGACACCGGCGATGGCGGCGTAGAACACGGCGCCGCTGTGCACCAGGCTCTGCTCCGCGAGCAGATGGCGCGATTTTTCGGCGCTGGCGAACGATTCGCCGCTGATTCCGAGAATGGCCAGGGCGATCAGCGCGGCGAGCGGGACAGCGATGCAGACGTTGCCGAGAATGGCGACGATCTGGCTGCGGCAGGTGCGCACGATCAGGTCGGCGAGTGCCTCGATGTCGCGTAGCTTGCCGCCCGCCTCGCTGATGCTGGCGGCAATCGTGTTGGCGGTCATGGCGGGTTGCTTGGTGGCGACGGTGCCATGCAGGATATGGATCAGGCAGAAACCCAGCCCGTAGTTCAGACAGTAGGTGAGCGCGCCGGTCAGCGGCGGCATGTGGGTGTTGGCGAGCAGAATCTTGAGGCAGGCCATGCCGGCGATGACCAGGCCGCCAATCATCGCCGAGCGCGCCATCGACCTGTACTCCTGCGCGCTCTCGGTAATGTAATGGTCGCCATGATGGCTGGCGTTGTCCGTCACCCGCAAGGCGATCAGTTCGGTATTCTGGCGCCAGTGCTTGACCAGGTTGTTGCGCAGGCATTCGTCGCGGACCAGCTGGGTGAACAGGCTGACGATCGGTGGGCCGGCCGTTGCGCCGCCGGGGTCGGCCTGCAGGGGCGACAGGATGTCGAGCAGCTGCTCGCTGCGCCGCAGCAGTTGGCGCAGGCGCTGCAGATGATAGGTCAGGCGGATGCTGGTACCGTTTCTGGCGGCATTCTTCCGTACCCGCTCGATCACGTCCTGGCACTGGCTGAACAGGACCCGCAGATGGCGGTCGTCGCTTTCGCACGTCACCGGTTGGCGCCAGTTCCCGGGGTAGGCCTCGATGTAGGCCATCAGCTCCCTGTTCTGCGCGACGAAGGGCGATTCGTGGGTTTCAAGCGACGGTTCCAGCCGCATCAGTTCCGGCTCCATGCCGCAGGTGGCGATCCAGTACGACAGCACGCGCAGCGAACGCAGCAGCTCCGTCAGCGAGGGCGGCAGGGTGTCGCTGGCAGGGGCTTCGTCGAAGCGCAGCGCGTCAATCAGTTGCAGCCAGGTGTCTTCGCCGACGCCGACCACCCAGTGGCGGTCACTCGGTCGGTCGAACGTGGCGCGCAGGACGGTGCGCAGCAAACCGCGGTCCAGGACGTCGGGCAGGAGCTTGTGGCCGATGCGGCGGAAGGCTTCGGAGACGAAGCCGGTATTCGGCAGGATGCCGGTGTGGGTGTACAGGTCGGTCTGGCGATGCGTTCGCGCCAGCCTCGCCAGCGCCCCGCGCAGGGCGGAACGTCGCTCGGGGTGGCTGCGCAGGAGGTAGCAGAGGGCCTGCAGATGCCGTCGCGCGGATCCGAAGTCGTGCGGGTCGGCAGGCCGGATTTGGTCGATCAGCAGCGCTAGCAATGAAGGCAGATCGGCGTCCGGATCGGCAAAGCGGCCAAGAAGTTGTTCCATCGGGCTCGGGTATTTCTCGGTATGGGGTGCTGCGCAAGCGGCTGCGAAGCTTCGGCGAAGTCGGGCGAGACGCCATGCCGGATGAACGCCGTCGATTACAATCGCGGAATCTTAGCAAACTATCGCGCTGGAAATTCCCTCCCGACTGGAACAAGCAGATGATCATCGTCCTCTCACCCGCCAAGAAGCTCGATTTCCTGACGCCGCCGACGCTGGCCGAGCACAGCCAGCCGCGCTTTCTCGACCAGTCGCAATTGCTGATCGACGAGCTGCGCCAGCTTTCGCCGTCGCAGCTTGCCAGCCTGATGAAGATCAGCGATCAACTGGCAGTGCTCAACAGCACCCGCTATGCCGAGTGGGCACCGCCGTTCACGCCGGAGAACGCAAAGCAGGCGGCCCTGGCGTTCAACGGGGACGTCTACGACGGCCTCGACGCACCCTCGCTGTCACCCGATGACCTGCGTTTCGCGCAGAAGCATCTGCGCATTCTTTCCGGCCTCTACGGCCTGCTGCGGCCGCTCGACCTGATGCAGCCGTATCGCCTGGAGATGGGCACGCGGCTGGCCAACGCCCGCGGCAGGGATCTCTACGCCTTCTGGGGCGAGCGCATCACCGATGCGATCAGTTCTTCGATCGCGGAGGCCAATGCCAAGGTGCTGATCAATCTCGCCTCGGAGGAGTACTTCAAGTCGCTGCAGCCGAAGAAACTCCCGGTGCCGGTTTTGCAACCGGTCTTCGAGGACTGGAGCGGCGGCAGATTCCGGGTCATCAGCTTCTACGCCAAGCGCGCGCGCGGCCTGATGGCACGTTACGCGATCGTCAATCGCCTGACCGACGCCGCCGGCCTGAAGGAGTTTGCGGTCGACGGCTACGGCTACGCCGACCAGGCCTCGAGTGACCGCGCCTGGGTCTTCCGGCGCCGGCTGGCTGCTTGACGAGCTGGCGCCGGCAGCTCAACACGAAATGGAAGGGAGGACCTGATAATGCGCTTGCTGCATTACCTTGAGATCGAGAACTTCAAGCGCTTCGGCGAGCGACAGCGCATCGAGCTGGATCACCCTGCCGTGCTGATCGGCCCCAACAACTGTGGCAAGACCAGCGCCATCCAGGCCCTGGCCCTGTGGTCCCAGGCGGTGCGTACTTGGTACGACGCGCGCAAGGATTCCTCCGCCAAGGAGCGAACCGCCACCTCGTTGAACCGCCTCAACATTGTTGCCGTGCCGGTGAAGCGCACCCGCTTCTTCTGGCACAACACTCACGTGCGCAAGGGCAACAAAGACATTCCGCTGGTCATCACCGTCGGCGTGGAGTTCCAGGGGAAGGTGCGGCCCTTGCCAATGCGCTTCCGCAACTTGGGCGACGAGCTGGTGTATTGCACGCCCTCCGCTGATGTGATCGCGGAGATGGAGTTGATCGCCCACGCGGCCACGCTGAAGGTGGAACTGCTCTACCCGATGTCGGGTCTGGACACCGAAGAGCCCATCCTGCAGCCCGGGCGGGTAGATGTGCTACTGGGCCAGGGGCGCACTGCGGACGTGCTGCGCAACCTGTGCCTGGGGGTGGCGAAGTCGTCGGTAGGGGACTGGGCGCGCATCGTCGCGTTGATGCAGCGTCTCTTCAACGTATCGCTGGAGGTCCCCGTAGAGACGGCGCGCGGCAGCATTGCCCTCCAGTACCGGCAGCCGGGGGTGAAGGAGGCACTGGACGTGTCGTCGGCGGGGCGGGGCTTCCTGCAGATGTTACTGGTCTTCGCCTATCTGTATGCCCACAAGGGTAGCGTGCTCCTGGTGGACGAGCCCGATGCCCACCTTGAGATCCTTCGCCAGAAGCAGGTGTACGTGCTGCTGCGGGACATCGCCGGCGAGAACGGCTCGCAAGTGATATTGGTGACTCATTCGGAGGTGATCCTGGACGAAGCACTTGACACCAACTTGACCCTGCTGCTGGAAGGCCAGGCCGACGACCTGGCGAAGAAGCAGGACATCCGCAACAGCCTCAAGCACTTCGGCGCAGAACACTACGTGAAGGCGCGGGAGCGGGGGTACGTGCTGTATGTGGAGGGCGGCACCGACGTGGATATGCTGCGGGCCTTGGCGGAGCGCCTGGATCATCCGGTGGTGAAAGTGTGGGACGAGCGGGTCAATTCTTTCTATGTCCAGAACAATTACCCCTTGCAGGATGCCCGAGCCGAGCTCGAGCGGGTGGAAGGTGGCTTCGGCGTGACGCCGCGGGACCATTTCAACGGCCTGCGTAATCTGCTGCCCGAGTTGCGGGGCCTGGCAATCCTGGACAACGATGGCCAAAACCGCCAGGACAAGGACGAGGGGGTGCTGAAGATTCGTTACTGGCGGCGCTACGAGGCAGAGAACTATTTCGTCACCCCCGAAGTGCTGCGCCAATATGCCCTGAGCCGTTTCCCGGCCGATGACCTGTTCATGGTGGAGCAGCGGGAGGCCTCCGATGCGTCCCTCTCTGAGGTGGTCGTGGAGTTGGTGTTCGATGGCGATAAGGACGACTTCAAGCTGTGGCAAGAATCGCCGGCCGAGGCACGCCGCCTGGTCTGGGAGGCCAAGACGGAACGTCGCAAGCTCAGCACCCTGGCCGAGGAATTCTTCCGCCGCCTGGCCCAGAAGCAGGGTGGGGCGATGCTGCTGAAGAAGGGGGAGTTGCACGGCCTGGTGGCGCTTGCCACCCTAACGCCCGCGGCAGAGGCAGAGGTGCGCGCCAAGCTGGATCTGCTGGAGGAGGTGTTTCAGGTGGCAAGCGTTCACGGCGAGCAGACTGCGGGGACTGAGTAGGACAGGGTGCAGCCGCCCATGGATATACCGGGATTGTGATGGGCGGGGAACTCGAAGACGTCGAGAAGCATTCGTCGCCCAGCTGCTGGCGATGTTGGCCACCAACCAGCTGCTGGTAGCCAGCAGCTTTGACGAGGCGCGGGTGGGGCGTGGGCGCGGCCTTCGAGCACTTCGCGCAGTGGAAGAGGGTGGTCGGCCCGGACGGCACCGGCAGCGACATCCTGCCCAACCGCTGCAAGGCGCAGGTGGTGATGGCCTTCACATCAGGTTAGGAACGGCACGATACCAGGCTGCGGGACCTACGCTCGGACAGCACACGCAAGCGGTGGGACATGCCGCCGGACAGCGTGTACCCCTCCACTCAGGCCAATGCCATCGCCGCGTCCGCTCTGGCAGGCCGATGGCGCTTGACGATTCTCTTTGCGTGCGGCCATGTTGGAAGGCCGCAAGCCTGTCCCTCGCTTGCCTTACCGTCCGAGCAGCGCAGCGGCTGCATCCATTTGTTGGTGCTCGAAGGCCGGCGCGAAGTCGTCCAGCTCTGCCGGCCGTAGTGCCACTTCCGGGCCCATTGCGACCTGTCGCCAGTTCGCTACCGCGGCATGAACCTCGGCCAGAACGGCCAGGGCCTCTGCCTTGCCCAGCGCGAAGTAGGGCGCGCGGGCCAGCAGCATCCGCACATCGGTGATCGGTCCATCCTGTTCGGACAGCCAGGTTTTCGACTCCCGCTCCTTGTCCGGAAACGGATTGATGTCGAAGGCCGGTGCCAGACGCCATTGACCTTGGCTCACATGCAGGAAGCCGTGGTTCTGCAGGTGGTCATCCACGTTGGTGATCAGCAGGTTGAACACCAACCGGCGCCAGAGTTGCCGCACGTCCTGCGTGGGCGCATGGCCGTGGGTCCTGATGGCATCGGCGACCTCGGTGTAGCTGCGATCCTCCTCGCGCGAGGCCTGCAGCAACGACGCGGCGGATTGGTATGGGATGCGGCCGTCGGTCTCGTTGCGGTCGAAGCGGCGGATGACGGCCACCGGCACCTCGCCCAAGCGAACGACCCGAGCCGGCGCTGCATCGATGCCCGCCTGCACGGCCAGCTTCAGGGCCAGCACCTCGCCGCGGGTGACGCTGCGCGCGTCGTCCACGCTCGGGAACTTGCCGATGGCGAGCCGGCCATCCTCGTCCACCAGCGTGCACTTGGGACGCATGCCACCCAGCGACGTGCCTTTGCCCTGCAGGTAACGCAGGTCCTCGGCGGTCTCCTGGCCCAGCTCCACCGCGCGGCTGGCGTGGAAGACACGTTCCAGTTCAATCAAGGGCGGGGTGCTGCGCCGGCCGGCCGCCGCTGCTCGATGCCAGCTGCCATCTGGATCGCGCAGGCGCAGCGCGCCGACGCGGCTGGAATCGTCCACCGCCAGCAGGTAGTCCAGTTCCGTGAGGGCCGGAAGCTTCGGATCATCCTTGCGGCGCTTGGCATGGTCGCGGGCGATAAGGCGCCGGCCCCAGGCGTCGGGCGCGGTGTCGGCGATCGCCCCATGGAACACCGAGTCGTGCGGCGAAGTCGCCCTGTGCGGCTGGTGTCCCGCCGTCAGCTGCAGATCGGCCGAGACGTTGAAACGCGCCGAGTTGGCCAACCAGCCCGCGTCGTAGGCGAAGGCGCTGTTCTCGCGCCGCCCCTGGCGGACATACACGAGCGAGCCCACCGGCAGACCTGCCTTGCCGATGCAAAGCTGAACCTGCTGGCGGATCGGGGCAATAACGGCCATCAGAGCGCTCCCGAGGCGCCGGACTTGCTGCGCACGCGCTTGGGCAGGCGCTCGTCCATCAGCATCAGGCCGATGTCGTCCTTGGCGGTGTCCAGCAGATTTTCCAACGCCTGGATCTCGCCGAAGACGTGCAGCGCGCGGGCAAAGAAGTGGATGGGCACTCGCAGGTCGCCTTTTTCCATGCGCCGCACGGTCGACACGGACGCGCCCATGCGCTCGGCCAGCGACGCCTGGGAAATGTGACGCCGCCGGCGGGCCAGGGAAATGTCGCTGCCAAACTTCCGAATGGCCCGTTCGACGGGCAGCGGCAGTGGGAAATCCATGTCAAGCACTCTCCACAGAGCGGTTATCGGTCATTGAAGTCCGGATGGGCGTGATTTTAGAACGGCAAAGCCAACCCGGCAAATAACATTCCCCTAGGGAGCGATTAAAACGTCAATCAGTCTTTAGCAGAGCGTCTTTTTGGTTGTCGCCAGTGATCGCCCGTGAATCCGGTCCGCCTTCGAATCCCATTCCCTGCAGCGCCAGCCCAACACCCGTCGCCGCGTCAGCTGGTGGAGCGCGCCCAGGAGCCTTGCCCTCCCTGCGCGCAAGGACCTGCGCTCGGACAGCACCGGCAAGCGGTGGGACATGCCGCCGGACAGCGTGTACCTTCCACCTTCGATATCTGGCCATATGTGGGCACGGCTGAAAAAAGCTCTGGCTGCTTGACGAAGCTGGCGCAGCGGCGCTTTTTCGCCGCCCCCGGGTCAGGCATCGAGCAGCCATATCAAACCGGCCATCAGGTCATCGCGCTGGCACAATGGGATCTTGTACGTTACCATTTGCCACAAGCGCCGCAAGGCATCAACACAGAAAGGCAAGTAAACATGGCACTGACCCGTGATTTCAAAGAAACCGTGGCCGCGCGCGTGCAGAATGATCCGGCCTTTGCGCAGGCCCTGCTGGACGAGGCCATCACCCTGTTCGTCAACGGCGAGCCGGAGTCGGCCAAGCTGATCCTGCGCGACCTCGTCAATGCCACCGTGGGTTTCGAGGCGCTGGCCGAGGAAATTCACAAGCCAGCCAAGAGTCTGCACCGGATGCTGTCACAGTCGGGCAACCCGACCATGAGTAACATCTCGGCAGTTTTTGCGGCAATCAAACGCGCGCTGAAGGTCGAGGTGCGCACGCAGGTGGTGATGGCCTGATTCAGGCATCAAACCCTGCCACGCCCCCCCGCGCCACCCAATTGGTCGGCAAAGGGTTCCGCTGAAGCCAAAGAAACCTGCTCCATGAACACTCTCAAGAATATCCTCCGCGAGGACATGACGAAGCGCTGCAGCAGGACATCCGGCTACTCGGGCGTCTGCTCGACGAGGCGGTGCGCCAGCAGGAAGGCGAGGACGCGCGCGTCGCCCTCCTGGAAGAAGAACTTTCCCCTCTTCGAGACCATCGACGATCTCGCCCGCAGCGGCGCCATCATGGATCGCTTGTTCTCGACGCCCCTGTACAAGCGCCTGCTCGCGTCGCGCGGCGCCATGCAGGAGGTGATCGCCAGCAGTCGTTCCGCCTCGCGCAAGAAGACCACCGCCATCGAAAACCTGCGCGCCATCCCCAGGGTGTTTTCCTAAGCTCGGTGTCGCCTCATGCTGCCCGGCCGGTTCGGCTTCGGTGCTGCCGTCTCCGCCTATCTCGAACCGGGCAACGCCTGGCCTTCGTGCTGACCGCCAATCCGGTCAAGACCATTGTTGATGCGCAGCGCGAGTCCAAGCCCGGCAAACAACCGGAATAATGCCGCGTACCGCTCATTAAGGAAGACGAACAGCGCCAGTGGCTGGCACGCAAACTGACGGGGCCGCTGATATTGGGAGCGCCGAAATCCTGCCGCACCCACCAATTTATTTCCGCAAAGGCCATCGTGGCGGAAAACTGGTGATCTGCACGTTTGGAGGCCTCTTGAGTGTGGTTTCTTCTGAGCAGCTTATTGGCCTTCTCAAGAACGGCATCCGCCCAGCCAAATCGTTCGGCTGCGGCCTGTTGCTGGTACGGTGTCCTTGAGTATCGCTAGAATAGGTGTGTAACAACCTTACGCATCAAGGAGTGTGCGTTATGGCTCATCGAGTCAATATCGTATTGGATGACGACGTTTGGCAGCGCTTCCAGGCCATTCCCGGTGGCGAACGTAGCCGCTTCATCAACGACGTGCTTGCGGTGGAACTGGTCAGGCGGCAGCAGCGGGAGGCGTGGGCAGCCATGCAGGCCATGCGCCACTCCTTACCACCGAGTCCTGGACGCAGCGAAGACTGGGTGCGCGACGATCGGGATGCGCACGGTTGAAAACGGTGGTGGTCGATGCCTCGGCGCTGCTCAAGTTTCCCCGCGCTCGCGGGGATGAATCGGCCACCATGGGTCGCGCTTCGGAGGAGTACTTCAAGTCCCTGCAGCCGAAGAAACTGCCGGTGCCGGTGCTGCAACCGGTCTTCGAGGACTGGAGCGGCGGCCGGTTCCGCGTCATCAGCTTCTACGCCAAGCGGGCGCGCGGCCTGATGGCACGTTACGCGATCGTCAATCGCCTGACCGACGCCGCCGGCTTGAAGGAGTTTGCGGTCGACGGCTACGGCTACGCCGACCAGGCCTCGAGCGACCGCGCCTGGGTCTTCCGGCGCCGGCTGGCAGCCTGAGGAAGCTGGCGCGGCAGCGCTATTTTCGCAGCCCCCAGGTCAGGCATCGCACCGCCTGGTGGCTGTCGCTCATTGTGGACGGGCCGATCCGCAGAGCGCCATGCCCAAGCAAGACGTTCTGCCATAGCCTGTCGTGGGGCAACTCGTGCCTGTGGTCATCAGCGATTCGCCGCGCCCAAAATTCACGATTGACCACAGGTGATGGCGAACATACACTCTGGCTGGTGGCGTCGGATTTCCTGTCCTTCCTTGAGGAAGCGTGATGAACGCAGTGGTGTTCGAACATGTGCCGGTAGCCGAGCTACCGGAGAAGTGGCGAGCCCAGCTCGACAAGGCGGGTAATGCCCTCGTGACAGTGCGCATCGAGGAAGAGTCGCAGGACCAGGTACCCAAGGACTTCGCCGACGACCCGCTGTTCGGCATGTGGCGCGACCGCGAGGACATGGCGGACGTGGCCGGTTACATGCGCAAGCTGCGCGCATCGCGGTTCAACGATGACGGGGCGCAGCGCGAGGGCTGATGACCGAACTCGCGCCGATGCTGATCGATTCCGATGTGCTGGTGTGGCTCACGCGCGGGCATGTGGGCGCAGCCCAGCGGTTGCATGCGATCAACCCCTGGCGCATCTCGGCGGTAACCTACATCGAGCTTGCCCAGGGCTGCCGTGCCAAGGCCGAGTTGGCACGGCTGAAAAATGGGCTGGCTGCGCGGCACACCGAAGTCGTGCCGATCACACCCGCCATCTGCGAGCGCGCCGCCGAGTTGATCGACGAGTTGGCTCTCTCGCACGGCGTGCGGCTGGCCGATGCGCTCATCGGCGCTACCGCGCTCGAGCTCAAGGCCACGCTCAGCACCGCCCACCTCAGGCACTTCGGCGCCATGCCGGGGCTCGACATCGAGGTGTTCGCGCCCTGAACGGCAATGCAGCGCTGGGAGGCGGTGCAGGATTCAAGACCCCGATGGCGTCGCGCACTAACCAACCTCTTCCGGCCTTGCCACCAGAGACACGCAAGCCTTTGGCTGTCGAACACCAAGCTCCGCCCACAGGCAAAAGGGAAGACCTGACCGTGCCGATGCTGCTTACGCGATCGCCGCCGGCAGCCCCGTCCATACAATCCCCGCCGGCAGGCTGGCAACACCGATGCGGCCCTGGAAGCCGCGGGCTGGCAGCGGGTAGCAGCGCACGTCGTCCTCGAGCGGTTTGATCAGCTCGGCGATCTCCTCCAGGCAGCGATCCTTCGCGGCGTCACTGCCGACCAGCAGGAAAATACTGTACTCGAGCGGCGTGGCATGCTTGCACATCTCGCGATGGACGCGCAGCAGCCGGCGCGGCTCGCTGATGTCGTAGCCGATCACGAAAGCCATTGCCGGCCGCTCAGAAGCCATCGCCCTCAGCGGCGGCGAGTGCATCCGTGCCGTCGGCTGCATCGGCTGCTTCGTCATCGATCGCTCGCGAGTTGGGCGCATCGACCGCCCCCGCCTCGACGATCGCCTCGGTAACGTCGCCAACGCTCTCCGCCAGCAGCTTGCGCAGGCGGGCGGCGAGCGGTTCCCACTCGCCATAGAAGCGGGCGCGTCCCGCCTTGCCGAGCAGGCAACCGCTCTCGGTGGTCGAGAAATCTTCGGGGCGCAGTTTCTCCGAGCGAAAGAGCATCAGCGCGTGCTGGTCGACCTCGACCCGCAGCGGCTCGACCAGGTCGCAGGCCAGCGACTCGCGGCCGAAGTCGAGCCCATGATAGAAGCCGATAAAGGGATCGAGCCCGGCGCCGTACAGCGCGAGCACCGCCTCGGCGTGCAGCAGCGTATAGCCGAGCGAGAGCATCGCATTCACCGGATCCCGCGGCGGCCGGCGGTTGCGGCCACTGAATTTCAGCCGGTCGGGCAGCAGGTCGGCGAAGCCCTCGAAGTAGGCCGCCGCACCGGCACCTTCCAGCCCGCGCAGCGACGCAGTCGAGTGCTGTTGATCGACGGCCGCGATGCTGGTCGCCAGCCGCTTGAGGGCCACCGTCAGCAGATAGCGCGAGTGCGGTTCGCTGTCGCGCCGTTCGGCGAGGAATGCCGCCTGCGCGCGCAGCTTGGCCTCGACGATGGCGCGTGAAAATCGCAGGCAGAAGTCGGCGTCGAGCGATAGCTGGTACTGCGCCACCCGCCGCGCGGCATCGTTGTGCGGGCGGCCAAGCAGCATCGTCGGCACGGCCTTGCGACCCGAGAGGACGACGACCCCGATGCCGCGCTCGCCCAGCTTGCCGAGCAGCGCCGAAGACACCGTCACGTCGCCGCGCATGAACACCCGCGACAGCGGCGCCAGCGGCACCGTGCCGATGCGCTCGCCGTTCTCGTAGAACACCAGCGCCTCGCCGTCGGCCTTGAGCGTCACCCCGCGGCGGTCAACGTACAGACTCGTCATCTGTGGGTCCCTTCTGTCAAACGATCAGGAAAATGTCGGTCACCGGCTGCTTCGCCCGGCCGAGCATGTCGCGCGCCATCCGGGGATCGAGCTGGAAGATGTGCGCGCGGTCCTCGGTGAGATCGAGCAGTTCGCTCAGCGTGTCGCGCACCAGCCGCAGTTCGGCGGCGGTCAGCCAGCACTCGAAGAACGACTTCTGGCCGCCGATCTTGTAGCCCATCAGGAACCTGTGCACCCGGCGCCGCAACTTGGTATCGCACACGTCGTAGCAGACCAGGAAGAGGGTTCGCGCCGCATCACTCATGGCGCCACGATAGGCCGATCCGGCTGCGATGTCAGGTGCGGCAAGCTTGCCAACATGGTTATCCCGGCAAGCCTGCCCGCCACCACCCCGGCCGGCAGGGCCAGGCTGTGACTTGCTGACGCAGCTCCTGCGGTCGGTCGGCCATGTCCTGTTTCAATCCCTTTGTTTTCAGGGCTGGTTACTGACTCAAGCGGGCGACGCACTCGACGATATGTAAGAGTCTTAATCCCTTTGTTTTCAGGGCTGGTTACTGACGAAGATGGTAGACGCAAGGGCTCCGGCCACAAGTCTCAATCCCTTTGTTTTCAGGGCTGGTTACTGACACGGAATCAAAGCATGGTGCAGCAAGGTCGGGGTCTCAATCCCTTTGTTTTCAGGGCTGGTTACTGACACACGATCAACAGCAAGCTCGACCCACATCCTTGCGTCTCAATCCCTTTGTTTTCAGGGCTGGTTACTGACGTCATGGCGGCGAACAAGTGGAGCGAACGGGACAAGTCTCAATCCCTTTGTTTTCAGGGCTGGTTACTGACCAACGGCATCCTGCACAACAACGGGTTCAAGCTCGGCGTCTCAATCCCTTTGTTTTCAGGGCTGGTTACTGACGCGACGACGGGACTTTTGAGGTCGGGGATCACATGTCTCAATCCCTTTGTTTTCAGGGCTGGTTACTGACAGCCCGCGCCTTGGGTGCCATCAACGGATTTATGTCTCAATCCCTTTGTTTTCAGGGCTGGTTACTGACAAAAATGAGCGTGAAAGTGAATGCGCTGGATAAGTCTCAATCCCTTTGTTTTCAGGGCTGGTTACTGACATCTGTAAAACGGTATGCCGGCTTGCTGGCCTAGTCTCAATCCCTTTGTTTTCAGGGCTGGTTACTGACGAAGACGCGGCGCGGTGGCGTTGGATCACGCGCGTCTCAATCCCTTTGTTTTCAGGGCTGGTTACTGACCGCTGTTGTATTGGGCGAAGGTTGCCGAGGATGCGTCTCAATCCCTTTGTTTTCAGGGCTGGTTACTGACGTACAAGGCAGAGCGCCAGGCCGCCATCAATGAAGTCTCAATCCCTTTGTTTTCAGGGCTGGTTACTGACGAAAAAGCAATGCGCGGCGTCGAAGTCAAGGTCGACGTCTCAATCCCTTTGTTTTCAGGGCTGGTTACTGACGGCGAAGTGATCGATGGCTACGCTCCTGACTGGCGGTCTCAATCCCTTTGTTTTCAGGGCTGGTTACTGACCTGACTCCGCGAGACGTTGTTCGACGCCTGCTTTTTGTCTCAATCCCTTTGTTTTCAGGGCTGGTTACTGACTGCACCTAGCGAATTGAAGCATATTTTTCAGAGGCTTGGCGAGGGTGTTCGCAGCTTTTCTCCCTTCCCGGCGAGATGTCTCCCGATGGCGGGTTGGCCATCGTGTATCGGCCTAGCCCGAAGGCGGCTTCCTTGCCCACGTGCAGCCATTCCCCGAGTTGCAGCAGTGGAATGAACGGCGCGAGGCGACCTTCGAGCTGCCATGTGCCGATGACGCCACCGAGGGCCATCTTCTGCTGTTGTCGCGACGAGAAGCGGGTCCAGTCCAGCCAGGTCAGGCTTTTCTCCTCGCGGATTTCGGCACAGCCAGCGCTCAGCGCTGCGAAATCTTCCACCAGCGGACCCATCCCGGCATGGAACTCGGCGAGCAGGCTGGCCCGTCGGGCCAGTGCCATCAGCAACGTGCGCGCCTGCAGCTTTTCCGGGGGCAGGGCACGGCCGTTCTGCTGCAGGCGCAGCGGGGTGTCAAAGCGAAGCGTGGCGGCGATCGTCATCGAGTTGTCGGTCTGGCCTGCAAGGGAAATCAGCGGCGCGTGCGCGGTGATCGTGCCGACCTCCGGGCGGTGGATTTCCTCGTCGCCGGCCTCGCCGCAGTGCACCACGCGAACGAGATCCGCCGTGCCGTCACCTGCGCCGACGCCACGCGCGAGCGCTCGTCGCCAGGCGAGGATGATCAGCGGCAGTTCCTGCAGCGCCCGGCCGATCAGCACATGGTGAAAAGTCAGCGTCTCGCCGGCGGCAAGCACTCGGCTGCCCCAGGCGGGCGGTTCGATGACGTGGGGCGCGGGAATCTGCGAGAACTTCTGCAGGTTGTGCGTAACCGGAGGTGGTGGCGCGAAGACTGCCGGATAGGGGCAGGAGCCGATCAGAGGGCAGCCGGAACAGTCCTTCTGCCGGGTCATGCAGGCGAGCTGGCGCAGGGCGTGGCCGAAGGCGCCGCGCAGCAGCGAGCCGGAATAGTCGGGCAGGCGAATCGGCTGCCGGGCCTGGAACTCGAAGCGGTAGCGGGCGACCGGGAAGGATGTGGCTTGGTTCATGGGGTACGCATTCCCAGGAGCTTGTGAGCTTTCGCTTGATTAGCGGTGGAGGAGAAAGCTGCGGAGGGTTCGAGCTTCATGTGGGCCAGGGTTCGGTGACTAGAACAGTTTCTTGCGCAGTGTGTTGAGGATTTTGCGCAGGCTGCTTTCCTCGGCGATTATCGTGGCGCTCTCGACTGCCTGCTCCCCATGCGATCAGACGCCGTGCGCAAGAGCATTGCGCAGGTCCTTTAGCTGCCCGGCCGCAGGTGTTGTCTTTCTGACGTCGTCGAAGGCGTCGTCGCGCACCTTGGGGTCGGTGTCATTGCATTTCGCAGCGAAGCAGGTACGAGTGACAAAAGACTCGTACAGGAAGGTGGCGGCGCGCAGATAGTCGCTCCGTTTGAGGTAGGCGTCGGCGAGGGACAGTTCGCGGTCGTGACGTGTTGGCCCGCGAAACCAGCCGATGCGCTCCTTCAGCGTCTCGCGGAAAAGTCCGCCGAGCGGGCCGTCGTGGGTCTCGATCGAAGGAAACACGCTCCGCAGGTTCTTGACCGCGAGTTCCGGATTGCTGCTGCGTTCGCAGTAAGCGGCCTTGGCCAGTAACTTGGCACGCGCCTCGGGCATGTGGTCCCTGACGAGCAGCGGCGCGAACACGCCGTAGTCCCCGTCCTTGTCGTAGGTGGCCAGGGCATCGACCCAGTCGAGCATGGCCAGCAGGCCGCCAAGCCTGAGCACTGGCGTTTCGCCTTCAGGCGGCGTCATCTCCAGCGCGCCGTAATAGATTTCCTCGACTTCGACGCGAACGACTCTTCCCAGATAGCGTGCGGCCACCAGTGCGAGCATCGGCAGGTGGCGAAAACCGTGCGTGACATCGATCCAGAGGCGCTCGCCGGGCTGCAGGACGGCCGCCAGGCGACGCAGAATCTCGGCTTGCTCGGCCTCGTCACGGGCATAAGGGATCAGCAGGCAGTCGACGGGGATGCCGAGCCGTTTTGCGAGCTGTTGGCGCGGTACATTGAGCAGGTGCTCGCAGACGTTCCCGGCCGCGACGGCATCGATCAGGGGCAGCATGGCGTCCCCATCGACGCCGTCGCGGTCAAAGAAGATCTCCCACATGCTGCTGGGCGTTCCCAGCAGGATCAGGCGATCGGGTTTCAGAAACTTGGTCAGAGCCAGTCCGAAGAAGGTCTCGGCGTACGCGACATCGGTATTGAAGCGGTAGGTGGCCGTGCGGTAGCCCTTCCGCGGGTCGCCCTTGCCGAGAAAACTGATGAGGGTGGTCATGGGCATGCTCCGGGTTGCTGGTCGTCGAGAGTGATCAACCCAGCTACTCGCCTTTTGGCTGTCAGTCTGCTCTGACGGACGCAGCTCATGATTCCAGCGCGCTCAGCCAGGCCTGAAACTCCTGCTTACGCTCTTTCTTGCCGGGCCAGCCGGTCCACTTGATGACTTCGCGTAGCAGCGCGGCTGCCTCACGGCGCGCGGTCGGGCCTTGCCATTGCACAGCCTCCTGGAAAAGTTTCAAGCGTTCCTGGTCGATCGGTGAGCCTGGCTGGTAGTTTGGTTTTGCCTTCGCAGCATCGAAAGCGCTGCGCAAGACCTCGATGCGGCCACGGGCGGCTTCCAGTTCCTGGTCTTCCGGCGAGAGTTGCGCGCGGCGCGCCGCCTCGGCTGCTGCTGCTGCCCGCTGACGCCCTTGATCCTCCACGCGCCGCCGCTCTTCGGCAGCCGCGGGGTCTTCGGCCAGCGCGCCGTAGCCGACTGCGGTCTTGGCACCGAAACCCAACCAGGCGAAGGCGTGCTCGATGATCGGGTCGAGGGTGGTCTTCCAGTCGGGGCACTCAGCCGGCAGGCGTGCGGGATCGCAGGTGACTACGAAGCGGAAGGCTGAGTGCGCGGGGACAGCCAGAAAGGGAATCGGATTGGGTTTGCCGGCGTCGTGTGGCGTGCCCTTGTTCTGGTAGTAGTCGCCGAGGTGGGGTGTCATGATCTCGACGACAAGGCTGTCGCCGAACGGCTGCGGAAAGACATCCCAGCAGGCCAGCGCGCCGCGCATCGCGTCGGCGCCCTGCAGTTCCTGGCCGAAGAGCGCGTCGATCAGCGGTTGCGTGATCGCTGCATCGCCGTCGTCGCGAAGCTCGTTCGCCGCCTGACGCAGCACGCCCTTGACTCCGCTGCCGGCAAGGTAGGGGAGGCCGTAGGGCGTGAGGAAAGCGAAGCCGTTGTCGACCGGGTGTTCGAGTCCGAGTCCAGTGGCGAAGGGTGCGGTCGACACGGCTTCGATGATGTGGCGCTGTGGTTCTGGCAGAGTCACGGCGAGGGCCTGCTGGCGGCGGCGTAGTGCGTCGAGCACCGGGAGGGCAGCGCCGAGGGCCAGGCATTGACGTAGCGCCTCGGCTTTGCCGTTTTTGTCGATCAGCCAGTTGCCCTCCCGCCAGATCTCGAAATAGAGGTTGAAGCGATGACCGGGCGGACAATTGCGAAAGCCGGCGGCGGCTTTGACGACGTATTTGGGAACGGCAGCGTCGTTCATCACGCGCCCTCCACGGCATCCGCGAACTGGCGTAGCCACCGGAGCATGGCCAGCGTTTCGTCAGTGGCGCGCATCACGTCTTGCGCGCCGGCGTTGAAGAAGGCATTCATCGCCGATCGAAAATCGGCGGGGACGATCTGACGCTTCGCCAGCCAGCCGAGCACGTCTTCGAGAAGGACCGATGCGGCGCGATTGTTGCTGCCGGTGCGCGAGTGGTAGTAGGCGAGTGTCGCCATCAGTCCGTTGCCCATGATCAGTGCGGGAGCGCCCTTGACCATCTCGCGGTAGCCGTCAACCACGGTGTTGCGGTTCGCGCGTTCCCAGGCGTACTGCGCGCGCTGCTGGTCGAGGGTGTTCATCGACGGTCTCCCGCGGCGGCGTGGATGATGATCAGGCCGCGGCCGGTGGTCGCGTCGCCACCGACCTGCAGCAGATGGTCGTGCAGGCCGCGGCGGTCGCCCTGATCGTGGAGCACGGCGGCGAGCACGTGCTCGGCGTCGAGGAGATCTTCCCTGTCTGGACCCTTGCGGCGCTCAACACTGGCCAGCAGCAGACCGGCGAGAAGCGTTTCGGGTGGCAGGTTCTCGGTGTAGAACAGCGCGCCGTCGGCGGCCGTTCCGGTCTTGTCGTCGATTTTGACGTGCGCTTCGACAACGGTCGCATTACGGACGAAGTGCCCGAAATCGGTGTCCGAGAGCACGACGAGGTCATTCTTCAGCTTGTTGCGGAAGAACTCGTGCTCGTCGCCGGGTGGCAGGGCGTTCGTGGCCAGCCAGTCGGCGATGGCAGTGACCTTGGCGTCGGCTGTCCCGGCAAAATCGAACACCTCAAGCAGAAGCCGCTGGTTGGTCAGGATGGCCGCATTCGCAAGTCGAGCGTTGCCTTCGTCGACGCTCGGTACGGCCCATGCCGCAGTGCTTCCGGCGAGGCGTTTGAGTCGTGCCAGGGCGCTCGGGCAGGTGGCGTGCACGAAGGTGTTGCGCAGCGAGCGCACCGGGAAGGTGACCAGGGTGGCATCACTGAAGGCGATCGCGCCGGCGTGGTCGGCGGCGTTGCGCTCGGGTCCGAACAGGCGGCTGATCAGCTCGTTATCCTGCCAGGTACGCGTGAAGTGGTGCCGCACGGCGCCCTTCAGGCCGGAGCCGGCGATCAGCGGATGGCCGGTGTGGACTTCGCGCTGAATCGGGTTGTCGATGACACCGATCGCCTGACCGGCGCCCATGTGGACGGGGCTGGCGCAGGAGTAGAAAACGAGTTGCTGGGCTTCGAACATGGAGATGGCCTTTCGTCGAGGATCAGGTTGCAGCGTTGGCATTGAATTGGCGAGTCGGGAGTGAAACGGTCACGGTGTATGTCTCCTCCAAAGTCCGAGCCAGGCGCGGTTGAAGCCTTCCGCGCAGCGTTGTCGGTCAGGATTATCGCCCCACAGCCCGCCGGCCACCCATTCGGCAAGCTTGCCGACATCGCCGGAAAAGTCGTCGAACCAGTACACGCTGCCGGCCGGAGCCACCCGTTGGGCGGTTTTGGGCTGCTGCCGCACGAGATCCCAGCCGGAGATGGTGTCGAAGCGCGGGACGGCGGCGCAGGCGAGACGCGCCGAGAAGCCTTCGCCTTGCAGTCGGTAGTCCCCGGCGGTGCCACAGCGCGTGACACCTTCGGGTAGCCAGCCGCCGGCGAATAGGCCGGGCGTCGCGAGGATGATCCGGAAGCGGCCGCTGGCGGCGATTTCTTGAGCGGGTACAACGGGTACGGTGAAGGCAATTGCGTGGTGGCGTGCGCCTTTGCCGTCGCCACCGAGTCGCAGGTGACCTGATTTTGGCAACTGGCCTGCGTCTCCCTCGCAGCCGACGAGGAATCCGACGGCCTGGTCGAGAGCGATCGCTTCGCTGGTATAGAGCGCGCCGTCGGCGGCCGTTCGCGAGCCGTGGTCGAGCGCGATGCCCAGCCGGGTTTCGCGCTTGAAGAGATCCGCGCTGCTCAGCGTGCGCGCCGGTAGTTCGCCGCGCAGGTGGGCAGCCAGCCCGGTGGCGTCGAGCCAGCGGCCAGCCTGTGGCTTGGCCTGCCGGGCGATACGCAGGTGGGCGACGAGTGGCAACTCGCCGCTGGCCCGGCAGCCGGCCGACGGCGCTGTCGGCTGCAGGGCGACCAGCGATGCGACACCGGGGGCGTCGAAGGCGACGAGGTCGGCCGGCAGTGGCACGATCGCCTGCGGCGCGCCGGTCTCGGCGCCGACAATGGCGAACGACAGCCAATTGATGGCAAAGCTCCCTGGCTCGTCACGGCTGCCGAGTACCGCGCCCAACGCGCCGGCGAGTCGGTCGCCGGCATGCGCGAAGCGCGCGAGTTGGCCGGCGTCCTTGCCGAGCAGCGCCGAGCGGAAGGCGCCGGCAAAGAGCGACGGCCAGGGCGGCATGACGGCTTCGCCGTGTTGCCCGTCGCCGCCGAAGGATTTGTTGCCCCGGATCATCAGCACGTCGAGCGGCTGAACGAAGTGGTAGGTGCTCATCGAGGTGCTCCTGCTTGTGCGGCAGCCTGGCCGAAGGCACGGCCGTTGCGGGCGAAGAATTCGGCGGTGACCAGCAACTCGCCGAGGACGCGCGCCGTTTCCGACGGCCTGGTACTTTCGCGACAGGCCAGGTCGACGAACTCCCTGGCGTGCTGCACCACACCGCCCTGCCTTTCGATTTGCCAGGCGAGATTGCTGGCCAGCATGTGCCGCCAGGCTTCGTCGCTCATGCCGTCGCCGCCACGTTCCGGCAGGCCGGTCAGCCATTCGAGGGTGTTGTACACGGCGCGCCGCGAAACCTGGGGCTGCGCCAGCGTTTCGGCGAAGCGCAGCAGTAGTCCCAAGGCGGTATCTGCCAGCAGCGGTGCTGCGGGCGTTGTCCCTGCAGCCTGCGCCATGTCCCAGAAGCGGCTGGTGACGCCGACTTCGCCACCGCCGCGCTTGATGACGCGCAGGCAGCAGGCGTTGCGGCCGTGCATCTTGGCCGCCGCTTCGGCTCGACGCAACTCGCGCAGCACGGCCGACAGTGGCGCCTGGTGGTGGGCGACTACGGCGCCGATACTCGCGCTGGCACGGCTGCCCATCATCGGCATTAGGCGGCCCTTGAGGCGGGCGTAGCCCTTGGCGAGTTGCAGATCCCTGACGTCGATGTCGCCGGGCAAGCCGCTCAAGTCGCCGCTGCCGCTCCAGGCGGCGCGCAGCAGGAGCATCGCCGGCAGCAGGTCGTCGACCGAGAGCATGGCCAGGACATCGTCGCCGCCGGCATAGAGCAGCTTGCCTTTGCAGACGCTTTCGACGATGTGTCGAGCGACGTGCGTCGAGAAGTCGTTGAGCGCCGCGGATATGGCGGCGTGGCGCGCCGGGGAGGCCGGCCGCGATGAGTCCAGATAGGCGGCGACCGCCGGGTCGCCACGGAATGGATCGAGTGACGCGCGGACCTGCGGGTGCCAGGTGGCCGGGAAGCGGCACTGGTAGTCGGGGTCATTGCCGGCCAGCCAGGCCCCCATATGGTCGCCGTCCATCTGGATCAGCGCGTAGTAGGTTTCGGGTCTGGCGCCGAGCAGTTTGGTGATGTCATCCGCAAGACGCCCTTCGGCCGCGTCGTCGCGAGCGTCGTCGAGGGCCGATGGCAGGCGCTTGACGATTTCAACGAGGTTGGGTTGCCGCAGCGCGCACAGGCGGGCATGCAGCGAACTCGGAAGCGCTACGGGTGGGTGCTCGACAATACCGAATTTGCACGACAGCGCCCTGAGCCTTTCAAGCGAATTGTCCGCCAGGCGGCCGAGCGACGTTGCCAGCGCCATGGTGTGCGTGCTGATCACGAAACGCGCCGGTTTGTCGGCCAGCAACTCGCCCAGATCTTTGACGAACAGCGTCGGCCACACGCGTTTGAGGGTGCATACGCCGCACAGATGTTCGCCCTTGCGGATGCCGAACCGGCCGGCTTGTGCCTGGCGCAGCCATGGCGTCTCGCGACGCTCGCCGGCCGGGATATGCAGTTGCGCCGTCGCTTCGCTGAGCCATTCACGTTCTCCACACAGCGTGCAGCGGTGGCCGTGCTGTGGCAGGGGCGTAAAGGGACGCAGGCTCTTGGCCGCGGCGAGGCTGCGTTCGACCAGTTCGTGCACTGCTGGATAGACGATGCCGGCGTTGGGTTTGAAAAATTCGGCTCCGTCGATCCTGACTTCGCGGTTGAGCACTTTCCAGACCTTTTCTCCGAACAGGCCGTCGGTGCCGTAGGCGGCCAGGGCTTGCCGTAGCCGATCGGCATCGGGGAGGCTGTCGCCGTCGCTACCGATCGGCCACTCGGCGATGGCCCAGTGCGCTTCGGGGAAGCCGGCGAGTTGGCTGTCGAGTTGCTCCTGCCAGTGCTGCCCGCTGCCACAGTCACCGAGAACGTGCTGTGCCGCTTCCGCGGCCCAATTGCGGGCCGCCTCACGAACCGCTTCGACGACCTGTCGCGCGAGCTGCTCGGCCTGGCGTGCCGGTACGATGGCCATGAACTTGTTGGGCAGCGTCGCGGCGAACAGCGGGTTGGCGTCGGTGGCGCGGTGCAGCCAATCGGCGTCGATGGTGGTGAAGCGCTGGCGCCACTGCGCGCCGCGGCCCGTCGCGTCGGCGACTTCGAGCAGCCAGCGGTCGACCGCGGCGACGCCGCGCAGGTTGGGGAAGGCGATGGCGTCAGGCCCGAGCGCTGCGCAGATGACCTTGAGACCTTCCCAGACCAGCGAGGACAGCAGGTGCGATCCTGCCCACAGGTCGGAGGTCGAACGGGCCTGGGCGATGAAGCCCTGGACGGGGCCGAAGCTCATGCTGAGCAGGGCCGGCTCGTCGTCGGCGAGCGCACCGGTGAGCGCCGAAACGGTATCCAGGTGCGTCCAGATCGAGTGGTCCGGGACGCGGGTGTCGGCGGGCAGGACGCGCCAGAGATCGCCGATCTCCGGCGCGACGAGTGCCGGCTCGGGGCCGAAACGCCAGAAGGCGAGGTAGGTCAGTCGCAGGTCGGGTTTGCCGTCGGCGTCGCGTTCGATCAGATCGCTGAAGTGTTCGAGGCTGACTGTGCGGATATGCTTCGCCGCGATGTCATCGAGACTGCCAAGGTCGATCTCTTCGCCGGACAGCGGGTGGATCAGCACCGGCTGATTGGCGAAGCGGACGTTGGCCCACGCGGGCCGCTTCCGTCCGGGTTCGCATGGCCATTGCGGCCGGTCGGCCGCCGCGGCGAACCAGTCGGCGCGCTTGTCGAAGTCGGCGCCGTTGATGCCGAGCAGTTCGCGAAGGGTTTTTACCGAACCGTGTTCGTGGCCCACGTCGTCGCGCATCAGGACCAGCGCTTTCTCTGCCGGGTCGTGCAGCCAGGCGGCGAGTTTCTTTTTCCAGAGGCTGTTCATTTGGCGGCTCCAAGGCGATTCATCTTCTGGTCGATGTCCTGATGAACAGCGCCCCAGATGTCGATCTGATGGCGATTGATCCACTGTTGATCGCTCGACGATAGTTTGTCGAATAAAATCCTGGGAACCGCAGAGGGCAGATGGATAGCGACCGGCACCAGTCCTGGCCCGGTTTCAATGACTTTAAGGCGCAGCGAGCCTGCGATCCGTTCGTCGTTGCCCCAGCGCCGGTTGTTGGCCTTTGTGACCGGATAGGCAATCAACTGGTTGGCCGAGATGTCGTCATTTCGGCCGAAGCGCTTGGCAGCAGCCCGGATGTCTCGTCGTAGGATGGCTAGGAAAAACACGGCCTCTCGCCAGTTCCTGAACGTTACTCCGTCCTTCTTGCCCACCCAGACAAGTGGCCCGATCTCATCTGTGCCTATCGCATGTGGCCAGTCGCGATCGGGCGCGAAGCATGCTCGGAATGGCTGGCAATACGGCGCGAGTTCTTGCGGGGAGGGCGGCAGGCGCGGCATGCCTTCGCCTTGCAGCGTGATTGACCCCCAACCGTTGCGCGAGCGGCTGCCAATGCCACCAAACCACGAAGCGAGGAGGATTGCCTGACGAACTTCGTCGATCTGATTCTCCGTCGCTGTTCGGGCAAAAAAGACCGAGAGCGTGTTGCGCTGGTTCGCTTGTGGGTCAATGGCTAACCGTTCGACCGTGGGTTCGGGACGCCCGAGATTTCTGCTGGCCGGTGCAATTGGCCCAAAACCAAGATAAACATCGGCCCGAACACGTCCTTGTCCGACCTGAATCTGGCCGATCTCACGTCGTGGCCAACTGGTATTACTCAGTTGGCCTGCGGCCCAATCTTTCAATCGTAGCTTCACTAGGGACTGGTGTGAGTTGCTGTCGGATGCACTACCAAAGAGGTTGTTCTCGGCCGATCGTAATCCGTCGGGACCGTCGACGTTGAAACCGACCTGGGGTGCCTTGACCACGCGCCACCACTGGCGAATCAGTGCCTTGAGCGGCGGGGTGCGCCACTGTGCCTGCTTTGCCGCATCGCCGACGAAAGCTGGCGTGGCGAAGCTGAGGTCGTACTCGATGTGTGTTCTTGTCATTTCGTCCTCATCGGTTCCGGATGGTAGGTCGGACGCGTGTCCGTAGGAGAGCCCTTGGCTGCAATTCTTTGCAGCATAACCTCGCCTGGGGACGCTTTAAGCGACGGCAAGCTTGTCAGTTGTCGTGAAGACGGGGCGTTGGCTGAAGGGGCGCGTAGGTCTCTCATCCGAGCACTACCTGCTGTCTGAGAGCGTCGTAACTCACCGCCACTGGCCGCAGGCCGAGGCTGTAGCGGCGCGGCCCGCTGCCCGCGTCGCTGATCAGGTAGGGTTCGGCGGCAGGGCCAAGTTCGCGCCGCAGAATCTTCTTGAGCTTCGATAGGTGGGCCGAGAAGTAACTGCCGTGCATGCCCTGGCGCAGGGCACGTCCGGTTTTGTCGAGGTCGCCCAGCAGGCCGGCGATCCACCATAGCTCCATGAGGTAGCGCTGCTTCCAGTTGGCATCCGGGAGCTCCTTCGCCGGCGCGTTCGGCGAGTTTGCCGATGTCGTGCAGGAAGGCGGCCAACGCGACGCGCGCAGACTGTTCGAGAAGGTTCATGGCGGCAGGGTCTCCTGGTCAAGGCTGGAAGAGCTTGTTGCGCAGCGACTTGAGCATGCTGCGCAGGCGGCCTTCGTCGTCGAGGGTACGGGCTTCCTGCTCGGCGCGCGGTCGGACGCCGTGGGCGAGAGAGTTGCGCAGGTATTCGAGCTTGGCCACTTCAGGCTGTTGCGCTCTGGCGCTGGCGTAGTTCTGCTTGCGCAGTTCGAAGTCGGTGGGATCGTCGCGGCGCTCGTTGCAGGCGCGCGTGACGAAGGCTTCGTACATGAAGGTGGCGGCACGCAGGTAGTCGCCGCGCTCGCGGTAGGCATCGGCGAGCGACAGTTCCCAGTCGTCGCGCTTGCCGCGCCGAAACCAGCTGATGCGCTTTTTCAGGGTTTCGCTGAACAGGCCGCCGAGGGCGCCCCGATGCGCCTCGACCGAGGGGAAGACGGTACCGAGCGTTTCGCGTGCGCGCACGGGGTTGCCGGTCCTTTCGAAGTAGGCGGCGCGGGTGAGCAGTTCGGCACGCCCTTTGTCCATCCCGTCGGCGGCGAGCAGCGGCGCGAAGACGCCGTAGTCGCCATCCTTGTCGTAGGTGGCCAGCGCTTCCACCCAGTCGAGCATCGCCAGCAGGCCGCCGAGCCGCAGCACCGGCGTTTCGCCGTCCGGCGTCGTCATTTCGAGCGCGCCATAATAGAGTTCCTCGACCTTGACATCGACGACGCGGGCCAGGTAGCGCGCCGCCACCAGCGCCAGCATCGGCAGGTGGCGAAAGCCGTGCGTGACGTCGAGGGAGAGGTTTTCCCCGGGCTGCACGACACCGGCCAGGCGGCGGAGGATTTCGGCCTGCTCGGCGGGGTCGCGCGCGTAGGGAATCAGCAGACAGTCGACCGGGATGCCGAGTTGCTGGGCGAGTTCCTGGCGCGGGAGGGCGAGCATCTGCTCGTCGACCTGCCCGGCCTCGACGGCAGCCATGAGGTGCAGCATGGCGTCGTCGTCGGTGCCTTCGCGCTCGAAGAACACGTCCCACATGCTGCCGGCGGTGCCGACCAGCACGAGGCGATCGGGTTTCAGGTATTCGGTCAGCGCCATGCCAAAGAAGGGCACACGGCGCGAAAAGCCGGCGTCGAAGCGGTAGGTGGCGGTGCGGTAGCCGGTCTGCGGGTCCGCTTTGCCCTTGCCGAGAAAGCTGATGAGCGTATTGATGGTCATGCTCCGGGATGAATGCTGCTGATGGATGCGCCGACTTGCCGGGGCGCCTGGAGGGGGTCGTAACTGACCGCCGCTGGCCGCAGGCCGAGGCTGTAGCGCCGCGGCCGGCTGCCGCCGTCGCTGATAAGGTAGGGTTCGGCGGCCGGGCCAAGTTCGCGCCGCAGAATCTTCTTGAGCTTGGAGAGGTGAGCCGAGAAGTAGGCGCCGTCCATGCCCTGGCGCAGGGCGCGTTCGGTTTCGTCGAGGTCGCCCAGCGGGCCGGCGATCCAGCGTAGCTCGACGAGGTAGCGCTTCTTCCATTCGGCGTCCGGGAGTTCCTTCGCTGGCGCCGGCAACGGCGCTTCGCCGCGCAGTGCCCGCCGGGCGAAGACGCTGAGCAGCGCGAGTTCGGCCGGTGGCAGCGCAAACGCCTTGCCGGCGGCGCAGACGCGGCGGGCCGCGAGATCGATCTGCAGTGCGGCCGGGGCGAGGGCATGGCGGGCGGCCTCGACGGTTTCGTTGTAGCTGGCGAGCCCGGTCAGCAAGGCTTCCGGAAGGCCGTGGCGCAGGCTGACGAAGGGCAGTTCGGCGAGCGTCACCTGCGCGCTGGCACTGTCGACCAGGCGGCCGCCGGGCATTTCCAGAACGCGGCTGGTCGGCGTCGGGTAGTAGAAGCCGAGGCTGGACTCGAAGGGCTCGGAAACCAGGACGTGCGACAGCTTGTCCTGCGGTCGCCCGTAGAGCGACAGGGCGTAGCCGAGAAAGAAGCCCATCGTCTTGCGGCCGCCGGCGATCGAGACGTGCAAGGCGCAGTCCGGGTCAGCGGTGAACTCGCGGATGATGCCGGTGATGCCGTCGGCGGCGCGACGGTTGGCTTCGGGCGAGCGGATGTCTTCGAGCGGCCTGCCGCCGGCGTCCTCGAGAACGTGGATGGTGTCGGCGGTGAAATGCATCGGCGGCAAGGCGTAGTCGCGTCTGAGGCGGTGGAACCATCCGGGTTCGTCGGAAAGCAGGGCGAGGCGGGCTTTCTCGGCGCCGCTGCGGGTGGTGATCAGATGGATCTCGGTCGGGATGAAGGCGCTTGCCGTCGGCGCGACGGCCAGCGCGTAGAGGGTCTCGGTGACGATCTGTGGCGACAGGCCGGTGACGGCAACGAGGATCCGGCGAGGATACTCGTTGGGGGGCGGGCGCGTACTGGTCATGGCATCGATTGAGGGACAGTTGGACTGGCGACGATTGTCTTCCCCTTTGTTGCCGCAGTGGCGGACGGCAAGCTTGCGATGTCGGGTGGCGGCGCTACGGCGAATCGATTGCCGGGGTGGAGGAAATCGCGCATCCGCAATAGTCGGTGCGTCGCCGCACATCGCCACGCATCGCCACGCATCGCCACGACTTTTCGCTCGGCGCTCGGGCCATGATCTACATGCGCCGATGAGCGACGCTGCATGCTGCAAGACCTTTTCGGATATTGGCCGCTACTGCCACTCGTGCAGGCTGAACCGGCGCGAGCGCGACGGATCGGCGCCGGTTGGGATGCTGCAGGTAGAGGTCGCGCACTGTTTTGGCGGTTCGACCCCCAAGCTAACGTGAGCCGCTGAACCGACTCGTACCCCGGATTGCTGCCATCGAGCGCACACATCAAAAATGGCCGCTGGCGAGCTGTCGCCTGCAGACAACGTCGCTTCCGGCACCCACCGCCTCCCGCCGTCAAGTTTATGGCCAAAGGCGACGGTATGGAACTGCTTCCGATCCGCAAGCGAGTGATTGGCCTCGACATTCATCAGGCGCAGATCACGGCGAGCGCGATCATCGAGGAATCGAGCGGCGAGGCACAGACGGGTCGCCCACAGATTTCTGGCATTCCGGCCTGCGGTTGTTGTCAATTTTGGGGCTTGCCCTGCTGGCCGCTGGACTGCCAATCACTGCCTGGGCGGGCAGTTACGAGTACGGGTTGCTAGTCTGCCGCGCGGGAAAACTGCCTGACGAGAAAAGACCAGATCATCCGTGAGGCATCCGGGCCTTTGGGGTCACTGAAAGAATGTCCCGCAGCGCCACCGCTCCAGGCGTGGCCAAGCCGGTCCACGGCACAGAGCGTCGCGATCAGCCGACCACTTTTTCGGTAATCGGTGATGGTCGCGGCATAGCGAGCGCCACGCTGCACCCGGCGCGGCTTGCTCGCCCTGGCGCCAACCCGTTCCCCCCAGCGCATGGCCGCCTCAGCACCATTACTCGGCGCCACGACGTGGTCCGCCGTACCGTGGATGACCAGCAAGGTGGGTAGTCGCACATCGGCGGCAATAGGCGGCAGCGGCGACGTCGTCACGCTTCGGCCGAACATGGCCTTGATGGCGCTCGCCGAAGAATGTGCGACGCCCGGCGCGATTCCCGAATGCATGGCGATTGCCCGAAAGCGCTCCGGGTGCTGCGTTGCCAGCAGCACGGCCATGCCGGCCCCGGCGGAAATTCCCGCCAGGGCAACGCGGCTGCGGTCGACGGCTTGCGACAGGCAAACCTGTTCGATGGCCGCAATGATCGAATTGGCTTCAGCTTGCGCCCGGCCAGTGCGCGTGTCGTACCAGTTCCAGCAACCCTGCACATTCGACAGGCGATCCTGCTCGGGGTAGAGCACGAAAAAGCGCTCACGCTCCGCGATCGTATTCATCCGGCTGCTGGCAGCCAGCGCTGCGGCATCCTGCGCGCAGCCGTGCAGCATGATCAGCAACGGCAGGCGCTCGTTGCGCCGCACGCCGGACGGCTTGTAGAGCCGATAGCGGCGAGGGCCGGCAGCGCCGATGGCGATCCCCGTCAGCCAGTTGGCCGACGGCGCAATCGCCTTTTTCGCCGGCATGCGTTTGACGACCAGCGGCGCGGCGCGCAAGCTTTTCGTGATGGCTTTGCTGCCGACACCCATTGCTGTCCGCGTCATCGTCTTCAACACGCTCTGAAATGGTCGGCTCCAAGCCGTCTTTCGTATGCGTCTTGCCATTTCAGGCCCCTCGATCCGTTTCCATCAGTGGCATCAATCATTCGGCAGAGCCGCCGCCAGAGCGGTTCCAGGGCGATGCCCGTACGGCCGAGGCAGTCGGCCAGCGTCGAACGGGACAGGGTCACCGCCGCACGAGCGGCCTGTCGTTCGAGATAGTAGAGCGGCAGGTGACCGGCGTACTTGCTGACCATCAGCCAGCCCAGCATACGTCGGAGGACTTATCCGGAAGCGCTCATGCGGTTCGGCGCGGCTGCTCGATGATCGGGACGGTTCTCAGATACGCGGCGGGTCCATCTCGCGTGCCGGGTGTCGGTGCCTGGCTAGCGCAGCAATGAAGGCTGCCGCACTATCGCCCGGAGCCGCGATGCCGACGAGCAAGATACCCGGATCGGGTTCGCCCGACGGCAAAGTGGCAGCGACATCAGCCTGGTCGAGCAGTGCCTTGGCTGCGCCGAGTGCCAGGATGGTCTTGCCGTGGCGATACTGATTGGCCACGAACTCCCGCGTCTGTCCATATCCGGCCAGCAGCGCGACCCCCTCACTACCATCAGGCAAGACGAGCGCATCGAACAATACTGGAGGCGAATTCTCCAGCGTTCCTGTCGCCGCCATCGACTCGCCGTCGGCGGTCTTAACCGGGCCGAGACGAGGCGCGATGATGCAGGTAACCGCGCCGACGGCGGCAAGTGCGGCTTGAATGGCCACGACGGAGGCCCCGTGTACCCCATCGGCGACCAGGATCGCCACCTTGCGGGTGCGGATTCCGCCATCGCCGGGCAGGGCCGTCAGGGACAGGGCTGGCGACGTGACCACTTCGGGGTGCATGGATTTCGCCAGCGCCCTGGGCATGGCCTCGGGTACTTTCACGCCGAGCCCGTCGGCGATTTTCGCAGCCATGTCGGCGGACACGTTGACCAGCGAGGCCAGCATGCGTTCGCGGATGGCCGGTACGGTAAGCTTGCTCAGTTCGAAGCGAAAGCCGCCGACGATGTGCGCCTTTTCGACTGCGGTCTGACTCTCGTAGAACAGGGTGGCTTGGGTGTAGTGGTCGGCAAACTTTTCCGGCTTGCCGCGCAGTTTGTCGCCTTCGAGCGTTTGCGGGAAAGACACGAAACCTGTTGCGCCGGCCTGGAACGGGCAGCCGCTGCCGAGCGAATTGGGCTCGTAGGCAACCCGGCCGCGGGGGATGGCCTGGCGGTGCAACCCGTCGCGCTGGTTGTTGTGGACGGGTGCCAGCGGCGCGTTGATCGGGATTTCGTGGAAGTTCACCCCACCC
This sequence comes from Candidatus Accumulibacter necessarius, assembly GCA_017302435.1. GTDB lineage: Bacteria > Pseudomonadota > Gammaproteobacteria > Burkholderiales > Rhodocyclaceae > Accumulibacter > Accumulibacter necessarius. The sequence goes on from JAFLDL010000003.1 coordinate 41,474, forward strand.
AGCCGGGTGATCTGAGTGTCGAGATAGGAATGGATACGGCCAGCCAGCAGCGGATCGTTGCTGAAGTCGATACCGGGCACCACATGTGCGGTACAGAAGGCGACCTGCTCGGTCTCGGCAAAGAAATTGTCGGGGTTGCGGTTGAGCACCATGCGGCCGACCGGCGTCACCGGCACCAGTTCTTCGGGGATGAGCTTGGTGGCGTCGAGCACATCGAAACTGAAGCCTTCCGCCTGGGCTTCGGTGAAGATCTGCAAGCCGAGCTCCCATTCCGGGTACTCGCCGGCTTCGATGGCGTCCCACAGGTCACGGCGATGGAAGTCCGAATCGGCGCCGGCGATCTTGACCGCCTCATCCCAGACCAGCGAATGGGTGCCAAGTTTGGGCGTCCAGTGGAACTTGACGAAGTGTGACTCGCCTGCGGCATTGACCAGCCGGAAGGTGTGCACGCCGAAGCCCTGCATCATGCGCAGGCTGCGAGGGATGCCGCGGTCGGACATTACCCACATCAGCGTGTGGGTGGTCTCCGGCATAAGTGAGACGAAATCCCAGAAGGTGTCGTGGGCCGAAGCTGCTTGCGGCAACCCGTTGTGCGGTTCGGGTTTCACGGCGTGGATCAGGTCCGGGAACTTCATCGCGTCCTGGATGAAGAAGACCGGGATGTTGTTGCCCACCAGATCCCAGTTGCCCTCATCAGTATAGAACTTGACAGCGAAACCGCGCACGTCGCGCGCCGTATCCACCGAGCCCCGTTCGCCGGCGACAGTGGAAAAGCGCACGAAGACGGGGGTGATCTTGCCGGCCTCCTGGAAGGGTGCCGCGCGGGTCAATTCAGTCAGTGGCTGGTAGGCTTCGAAATAGCCGTGGGCGGCCGACCCGCGCGCGTGCACGATGCGCTCCGGAATGCGTTCATGGTCGAAGTGGGTGATCTTCTCGCGCAGGATGAAGTCTTCAAGCAGGGTTGGCCCGCGCAGGCCGGCTTTCAGTGAATTCTGGTTGTCACCGACGGCGACGCCCTGATTTGTCGTCAGCACCTGGCCCGCGGCGTCGGTGCGCGCGCGGTCGAGTGACGCAGCGCCGCCGCTGGTCTTGGCCGACTGATTGCATTCGCTGAGGGTGCTGGCCGATGTCAGCTCGGTTGCCAGTTCGGAGGTTGATGCGAGGGTCTGTCCGGCTGCCGGCGAGATGGCCTTGTCACGCCCGAACTCCTTGCTCTTGTTGGCGTTGTACGGCATTGACCGAGCGAGTGCCTCGACCGCGGCGGCTTGTTGCGCAGCCGCGTCGGCCGCACCGAGCTCAGTGACAGGGGTGGGGCGCTTCTGGGCAGCGATTGATTTGGCATCAGCCTTTTTCATGGGTATCTCCTGAGTGCACCTGAGGGATTAAAAGCCGGCGGCCGCTATAATTCCTCCGGGACGAATTTGGGCTCTGCCGGTCCATTCGGCACGCCTGCTTCCGACGTCGATTGGAGGTCTTGAGCTCCTCGCTGCTCGTAGATTTCGTTGACCGTCTTTACCTGGTTGGGGTGATCGGTATGCACCGAAGGAGGCGGATTTCCGCCCCGAATATTTGCGTCGTACAACTTGGCTTCATATTCTGGACTGCTCATTCCGACCAGAGCGCCAATGACCCCACCGACAACTCCGCCGACCGCGGCGCGACGCAACGCAGCCACAATAGGGCCCGCAGCGATAGACGGTCCCACGCCGGGAATGGCGAGGCTGCCAATGCCGGCCAGCCGGCCCAGGATCGCTCCAGCGCCCATGCCAGCGACTCCGTCCGTTGCCGCGCCCTCGGGTAATTTCGTGTTTTTCTCGTGGGAAAAATCCCGGGTGTCGGATTTATCCGCGTTGCGAACGGAAATCCCGCTGCTTACGAATCGGGCACCCCGTGGATCATCAAGAATTGATATTGATTCCGCCTTGGCACGATCTTTGGCAATACAGTAAGCTGCATTCTTCATGGGTGCCTCCTAAGGGTTATCTGGTTTTGATACCCACCATCTTCCTCACGGTTTGCTTGCTTCTGCGGAGTCTGCGGCGCACCCCTTTATCCGGCACATTAATTCCGGTAGATGAGCCTCTATCAAGCAAAGCCTCGTAAGCCAGGCCGAAGATAGCGCAGGGAATAGCGCAGCTCGGTACGGTATCGAACACATCGTGAAATCTTTTTTCAGTTCACGATTGCGGCATCATTTGTGGAAGCAGGCGCTGTCTGCGTATGAAAACGGCCGATCCACCGCTTCACTGATATGAATGAATCACAGGTCAGCGGGAGGTTGCACAGAGTCGCGATCACATCCTCACCCGCCACAAAAGGGAGGGGAAGGCGACCGTCACCGCCAGGTCCTCTCGCCCCATGGCCGGATCGTCGCTAAAATGGCCTCGGTGCACCGGCCTCACGAAAATCGTTCACCACCTGCGTCACCCGGATACTGGCGACAAGAGCGAGGCCAGCCTGCGCCTGAAGCGCACGCTCGCCGCGTCGAAGGAGGGCGACGTCCGGATGACCATGGTGGGCTGGGCTTCACCTGGTAAGGACATCCGAATGTGGAAGCCCCTGGGCACGTGCGGCGAGAAGATCGACCTTGCGCGCCGCCATCCGGGCACCGAGTTCGAAGACGTCCAGTGAGCTGGCCTTGACCTTGGAGAACATATCGTTCTGTTCCTCCTTGACGTGGTGTTTGACGTTTTCGGAGAGTACCTTGACTTTGGCGTCGTACATCTCGCCATCGGGTTCAACGCCTTCAAGCTGGGCGATCAGATCCTTGATGCCGCCATGTTCGACCGTCGCCTCCGGCACCAGAAGCTTGTCCTTCAATGCTGCCTTGACGGCAGGATAGAAGATCTCTTCCTCGATCTGTGCATGTGCGCTCAACGCGGTGCATATCTCGGCAACGAGTGCCTTCTTCTTCGTGTCGGAGCGCGTCTTTTCATAATCGGCAAACAGATCGATGACCGCAGCATGATCAGCCCTGAGCAAGGCTGTTGCGTCTTTCTCGGCAGCAGGCGCCTTCGGTTTGGCGGTGGTCTTGGTAATGGTAGTCATGGAAGTTCCTTGGTTAATGGCTGGTTGAGGGGTGTCCAATCACGTGAACAGCGCAATCAGAATGATGATCGGGATGGGTATGCCTAGAAACAGCAGGAGAAGTGAACGCATGGTGGGGCCTCTTGAACTCGGGATAGTTGAATTGGATAGTGTCAGGCGTCACGCTGCCGGCCACCGTATGTAGCGGCCAGGCTGGCGACGAAGGCACCGATGAGCAGCGACACAAACATCCACAACGCCGCGTAGGCCGACGCCTTGCGTGCCTTGTCGGCGGCCTCTTTGGTGGCCATTTCGGCATTGTGCAGCGTGGCCTGAGCCCGCGCGTAGACTTCGGTCACGCGCTTCTCGGCCTCTTGCTGCGACACCCCGGTGCGTTGGGCGACGAGCTGTCCGACATACCGTAGGTCCGGCGGCGGCAGGGGTTCGGAACGGCTGACGTTCATGAAAATGCGGCCGACTTCCGCGGCATCCCTGGTCATGGTGCGCTCGGAGGCTTCGGCAGGCATCGCCACGCCGGTCGAACTGGCAGTCTCGGCGTTCCCCTCCCGGCGAAACAGGGAATCGACAAAGTAGGCCATTGGCCCACTTTCCTCAGACGCCGTGTTCCCGGAGGCAGAAAAGCCACTCGCCGCCACGGTGGCCGTGTTGGCTACACCACCGACGACCGAGGCGCCGGCCTGGATACCGCCACTCAGGATGGACCCGATGGCTGAGGTCAGCAGGGCCGCAGTCGCCAGCGAGGCCACCGCCCAGGCCAGAAAGCCGTGTGCGGAGTCACGGAAATAGACTTCGTCGGTGTGTGTATTCAACCATTTGGTTCGCAGTCGGCCGGCCAGGTAGCCCCCCACCGCGGAAGAAAGCAAGGACGTGAGCGTCAGCCACACGATGGTGGATACGCCGAAGCTCGCGGCACTGATTCCTTCAAACGACCACGGCGACACCGATGACAGGCCTAGCCCGACGCCGAGTATCAGCAGGATCAAGGAGAGGGCAGCGCCCGCAGCGGCGCCCGCAGCGATGGCGCCCCACGAGACGGCGCTGGTCACGGAACGTGCGGTGTCGGCGGGGCCGTCGGCCAGGGCGTAGCCGCGTTCCCGTGGATCAAGAGGCAAGGTGGTATTAATATTCATATCAGTCCTTTGGGTGAATTGGTGTCTGGAAAGTAATGCCACATAACCGTGGCACGAGCTGTACGGTATGTTCGCAGGGAAGTCGAATCTGTGCGGCAACCCACACACGCACGGCGAATTTACCAAGCATGCCGAGTTTTTGGCGCCAAATCCCCAGAAAATACGAAAGTCACTATTGCGAAACCGATTGCAGGTGTTGGCTCCGATTTTTCAGGATCATGGAAAATCAGTTTTGCGGTCCGTCTGCTAACGTACATAAGTGGTGGTGTAACTGGCACAGCGCTGAATTCGTGACCGTACTCACCCCTGGCCCGGCGACTGTCTCCAGCATCGACATTTTGAATGACATTTCCCTCCGGAATTCACATTGAGGGCAGTGGGGCGTGTCGAATTAGTGCTGAATTAGTACTGAATTAGTGCGGAATGGGTGCTGAATAACGCGGCTGAGATCCCGGAGTCGGCGTTTTGGGCACAGCGACGTCGTGGTCACGTCCAATATGACGCCATGCGCCACGGTTCTGCAGCATCACACTCACTCGGTGCCCGCGTATGTCCTGCAACCTCAACGAGGTTGCCGGTACTTGGGTAAGTTCTTTTCTATTCCACCTTGCAGAAGACCGTGACAAAGAGGGACAGCGCACAGACGCTTGCCAGACCCGCGTGGAAAATCGGTGCCTCTGGTACAGGAGTATGGATGCAAAAAACATCAAGGTCATTACCCGCAATGGCAAGGTGACCTTACGCGGTCCGGTCAAGACGGCGGCCGAGCTGGAAAAAATCAATGTCATGGTCAAGGCCATGCCGGCCATCAAGGGCATCGACAACCAATTGCAGGTCAAATGATTTTTTGAAAGGAAACCATCATGTCAAAAACCGTTATCTGTCTCGCCACTAGCGAGGCGCAAGCTGAAACCATCGTTCGACGTCTAAATGACTCAGGTATTCCCACCAGCGACGTGTCCGTGCTGTTTCCGGACAAAACCGCCAGCCGTGATTTTGCGCACGAGCACAATAGCAAGGCGCCGGAAGGCACCGCCATCGGCGCCAGCGCAGGGGGGGTAACCGGCGGCGTGCTGGGCCTGCTGGCCGGCATCGGCGCGCTCGCCATTCCTGGCGTGGGGCCGTTCATTGCGGCCGGCCCGATCATGGCAGCACTCAGTGGAGCGGCCGTTGGCGCGGCCATTGGTGGCATCGGCGGCGCCCTGATCGGCATGGGTATTCCTGAGTATGAAGCCAAGCAATACGAAGCCAAGATCAAGGAAGGCAATATCCTCATCTCCGCGCATGCCGCTGATGGTGATGTGGTTGACCGGATGAAGGACGTTATGAAGCAAGCTGGGGCGGAAGACATCACCAGTACCGGTGAAGTCGGCGTCAGCGACGACGAGCGTATGTCCGGCGGCAACAGGCAGGCTGGCCTGGGTGGTAGTGGCGTGATCGATCAGAACAGCGAAGCGTCCTATTGGCGCGACAACTTCAAGAGCCGGCCTTACGCCGCCAACGCCACCAGCTTCGACAACTATGGTCCGGCGTACGGCTACGGGGTGAGTTCATACGCCAGGTACCCGGGTCGCAGCTTCGACGACGTCGAAGCAGATCTTTCGCGCGACTGGGACGGCGCGCGGGGCACATCGGATCTTCGATGGGATCAAGCACGGCACGCCACGCGTGATGCGTGGGAACGCATCCGTAACCGTTAAGCGAGCAATGCCGCGGGCGGCGGCATATCCGCCGCCCGTTGTTCATAGCAACCTATTGGTGAGGCACTGCACGGAAGGCCCCACACTCATGCAATCGACAATCGTGGAATGAAGAAAATGTTCTCTCTGCCGGTGCTTCTCATCGCCATTGCGTTGACGCTGTTTGCGGGCGTCCTGGCGCTGAACTTCACCACTGGCGAGAAGGAAATAGAGCGAAGGGTCGAGCGCCTTTATGCGGCAGCCGATCCGGACTTCCAGCGCGCCATGGGCGTCCTGCTCGGGCCGGCCATCCTGCAGGGCAACCGCTTCGAAGCGTTGTTGAATGGCGACCGGATTTTTCCCGCCATGCTCAGCGCCATTCGCGATGCGCGGAAGACCATCACATTCGAGAGCTACATCTACTGGTCGGACGCAATCGGCAAAGAGTTCGCCGAGGCGCTGGCCGAACGTGCCCGCGCCGGTGTCAAGGTGCACGTCCTGCTCGACTGGGTCGGCAGCAACAAGATGGACCCGTCGCATCTCGCTGCCATGGAGGCGGCCGGTGTCGAAGTGCGAAAGTTTCACAAACCGGCCTGGTACTCCCTGGCGCGCATGAACAACCGTACGCACCGCAAAGTGCTCGTTGTCGACGGCAAGGTGGGCTTCACCGGCGGCGTCGGCATTGCCGGCCTTTGGACGGGCGATGCCCACGATCCACAACACTGGCGCGATACCCACTTCAGGGCCGAGGGTCCGGTCGTGGCACAAATGCAGGCGGTATTTCTCGACAACTGGATCAAGACGACCGGCGTCGTCCTGCACGGCGACAACTACTTCCCAGAGCTGTCAGAAGCCGGTAGCGACGCCGCGCAGATGTTCAGCAGTTCGCCCTCCGGCGGCAGCGAGAGCATGCATCTGATGTACCTGCTGGCGATTACGTCGGCGGAACATGCGATCCACCTGGCGAGTGCCTATTTCGTTCCCGACCAGCTAAGCACCCAGGCGCTCGTAGACGCGCTCAAGCGCGGCGTCAAGGTGCAGATCATCGTGCCCGGCGTGCACAGCGACGCGGCAATCGTCCAGAGCGCCTCGCGTGCCCGATGGGGAGAGCTGCTTGCCGCCGGCGCCGAGATTCACGAGTACCAGCCGACGATGTATCACTGCAAGGTGTTGATCATCGACAGCCTGATGGTGTCGGTCGGCTCGACCAACTTCGACACCCGCTCCTTTCGCCTCAACGACGAGGCCAATCTGAACATTTACGCGGCCGATTTTGCTCGCCGGCAAGTCGAAGTGTTCAATGCCGATCTGTTGCGCTCGCACCGGGTGACGTTGCGCGAGTGGCAGCAACGGCCGCTTACCGAAAAGTTTCTGGAGCATGCAGCGTCGCTCATCGGCGCACAGTTGTAGAGAACGTCCAGACAAGTCCTGAGCCCCGGGCGAAATCGCAATCCTCGCAACTCAGCATATAGGCATAATCACTGTTTGCGAGGTTGCGAACGGTCGGGAACGAACTGGTGGAGGTTCAGAGCGATTTCTGCAAGGAGCGGTTTGAGGGCGTTTGAGCATGGATTGCAAGGCTACGGTGAATAGGGGCGAATACTCATCGCGTGCTCGCTTTTTTGAGGATGGTCTATGTACGCCGGATTAGTCGATTGGCCCTGGTGGGCTTACGTGTTGATAACACTGGGTTTGACGCATGTGACAATCGCCGCTGTCACCATCTTCCTGCACCGGCACCAAGCGCATCGCGCCCTGGATCTGCATCCGCTGGTTGCACATTTCTTCCGGCTTTGGCTGTGGATGAGTACCGGCATGGTAACCAAGGAATGGGCGTCGATCCATCGCAAACATCACGCCAAGTGCGAAACCGTGGACGACCCGCACAGTCCGCAGGTGTACGGCATCCACCGGGTCCTCTGGACAGGCGTCTTTCTCTACGTGAGGGAGTCCAGGAACCGCGACACGCTCGAGCGTTACGGCCGGGGTACACCCGACGACTGGATCGAGAATCATATTTACTCGCCGTGGCACAAACTCGGCGTGGTGATCATGCTGGCCATCGACGTGGCGATCTTTGGCGTAGTTCCAGGCTTGCTGATCTGGATGACCCAGATGGTCTGGATTCCGTTCTGGGCGGCTGGCGTGGTCAATGGCCTTGGGCATTTCTGGGGCTACCGTAACTTCAGTCCGCGCGATGCGAGTACGAACATCAGCCCCTGGGGAATCCTGATTGGCGGCGAGGAGCTGCACAACAATCATCACACGTTTCCCACTTCTGCCAAGCTGTCGATCCACTGGTACGAATTTGATGTCGGCTGGCTCTATATCCGCATCCTCACTGCGCTTGGCCTGGCGCAGGTCAAGAAGGTGGCGCCGAGACCCCGTCTGGGCAGCCTGCGTCCGGTGGTCGATTTCGATACCCTGCAAGCGGTCATCACCAACCGCTATGACGTCCTGTCGCAGTACGCGCGGTCGCTGAAACAGGTGTATCGCGAAGAGCTTGGCACCTTGCAGGATGGCAGCCGTTTTAAGGGGCTCAAGTGCTGGCTCGCGGCAGATGCCGGGACCGTCCCGCAGGAACAGCGCGGACGGCTCGAGCTGCTGCTCGGCGAGAGTCGCGCGCTGCAAACGGCCTACGCCATGCGCCAGGATCTGGCGGCCGTCTGGGAACGCTCGAATGTCTCCCGTGAGCACCTTCTCAAAACGCTTCAGGATTGGTGCGAGCGTGCCGAGAGCTCCGGCGTCCGTCAATTGCAGGAACTGTCGTTGCGCCTGCGCAGCTACGCGCTGGCCTGATCGGGCAGGCTGATGCGCCTGTCGCACTAGCGACGCGTTGATCGCGGCAAATACTCGGTTTTGGAGGGCAACCATGCTTTTTTAGCGTGTGAAGACAGTATTCCGAGCGTTCGGGGGATCGGACACGTTCCACTGGGGTGCCGGCATGGGGCGAATCAGCAACGCCGCCGCCTTCATCAAGGCCAACATGCCGCTCGGTCTGCCCGGCACGCTGACCAACCAGCAGGCGTGGGACGTGGCGCAGTACATGAACAGCCACGAGCGGCCGCAAGACCCGCGTTACACCGGCAACGTACAGGGCACACGCGACGATTTCCACGCTACCGCGGATTCGATGTATGGCCGCGAGGTCGCAGGCAAAGTGCTCGGCGCCAGCGGCGCGCCGAAACCTTTCGAGCCACCTTCTCCTGACGCAAAACGGCCGTTCAAGCTCGGAACCTGGTGAGCCTAGTACCCCTTGAGCCGTCGGAGCCCACCTTCGGCCTCACCTGGCACCGTGCTTTTGTGGCCTCGCGAACAGACGCAGGACCCGAGCCCGCGCAACATCCTTGCATGAAATCCCCACTGCAGGCCGACACTCAACACCTGACTCCGGGCGCGTCGGCTGATCACCACGCCGCGTTGCCGGCCTCGCCCGCTCACGCGCTCATCACGCAGGGAAGCATCCGGTGAACATCTTCGACTTCGACCTGGCAGGCATCTTCTCCTTGACGGTGTCACCGCTGGAGCTGATTCTGCGGGGCACGTTGTTGTACTGGTTCCTCTTCATTGTCCTGCGTTTCATCCTGCGGCGTGACGTGGGGTCGTTGGGCGTCAGCGACTTCCTGTTCGTGGTGATCCTCGGCGATGCTGCGCAGAACGGCATGATCGGCAGCGCCACCTCGGTCACCGATGGGATGGTGCTGATCGGCACGCTCGTCTTCTGGAGCTACATGCTCGACTTCATGAGTTTCCATGTCCCGGTGATACAACGCTTCACTGCGGCGCAGCGCCTGTGCCTGGTGCGCGATGGCAAGCTGCAGCGCAGGAACATGCGCCGGGAATTCATCACCGACGAGGAGGTGAAGGCTAAGATTCGCCAAGAGGGTGTCGAGGATCTGGCCACCGTCAAGCGCGTGTACCTCGAAGCGGATGGCGAGATGAGCGTGATCGTCAATGACGAGGTCAAGGCCGCAGCATGAACCGGCATTCAGGGCCCTCGCTCGAGCCGGCGCACGATCTACTACACGCCTACCAATCGAAGCGCGACTTCGCGCTGACGCCGGAGCCGGCCGAGGGTGGCCAGTCCGTGGCCGGTCGGTTGTGCTTCGTCGTTCAGAAGCATTGGGCCCGCAATCTGCACTACGACTTCAGGCTGGAAATCGACGGGACGTTGAAGAGCTGGGCCGTACCAAACGGGCCCAGTTTCGACCCGAGCGTAAAACGCATGGCCGTGCAGGTCGAGGACCACCCACTGGCCTATGCGGATTTCGAAGGAACGGTCCCCGCCAGGCAGTACGGCGCCGGCAAGGTCATCGTGTGGGACGCCGGAACGTGGCTTCCCTTGCAGGACGCGCAGCAAGGGGTTCGAGACGGCAACCTGAAGTTCGAGCTGCATGGCCACAAGCTGCACGGCCGATGGGCGCTGGTGCGCATGAAGGGCAAAGGAGAGAAACAGGCGGCGTGGTTGCTGATCAAGGAGAAGGACTCGTTCGCTCGAGCGTCGGCCGCATACAGCGTGGTGGACGAACTGCCGGCGAGCGTGAAGTCGCTGGGCCCTTCGCCGCGCGGCGCTGGCGTGGCCGGAGCGGGCCACCGGTCAGCTACCGATCACGACTTGCACGACTTACCCCTCGAGGCCATGCCATCCGCTTTGCCGGACTCGCTCGCGCCCCAAAGCTGGGCCTCGAGGGCGTCATCGCCAAACGCTGCGGTAGCACCTACAGGTCTTCGCGGTCAGCCGACTGGGTCAAGTTGAAGTGCAGCCAGCGGCAGGAATTCGTCATCGGTGGCTATACCGCCCCCCAAGGGGCCCGCACCGGCTTCGGCGCGCTGCTGCTTGGCGTGAACGACGCGCAGGGCGTGCTGCAGTACGCAGGCGATGTCGGCACGGGCTTCACCGAAAAGGCCTTGAAGGACCTCAAGAGGGACCTCGATGAGAGGGTGCGAAGCACGAGCCCTTTCGCTGTCGGCACCAAGATCGACGGCAGGCCGCAGTGGGTTACCCCGGACCTGGTCGCCGAGGTGAGCTTTGGGGAATGGACACGCGCCGGCCACATCCGGCATGCCGTTTTCCGGGGCCTGCGGGCCGACAAAGAGGCCCGCACGGTCGTGCGCGAGAAGGCGCTGCGCCTGCTTTCCGCCAAGGCGTCGAGCGTCAGCGCTGCGCACAGGGCGCTTGCCGTGTCCGAGCATCGCGATGTGACAAACCCGCAGCGGGTGATCGACAGTCGCACGGGCACCACCAAGCTCGAACTGGTTCGCTACTACGGCTTGGTCGGCACGTGCGCGGCCGGGCCTGGGCATCTCCGTCCCCGTGGCCTGGGAGGAACTGCCGTCGCTGCGCGGGGGTGACCACTGGACCGTGAAGACAGTGCACGAACGCCTGGATATTGGCAATGAACCCTGGATCGGCTACGCCAGGGCGGCACGCGGCCTCACCTCGGCGATGTCAAGCCTCGGCTACGCGCCTCCCGTTGCATGAGTCGCCCATGCGCCGTCCTCTCTATCCACCCACTTTCGGCCCGGTGCCGAACAAGGAGCTCCCATGCCCCGCGTGATCTGGAAAGGTGCCATTACGTTCGGCCTGGTGCATGTGCCCGTGACCTTGTACCCGGCTTCGCAGGAGGTCGGCATCGACTTCGACTGGCTCGACAAGCGATCGATGGACCCGGTGGGCTACAAACGCGTGAACAAACGCACCGGCAAGGACATCCAGTCCGACGACATCGTCAAGGGCATCAAGCAGGACGATGGCGACTACGTGATCTTGAACGAGGACCAGATCAAGGCGGCGTATCCGAAGTCGACGCAAACCATCGAAATAGAAGGTCGAAGCCGGCGAGACCGCCACGGTGACGACGCTCGAAGATGCGCCTGCGGCGGTGGGAACGAACAACGTCGTCGACCTCACGGACTTGCTGGCGAAGAGTCTGGCCAAACGCAAGCCCGGGAGTAGCGCTGGGGAAGGCACCCGCGGAAAAGTGGTCAACGCGAAGAAGTCCTCGCCCAAGAAGTCGGCCGTGTGAGTCGCCAGCCGGCCGAGCCTGGCGCGCTGTCATCGGCCGGAGGCGCTTGCCAACGCGATGAGCGGCGGCAGGCAGAACCACAGGATGAAAGTCAAGGCCAGGACGATCGGCCCATCGATGCGCCCGGGCCGCTTGCCGCTTGCCAAACGGTGCAGACATCGCCACAGCCAGATGGCATGCACTGTGCCGCCAGCGGCGCTCCATCCCAGCAGGGCGGACAGGTCCATGCGCGTCAGCGCCAGCAACGCGGCCAAAGCGGGGGCGGCGAGGCAGGCTGCCATCGCCAGGCGGATGGCGCCGCGTGATCCGAGCAGAACCACCAGCGTGCGCTTGCCGACCGCCTGGTCGGCCGTCCGGTCGGGGCAGCCGGCGAGCAGGATCGACGGCAGCACCGCCAGGCCGAGCGGCAGCGCCAGCAGCCAGGGCGTGCTATCGGTCCAGTGGCCGCCCTGTGCTACGTAGCCGGCCATGATCGCGCCCGCGCTATGCGTGAGTGCGACATCGACTTCACCGAGGCCACGGTGCGAAAGCTTCAGTGGTGGCACGGTGTAAGCCAGGGCGAGCATGGCGAACAGGGCGTAGATCCCGACTGTCGTACCCGTGGCTGCAGCGGGGACAACGGCGGCGAGGGCGACGAGCGCCCCGGCGGCGCCAAGAATCGACAGACCGATGCCCTTGCGCATCGCGGCGTGGTCGAGCCGGCCGTCCACCAGCACGCGCGAGCCACCGGTGAACGGGCCGCCAAGGCGGTTGAGGCGGTCGCTGTCGAAATCGAACCAATCATTGAGAAACACAGTGGCCGCCTCGAGCAGGAACAGGACGAGATAGCCGAGCAGGTAGGGCGCCATCGCCAGCGGCGCGCCCGCGGCGGCGGCCAACGCCCCGACGGTGTAGGCGATCCACGTCATTGGATAGAACTGCAGGCGAAGCGCGGCGAGCCATGCGGTGACGCGCTGCGTGCGGCGTTGCCCGGGGGACAGCGCGCCCGCTGGCAGGCGCGAGCCGATGGACCGGGCCCGGTCCAGCCATTGCTGGCGTTGGCCGGCAGTGGCGGAAATCACCGGCCCGAAGGTCTCGATGCGCACGCTGCGGATGCCGCAGTAGCCGAGCGTCGCACGCACCAGCGCTTGCTGTCCCGGCGCGCGATAAATGAACCGGTAGATCAGTGGCGGCGTGTCCATCGTCGTGATCAGGTCCGCCGTGCGGCCGCTGAGCAACTTGTTCCACCGATCGTTCGTGACATGGTGGAAAGCAAACCCCGGCGTCAGCACCCGATCCAGGAAGCCCTTGAGCAGGGCCGGAAAGGTGCCCCACCACGTGGGGTAGACAAAAACCATGTGCTCCGCCCATTGAATGTCCCGCTGCGCGCGCAGCAGGTCTGGCTCCAGCGGCTGCTGGTCGGGCGAGATCGCGTGCACGTCGGGATCGAAGTGCATCTCGCTCAGGATCAGCTCGCGGCACTCTACGTTGGCCTGGCGCGCGCCTTCGGTATAGGCATCGAAGAGCGCGCCGCACAGGCTGTCGCGGCGGGGGTGGGCGAGGATCAGCAAGCAGCGCATGGTCGGGCGGCGAAGCATGTGAACCAGTCGAGCATGAGTACCGGCAAGGCTCGGTGTGCCGAGTGAGGGACGTTCGGCGGCTGGCTGTGCGGGGCAAATGCAGCCGGTCGGGTCTGTCCGCCAGACTTGACGGACCGAGCCAGGTGAAGCGCTGCGTTGCCACGCTGTTCAGCGAGTGGGGTCGGCATGATCAGGGTACGGTGCGACCGGCGCTGGATCGGCGGGCTGACCGGCCAGCTGGTTGGCCAATCCGTGGTTGACATCGCGGTGATGGGCTTCGTCTGCGCGAACCACGAGCACCACGTCGCGCAGCGTCGCGTCGTCGGCCAGTTTCCAGTACCGTCTCGCAATCGCCGGTGCGGCGATATTGGCTGTACGGCCGGCTTCTATTTCCGCCAGGTACTGCGTATAGCTGAGCACCGCCTCCTCCATCAGCTTGCGGATCCAGCCGTCGTCGTCGACCAAGCGGCGCAGGCACTGCAGGTGAGTGGCCATCGCGCCCACCATCCCAGGCACGGCCGCCACAGTCTCGAGCACGATCGCCCGGTGGCCATAGCGTCTGGCGAAGAAGGTGTCGGCAAGGAAGCGCAGCAGCCGGGTCACGCCGAGCGCGAAGCGGTCCGCCAGATCGTCGGGCTCACGATGCCGACGGGGCTCAGACGGCATCGCTGCCCACCACCCGGTAACCACCGCTGAGCACGCTGACCATGCTGCTGCTCAGCGCACGAGAAAGTCGATCAGGTCTTGGCTGAGCCGGCGCTTGTGTGTCGCGAACACCCCGTGCGGCGCGCCGTCGTACTCGATGAGCGTACTGTACTTGATGCCCTTCGCCGTAGCCCTGCTCGACGCGTCGATCGGCACCGTCTTGTCCGCGGTGCCATGGATGATGAGCGTGGGCACATCAAACGCGGCGAGGTCCCTGCGAAAGTCGGTGCTCGAGAACGACTTCAGGCAATCCAGGGTTGCCTTGAGGCTGGCCTGCATGGCGATGCTGCGCGCCCACGCCAGCAGTTCGTCGCTGACTGGCTCATGTGCCGCGTCGACGCCGAAGAAGGTGCGGAAGAAACCGGCCAGGAACCTGGGCCGGTCCTCGTTGAGCGCGAGGGCCGTCTGGTCGAAGACGGCCTGTTCCGTGCCGGCGGCGTTGTCGGGCGTCTGCAAGCGGAACGGCAGAACCGAAGACACGAGAATGGCTTGCACCACCGACTTGCCGCCATGTCGCGACATGTAGCGAGCCACCTCGCCACCCCCCATCGAAAAGCCCACGAGCACGGCGTCTCGTGCTCCGGTCTGCTCGATTACCGCCGCCAGATCGTCGGCGAGGGTGTCGTAATCGTAGCCGGTCCATGGCTGTGAGGAGCGGCCGAAGCCGCGCCGGTCATAGGCAATCGCGCGGTGGCCGGCGTCGGCGATGGCCATCGCCTGATCGTCCCAGCTGTCGGCCGACAGCGGCCAGCCATGGATCAGGATGACGGGTCTTCCCGAGCCCCAGTCCTTGACATACAGCTTGGTCTTGCCTGTCGCTGGAAGGTGGTCCATAGCATCTTCTCCGATTCGATCAAGGGCAATTGCCGGGCAGGAAGCGTCAGTTCTGTATCTTTGGCGAGACGGCAGGAGCTGTCAGTTCGCTAGCGAACACAGCGAACGCCTGGTCGACGAACTGCACGGCGGCGGTTGTGGTCATGGCGGGCCCCCCGCCGAATGGTCCTGTCCCAGCACGATGCGCGCGCCTCGCTGGTAGGTCCAATAGGCCACTGCCCAGTTGAGCAGCACGCTGACGCGGTTGCGAAAGCCGATCAGGAAGAACACGTGCGCGGCCAGCCAGAACCACCAGGGCAACAAGCCCGAGAACTGGAAGCCGCGCAGGTCAACCACGGCCGCCATGCGGCCGATGGTGGCCAGGTTGCCATAGTCCGCGTACTCAAAGGGCTTGGCGCTGCCGCCAGCCAAACGTGCGCACAGACTACGGGCCACGTGCGTGCCCATCTGCTTGGCCGCGGGGGCCACGCCGGGCACGGGGCGGCCGTCGGGCCGCGACAGGGCGGCCAGGTCGCCGGCGACAAACACCTCCGGGTGGCCGGGCAGCGTGAGGTCGGGGTTGACCTGGACACGGCCCGCGCGGTCCAGCGGCACGCCCAGCCTCGCGCCCAGCGGGGATGCGGCCACACCCGCTGCCCATAGCACCGTGCGACAGGGTACGAAGCAGTCTCCCAGACGGTAGCCCTGGTTCGTGATGCCGACCACAGGCGTGCCGCAGCAGACCTCCACACCCAGTGATTCCAGCTGCGTCCTTGTGCGGTGCTGCAAGGCTGGCGGGAAGCGGGGCAGCAGCGCCGCGCCGGCTTCGATGAGTCGCACCGAAGCCTGCCCCGGGTCGAACTGTCGAAACTCCTGGCGCAGCGTGTGGTGCGCAATTTCGGCAAGCGTGCCGGCCAGCTCCACGCCTGTGGGCCCGCCGCCCACGATGGCGAAACGCAGCCAGGCCCGGCGTTCGTCCTTGCTGCTGGCAGCTTCGGCCTGCTCGAAAGCCAGCAGCAGGCGGCGGCGAATGGCCAGTGCATCGTCCAGAGTCTTCAGGCCCGGCGCATGGGCGGCCCATTCGTCGTGGCCGAAGCCTGCGCGCGCGTGCACCACAGGCCGGCAAAGCCGCCGCCGATTACTACCACGTGCGGTGTGGGTGCAGGCAGGCGCTGTGCAGCGACAGGCGCGCTGTCCTCGCACAGCGCGGCGTGGTCGGTGAACACCTTGTTGATGGCCTTGTGGTCTGCGGCGAGCAGATCCACGGCGTTGTCACAGGCGATACGTTCTTTCATGGCTGCCTCGGTGGATGACAACCAACCTTAGGCGCTGATCACCGTTGCCGCTGTGCGCTTCCGTACGGTGTGACAAAAGAAAAGCCAGTTCACCGGGCAGGGCGCGGATTCGTGCGACACCGTTTGGTAGCGCACCGCGGGGAGGCGTGCCGCGGGCTGACTGTTCGGCGCGAGCGTCAGCGGCACGATGGTGGATACAGCAAGGCTCGCTACACCAGTTCCTTCCAACGCCCCGTTCTGGCGGGAAATAGGTATTTCAGGTTGGTCAGCCAGAAACTGGAGGCCTTTTGTGTCGCGAGCAGACTTATTCGCCAGTAGCGGCTCTGCTCGCGCACCAACCAGCTGACGTTTGGAATGATCGGTAGACAGTCAAGTGGGTCGCGCTTTGCGCGCTTCGCACCCTCTTCGTCCGCCAACTCGATTAATCGCTTGACGGCGAGGCGATAAAAGTCCGAGCCATTGCAGCAACCGCTCATCTCCTCTGCTTCGCCGGCGGCACGGCGCCAAAGATTGAGGGCGAGTTGGTCGGTGATGCCATGCTTATGGGCGATCCACGGAAGTATTTTCGGTGCTTTAATTTTGCGGCTCCTTGGGCATGAAATGATGTGCTCCCTGTTTGCTGCGCGAGTTGCACACTAACGTCCCCGGAAATTGCCGTCGGTGCGGTAACCAACACAGGGGACGTCGCGCGATACCGTCGCTCACCAAGGCAACTCCACCCCGACCGGGCAATGCCTGGCATGGACGGGTCGCAATTCGCGCGTGGGTTGGGAGAATGTGTTGCTCATCACGGCGAGAAAATGGCCTGGTGCCGATCGGTAGCACGCCCATTGCACACCTCGATCTGGTTGTAACCGCCGGGGAATACCGTGCCGTTCAGCCAGAGTCCTGTTGACCGCGACCGGCACTGTCGTGCCCAGTGGTCGCGGTGTCGCCTGTGGCCAGAGTGCTCGGCATGTTGGCGTTGATGCGCTCCCCACTTCGTTTCCAAGCGGCTGCGCCAAGCTGGAGTGCAAAGGCCAGCACTCGTGCGCCATACATCGAGACGAACGTTCGCAAGAGGCTTGGGATAGACGCTCTGATTTTGGAGTCCGAATTGCTCGGTTCGCTTTTGACCGCCAGGCGAACACGGCGCGAGAGCAAAAATGCCCAAATACCCGAAGCAACCGCGACCAACAGCAACGTAGACGGCCGCGCTATGGCAGCACGCAGGGCTGATCGAGTGCGGTCAACACTCTGTCGGACGTTGCGCTTCGACTGAATCACGCGCAATTCGGCCGCATTGATGGCAGCCAATGTCGGAAGTCGCGTCATGGGGCTGATGGCCCTACGGTGGCGCCCGCCAACTGCCGTCGCGTCGCCGAGAAAAGCAGGTGCCGGCTGAGACCGATGCACCAGTAGAGCATCCCGGCACCGGCACCCAGGTTGACGGCAGCCACGACAATCACGGCCGCGAGGGGAAGCATTCCAAGTGAAACAATGCACATCGCAAGCGCCGCCATCAAACCTGCCCAAGCCGTTACGATGAAGATGGTTGCAACCAGCCCCGCCACCACCATCCACACCAGACCCAGCCCAGCGCGACGAGTTTCAAGTGATACCAGTTCGAGAAAGTCGGAGAGTGCTTGTCGCGCGAACGTAAGCAGCTTTGACAATTCGTCAAGGACACCTGAAGGCGATGTCTGCGGCGCCGCACGAGACTCGCCCATTTGGGAATCTACCTTCATAGTCTACCCCCACAAATCTAGATGTTACGTGGTCTAAGGGATTGACGCCGCCCGTGAAGTTGGCGCGCAAACTCCACGGTGCCTGATTCAGCTACGAATCATGCGGCTAATGAAAAACCCGGCAAGGACGGCCACACCCACAGACATGAGCGGATTCGCCGCGATGTACGCGGAAGTATCCGTAATCAGCTTCTTTTGTGTGGCATTCAGACTTTCGCCCTGTTCGCCAATCCAATCGATAGCCGGGGCGGCTGACGCGGCCGCCTTTTCTACGGCTTGGTGTGCCATTGCGGCAACCTGATCAATGGCTGGTTTGGCTTTGCGCGCCGCGCTATCCGCGGCATCGGCGACGGAGTTGACAGCCGCGTGAACGCCCGCCGTTGTCTTGGTCAGAACGCCGTCGTCACGAAGCGAGTTTCCAAAAGTAGTGGCGGGATTTCCAAAGTTCGTATTTTCCATGTGGGTCTCCAGTTACGGGATAAGAATTGAAAAGTTAATGCGACGGTTTGGGTCGCAAAACTGAAGGTCGTACTCAGCGTCGCTCGGAAGAAATTCCATAAACTACGACCTGACTGCCTTTCCGATCGCGCTCCTTCAGACGCACCTTGTTCGTCAGGGATTTGACGCCGCGACCATTGCGCGTCACTGAATCGCTGACCGACGCGGTCATTACATCCGAAAAGTCATGCCATCGAGGCAGATTGCCGATGTCGGCGAAGACTACCCAGCAGACTATGGGTTGTCTGTGTGTTGGCGCACGCATCAAATGCGCAAGACTGCTCGGTAGGGCGCAGTTACAACTGCCTTCGCAGTACTGATGACGAACTCTTGCAGGAACCATGGGGCCCGATGGACGGCACATCAGAAATCGCCGCAGGTGTTGTCGTCGTCCTTGATAGACTCACTCCCGGAGATAAGCCGCCGGCGTTGCCGGCCGACTCATTAAGCTTTGGCCTGAGCGACGGTCTGCGTGAATTTTTGGTCGTTGCCAAGAGAAAGGAGATTCACGATGAGGACGGGGGGCGGTCCGACCAGATGAAGCCGGCCATCAGCTAATCCGCCAAGGCGGCTCACGGTCTTACGGACGCCTTTGAGGCGCTCACAACCTCAAGCCACCGGCCTTGCCCGTGTTTTTGACACGGCTGCTTGTCTCAATCCCGTGATATCAGCAATGGCTACCGACCTTCCCGAGCGGCGAATTCTGGCCGAATGCGTCGGCAGCGGACGTGTGGTGTCGCTCGTGACTATTCGCACATTGCCCTGGGCTACATCGGGACTATCATTTTCTCGTCGCATTCGATGACTGCTCCAACCGGCAGTCGGCGTCACCGGGGCATTTGCCTCATCGCCGATCAAGTCGAGCAAACAATGCCCGATCAGTCAGGACGAATGGCAGAAGCGTCACTCGAACAACCCATCAACAACTCGGAGACCTTGAATGAAAAAATTACTTGCCGGCCTGGCCCTCGCAGTCGTGGCCTCCAGCGCAGCTGCCGCCCCGATGACGATGGTTGCTGATCATGCAGCCGGCTGGCAGTACCAGACGATTCGAGCTGACCTGTGGCCAGCCTGGGCAGCGGTCAACTATGCGACCTACACCGCCAATGCCACCGGTTCGTGGTCTACGGGCACCGCTGCCTTTGGCAACGCGGGAGGGGCGACGACCAACTGGGCGGCGAATACCGATCTCGCCTTGCAATATACCTTCAACTTCTTCGGCAACGCCGCCGACCTGTTGCTCAATGTGGCGGTCGATAATGGTTTCGCAATTTTCCTGAATGGCGTCCAGGTTGCCAAGGATAATGCCGAAGGGTTCACCAATTACTGGGAATACACTTTCAACCTGAACCCCAGTGCCCTGGCGCAAGGGCTCAATGTATTGCAGGTGCTGGCCGAGGATCACGGCGGCGCGACCTATTTCGATCTCAAGCTGTCCAGTACCGATGTGGATGAGGCCCGCGTTCCCGTCCCGGCCACCATGGTACTGCTTGCGACAGGCCTGCTCGGCCTTGCCGCTTCACGCAGACGGCGGTGAGGAAAGTCTGCCACGTTGCAGTGTCCCGGTGCCGGTATTGCCGCCGGCCTTCGAGGACTGGAGCGGCGGCAAATTTCGCGTCATCAGCTTCTACGCCAGGCGCGCGCGCGGCCTGATGGCACGTTACGCGATCGTCAGTCGCCTGACCGCGACGCCGCCGGCCTGAAGGACTTTGCGGTCGACGGCTCTACCTATGCCGACCAGGGCCATAGCCTGTCGTCGGGCGGCTCGTGCCGGTCGTCATCAGCAAGTCGCCGAGCCCCAAACCCACGATCGACGACCAGTGCCATTCATCGTTGCCGTCAGTGCCCGCAGGCAGGCTGAATACCGTCTCGCCCCGCCAAGTTCGGGTGCTGCCCGGTTGAACGCACGAGGCCGCTCGTGCCGTCGAACATCACGTCAAAAAACTCCTGAACATTCCAGCTGTTGCAGAACAACCATGACCAGGCGAGTTGATTGCTCCGCGGGTAGAACTGCGTCCATTGTGATCCCGATGGACCAAGAATGCGCAGCACCTGGTCCTTGCTCATTCCCGTCTGGATTCGCGCAAAATTCGCCGTGTTGAGCACGTTCTCGATGCGCTGCAGCTTGCCATCCGGCCCCAGATACGCCATGTAGGTCTGCGTGCCCGCGGGGCCGCGTGGGTAGGCCAGTTGTTCACTTCCATCCGGATTCTTCCAGACCATCGCTGGCTCGCCCATCGAGGCAACGACCTCGGGCAGCGTCGACACGCCCGGCTTGAGATCGCTGCCGCTGTAACCCGCGCACGCAGAAACCAGCAGTGCGCCAAGAGCCACCAGCCCGCGTACCCATAGTGAATGCTTACGGCCCATTCGCCCTCCCTGCTCAACAAAGGCCCAGTTCATTTTCATGCGCTCGTGGCACACCTGAAGCATGGGGCATCCAGGCTGCGTGACGACTGTATCTGACGCTGGCTGCCGCAGTCAGTTCGCCGAGGCCTGCCGACAAGCGTCGGGTTTGCCTGAAGGTCTCCCGAAACGCACCCCAAGCGCTACCCGTATCGCGCCAGGAGTTTACCCGCCAAAGCAGTCAGCCCGGGTTCCGGGATCGATGATCGAATGACCGCACCTGGCACAGCATCTGCCCCGCGGGACACCCCCTTCGGCGCCTGGCACTGTTTGGATGATATTACCTTGGGCGTGGCGTGTCACTGACCATCTGCTGTCGGTCGCTGGGCAAAGCTTTAGCTGGCCGGCCGCCTCGACCGGTGGGCCTTGTCAGGATCGGATGACAGGCTCCGCTCGCTCGACGCATACCCGCTGGACAAGCCCGCGATGGTTCCCGGTCCAAGCTCGAAGGGCTGGCGGTGGCCGCCGAGGGAGGATTGCCGATCGGGCTGCCCGGCCCCATCATCCGACCGTAGGCTCGGCCTCTGCGATGCCCTTGCTCCGGCACATGACAGGAGGCGCGTAATGCGGTAATGTCCGCGCTTTTTTCTGGCCTCATAAGGAGACTGACATGTCAAAGGAAAGAGCTGCGGTTGGCGTCGATGGCCTTGCCCTGCCCGTTCTGCCGCCGGAACGTGATGCACGCGTCTGCGCGCGACTGGTACGCGTGATGTTCTACACGCCCGGTTTTCTGGCGCTGCTTCTGATCAAGGCAGGAGAACCAACGAGCTTCGGGATTTCGGTGGAGCTGCTGATGCTGTCCAGTGTGGCCGCAATCGTTGCAGGACTGTTCATCAGCGCGCAATCGACGATCGCTGGGTCTGATCATGCGTCACGAGTCGGCACCTGGAGCGGGACGCTGATCCTCGAGTTGCTGTCGGTCGTCCCGATCCTCTGTGCCATTCCCTCGCTATTCCATGAGTTGGCGAACAGCCGGTTGTTGCATGCCCTGGCGCCGGGGGCTACCGATGTCGCGCTCGGAGCGTCGGAGCTGCTGCCCGCCGTCGCGGTCTTTCCCTTCATCCTGTATCAGCTGGCTGGCTTCGGGATCCTGCACTATATCCTGTCGAGACCGATGAACTGGGTGGTCAACATCGGCATTCTGAGCCTGATCGTGTTCGCGACCGCTGCCAATCGCCAGGCCAATTACGGCATGGAAAAGACCGCCGTTTCGATCCTGGTGATCACGATGCTGATCACCGTCTTCTACGGTGTACTCAAACTGCGGCAGATGCAGACGACCTACGACACGCACTGCCCAACCAAGGAGGCCAAGGAAGGTGGGGAAGGCAAGGACAAAGTCCTGGAGTGAAGCCGCCTCGCCGACGGAGTCGCAGCGGCGGGATCGGGCGGCGAAAGCGGGCAGCGCGGAAACGTCCTGATGATCGCTGATGCGATGACCGCGCCTGCGGGTCGAGAGTGAGTGAGTTCGAATACGGGCGGCAGATACTTGCCGCATTGATTCCAATTGCTCTGACGGTCGTCGTTCACGGTCTGGGCATGGACTTGGTTCGCCTGAGTTTCGAGCGTTTCGGGAAGCCCATGCTGCGGCGGTCACACAATGCCGGAGCCAGGACGGCTTTCATGATCGGCGTCGTCGGCATTATGATCCTGAGTCATTTCTGCGCTATCGTCATCTGGGCGCTGACTCTTCTGTCTCTTGGGCTCCTGTCGGGAATCGAGCAGGCCATGTTCTACTCGATGCAGTACTACACCACGCTGGGCGCAAACGTTCATAAGCTGCCGGACCCCTGGGAAGGGTTCGGTGGCTTCGAAGCGATGACGGGAATGCTGATGTTCGGCTGGTCGACGGCCGTTCTCGCGCTTGTCGGGCAAAAAATGCACTCGATCGACGATTGATTCGGGCGTCGGCCGGGCCCGAGCTTGGCATCATGACCGCAGCCAACGCCAGGCGGTTCCTCCGACAGCGAGCGCCCGCGGCGGTCAAGGTTCACCGGTTGATCCTGGCCAGCCGGGGGGCAGGTGCCCGCCAACCGCGGAATCGTTGCTGGGCATCGGGGCAGCGTGGTCAAACCAGCGGGCAGGCTATCCGCTGACGTACGGCATCCCGAACGCGCCGTCAATCGCGGACGTTCTGGGCATGTGGATGCTGTCCATCCTGTCGGGGCCCGGCACCAGTGCAGTCATCACACATGCCGCGCCGCATACTCGCGAGCAGTCGGCAAGGCACGCGGAAGTGCTCGATCTTGCGGGCGAGTGGCTTCCCACCCCAGGCAGGCCAGCCATATGGAACGTGGGATGGCTTTGTGCGCGGTGCGGTAGTAGCTGACCATGCGCCGACTGATTCCCAGCGCCTCGGCAGCCGTGGTGAGCGAGAGATCATTGCGGTGCATCCACTCGCCGAACATCTCGTGGCTGACGTCGCCGGCCTGTTCCTTGGCCCAGACGTAGACGTTGTCCGACCCGAGTTCCGCGTCGATCCACTCGATGCCGTGTCCCCACTCGCCGAGGTGAGCGCCGGAGAACACCGCTGGATCCAGGATCGCGGCCAGGAAAGCATGCTTGCGCAGCACGCTCTCGACATCGACTTCCAGCACCTCGCCGGTACTCCACGTTGTGCGAGGCCGATAAGGAGCCATCGCCTCGACGGCGTTCAGCTTGGGGAAAAAGTATTCGCTCATGGGTTGTACCTCCGCCGTTCACCGTGCAGAAGCGCCCGGTTTGCTGCAATCCACGCCAGTTCATACCGGATTCAACATGCGGCCGGGTCACGCGTCCTTGCGCGGCGCCTTGCGGAACCGCTTGAGGAACATACCGAGCCACAGCACGGTCGCGAGCAGGAACACAACCAGGCCGCCGATGAACCACGACGAGTCGAGCCGCGGCGGAGCTGCCTGGTTGGCGCGAAGGATGAGCCAGTGGGTGTAGCAGAGGAACAAGGTGAGGGCCATCCCGAGACGCGCCGTGTGGCGAACCAGGAAAGCGATGGTCTCCTCCCGGCGCTCGGGGTCGAGCCAGTAATCGCCATGGGGCAGGCTGATCCTGACGCCGGGCCGACGAAAGGTGGCGCCGGGAAGGTAGACGAGGATGAGCGGCAGGACGACGACGAACGCCAGCATGAACCAGGTGTAGAACGAGCGGGTCATGAAAGCGTTGGCGTAACCGTCGCCGCCGAAATGCGAGGCCACGACGGGCGGCAGGGACTGGCTGGTGAATCCGACGAACGCGGCTGCAGCCAGTGACCACAGGAAAAATCGCTTCGCCCCCATCCCCCTCCCAACCTCCCCCTTGAAGGGGAGGAGTTCCTTTGGCAACAATGTCCAGTGATCAGACTTCTGGAACCCTTTTTCGTCAATCCCCTGAATTCGATTATCGGCTCAGCGTCAGGAGGTTGCAAGCGGGTAGCGGTGGAGCCCTTCATCACCGCCGCATGCGCGTCACGCGACGGCAAGGAAGTCCGCCAGCACCCCCCCGGGCGGTGCCCGATCCTTCTAGCTGCGCCCGCCTGCGGCTACCCCCTAACCGTAACGCCCTTCGATATAGTCGGCCGTCTCGCGGTGCTTGGGGGTGACGAACATCTCCTCGGTGAGCGCGTGTTCGACGACCTTGCCCATCAGCATGAACACGCACTCCTCGCTGGCGCGCCGCGCCTGCGCCATGTTGTGGGTGACGATCAGGATCGTATATTGGCCGCGCAGTTCCCAGAGCAGTTCCTCGACCGCTTCGGTGCCCTTGGGATCGAGCGCCGAGCACGGTTCGTCCATCAGCAGGACTTTCGGCTTGACCGGCAACAGACGGGCAATGCACAGCTTCTGCTGTTCCTCCAGTGACAGTTCGGTCGCCTTGCGTTTCAGCTGGTCCTTGACCTTGTCCCAGAGCAGGACCTGGCGCAGCGACTGTTCGACGATCTCGTCCGGCGTTCCCTGCGCGACCTCGCCGCCACCCTTGGCGTGCAGCCGGTGACTGAAGAGGATGTTGTCGCGAATCGAGATCGGCAGGGGATTGGGGCGCTGAAAGACCATTCCGACCTGCTTGCGCACCTGCACCAGTTCGACCTGCGGGTCGTAGATGTTTTCGTTCATGACATGCACGCTGCCCTCGATGCGGACGTAGCCGAGGCGCTCGTTGATGCGGTTCACGCTGCGCAGGAAGGTGCTCTTGCCGCATCCAGAAGGCCCGATCATCGAGGTGATCAGTCCTTCACGAATGCTCAGATCGACGTCGTAGAGCGCCTGAAAGGTGCCATACCACAGGTTCAGCTTGCGGCTGTCGATCGCATACCGGGGGATGGGGTGCATGAGCGCAGCGGTCTGTTGGTTGTTCATCGTATATCGTGTCCTTGATAGGCAAAGCGGGCATCTCCGGCGAGCCACTGGCGGCTCGCTGCTCCCGGCGGGTGCGGTGGGGCTAGCCGAAGCGCCCCTCGACGTAGTCGCGCGTGCGCTGATCCTTCACCTCGCCGGTGAACAGGTCCTCGGTGACGCCAATTTCGACACACTCGCCGCCGAGGAAGAACGCCGTCCGGTCAGCCAGGCGCCGTGCCTGCTGCACCAGATTGGTCACCAGGATGATCGTTACCTCCTTGCGCAATTCCTTGAGCACGTCCTCGATGCGCATCGTCGTCACCGGGTCGACGGCGATCGAGAACTCGTCGAGCATCAGCAGATCGGGTTCCTGCGACAGCGCCCTGGCAATCGTCAGGCGCTGCTGCTGGCCGCCGGAGAGCAGGCTGCCGAGCGCGTGGAGGCGGTCCTTGACTTCGTCCCAGAGCGCGGCGCGAGTCAGGCAGCGCTGCACGATGACGTCGAGTTCGGCTTTTTCCTTGATGCCGCGCAGGCGAGGCGACAGCGCGACATTTTCGTACACCGTCATCGGCAGACCGACCGGCAGTGGAAAGACGACGCCAATGCGGCTGCGCAGGGCATAGACGTTGTTCAGGCGGCGCGTGTCGCGGCCGTTGAAGCGGATCTCGCCGGCCACCCGCATGCCCGTAGTGAACACGTCCATGCGATTGACCGCCTTGAGGAACGAGGTCTTGCCGGCGTTGGCCGGACCGATGATGCCGAAGATCTCGTGCTCGCGAATCGACAGATTGACGCCACGCAGGGCCACCGCGTCGCCGTAGCGGATCGTCAGGTCCCTGACCTCGAGCTTGGGCGGGACAGCGTCGACCGCCGGCGTGGTTGTGCCGGTGGTTGGCGACAGGATTGCGGAATCTACCATTTCTTTTTCCCCCTGAGCCACATGCGGAAGGCGATCGAGACGCTGTTCATCGTCAGCACGAGACCGATCAGTACGAGTGCGACGCCAAAGGGGACCTCATCGGCAATCCCCGGCACCTGCGTCGCCGTGACGAACAGGTGCAGGGAAAGGGCCATGGTTTGGTCGAAGACGCTCTGCGGCAGGAACGGCGTGAAGAAGACGGCGCCGGTGAACATGATCGGCGCCGTTTCACCGGCCGTGCGCGATACCTCGAGAATGACACCGGTCAGGATGCCGGTGATCGAGTTCGGGAGAACGACGCGGCGGATCGTCTGCCAGCGCGTCGCGCCCATGTTCCAGCAGGCCTCGCGAAAGGCCTGTGGCACCGCCTGCAGCGACTCGCGCGTGGCGACGATGACCACCGGCATGGTCATTACCGCCAGCGTCAGGCTGGCGGCGAGGATGCTGGTGCCGAACTTGAAGAAGAGGACGAAGGCGCCGAGCCCGAACAGGGCGTGGACGATCGACGGAACGCCGGCGAGATTGATGATCGCCAGGTTGATCGTCCGGGTGAACCAGTTGTCACCGGCGTACTCGCTGAGATAGATCGCGGCGAAGATGCCGATCGGCACCGACAGCAGCAGCGCGACCGTCACCAGCCAGATGGTCCCGAGCAGCGCCGGGAAGAGGCCGCCGGTGCGCATGCCGTCGGTGGGCGCAGTCAGCAGGAACTCCCAGGAAATCGCGCCGCCGCCCTTCACCACCAGGGTGCCGAGGATCAGCAGCACCGGTGTGATCAGGAGCAGGGTCATGAGCCCGAAGAGCAGTCGATAGCGTTTCTGCACGCGTTCGTTGTGGTGGTTCAGGTCGCTGGCCTGAAACATCGTTGGATTGGCGGTGGCCATGGCTTACCCCTTGCGTATGCCGCGCACGATCAGATCGGCGCTCAGATTGATGATGAAGGTGACGAGGAAGAGGAAGATGCCGATGGTGAACAGCACCTGGTAGTGCTCGCCGCCGACGACCGCCTCACCGAGTTCGGCGGCGATGGTCGCGGTGAGCGCACGCACCGAGTCGAAGATGCTACCCGGTATGTTGACCGCATGGCCGGTGGCCATCAGCACCGCCATTGTTTCCCCGAACCCACGACCGACACCAAGCAGCACGCCACCGAGCAGGCCGTTCTTCGCCGCTGGCAGCACCACCTTGTAGATCACCTGCCAGCGGGTCGCGCCCATCGCTTCGGCTGCCTCGCGATAGCGGTCTGGCACGGCCTTGAGGGCATCCTCGGCGATCGAAGTCATGATCGGCGCCGCCATCAGGCCGAGGATGATGCCGGCGTTGAGGACGCAGAGGCCCACCGGGATATCGAACCACTTGATGAGTAGCGGATTCATGATCACCAGGCCGATGAAGCCCCAGACCACCGAAGGAATCGCTGCCAGCAGTTCGACCAGAACCTTCAGCGCTTCGCGCGTCTTTCCGCTGGCAAACTCGGCGATGAAGATGGCGGCGCCGAGCGAGAATGGCACCGCGACCAGCATCGCCAGCCCGGTGACGCTGGCCGTGCCGGCCATCAGCGCGAGGATGCCGTACTCCGGATCCTCGGCGTCGCTCGGCGACCAGTAAGGGGTGAGGAAGAACTCGCGGAAGTCCATCTTCTCGAAGACGAAGCCGATTCCTTCCTTGGTGACGAAGAAGAAGATGCCGAGTACGAAGAGGATGGCCGAGATGCCGCAGACGAAGACGATGACGGCAATCAGCTTGTCGACGTACCAGTCGAGGTTACGGCGGTCGAAATCGGCCGCCGCTTGGGTGTCGGTCGCTCGGCCGCTCAGCGCCTGCGTACTGGTGCCCATCTCAGTTGGCCTCCTGGCCACGCAGAACCGTCATCAGATTGCTGACCTGCAGGGCGATCTCCCGACTGAGGATCCGTAGATCAGGCTGCGCGCTACCGGGTTGGGTGACTTCCCAGTCGAGCGCCACGGTATGGAAAGGAATCTGTTCGACGTAGGACTTGACCGGCCCCTGCAGGCTGACGATGATCTGGAACGTGCCGAGTTCCCGATGATGTGCCGGGATTGCCTGCGGCCGGTGGTTGCCGAGGTCGATTCCCAGATCCTGCAGCAGGGCAATCGACTGGGGATCGGTGACGCCGGCAGTCCGGCCGCGACTGTGGTATTCGCCCACCTCCGGGAAATTCTTGCGCGCAATCGCCTCGGCGATCGGGCCGAGCAGGCTGTTGTCCTCGTCTACAAAGAGGATACGGAAGAACTTTGGCCCCTTGGCCTGGCCGGTGACCGCGAACACCGTGTCTTCACAGATGTTCTTTGCCTGATCGGAAACCCTCTCGAGCGAGTTGAACACCGTCAGGTAAGCGAACAGGTCCTTGACGTTGAAGTGCTCGCCCTCGCCGACCAGGTCGCTGAAGGCCATGTCAAAGGTTCGCTCGACCTGGTCGGCGATGACCATCGTCGCCCTTGCCTTGTCGGCGTTGCCTTCGAGAAATGCATCGACTGCCTGCTTCAGCATCTGCCGCGATTCGCTGGCCATCAGCTCGATCTCACGTTCCAGCAGCCCCTGCGGAAGAGCGATCTGAACCGCCTCGCGGCAGATCGTGACGGCGTAGTCGCCAATGCGCTCGAGGGCGACATTGGTATGGACGACGGCCGCCATCAGGCGCAGGTGACTGCCGCTCGGCAGGTGTACGCCGATGAACGCCATGCGCATGCGATCCAGCTCGTTGCTGACGGCGTTGATCCGGTTGTCGGCCAGGATCGTGGCGTAGGCCAGCCGGTCATCGTCGGCCAGCAGCGCGTGCACGGCATTGTCGAGGGCCTTCTCGACGAGTCCGGCGAGCAGGGCTACTTGTTGCTTGATCTGGGACAGATCTCTTTCGAGACGTTCTTCGTAATGACTCATCGCTGGCTTCTTCCTCTGGCGCAGGAACATGGGCTTGGGCAGGGCGCCGGCGCCGTGCCGGCGCCCGACCGCTAATGGCTTACTTGCACTTCACCTTCTTGACCGGTGCGTAGCCTTCCTTCTCGATGATGCACTGGCCGACGTCGCTCTTGATCCAGTCCATATATTTCTTCACCTCGCCGGTCGGCTCGCCGTTGGTGTACATGAACAGCGGCCGGGCGATCGGATAGGTACCGTCGAAGGCCGTCTGTTCGGTCGGCTTGACACAGGGCTTGCCGGCTGCGGGCGCGACGCAGAGTGCCTTCATGTGGTCGGTGACGTACGCCAGGCCGCTGTAGCCGATTGCGCAGGGGGTTTTCTCGACCAGGTCGGCAACGTCCTTGGAACCGTGCATGTCGAGCGTGCCCTGACGGAACTTGCCCTTCTCGCCGAGCACGGCCTCCTTGAAATAGGCGTAGGTACCGGAGTTGTTCTGCCGGCTGACGACCACGATCTCGCCCTTGCAGCCGGGAATCGTGATGCCGAGGTCGCTCCACTTGCTGGCGCCACCGTCGCGCCCGTAGATTTTCGCCAGGTCGGTGACGGTGATCGAGTCGGCCGGGAATTTCTTGTTGACGAAGATGGCGAGTGCGTCGTAACCAATGATGTGCTCGATCGGTTGCCGGCCCTTGGCCTGCGCTTCCTTGATCTCCTTCTCCGACATCTTGCGGCTGGAATTGGCAATGTCGACGGTACCGTTGATCATCGCGGCAATACCGGTGCCGGAACCACCGCCGGACACCGCCACCGCCACCTTGGGATTGATCTTGCCGTACTGCTCAGCCAGTGACTGGGCCGCATTGACGAGGGTGTCCGAGCCCTTGTTCTGGATCTCGGTTCTGGCGGATGCGCCGGCGGCGGCCACCGCGCCGAGTGTCAGGACGGCAAGCTGGCGCAACATTGATCGAGAGGTCATCTGTATTTCTCCGGGGATTGTTGGGTTGCTGGAATCGTCGCCTGCCGATGACAGGACGAGCCATCATGGCAGGCTTCTGCGCGGCTGAAAATTCGGGCGGCAACGTAAGTGATGCTGCCAGTGCGGTGAGCGTCGGGACGTTCCTCGACTGACGCAGCAGCGGGCATCCGGGGCAGCCGTAAGGGAAACGCGTACGCAATTTGCCAATACCCAAACCGCCGCGGCACGGGCACAATGGGGACTCGATCAACCCGTCAGGGCCCCCTATGCCGAAAACGGCGATCCGGCGGCTCGGTTGGCGCGACGCCCTGCTGCTCGTTGGCGGCTATCTCGCGCTTGACTGGGCAAGCCACATCCACCGTCTGCACGGACTCGATGTCACGCCATGGAGCCCGGCACCGGCACTCGGCCTGCTCTTTCTGGTGCGCTACGGCGGCCAGGCTGCGGCACCGCTGGCGCTGGCCATCCTCACCGCCGACGCGTGGGTGCGCGAGCTGTCGCTGCCCTGGCTGCTGGCCTGCGGCCTGGCGCTGCAACTCACCGCCGGCTACTGGCTGATCGCCGGGATCCTGAGGCGCCGGCTGGGCAGCAAGGGGATGTTCGTCAACCGGCGTGGCCTCATCGACTGGGTGACGATCACGGTCATCGGTACCCTGCTCAACAGTCTGCTGTTCATTGCCGGGCTGACCCTGGCCGGATACCTGCCGCGCGGGGCTGCAGCCGAGGCGCTGCTGCCGTACTGGCTGGGTGACGTGGTCGGCGTTCTGATCTCGATGCCGCTGCTCGCCATGCTGCTCGACGAACGCGGCCGCGTCCGCCTGCGCCGCCTGCTCCTTGGCCGTGAATCGCTGAGCCTGCTGACCACCGGCGGCGTCCTGGTATTCACCTTTGTCGCCGGCAAGATGACCGAGTTCAAGTACTTCCCGGTGCTGTTCCTGCCCATCGCCTGGGCAGCCGCCAGGCAGGGCCTGGCCGGCGCGGTGTTGACCATCGGTCTGACCCAGGTCGGCGTCATCCTGGCCACGCACCTGCTCGGCCTCTCCCCGCTCATTCTGATCGAACTGGAAGTGCTGGTGCTGGTCCTCGCCCTGTCGGGATTCTTCATCGGCGTCGTCGTCGACGAGAAGCAGCGGCTGGGTGCCGAGTTGCAACAAACGCTGCGGCTCGCCGCGGCCGGCGAGATGGCAGGGGCGCTGTCACACGAACTGCATCAGCCGCTGACCGCACTGCTTGCCTACACGCGGGCGTGTCAGCAGTTGCTCGCACAAGGAGAGAGCGGCGAACGACTGCGCGACGTGATTGATCGTGTGGTGGCCGAATCGCAGCGCGCGGCCGAAGTGGTCAGTCGCCTGCGCGACTTCTTTCGCACCGGTACGACCCGGCTCGAGCGGATCTGGCTGCGCGAACTGCTGTCGTCGGCGGCCTCGCGCTTTGCCGCGCAAGCGAAGCAGCAAGGTGTCGAGCTGCAGCTGCAGCCAGCGCCACCGTGCGCGCTGTGGGCCGACCGACTGCAGCTCGAAGTGGTCTTGCGCAACCTGCTCGCCAACGCCTTCGAGGCGGCTGCCGAACGACCGGAGGCAAGGCGTCAGGTGCGCGTTTCGGCACAGCAGGACAGCGCTGGAAGTGTCTGCATCACGATCGAGGACAGCGGGGCAGGCGTATCGGAGGAAATGGTGGAACATCTGTTCGAAGCGTTTCAATCATCGAAGGCCAGCGGCATGGGGCTTGGCCTGCCGATCAGCCGGGCGATCATCGAGGCGCACGGCGGTACGCTGTGGGCCGAGGTGGCCGATCACGGCGTGTTCAAGGTGGTTCTGCCGATCGGGGAGGCAGCCGACCATGCCACATAGAGGAAACACGGTGTTCATCGTCGAGGATGATCATTCGGTGCGTGATGCGCTGGGACTCCTGCTGGGCCTGCAGGGTCTTTCTGTGGCGCTGTTCGCCGATGCCGAGAGCTTCCTTGCCGCCCGCCGTCCCGACTGGTACGGCTGCCTGCTGGTCGACATCCGCATGCCGGGTATGGATGGTCTCACCCTGCAGAAGCGTCTCCGGGAAAGTGGCTGCTGGCTGCCGGTGATCGTGATGACCGGCCACGGCGACGTCGAATCAGCGCGGCAGGCTTTCCGCAGCGATGCGGTCGACTTCCTCGAGAAACCGATCGATCATGCCAGGCTCCTGTCGGCGATCGAAGAAGCATTCGCCCGCCAGGATCTGCGCGAGGACGATCAGGAGCGCAACGCCGCTACGGCGACGCTCCTGGATACCCTGACGCCACGCGAAAGGGAAGTCATGGAACAGGTGGTTGCCGGTCGGCACAATCGTGAGATCGCCCATCTACTGGACATCAGTCCGCGCACGGTTGAAGTGCACAAGGCGCGGTTGCTGGCCAAGCTGCAGGTCGACAGCATCGCCGATCTGGTTCGGCTGAGCTTGCGAGTCGCGGGCAAGAGCCGTGGCTGACCGTAGTTCCGTGCCCGCCAGAAGGCATCGGTTTGCCGTAATTCCTCGGCGCCCAGCGCCGGCGAGGGCGATGTCACAGCGCTGAAACCGCAGCGACACACGGATGACACAAGTGCCGCCTATGCTGCGCTGGTTCCCTTGCGAGGTTGTTCAAACATGACCGAAAAACTGAAGATCGTCGGCGCACTTGGCGAAGAGTCGCTATTGCTGCCGGCGCTGGTCAACGATGCGCTGACCGCCAACAACCGCGCCAAGTACTACTTTTCGCTGTTGCAGACGGCGCGGCTGCGTGCCGATCATCTCGATCGTCCCTTCTCCTCCCTGCGGGAAGAGCGGCTGGCGTCATCGGTCGAGCACTCGGAACTGGACCAGGTGGTCGCCCTGGCGCGGCGCAACCCCGATGGTCTCTACCTGATTCCGCATGCGGACGAAATCCTGCGCCATCTGCTGGCGGCGCTGCGCGAAATGATCGCACCACTCGAGGCCGTCGCCGACGGCGTGGTGGCGGGCGGTTATCAGCAACGGCTGCAGGACTTGTCGGTCGCCGCCGCGACCGAGGACGACCTGATGGAAGGTGCCGCCATCGACGCCCTGACACGCGCCGACCGCCATCGCGGCGACAGCCTGCACCTGCTGGTGATCGATTTGCACAAGGAACTGAACGAGTTGCAGGTGGCGCTGGCCACCGAATCGGTCGAGGGCGCGATGACCTATGGCCTCGAGGCGGACGATCGTTCGCTGGTGGCCGCCTTTATGCGGGGGGTGCAGCGCACGGAGCCGCTCAAGTTCGATCATCCGGGGCTGGGAACGACTGCCACCCGCGCCGGCGGCGTGCTGGTGATCCAGAACGACATTGGCACCACCGATGCCCATGTCCTGGTGATTCGTGTCGCCGGGCTGAGCGTCACGACCCTGTACTCGGACGTGCACCTGCAGCGACTGACCTTTTTCGCGTCGCTTTTCGCGGCGTGGAAAGTACGCTGGGAAGACATCGTCTCACGCCAGGACCGGGCGATGGAAGATGGTCTCTACCATCTCGCGGTCGCCCGTTACGTGGCGAGCGACCGCCAGAACCTGCAGTCCTTCCTCGCCTTCCTGGGCTCCCGGCTGGTCTTTCTGATCGACTGGAACAAGGCCCGCAAGCGTCTGCGCAGCCTGCTCGGCAAAGGCGAAGCGGTGGAACTGCTGAAGTGGGCGGCTGACGAGGATGTCGGCCACATGGGCTTCCTCAGGTGTGGCGGCGAGGACCTGATCTACCGCGGCCTGGCGCTGGCGGCCAGGGGGGAACTGCGGCCGGGCGTCTTCCTGCACGACCTCCTGCCTCGAAATCTAGCGCGGGAGTTCATGCAGTTCGTGCTGCGCACCGCGTCGGTCGGCTTGCGCGAGGGTAGGCAGGTACTGCTGATCGAGGACGAGGTGGTGGTCGAACTGTCGCGCTTCTTTCGCGGCGCCGAGGAGCGGCTGCTCGACATGGCGGCCGAGCACGCGGCGCTGACCTGGGAAGTCGCCGCCGGGCTGCGCGACACCTTGCTGCGGGCGCGCCTCGCTGACTGGTCGCAACACTTCAGCGTGAACGCCGAGCGCGCCAAGCGCTGGGAGTCGCTGGCCGACGAACTCGTGCAGAGCGCCCGCGTGGCGCTGCGCCGCAGCGACTCCGCCGCCTTCGTCGCGCAGCTGATCGAGGCCGCCGACGAAGTGGTGGATTGCCTGGAGGATGCCGCGTTCCGGCTGACGACGCTGCCTGCCGATGGTCGCGGCGAACTCTGCCGTCAGCTCGAGGCGCTGTCGCGTCTGGTGGTTTCGGCGGCGCAGGAATACGTCAAGGTGGTGGCCACCGCCCGCATGGGGCGCGAGGCCGCTTCGCGGGAAGACATGCACGACCTGCTGGCAGCCATCCATCGCATCGTCGCGCTCGAGCACGAATGCGACCATGCCCAGCGCGCCGCCGAGGCGGTGCTGGTCGCCAGGTCGGCGGACTTCCGCGAGCTCTACGTACTCTCGGAAACCGGCAAGAATCTCGAGCAGGCGGCCGACGAGCTGATGAGCGTCGCCCTGAAGTTCCGTGACCACGCCCTCAGCGACGTGGCTGCACACTAGGAGAAGAAGCGATGAATGCAACCCCCGCAACGCCGCGTACCCTGTTCTTCATCGGCGGCAGGAACCCGGTCGCCAAGCCCGGCAGCGTCGAGGAGATGGGCTTCAAGGCCAGCAACCTGGCCGCCATGGCTGCTGCCGGTTTGCCGGTGCCGCAGGCCTTTGTTCTGTCTACCCGCTTTGCCAGCCATTTCCAGGAGGCGACCGGCGGTGCGCCGGGCGAGCTGCGCGATGCACTGGCCGAAGGCATCCGCCACATCGAGCGCGAGAGCCGGCTGTGCTTCGGCGGACGCCGCCGGCCGCTGCTGGTCTCGGTGCGTAGCGGCGCCCCGGTGTCGATGCCCGGAATGATGGAGACCCTGCTCGATGTCGGGGTCAACGACGTCACCGTCGAGGCGATCATCCGCAGTACCGGCAATCCACGTCTGGCCTGGGACTGCTACCGGCGCCTGGTGCAGGGTTTCGCCGAGGTGGTGCATGAATGTCCGCCGCACCCCTTCGCCGCGCGGCTTGACGCCTGTCTGGCCGAGTGCGGTGCCGCCAGCACGCGCGAAATCGATTTTCTCAGCCTGGCTGCGCTGACCCGCGATTTCCTCAGCCTGTTCGAGGAACATACCGGCGCCCCCTTCCCGCAGGATCCGCTGCAGCAACTCGAGGCCGCAGCGCTGGCGGTGATCCGCTCGTGGCAGGGTGCGAAGGCGGTTAGTTACCGCCGCGCGCGCGGCATCAACGAGGGCCTGGGGACGGCGGTGACGGTGCAGCGCATGGTCTTCGGCAACGCCGGCGGCCTGTCCGGCGCCGGCGTCGCCTTTTCCCGCGACCCGTCGACCGGCGCGAACGGGCTGTACATGGATTTCCTGTTCAACGCGCAGGGCGAGGACGTGGTCTCGGGGCGGCACGCGCTGGAGGCCGAGGTGCCGCTGGGCAGGCTCCTGCCGGATACCCTGAGCGAGCTCGAAGGGGTGGCGCGGGCGCTGGAGTTGCAGTTCCGTGACGCGCAGGAGTTCGAGTTCACCATCGAGGACGCGACGCTGTTCCTGTTGCAGACGCGCAGCGCCAAGCGCACTCCCTGGGCCAGCCTGCGCATCGCCGTCGAGCAGGTCGAGGCCGGCCTGATCTCGGCGCAGGAAGGTCTTGCCCGGCTCGCCGGCGTCGATCTGGAGGGCGTCGAGGAGCTTGCCATCGCCCGGCCCGAGGAGCTCGATTTTCTTGCCGGGGCGGTGACTGCCGGGGTCGGCATCGCGGTCGGGCGCATCGCCCTGGATGTTGAAGCCGCGCAGCGACTGGCCGCCGAGGGTGACGAAGTGATCCTTCTGCGCCACGAGACGGCGACTTCAGACATCGACGGCATCGTGGCCTGCGCCGGGATACTCACCGCCGTCGGCGGGCGAACCTCGCACGCGGCGGTGGTCGCGCGGCAGCTCGGCAAGGTGTGCCTGGTCGGCTGCAGCGAGCTGGTGCTGGACCTCCCCGCGCGTTGCTGCCGGATCGCCGGCCGCGTGCTCGCCGAAGGCGACTGGCTCTGCCTCGACGGCCACAGCGGACGCGTTTTTGCCGGCCAGCCGGCGTTGCTCCGCCGGCGGCCCATCGAGTGGTTGCAGCTGGTTGCCGGCTGGCAGCGGGCCTGTTCGGCGAGCCCCGGGCAGGAAGCAGCAGGTGT
Organism: Candidatus Accumulibacter necessarius; assembly: GCA_017302435.1. Classification (GTDB taxonomy): domain Bacteria; phylum Pseudomonadota; class Gammaproteobacteria; order Burkholderiales; family Rhodocyclaceae; genus Accumulibacter; species Accumulibacter necessarius. The sequence continues at coordinate 77,656 of JAFLDL010000003.1, forward strand.
GGCGCAGGCCGCCTGAGCGGCCGCTGTCGATTTGGGCGATTTCCAGAGATCGAGAGACCGCCAAACGATCGCCGGCATACCCGCGAAAGCGGGGAGCCACCGTCCGGCCCGATGTAGTCCGGTTAAGGCCAACGTCGCGCCGGCGATGGTACGGTTGGATTTCCTATCCGTCTGCGTAATGCGAGACGTCATTGAACAAGCTCAAGCGGGCGCGTACCTCGCTCATGAAGTCGAGAATGTTCAGCGCTGCGGGGCTCTGCTCCAGGCGGTCGCGATAGCCCCGCAGGTCGAAGCCCAGCAGGCTGCTGATCAGCAGTCGGTTGGTTCCCTTGTGGGATACCAGCAGCACTGTGCCGTGGCGATGCCGCTCGACTATCCCGCGCATCGCTGGCAATGCACGGTTGAGCACATTGATACCGGATTCTCCACCCAGGGGCGAGATGACGAACGGATCCTCCTGCCAGACGGCGTACTCGGACGGAAACCTGCTCTCGACCTCGGATCGACGCAGCCCCTCCCAGTGGCCATAATCGATCTCGCGCAGCGCGGGCTCGGCTATCGGCTCCAGACCGTGGGGAAGCGCCAGGGTGCGCGCGGTTTCCATGGTGCGGCGTAGCGGACTGGCGTAGACGGCATCCAGCTTCGCTCGTTTCAGCCGCTCTGCCAGGCATGCCGCCTGTCTACGGCCCTCGGCGGAGAGGGGCACATCAGAGGAACCGGCGAATCGGTCTTCGGCGGTGAGACCGGTGGCGCCGTGGCGCACCAGGTAGATTCTGGTCGGCATGGGAGTTGGCCAGTTGTTCGTTCAGCCTGCGTCTATTCGCGGACGGTTGGATTCGTGGTGTAACGCGAATGGACCGCTGCCACCGCCTGGGCGATGACCGGATCAACTTCCTCTTCCTCGCGGAAAGAACCCTGCAGGTCTTGCAGGCGACCGTCTTCCAGGCCATAGATCCAGGCATGCAACATCAGGGGCTGGTGACGCTTCCAGGCGTCGCCGACCAGCGTGGTGCGGGCGACATTGCGCACCTGCTCGATCACGTTCAGTTCGCACAGGGCGCGCCAGCGGGTCGTGTTGTCCGGCAGCGCCGCCAGGAAATCCACGTGCCGATCGCGCGCATCCTGGATGTGGCGCAACCAGTTGTCGATCAATCCCAGGGAGGGCCCTTCCAGAGCCGCCCGGACACCGCCGCAGCCGTAGTGACCGCAAACGATGATGTGGCGGACCTTGAGCACATCGATGGCGTACTGCATCACTGACAGGCAGTTGAGGTCCGTATGCACCACGACGTTGGCGATATTCCGATGCACGAACACTTCGCCCGGCTGCAGGCCGGTGATCTGATTGGCCGGCACCCGACTGTCCGAACATCCTATCCACAGGTACTCAGGGTCCTGCAAGCCGGCCAGACCGGCAAAAAAATTGGGGTCGGCTGTTCGCATCTCCTCAGCCCAGCGGGTATTGGCGGTAAACAGTTCAGGCAGATACTTCATACCGGAGTCTCTCCATAAGTGGACGCATGCTGGTGGCGACTTGCCGGACATCGAACGCCGCGCCACGATACGGCGAACGAATAAGGAGTGCACCTGCCTGCCGGCAATCCGACCGGCTGCTGAACACCGGACGTTGGTCCGGGCAGCCGATCGGAATCGGTCAGCCCAGCGCCCAGCGCCCAGCCGGTGCGACCCAAGCCAGTTGGCCGCCATGCGGGCAGGGACGACGTCATGCCTATCAAGGATCTGGATTCCTGGCTCATTCGTCTTCTTCCAGAACGATGATCGGAAGCAGGGCCACGTAGTCGCCCACCGAACCGCCCGCCAGGCAACACTCGATGATCCTGCGGCCCAGGGGATGCAGGTCGGCCTCCAGGAACTGCGTCAACTCCTTGTGAAAGAAATCGGTCAGTTGCTGGGCACCCTTGTCGTAGGCGGAGGTGCCGACCTCTGGTTGCTTTTCGACCTGCAGCAGAATCCCCGGAATGGTCTGCCCTTCGACCACCACGCTCCTCATCGCGAAGCCGAGCAGCGGGCAGCGCGAGGGAGTGACCTGCGCCCGCGAAAAACGTGCACCACCACGCCGAGCGAGATACTCACGAGCAATCCACTGCGGCATGAAGCCCGTCTCCCACGAACCGACGTGCTGATTGGGACACAGGATGTACTTCATACGCGGCGTGGCGACGATCTGATCGAGCAGCAGGTTGGCCTGGTCGACCATGCGGCCGGTGGCGAAAGGCCAGTACGACCCGACGCCTTCCGAACTCATGCCTTCAGTGGTCACGATGCTCGGATTGGCGTGGCCGCGCGGCGCCACCAGCCGCCACAGCCAGGCCAGCGCCGGCGGCAGGAGATGGAAGAGACCGATGATGCCATAGGTTGGATGCTCGACCGTGTTCGGCGGGCAGCGCACGCCGAAACTGCGGACGTCCACACTCACGGCGCCCTGATAGACGCCCGGCACTGCCTTGCGCGGTATGACGACGCGCGGGTTCGGGCACCGCTTGCCGGGCTCATCCTCGATGTGCTCCCAGATCAGCGCGGTGCCGCCGGGGTGGGCATCGATGTTGAGAAACAACATTGGCTCGGTGGGATGGATGGTCATCTTCTCGAGGTTGGGGTCGGTCCCGTAGTGGGTGATGTGGTTGACGCGCACGAACCAGCCCTGTTCGGCATCCATCAGCGCCAGACGCCCATCGTTTTTGCCGAGCGAGGGATGGCACAAGGCCATATCGTCGGTCACCGCACGCAGTTCGCAGTTATGCGGCAGCACCAGAGTGCGGCGTTCGCCCGACAGTACATTGGTGCCGAGGAGCAGCGCGCCGTCCTTCTGGCGATGGACCTGCTCGAGGATTTCGCTCTTGCCGCCGCCGCTGGCGCCTTCGTGCATGATGCACAGCTTGTTGCCATACGGGGTGATGACCTGCACCGTCGCGCAGTGCGCGGTCAGCCAATGCTCCCGCTCGCCGAGGGCGAGCAGGACGCCGTAGATACCTTTCTTGGCGCTGGGGCCGGGATAGAGGTTGTAACTGAACAGTTCGTGCCGGCCGGGACGGCGGTTGTGCACCACCATCTGCTTGCCTTTGAAGTGGGTATGGCGGAACGGTGGCGCAACGAAGATCACGGCCTTAGGGTCGAAGTCCGGCGACAAGGCCTTTTCGTCGAGAATCCCCTGCAGCAAGGCCAGACCGAGTGCGAAAAAGCCGGCGTTGGCCGGGGCAACCACCAGGGCGTCGGCGCCAATGCCGGGGGCTCCTGCGATGAAGGGGAACAGCGCCAGTTCCTGGGTCTTGAGCCAGGCGAAGGTTTCCTCGCGCAGCGCCTCGAAGGACTCGCCGTACTCGTCCTCGAAGCGGGGCTTGTCGGTCGGCAGTTCGTCGGCAATGACCATGCAATCGGGATCGCGACGGCGCATGTAGGGTTCGACGTAGTTGGCGGAGATGCCGTTCTTGACCCGGCACACGTTGGCCTCAAGCACCCGGCCCCGGCCAGGCACTTCGTAGGCTACCTCATGCACGCCATTGACGGCGTCGCGCGTCGCCAGTTCGTACAACTGTTGCCAGGTACTGGCGACGGTATATTTCGGGCATGCTTCGAGAATATGCTGTACCGACAGTGGGATCTGGAAACCCACGTTCACTTCATTCATGACAATTCATCTCCGAAAGATAGTTCAAGAAACTCGGTTCCGTGGCTGAAAAACCGCTGTCAAATGTCGGCGCTTGCAGGACATTGTGGTCAGGGCACCACCATGACCGGACGCGGACTCAGGTGCATCAGCTTGCTGGTGAGCGAACCAAGCAGCAGGGTCTCGGTGACACTCAACCCACGGCTGCCGATGACGATACGGGAACAACCGATTTCCCCGGCCAGCGCAAGGATTTGCTCGGCCGTCTCGCCCATCGTCACATGCAGGCGCCATGGCTGGCCGCGCGCGTCGAGCAGCGTACGTGCCCGTGCGGTGGTCTGCCAGGCCCGGCGCGCGAGTTCCGCCTCTGCCGCTTCCAGGCTGAGCCAGGGCTGAACGCTGACCAGATGCAGCGCGCAGGCCGTCATCGCGCCGGCCTGCGTAGCGGCTTGGGCGACGGCGCGCAACGCATTGTCCGAACTGTCGACAGCGACCAGCCAGGGATTCGTGGCGGGGGCCGGAAGCGGCGGCGCGCTGTCGAAGATGAGGCCGACGAGACGGCCATCAGCGTCGCGTTGGCAACTCGCGGCGACGGGAAGATCGATCGGATGGCTCATGCTGCTTCTCCTGTCGCGACCACTTTGGGTTTCGACAGGGCCAGGCTGGCCCCCACCGAAATCAGGATGGCGCCGGCAACAATCGCCAGGGACCACTGGATCGGCATGTGGAACCACGGCGCGGCCAGCATCTTGCCGCCGATGAACACCAGCACGAGGGCCAGCCCATACTTGAGCAGGTGGAACCGGTCCGCCATGTCGGCAAGCAGGAAATACAGCGCGCGCAGGCCCATGATGGCGAAGATGTTCGAAGTAAACACGATGAAGGGATCGGTGGTAACGGCGAAGATCGCCGGGATGCTGTCGACCGCGAACACCACGTCGCTGGCCTCGATCAGGATCAGGACGAGAAACATGGGCGTCGCCCACAGGATGCCGTTCTGGCGGACGAAGAAGGACTCTCCGTGGAAGCTCGGCGTGATGCGCAGATGCCGGCGCAGCCAGCGCAGCAGCGGATTCTTCTCGAGGTCCGGTTCGTGCTCGGCGAAGATCAGCATCTTGACGCCGGTGATCACCAGGAAGGCGCCGAAGACATACAACACCCAGGCGAACTCCGATACCAGCCAGACGCCGGCGAGGATCATGCCGGCGCGCATGACAATGGCCCCGAGCACGCCATACAGCAGCGCGCGGCGCTGCAGTTCCGGCGGCACCGCAAAGTAGGTGAAGATCATGACGAAGACGAACATGTTGTCCACCGACAGCGATTGTTCGATCAGGTAGCCGGCGAGAAATTCGAGCGTCTTGCGTTGCGCCACATCGGCGCCCTGAGTACCGTTCAGATACCACCAGAGCAGGCCGGCAAAGGCCAGTGCGAGGCAGACCCAGGCGATCACCCAGGCCAGAGCCTCCTTGACCGATACGCGGTGGGCCTTGCGGCCGCCGAAGACGAACAGGTCGAGCGCCAGCATCCCCAGCACGAAAACGATGAAGCCGGCCCACATCGGGCCTGTGGCGAAACTGTCGATGCCGGTGGTCATGTCAGGCTCCCGGTGCCCTTGAGCTATTCTTGACGATGGGTGTCGTCGCCCTGTCGACAGGGCGCTTCATGGCGTTTTGTCCGTGACTGGTTGTTGCCGGGTGGCTGAAACCACAGGAAATTCGTGTCGCCGCGCCAGGTGGCGGTCGAGCGCGCGGCCCATGCGGTCGACGGCGCGATCGATGGCGACGTAAAGATCGGTCTGAGTGTCCTCGACGAACAGGGCAGGGGAGCCCTTGAGGCGCACCTCGATACCGCAACACTTGTCTTGTCCGCCGCGCGGGCCATTCACATCGGAAAGGCGCACGACAATGCGTGTGACGACGTCCCGCCCATGATTCAGGCCGTAGGCGAGGCGCGTGCTGACGTGCTCGCGCAGTCCGTCGGTCAGGGTGAAGCTTTGCGCCTGGATTTGCAGGTTCATGGCATTCGTCTGTCAGGGTGGCAAGAACACACAAGCATTATGGGCAAGGTGAATGTTCGTCGCAAACAGATAAACACATAAGATATGATCGAAATATACGAACAACAGGAGGCGCCGTGATCAACTACAAGCATCTGCACTACTTCGTCAGTATCGCCCGCTCGGGCGGCGTCATCCGCGCGGCCGAGCGCCTGCATCTGACGCCACAGACGCTCTCTGGGCAACTATCCCAGTTCGAGGAACGGCTGGGCGTGGCGCTGTTCCGGCGCGTCGGACGTCGGCTGGAACTGACCGCAACGGGCAAACTGGCGCTCTCCTACGCCGAGGAAATCTTTCAGACCGGGGCTGAACTCGAAGACCTGCTGAAGAATGGCGCCGAGGAACGCTTCATCACCTTCCGCGTCGGCATCGCTGACGTCGTGCCGAAATTCATCGCCCATCGCCTGCTTGCGCCGGTGCTGGGACTTCCCGCGGCAGTGCGCCTGATCTGTCAGGAGGACCGGCTGGAACGTCTGCTGGCTGATCTGGCGATCCACCGTCTTGACATGGTGCTGGCCGATCGCCCCATGCCGCCGGGCACGGAGATCAGGGGCTACAGTCATCCGCTCGGTGAATCGGGGGTGGCTTTCATGGCGGCGCCCGCGTTGGCAGCTCGACTGACGGGCGGCTTCCCGGATTGTCTGGATGGCGCACCCCTGCTGCTGTCCGGACGCGATAGCGCACTTCACAGTGCCCTGCTGCGCTGGCTGGAACGACAGGGAAAGCGTGTGCAAGTCGTCGGCGAATTCGACGACAGCGCCTTGATGAAGGCCTTCGGCGCAGCCGGCGCCGGGGTCTTCCCGACGCCGGCGGCCGGCGTGCCGGACGTGACGGCGCACTACCGGGTCGTCAAGCTGGGCGAAACGGAGGAGATTCGCGAGCAATTTTTCCTCATTTCAGCCGAGCGGCGGCTGACCCATCCCGCTGCGCGGGCGGTCAGCGAAAACGCGCGGGCCGGCGTGTTCGCCACGCTACCCCGCGCTGGTTGAAGACTGCTAACTTGTGTCCCTCCGGCGGACCTGTATGAATTTGCTTCATGGCACGCAACGCAGCTTTCCCCTTTTTCAGCCTCATGCTCTTGCCATGGCGGGGTTCCTTCTTGGTCCGCTGGTACGATGGGGTGCACCGAGGGAAGACTGGGATCTCGCGTTTCGGAAGCCGTCCCGTCGGGCGCGGCTGATGTGTCCGATCATGGAGCCCTTGCTGCCTGGGGTTCTTCCGCAGCTGGCCGGCGGCTGCCGTTGCACTGTACCTCGGCTTCAGTGGGAATCAGGACGAGGCGCGTTGCGTCGGCGGCAGCCCTTTGCTGGCGGACGTTGCCCGGGTTGCCGTGGGTCGGGTGAATGTAAACGCCTCGCCGGCACCATCGCCGCTGGGCCCTTCGCCAGCTGTGCGACTTGCAGCTTCAGGCGCTCGGCCCTGAGGGGCGCATAGCGTCCAAAGCCGCCGATGTAGCCTGTCGGTTTTCTTTACACCCAGCCAGCGACCCATGCACAGGCAGTCCTGCAAGCCACTGTTTTAAAGCACTTTAGCACTCGTGGCCCGGATTTTGCATGCGGTCCCAGCGCGCATTCCGCGAGCCGGCGACCTTGGCGCCGAATTGTTTCCAGCAAGAGGAGAATGATGATGAACGCAATCTACAAGTCTGCTGGGGCGCTCGCCGCCTTGCTTCTGGCACCAGCGGCAGGGGCCGCGTTGGTGACCTTCGAGGCGGCGGGTGCCACTCCTGCGGCGATTGCCGCCACAAGCGACGCTTTCCGCGCGGCTGTCGGAGGCGGTCGCCGCGAGATCAACTGGGATGGCGTACCTGGGACGGTGGCCGACCCCAATCTCCTGCCCGGGAACTTCTTCAATTCAACCTCACCCCGGGGAGCCGTGTTCAGCACGCCGGGGACAGGTTTCCTGGTCAGCGCCAACGCTGGCGGTGCCACCCCGACGCTCTTCGGGTTCCCGAACGATTTCCAGGCTTTCAGCGCGCAGCGGCTGTTTACGGCCGTCGGCAGCAACATTACCGACGTGACGTTCTTCGTCCCGGGGACGGCGATCGCTGCCACGACGAGCGCTTTCGCTGCGATCTTCGTTGATGTCGAAGTGGCCGGTCTGACCAAAATGGAGTTCTTCGATCCGAGCAATTCGCTGATTTTTTCGCGAGACGTCCAGGTTGGGGGCAACCAGGGTTTGAGCTTTTTGGGCGCCGTTGCCAATGCCGGCGAGAAGATCGCCCGGGTCCGGCTGACCTCCGGCGCGAACACGATCACCGCCAACGGTTCGCTCGGCAACGCGCTCGACGATGTCGTCGTGATGGACGACTTCCTCTATGCCGAACCCAACCAGGTCGTTCCGGAGCCTTCGAGTCTGGCGCTGGCCGGCCTGGGCCTGCTTTGTGGTCTCGGGTGGATGCGGCGTCGCCGGCCGGAGGCCTGACTCAGCAACAGGAAGCTGCTTCAACAAGCGGGCAGGGGCGGCGCTCAGTGAAACCTTGCCCCGCTGACCCGCTAAGGCGAGTGCCCCTCGACGTCTGCTGCGCTCGGCCGTTTCGCGCAGCGCTTGACCTGTGCATGAATGGTGCGCCCGGCCAGTAGTTTCCAAGGATCTGGTAATGACGAGGGTCAGAAGTTGCCGTCCGGGTTTTCGGGTGGGGGAACCTCGCGCCTGGGTTCCGATTCCGGGCGTTTGCCACATACCAGCGCCGATCGGGCGAAGCGCAGGAGGTAAAATGAGCGCTCGCCTTGCCAGGAGCCCACGATGAGCGTTTCCCTTGTTCTGACCGTTATCGGCGATGATCGTCCCGGCCTCGTCGAGCAGCTTGCCACTGCCATCAGCCAGCATCAGGGCAACTGGCTGGAGTCGTCGATGTCGAACCTGTCGGGCAAGTTCGCCGGTATCGTCTGCGTCAGCGTCTCCGAGACCCACCTTGAAGCCCTCACGGCGGCGATGGCTTCGCTGCCCGGTCTGCGCATCACGTTCGAGGTTTCCCGGTCACCGGCAGCGCAGGCCGGCAATCGGCGTCTGAAGCTTTCGCTGGTCGGCCACGACCGCATAGGCATCGTGCGCGAGGTCTCGCAGGTGCTTGCCCGGCATGCACTCAACGTCGAGGATCTCAACACCTACACGGCCAGTGCGCCGATGTCCGCGGGGGTGCTTTTCCATGCGACAGCCGAGTTGACCGCCTCATCGACGCTCGATGTGAGCGAACTGACGCGCGACCTGGAGAACCTGTCGAACGACCTGATGGTTGATATCACGCTGGACGAAACCATCCGCTCTTGAACTGGCGGTCGACCGACGGGTCGATCAGGAAGCCTCACAAACTGAAGCGCACTGCCACACCATCAACCAGGCTTGCTCAGTGCGCCTTGGTTTCGCCGCGGCGGCGATTCCTCCAGAAATTGATCGACAGATAGATCATGAAGCCGACAAAGGTCAGGAAGCCGGCGAACTGGAAATAGAGCGAGTAGTTGGTCCGGTACCTGCCGGTAAGGGGGTCATAGATTGAGCAGAGGATTCGCACACGCTCCATGATCTCCTGCAGCGTGCCGGCCTCGGGCGGGATCGCCGAGCCGGTGATCAGGAGCTTGAGCGGCTCGGCGAGGTCTTCGGCGGTAAATTTCTCGCCGTAGACCTGGCGGACGATCCTGCCCGTTGAGTCGACCAGTGTCACCTGGTTGATGTGGTCAAAACCGGCTGGCGTGGCGACGTAGCTGAAGCCGAAACTGGCGGTCAGATCGCCGACGATGGCCGGGGCAGGGCTCAGGAACTCCCAGTTGGGCAGGTGGATGCCATACTGCCGGGCAAAATCCCTGAGTGCCGCGGGCGAGTCGAATGGCTGGTTGAAACCGATGCTGACGACGTTGAAGCGATCCGCGCCCATCACGCTGACCGTACTGTCGACGGCTTTCTGCAGGTTGCGGGTTATCGTCGGGCAGACCTGGAAACAGGCGGTGTAGATGAAGGTGACGAGCAGCGGCTTGCCACGGTAGCGCGACAGTTCGACCGGTCGCCCCTGGCGGTCGAGCAGAACGAAGTCGCCTACCTGCTTGCCGATCGCCCCTTGTGACAAGGCGAAGGCGGCTTTCTCGTCGAGGGTGGTAAGCGCCAGGCCGCTATTGACTCCCTGCGGACGAGCGGTGAGTCTGGGCTTTTCGCTTGCGGCATCGTCCGCGCGCAGCGGGTTCGCCCCCAGCAGGAAGAACGCGGTCACGAGCGCCGCGAGTCGGACTGAGAAAAAAGCGGCGATGAGTGGGCGGGCGAGGCGAAGAATCACCGTGAGCGGTCCGTCGTTTCTCAGAAGCGTAGTTGGGTGTCCGCGATAGCTGCCAGCAGGACGAGTGTCAACTGCATCAGCGAGGCATGGAAGCAGACCATCGCCGATTTGCGGTTGGGGTCGCGCGTCAGGCGCCAGGCTTTCTGGATAAACAGGAAGCCACCGATGGCGGCGCCAGCGAAGTAGATCGCGCCGAGGCCGAAGGCCAGTGGCAGCAGACTGGCGGCAACCAGAGCCACGGTGCTGTAGAAGATCGTGTTGGCGGCCCGCTGGTCGCCGACGACGACCGGCAGCATGGGTACGCCGGCGGCGGCGTAGTCGTCACGGAAAGCAATCGCGAGGCTCCAGAAATGCGGCGGTGTCCAAAGGAAGAGGACGAGCGCCAGTGCCAGTGGCACCGCGCCGACTTGCGGGTCCGCCGCGGTGGCGCCGGCAAGCACCGCCCAGCTGCCGGCGAGTCCGCCGAAGACGATGTTGAGCCAGGTGCGCCGCTTCAGCCACACCGTATAGACGATGGCGTAGAAGAAGGCGCCGAGAAAGACGAACAAGGCCGACCAGGCATTGAGCGCGATCCAGGCGGCGCCCACCGAGAGCGCCATCAGGGCGCCGATGACCAGGAGCCAGATCGGCCCATGGCGGATTTCACCGGTGACGAAGGGGCGCTTGCTGGTGCGTGACATCAAGTGGTCGCTGTCGTGTTCGTAATACTGGTTGAAGGCGCCGGCGCTGGCCGACGAAATCAGCACTGACAGAGCCAGCACGAGGAGCTGCAGTGGGCTGAGGGCGGGTCCCGGGCTGACGGCCAGTCCGGCGAGGGCGGTGAAGGTGATCACGACGCCGATGCGCAGCTTGAAAACGCCCAGAATCGCACGTATGGGGAAGCCGGGGGTGCTGTTCGATGGGGGTGTGGATTGCATTGGCGTCGATAGCGTGGCGTTCAGTTGGCGGACGATTGGACGATCGGGTCGGGGTCGGACCTGCTTGAATCGAGCCTCTGCTCGAGGCCCGATTGAGGCAGGCCCCCGCGCCTTGCGGTGCGGGGGAGGTGGGCGAATCAGCTCAGCAACCAGACTTCGGACAGGTACTTCCAGTTGACGAAGTAGTAGAGGACGAAGCAGACGAAGAGCAGCAGCGCCAGGACGACGGTGCCCGGAACGCCGACGTGGTCGCTGCCGTGCGCCACGGCCGAAGCCGCCTGCGTGCTGGGCGGGATCGGCGTCGGCCGGTCGGAGACCTTGCCGCCGTCAAGCTTCTTGCCGAACAGCAGCGAGCCGACGACGAGCAGGATCCACAGGCCGCCGCCAATCACCGCGATGACACCGAAGATGCCGGTCAGACCCATCATCAGGTAGGCGGCACCCGGCCATTCATATTGGAACGGCGCGCCGGAGAAGGCCATGTCCCAGTGCCGGCGGGAAACGCCCAGCGTGCCGGCGCCCATCATCACCAGGCCGAGCACCGACATGCTGATGCCGAACAGGTAGGGCTGGATCTGGCAGAGCTTCGGCAGGATCATCTCGCGCCGGAAGAGCACCGGCACCAGCAGGTAGGTGATCGCCATGAAGGCCAGCGTGGTGCCGGTGACGACCGTCGTGTGGAAGTGACCAGGAACGTAGAAGGTGTTGTGCATCAGCATGTTGATCTGCTCGGTCCCGAGCACGACGCCTGAGATGCCGCCGAGGAAGCCAAAGCTGACCAGCGAGATGAACATGCCGGAGAACACCGGGTTGCCCCAGGGCGCCTTGCGCAGCCATTCGAAGAGGCCGTTGGTGTAGCCCTTGCGCCGCTGCGCGGCTTCGATCGCACCGGGAACCGTGAAGCCGTGGATCATCGACGCCATGACCGCGAAGTACATGAAATAGGAGGTGTTCAGCACCTTCCACTCGGCGCTCATGCCCGGGTCGGAGAGCAGGTGGTGCGCGCTTGCCAGTTGCAGGAAGAGGATGTAGAGCAGGAAGGCGAAGCGCGACACCTTTTCGGACAGCGGCTTGGCGCCGAAGATCACGGCGGCGGTCAGGTACCAGACCGAGACGTGCGCCGCGACGTTGATCTGCTGCGACGAATGCCCCAGTCCCCACCAGACCATGCGGTACAACTGCGCGTCGATTTCCTTGATCAGGCCGACCGACCAGAAGAAGGTCGGGATCAGGATGCCGGCGCCGGCGAGAATGGTGAAGGTGGCGATGATCGCCGCGGTCAGTGCGCCGAAGCTAACCAGCGGCAGCGAGCCCTGATAGGTCTTGTCCTTCTTGGCGACGACCAGCGTGCCGAAGAAGACAGCGGTGCCGAGCAGTGCACCGACGGCGACCAGGATGATGCCAAGGTAGAAGTGCCACGCTGCCTGCATCGGCACATAGGAGGTGAACATCACGCTCGACTCACCCTGGAAGATGGCGACATTGGTCATGATGCCGCCGACGACCATCAGCCAGAAGCCGAGCCAGGCGATCTTCGGTGTGGCCAGCCGGCATCTGAGCAGGGTCGATGAGGCGAAGTAGAGCACGGCCATTTCAAAAAACAGGATCCACAGGATCAGCATGTCGATGCCGTGGGCGGTGAGGATCAGGTAGAACTGGTCTGCCGGCAGCAGCTTGATTGCCGGCCAGCGGGTGAGGATCACCAGCAGGGCGGTGATGCCGCCGACCAGCAGCCAGAGGACGCCGGCGACGGCGTTCCAGCGCATCAGCTTCTCGGCCTGATCCTCGAATTGCAGTCCGGAGACGGGACAGGTGCGGTAAGTCGTTGCCATCTATCGATTCCCCCTTATTTCACGTAGATACGGCCAAGCATCGAGTGGTGGCCGATGCCGCAGTATTCGTTGCAGACGATCGCGTAAGTGCCTTTCTTGGTCGGGGTCATCTTGACGACATGCTCATAGCCAGGAATTACCTGGATATTTATGTTGACCGGCTGGAGCGAGAATCCGTGGTTGTAATCCATCGACGACAGGTGGATCCTGTAGGTCTGACCCTCCTCGAGTTCGAGGATCGGGTACCAGTTCCACAGGCGGGCGATCAGGTATCCCGCGCCACCGGCCGGAACCTTGGCAACCGGGATTTCCTCGCCATTGAGGCCGATTTCGGTGCGGATGGTGTTTTCGGCGATGAATTTCTCCGCCTTGGCAGCGAACATCTCCGGGGTCGTCTTGTAGGCCTCGTTGGAGAGGTTCTGCTTACCGTAGACGTGCCAGTAAATCATCATCACGAACATCACCATCCCCCAGACGAAGGCGATCGCGATCCACGCCCATTCGACCTTGTCGATCGGTTGCTTCCACCAGAGCCGATCAGACGGCGGCAGAATTGCACTCATATTTGTCTCTCCCTGATGTGGCTGATTGGCTTACCTGGCGACCGGCGTATTCATGATGTCGATGATGCCCCACAGGATGTAGAGCAGCCCCGGTGACGCCACGCCGAGGAAGAGAAGCAGGAAGTGGTTGTCCAGCAGTCGCTGCATGAACGGGATGTCGTCATCGTTGTTGTCGGCCATTTGTGTTTCCTCCAGATCACTGATTGGCGCTCTCGGCGCGTGGCAAGTTGCGGAAAAACCCGAATTCCTTGGCCCGTCGAGGCACAATTGCGGGAAGAATACCGGCAGGCGGCAGGCAATTGATTTGATTCACGTCAAGAACGGGGAAACCCGGCAGATGGTGGCAAGGCCAGCAAACATCGGCATTGCAGGCTTGTGGCTGCGGCCATTGGTCGCACTCAGAGTGGCCTTCGGTGCGCCCGGCAAAGGGCCTATAATTCGCGCCTTCTTCCCTTTTCAGCTCCACGGTCCCCATCATGGATAAAGTCGCTCGCCGACAGGTTGCGCTCTGGCTATTGATCTGCAGTGCCATGGTCTTCGCCATTCTGGTGGTCGGTGGCGTCACTCGCCTGACCCATTCCGGCTTGTCGATCGTCGAATGGCAGCCGATTGTCGGTGTCATCCCGCCGCTCGATCAGGCGGAATGGGACGAGACCTTCGAGAAATACAAGAAGACACCGGAATACCAGCAGGTCAATCACCAGATGACGCTCGACGAGTTCAAGGGGATCTTCTTCTGGGAGTACTGGCACCGACTTCTCGGGCGGCTGATCGGCGTCGTCTTCCTGCTGCCTTTCCTCTACTTCTGGCTGCGGGGCAAGATCGAACCGTCGCTCGTGCCGAAGCTGCTGGGGATCTTCATCCTCGGCGGGCTGCAGGGAGCGATGGGCTGGTACATGGTCAAGAGCGGGCTCGTGGACGATCCGCGGGTCAGTCACTATCGCCTGACCGCGCATTTGTCGCTGGCTTTCCTGATCTTTGTCGCGATGTTCTGGGTGGCGCTCGGCCTGCTTGCCGAGAGAGCCCGTTCAGCTCACGAGGCGGGGTTGAGACAGTTGCAGCGCATTGGCTTCTGGCTGGCGATCCTGGTCGGTTACATGGTCGTCACAGGCGGCCTGGTCGCCGGCATTCGCGCCGGCAAGGCCTACAATACCTTTCCGCTGATGAACGGGCACCTGCTGCCGCCTGAGAGCTTCATCCTCGATCCGTGGTACCTCAATTTCTTCAACAACATGGCGCTGGTCCAGTTTGATCACCGCCTGGGAGCGTGGCTGCTGGCTTTTCTGTTGCCCTGGTTCTGGTGGAAAATCCGATCCGCCGCGGTGTCCAGTACGGCTCGCCTGGTGGCAACGCTGTTGCTGGTGGTGCTGTTCGTCCAGATTGGGCTCGGCATCGCCACGCTGCTGCTGGCCGTTCCCGTCGGTCTGGGTGCCGCGCATCAGGGAGGAGCCATGGTCGTGCTTGGTCTGCTGCTGTGGTTGAATCATGAACTGCGGCTGGCGCCGGCCGCCGGCCGTACCACCTGATGGCAAGCGCCGGCCTGCGCTTGCGAACGATCCGGGCGACGGCGCTCCTGCTGACCGTACTCTCGCTGATGGTCGTGTTGCTCAGCGCCTACCTTCGTCTTGACGGCGCCGGCCTCGGCTGTGCCGAGTGGCCCGCCTGTTACGGCAGGCTGCTGGCCAGCGAACCAGGGGAACTGCACTTCGGAGTTGTTCGCCTGCTGCATCGTGCGGTCGCTTCGATTTCTCTGCTGCTGGCCTGTGCCCTGGTCTGGCAGTGCTGGCACCGGCCGGCGATCGAGTCGGCAGCCGGTCCGGCGACGCTCCTCCTGTTGCTGATGCTGGCGCTCTCCGCACTCGGCATCTGGAGTTCGGATCCGAGGCTGACCCTGGTCGGGTTTCTGAACATCATGGGTGGCCTCGGTCTGGTCACCTTCTCCTGGCGAGTGGTGCTGGCCAGTAGTCCTGGGTCGATGCTGCAAAGTCCGGCCGCGCCGACGCTGGCGCTGCGCCTGGGAGCGGCCGCGCTGTCGGTTACCGTGGTCCTGGGTGCCCTGATTGGCGCCAGCTACTCGGCGCTCGCCTGCGCTTCGTTTCCCGATTGCGGCGGCAGCTGGTGGCCAGGCGCGGACGACTGGGCAGCGCTAAGGCCCTTCTCGGTCCTCACTGCCACACCAGCCGCAGGCGACCCGGGCGGCGCCACCCTGCATCTGCTGCACCGTTACAGCGCTCTTGCCACGCTCCTCGTGCTGGGTGCGGCGGGAGTGCAAGCGCTGGCTGACGAAGAGCGGCAGCGGGCGGCCAGGATGCTGCTGGTCCTGCTGGCAGCCCAAATCGCCCTCGGCAGCCTGACGGTGCTCAGCGGCTTTTCTCTGTGGCTGGCCATCAGCCATCACCTCGTTGCGGCAGCGCTACTGGCCACCGTTGCAACGCTGCTCAGACGGTAATCGGTCGACCAACAAGCTTCCCGCCGCGGCATGACCCAGTGCCAGCAGGCCTGACGGTCTCGCCTGTCCGGCTGCCAGCCTATACCGAGAACGACGACCCGCAGCCGCAGGTCGAGGACGCGTTCGGGTTCTTGATCACGAACTGCGAGCCCTCCAGCCCCTCGGTGTAATCGATTTCGGCACCCACCAGGTACTGATAGCTCATCGGGTCGACCAGCAAGGTCACCCCGTCCTTCTGCAGGGCGGTGTCGTCGTCGTTGGCCACCTCGTCAAAGGTAAAGCCATACTGGAAACCGGAGCAGCCGCCGCCGGTAACAAACACGCGCAGTTTCAGGTCCGGGTTCCCTTCTTCCTCGATCAACTCTTTCACCTTGCCGGCGGCACTATCGGTGAAAACAAACGGCATCGGCATTTCGGTTGCTACATTCATTACGCTATTCTCCAAAATCTGTGGTTAGAGCCTTTTCCAGGCGGGGCCGGTTATCGGCAGTTGGTCGCAATTCACCGATTTCGGCGCCCGTTGCGTCGACCACTGCCGTTCACCGCGGACTCTCACTGCTACATCCCAACGGGGCAATATTCAACCAGGATTTCGACACACGTATTCAAGAGGAGTTCCAAAATCCGCTTGCCGCTACTCCGAGCAATAACCGCGTGCGTGACGAGCAGATGCTCTTTCGTCTCCAGCAGCGACGGTTGTCGACGACCGATACACTCGATTCCTCATTGATGTTCCGGCAGCCAGGCAACAAAGATCGGATCTCTCTTTTCAACCGGTGACGAGCGCGTGATGATAGCACCGATGGCAGCCGGCAGTTCCTCGACGCCAAAGCTCCGGCGCATCGCCAGAGCACGGTCGAGGGCCTGTCAGGGTCAGGGAAGGACCGCGAGTTGCCACAGACCTTCGCTCTCGGGCAGGCCAAACATGATGTTGAGGTTCTGCACCGCCTGGCCAGCAGCGCCTTTCACCAGGTTGTCGATCACCGAAAGCACCACCACCACGTCACTTCCCTGCGGGCGGTGCACTGCGATGCGACAGGTATTGGCCGCTCGCACCGAGCGCGTATCGGGATGCGAGCCGGGCGGCAGGACATCGACAAACGGTTCTCTCCGGTAACGCTCCTCGAACAGCGCCTGGAAATCCGCCGCACGCTTGATGCGCGCGTAGAGCGTTGCATGAATGCCGCGGATCATGGGCGTCAGGTGTGGTACGAAGGTCAAGCCGACGGGGCTGCCGGCCATTCTCGACAAGCCCTGCCGGATTTCCGGCAGATGTCGGTGTCCGGGGACGGCATAGGCCTTGAAATTGTCGGCTGCTTCCGAGAAAAGCGCCGGGATCTCGGCCTTTCGTCCGGCACCGGAGACGCCCGACTTGGCGTCCGCCACGAGATGGTCCAGCTCCACCAGGCCGGCCTCAAGCAGTGGCATGAAGCCCAGTTGCACTGCCGTCGGGTAACATCCCGGGTTGGCGACCAGATGGGCGTTGCGGATGGCTGCCCGGTCGTATTCCGGTAGTCCATAGACCGCCTTGGCCACCCATTCCGGGCTGGCATGCTGCATTCCGTACCACTGGCTCCACTCCGCAACGTCGCTGATGCGGAAATCGGCGGCGAGGTCAATCACGCGAACGCCGGCGGCAAGCAGGGCCGGCGCCTGCTCCATCGCTATACCGTTGGGTGTGGCGAAGAACACCACATCGCAGGCCCTGAGATTGGCGCTCGCCGGATCCTCGAACTTCAGCTTCAGCCGCCCACGCAAGCTCGGAAACATGCTCGACACATCCGTGCCAGCATCCCCCCGCGAGGTGATGGCGACGATCTGCACTTCCGGGTGTTGCGCCAGCAGACGCAACAGTTCGACACCGGTGTAGCCAGTGCCTCCGACGATTCCGACTTTGATCATGAGAGCCTCCGCGTTGGCCTGTAATGATAGTCCCCGCCTCCCGAAAACACAAAAACCGCCCAGGGGGCGGCTTCGTGCTGTGCGACCGGAGATCCGATTAGCGCTTGGAGAACTGCTTGCGACGGCGTGCCTTGTGGAAACCCACCTTCTTGCGTTCCACTTCACGCGCATCGCGAGTGACAAAGCCTGCTTTCGAGAGTGTCGGTTTGAGCGCGACGTCGTAGGCAATCAGGGCTCTTGTGATACCGTGCCGGACAGCGCCAGCCTGCCCGGACTCACCGCCGCCAGCCACATTGACCAGAATGTCGAAGCCGGTCAACTGTTCGATCAGTTGCAACGGCTGCCGAACGATCATGCGCCCCGTCACGCGCGAAAAAAACTCGTCAACCGGTTTGCCGTTGACGACGAACTTGCCGTCGCCGCGCTTCATGAAGACCCGTGCCACGGCGCTTTTCCGCCGACCCGTGCCGTAGAAGTAATTGTCAGCCATTGTGACCCCTTAAAGTTCCAGAACCTTCGGCTGCTGGGCAGCGTGCGGATGGGTTGCGCCGGCGTAGCACTTCATTTTCTTGAGCATGGCGTAACCGAGTGGTCCCTTGGGGAGCATGCCCTTGACCGCCTGTTCAAGGACTCGCCCCGGAAAACGCTGTTGCATCTTGGTGAAGTTGGTCTCGTAGATGCCCCCAGGATAGCCCGAATGGCGGTAGTACTTCTTGTCCTGAGCCTTGTTGCCGGTGACGCGCAACTTGTCGACATTGGTGACGATGATGTAGTCGCCGGTATCGACGTGCGGGGTGAACTCGGGCTTGTGTTTACCACGCAGGCGGCGAGCGATTTCGGTCGCCAGGCGACCGAGCACCTTGTCGGTGCCATCAACAAGAAGCCATTCGCGCGTCACTTCGTGCGATTTGGCAGAGAAAGTCTTCATTAAAAGCGCCGTCCTTTTTTGCCTGATAACGGAAAGCCCAGCATGTTATTGCAAGTCTGCAACACCTGTCAATCGCTGTTTCGCCGTTTGCGGGTCAAAGACATCCTTGCGCGCCGAGCAGAGCCAGGCAAGTGTCCGTGGTCGGCAGCCGATGGTCCAAGTCCGACTGCTTGGCTGGGCTTGGGTCGACACGGGTAGACCAGGCACGGTCAACAAGGAACTATCGGGAGCGCCTGGAAACTGAGGGCGAGCAATGATCGAAGAGCGTCGGTGTGAGTGGGGTTGGCCTCACGGAGGCAACTTCGGCTGGCGTTGGTGACGGAGCGAAAGCCGGGGTGGTGCCTTCGGCTTACCGAAGTGATAGTCTTCCCGCTTTTCGCATCACGAGGCCGGTGATGAACAAATTCTGGTTCCGGATCCGCACCATGTCAAAGGCGCCGTTGCTGGTTCCTTTGCGCGGCCCCAAAGCCGCGTGCGGCACGGCTGCCGCCCATCCGCAGGATACGTCATCGTGAGGCCGCTACTGAACGCCAGTCGTTTCCTGGTCCTTGCCGCGGTGCTCGGTTCCCTCCTGTCAGCGATGGCACTGTATGCCTACGGCCTTGTCGATACCGTCGTGGTCATCACGCGGACACTTACGGCCGGCGACGTCTCGACCAGGGGCGCGAAGGCCTTGATGCTCTACTTCATCGAGATCTTCGATCTGTTCCTGCTCGGCACCGTGATGCTGATCCTTGCTCTCGGCCTCTATGAGTTGTTCATCGACGCTGACTTTAAAGTGGCATCCCGCCTGCAGATCAACACCTTCGAGGATCTCAAGACCAGCCTGGTGACGGTGGTGATTGCCGTGATGGCGGTGACTTTGCTCGGCCAGATCATGTCCTGGAACGGCGAGACCTCGCTGTTCGACATTGGTGTGCCGGTGGCGCTGGTGATCGCAGCGCTGAACATTTACCTCTGGGTCGCGAAGGCCGCCAAGAAGTAGCGGTTCGCGGGCCGCTTCCGTGTCACGCTCGCCATTGGCGCGGCTGCCCTCGCTGCGCGCGGTTGCATGCTGGCCAGCCCTGATCGGCAGGGTGCTGCCATCCTGCCAGCAATGGTCTTCCCGCTTTCGGCAACACTTGTAATTGGATCCCTGATGGAAACTGACGTTGACCGGTGCCGCAGCGATCAAGGATAATCCCGCTTATGCCCTTGAAATTTCTGCCCTTTCGCTCGCGACTGCCAGTGATCTGGCCGCTTCATGCCATTCTGGTAAAGGACGACGCTCCATCCGCACCGGGTGGTTGCCTTCCGCGAGTTGGCGAAGGCGTTACGGGTGGCGGGCAGTTTTGGTGAGAAGATTCAATCAACCATCGACAGGATGCTCATGCGTACGCCTCTAAAATTACTGCTCGCACTCGTCATCTTCGGTACTGCATGCCTTCCACATGCGGCGGCAGAAACGGCGACCACTACAACCAGTGTTAACGTCCGCTCCGGTCCCGAGAATGTCTTCCCGACCGTTACCTGGCTCTTGAGCGGGACACGGGTTACTGTTGTCGGGTGTGTCGCCAACTGGCGGTGGTGCGATGTCATTGCGGGTCGTGATCGGGGCTGGGTGTATTCGCGCTTCCTTTCCATTCCGTTCAATGGCAGTGCAGTTACCATTCTCAATGGCGGCCCCAACCTCGGCCTGCCAGAAAGCGAGTTTTCACTCGGTGAATACTGGGACACGCACTACCAGCGCAAGCACTGGTTCGGACGGAAGGCCTATTGGCAGAAACGTTGGGACCGCCGCGCGCCGCAGCGCGAGTGGCGTGACCCGTCGACAAGGTCACGGCCGGCCATCTCAGAGCAATAGCACTCACCGCTGACCGGTTGCGCGCTGTTCGGGCATATCGTCAAGCTTTACGCCCGCTGCAGTTCCAGTCTTGGTGCGGCTGAGCCCAGGCGTTTGCTTGGCAGGACGCCGTCTTGTATCGTCGAGGGTGAGGGTGGTCTGCGGACTGGATTGCGGAAGCCGGGACTGCGGTGTCTCCGGAACGATCATGCAGCGCGAACCCGTGGCTAGACCGGCACGGGGAAACGACATCGGGATGGCCGGAGAACCGGGTATATTCAGGGATGAATAGACTTCAAGGGCTCGTAAACGGAACCCTCCTGATGCTGATCGCAGGTTGGGTGCTGTACATCGGGAAAGATGTCCTTGTCCCTGTCTTTTTTGGCCTTGTCGTCGTCTACGTGATCGTCGGTCTGGCGCAGGCCATGCACAGGATTCCGTATCTGGGTTGCGTTCTGCCACTTCAAGTCAGATACGTGCTCTCCGTACTCCTCATTACGCTTTCATTGCTGGTCGTTGTTTACCTTTTCGTAATCAACAAGGACAGGTTTCTGGCGCTTGCCCCGCAATATCAGCAATCCCTGCTCGCTGCGATCCAGAGACTTGCTGTTTTTCTGCGAATCGAGACTGAACCCACCTGGACTACGCTGCGTCAGGAACTTTTCGCCCAGATAAACATTCAGCGGGTGCTCGGGTCAATGCTTGCCTCGGTGTCGTCGATCATCGTCAGTGTTATGGTCGTTTTCCTGTATGCCACCTTCCTGTTGGTCGAGCGGCGCTTTTTCCCCCAGAAAATGGAAAACATCTCGAGCGATGCAAGTCGCGTCGCCCAGATTCGGGCAATCACCTCTGACATCAACAAGCGAATCGGAGCCTATCTGGCGCTGAAGACATTCATCAGCCTGTTTCTGGGGGCGATAAGCTGGGCTATCATGGCCTTCGCCGGTCTTGAATTCGCCGCGTTCTGGGCGGTGTTGATCGCATTTCTGAATTATGTTCCCTATATTGGATCGTTTCTCGGGGTATTGTTCCCGGTGATCATGGCGATCATTCAGTTCGAGGATCCGAATGTGATCCTCTCTTTGTTGCTTGGACTGGTGCTCGTCCAGTTCCTGATTGGCAACTTTGTTGACCCCTATATCATGGGCAATTCGCTCAACCTCAGTCCATTTGCCATCCTGGTCAGTCTGGCGATCTGGTCCGAATTGTGGGGAATCGCCGGCGCATTTCTGGCTGTCCCGATTACCGCCGTCCTGGCCATTGTTTTTTCAGAGTTTATGGGTACACGACCGATTGCCGTTCTTCTTTCGCGGAACGGCAGGCTGTGAGACAAGCGACCGGAGGTTCCACCGAAACACGGCGTGTGCCGCAATCGTCATTGGCCAGCGTGCAACTCTGGCCCTTGTGCGGCCGCCCCACTTCAGTGACAGGTCTCGCGTGCCGGCAGGGAACCAGGCCATGAATTTCAGGGACATCCCGGATCTGTTCAAGGCGGCTGCCGTGAACTGGGTGGATGACCATGCGCAAAGCATGGGGGCGGCCTTGGCCTTTTACACGATGTTTTCGATTGCTCCCCTGCTGTTGATCGTGATTTCAATCGCCGGATTCTTTTTCGGCGAGCAAGCTGCTCGTGGCGAGATCTTTGAACAACTGGAAGGAATGCTTGGAACACCCGGAGCGCTGGCCGTGCAGGCTCTGCTGGAAAGTGCGGGCAAGCCCGCCGAAAGCGCGATGGCGACAATCTTCGGACTGGTCTTTCTCTTCATTGGCGCGACATCCGTCTTCGCCGAACTGCAGGACGCGCTCAACCGAATCTGGCGGGCGCCGCAAAAGGTAAAGATCTCCGGCATATGGAGTTTGCTGCGCGCCCGCTTGTTGTCCTTCGGCATGATTCTCGGAATCGGCTTCCTGCTGACGGTTTCGCTGGCTTTCAGTGCTGGTCTGGCCGCTTTGAGCAAGTGGCTGTATCCGCATGCGACAGGTTGGGCAACGGTCGAGAACACAAGCGAAGTCACACTCGGCGTCATGCTGGCGACGGCGGTTTTTGCCATGATCTACAAGACCATGCCCCGCGTTCAGATCCACTGGAAAGATGTCTGGGTTGGCGCAATAGTTACATCGCTACTGTTTATCACCGGCAAGGCTCTGATCGGTGCCTATATTGGCAGAAGCGGTGTTTCGTCTCATTTCGGCGTTTCAGCCTCGCTGATCGTTGTGCTGCTGTGGGTTTATTATTCGGCTCAGATCTTCCTGTTCGGTGCGGAATTTACCTGGGTTTACACGCACAAGTTCGGTTCGCGCAAAGGGCAGGCGTTGTCAAGCCCCGCTGGCGGACTCCCGGGAACCGAAGGCAGGCCTGGCTGCAAAGTTCCGCAGTAAGGTCATTGCCAGCGGCGCCAGCCGGGTGATTAACCAAATTCGCACCAAACTCTGTATGATTGCCGGCCCAGGACTTACGGAAGCCGGCATACAAGGATCCTTCTGTAAAGATCCATCAGGCGCAGCGAGGGGGCAAGCACGGGTCATGAAGATCAGCGAGCGGACAACTGCGCTTGGCTGCCCGGAAGTGACGAGGAATCAAGGTTGGGAAGCACAATATCCATCAACGGACCGCTTGGCGCCCTACAGGAAGGAGTCATCACGTGATCTATTTTGCCGCTCTGGTCGTACTCGCAACCCTCGTCGCCATGGCGTCGGGGCGGGTTCCTGCTGTCCTCGCCCTGGCTACGGCGATCTGCATCGCGGGCGTGACCGGATTGGCCCCGGTACCGGCGCTATTCGCCGGATTGAGCAACGGCGGGATCATCACCGTGGCGGCGATGCTCGTCATCGCCAAGGGCATCGTTCATACCGGCGCGGTGACGCGAGTCACCTGGGCGCTGCTGTCGACCGTCACCAGCGCCCAGCACGCCTTGCGTCGCCTCGCGCTGCCCATCGGCGTCGGGTCTGGCCTGATGAACACCACCCCGATCGTTGCCATGCTCGTCCCGGCCGCCAAGGAACTGGAGCAGAACCGCGGCATCAACGCCCGCGAGTTGCTGCTGCCCATCGCGCACATCACGACTCTTGCCGGCTCCGTAACGCTGATCGGCACCAGCTCGAACCTGCTCATCGCCGGTATCGCTGCGCCAGCGGGCATCGACATGACGATGCTTTCGTTTGCCCCAGTGGCGTTACCGGTGGCCATCGTCGGCGCGGTGATCGTGTATATGATCGCGCCGCTGATGCTGAGTGGTCAGGCGGAAACAGTAGCGGCAACTCGCGACTGGCGGGTTGAGATCCCGGTTTCCGGGAAGGCGCTGGCGATTGGCCGTGTGGCCGCGGATTTCGGGATCGATCAGACGCAGCAGTACGCCCTTGACGCGATCCGGCGTTGGGATGCCGACCTTGATCCATCCGCCCCGATCGAGGCCGGCGACACCCTGGTCTTCTCGGCAACCGAGAGCGGCGTGACCGCCTTGTGGGGCAGCCCGCTGTTCGGCCTGGCGGAACAGCGCCTATACCGGGTTTCCGCAGGCTCGGGCGCCAGTGGGACTGTGCGGGACTTCGAAACCGACGGGGGTATCCACGTCATCGCCGCGCGGACCACGGGCCCACTGCGCGACACCGAGGTGTGCCCGGGCGCAACCGCCTTCGTGACCACGCCGAGCAAGTCCCTGCTCGTCGACCAGCCGGATGTGGCGATCTTCGAGAAAGCCGCGGGGCTGAGCCCGCAACCGGCCAAGACTGTGTTCGCTCTCGCGATCCTGATCGCTGTCATCGTCTCGGCGTCCTTCGGCCTGCTTGCGGTCGAGCTGGCTTCCTTGACCGGGGCCGTGCTCATGGTGGTCACCGGCATCCTGACGCCGAAGTCCGCCGTGCGCGCCCTCGACTGGAACGTGTTGTTCATCCTCGTCGGGTCGGTGGCGCTCGGCGCAATCGTCGTCGAGAGCGGACTGGCCACCGTGCTTGCCGACGCAATCAGGCACCTCGCGGGAGGTAGCGTACTGCTCGTCGTCATCGTCTTCGCGCTGACGACGGCGATCGTGACCAACCTCGTCACCAATGCCGCAGCAGCATCCATCCTTACCCCGGTGGCGATCGGAATAGCCAACGAACTCGGCATCAACCCGGTGACGCTCCTGGCGCTGATCGGCACCTGCATCTCGTTCACCTTCATCAACCCGTTCAGCCACCAGTCGAACCTGATGGTCATGCAGCCTGGCGGCTACACCTCGGCCTCGTTCGCCAAGTTCGGTATCCCGCTGGTCGCCGGATCGCTGGTGACTGTCGTTATCGTCAGCTACCTGCTGCTGCACCTGCAAATGCGGTTTTAGTCCCGGCCTGACGGTGACCGGCCCCGATGCGTCCGACCGGAGAAATTTCCAGGGTGGCGTCTGCGCAGCCTCATCCTTGTAGCGCGCCTTGCGAGCGGAGCGGGAAGGCGGCTACGCGACCGAAGTCAGGCAGGTTCCGGGTAGCGGGCATCGTTGGGATACGAGGCAAAGTCCTTGCCGCGTGCCCGCCAGTCCGCCAGCCATTCTTTCGCAACCGCCTGCCCTTCCTCGCGAAGTCTGGCGAAATGGTCAGCGCTGCGGTCGAATTTGGACGTGTGCTGGAGACCCCAGGCGGTTTCGCGCCTCATCTTGATGGTCCGGACCTCGACGATCTTGCGGCCCCTCAGCGGCGGATGGCTGTCCCCATGTTCTGCGATCCAACGATTGATCGTCAAAATGTGGTCCAACTCCTGGTTCAGCGAGAGATTACCGGCCAGGTCGTTCTCACGATCCTTGATGTCTTCGAGGCTGACCTTCTGGGATTGCGGCGAGATTTCTTGCGGATTGATGCGCACGACCCAGATTTCGTCAGGCTTCTCGGCCTTTGTTCCGACGTCGAGGAGATTGCGAACGGGGGGGTTCTGCGAATACAGGCCATCCCAATAATACGCGTTTCGGGTGACGACTTTGTTGGGTTCACAGGTGGGAAACGTCGTGTTGCCGATGACTTGCGCTGGCAGAATCTCGGGCAGCGTTCCCGACGCTGCCACGCCCTCGAGCGAGATCGCACGGCGCATGCGCCAGCGAGTGACGTCGTATTGATCGACTTTCGGTGGGCTGGCCAGCAAACCAAGTTGCTCCAGTGTCTTGTTGGAATCGAAGATCTCGAAGTTGCCGCTGAGAACCTCAATTGCGCCCACCATGATACGCCGGTCGGCCTTTGCCACGGCCGCCCAGTCGATCGTCTTGAAATCCGGGCAGAGCGCGTTGAGCAGATCCGGAAAACCCAGGTAGTCGCTGCGGGCACCCATCATCGCAAGAGCGGACAGACCGACATTGCCGTGCCCGGCGTAGGGATTGGATCCCGGGAACGGCACGCCCTTCGCTTTCCACTGCAAGAGCGTCCCGACCATCTGATTGTGGGCGATTTCGACCGGCGTGGTCGCAGCAAAGTTGGTCCATAGAAAATCCAGGCGATCAATCGCCTTGTCGATCGTGCCGCAGTCTGCGTCGGCAGTGTTGGGGACCAGTCCGTACCACGTTGCCAAAGCACAAAGCGCTCCGGCAGAAGTGCCGCTGATGGCAATGATGTCGAACTTTTCTCCCTCGCCAGCGTCTGCGTCCCACGCCTTCTTGGTTTCCAGGATCTGTGTGAGAACGCCCCAGGTAAATGCTGCGTGCGTACCACCACCTTGACAGGCGATTGCGACTTTCTTCGTGCTCATGTCCGGTCTTTCATGTTCATTAAAAGATGGAAAACACAACGGCGTCTTCCTGGATAACCGAGCCCCCTATCGGGGGCCGTCAACCTCGCTGCTCACCAGGTGTGAGCAACATGCTCCGAGGTCAGGCCAGCCGCGGCTAGAACGAACCGACGGCGGAGCCTAAGGCAATGATCGCAGCGAGCGCCAGCAAGGCGCCAACAATCGCGACCATGACGATGTCGAAGTAGCTTTCCCGGTGCGTTGCGCCGCAGACGGCGAGCAAGGTCACGACGGCGCCGTTGTGTGGCAGACTGTCGAGCGTGGCCGCGCCGATCACCGCTACGCGGTGCATCAGCGCCGGGTCGATGCCATGGATTGCGGCGAGCTGCATATAGGTTTCGCCAAGCGCGCCGAGGGCGATGGTCAGGCCGCCCGAGGCCGAACCAGTGAGCGCCGAGAGCACGTTGGTGGCCAGCGCCAAGCCAACCAGTGGACCGCCTTCGATGCCCAGTACCCAGTCGCGGACAGCCTCGAAGGCGGGCAGCGATGCGACTACCGCACCGAAGCCGACCAGGCTGGCGACGCTCAGGACGGGCAGCGCTGAAGCATTGAGGCCGGCATCCACCGTTTCGCGCAGCGCCAGCAGACGACCCCGGTTGAAGAGGTACAGCACGACGATCGCAAATGCCAGCGCGACGATCACCGACCAGACACCGCCGACGGTTGCCAGCGAGGTTTCACCCCAGCGCAGTTCCGCCAGGTAACTCGTGTCAAGGCGCGGCAGCACCAGCAGCGACATCGTCAGGTTGACCACCATGACGACGATGAGGGGCAACAGGGCAATGCCGATTCCCGGTAATTGCGGACTGCGCGTGCCGTGCTCGACCTCCGCCGGATCGAACTCGTGCGACGCCGTGGCGCGCTCGCGCACGACCGGGTCGTGCGCCGCACGGGAGGCAGAGTCGATCGGGCCGGCGAAGCCTTCGCCGGCGCGGCGCGCGGCGGACTCGCCGCGCGCCAGCCACCACAGCCCAAAGCCGAGCATGATGGCGGCCGCTATGAAGCCCAGACCGGGCGCGGCGAACGGCGTGGTGCCGAAGAACGGCATCGGGATCGCGTTCTGGATCGCTGGCGTGCCCGGCAAGGCCGACATCGTGAAGGTCGCGGTGCCCAGCATCACTGCCCCGGGCAGCAAGCGGTTCGGAACGTCGGCGGCGCGGAACAGGGCCTGGCCCATCGGAGCCAGCACGAACATCGCGACGAACACGCTGACGCCGCCGTAGGTGACCAATGCGCCGGCCAGTACCACGGCCAGGATGGCGCGGTGTGGCCCGAGTCGCTCGGTCATGAACTGCGCAATGGCGGTGACCGAGCCACTGTCGTCCATCAGCTTGCCGAACAGCGCACCAAGCAGGAACAGCGGAAAGAACTGCGCAATGAAGCCTGCGGCCGAACCCATGAAGGTCTGGGTCCAGTTGGCGAGCAGTGGATCGCCCGCGAAAGCCGCCGCGATCAGTGCCGCGACGGGCGCCAGCCCGAGCACGCTCCAGCCGCGAAAAG
The DNA here is from genome assembly GCA_017302435.1 of Candidatus Accumulibacter necessarius. Lineage (GTDB taxonomy): Bacteria > Pseudomonadota > Gammaproteobacteria > Burkholderiales > Rhodocyclaceae > Accumulibacter > Accumulibacter necessarius. The sequence continues at coordinate 105,257 of JAFLDL010000003.1, forward strand.
CCAGCCAGACGAGCAGTCCGAGGCCGAGCAGGATGCCGAGTAGACCCATGGTCAGAGTGTCTGCAGCAGGGTGTTTACGTTGAGCATGAGCTGTTGGCCACCGCTTTCGCTTTGCGCGTCGACCCACCAGTCAGCTGACAGGCTCTCTTCGTCGCGCAGCATGGCGATATTCTAGGACAAGTAAGAGGCACTCGTCCATGGCCCGTGTGGTTCCGCCATCACGGCAGGGGTCAAGCGGCAGCAACGAGGATCAAGGTCGGTCAGTTCAGCCGGTATCGAGCCAGACCTTCGGCCCTGGTGCCGCTACCTGCCCGCAGCTGCCGGCGGCACCACCGCCCCGGACACGCTCCGCAGGTGCATCTCGCGTTGTGGCAGCGGCACCTCGATACCGGCCTCCGCTAGGCCGTCGCGAATGGCTACGGACAGCGCACTGTGCACCGCCACCCAGTCGGAACCAGGGGTGGTCCAGGCCCGTACGCTGAACTCCAGCGCTCCCGGGGTCAGGCCGGTCAGGACAGCGATCGGGGCGGGTGACAAGGCGATGCCATCGACGGCGCGCGCGATGTTCACCAGCAGTTCGATGGTCTGCTTGGGGCTCACGCTGTAGCCGCTGCTGACGCCGACGTGGATGCGCCTGCTCGTGCCGCTGAGCGTCCAGTTCACCAGCTTGTCGGCCAGCAGCATGCCGTTGGGCACCACCACCTCGGCACCGTCGAAGGTGGTGATGATCGTGGCCCGCATACCGATGTCGCGGACCTTGCCGCTCATCCCCGCCACATCCACCACATCACCAAGCCGGATCGGTCGCTCGAACATCAGGATCAGCCCAGCGACGAAGTTCTTCACCACATCCTGCAGGCCGAAACCGATGCCAACGCCGAGCGCACCGAAGACGATGGCCAGTTGCCCCACCTGAAAGCCGGCCATGGCCAGCGCCAGCAGGAGGCCGATAAAGACGATGCCGTAATAGGTGAGCGTCGAGATGCTGTCACCCACCCCGCGCGGCAGGGCCAGCGCGGGCAGCAGGTCTTCGGCGAGCACCAGACGGATGGTCCTGGCCAGCCAGAAGGCCGCCCAGATCGCTACCGAAAACGCTGCGAGGTTCCCCAGGCTGATCGACAACAGGCCAAGCTGGAATTCATGCGTGAGCACCGTGACCAGCGAGGTGGAAAGTGGGCGATAGACGCGGAAGGACTGCAGCGCGTAGATCAGCCAGGCTAGCACCATCAACGTGCGACCGAGCCGGGCCGCCAGCGGGATCAGCGAGCCGGAATGGCGCCCGGCGAAGCGCGCCAGCGTCGAACGGGGAACCAGTACCTGGAACAAGGCCACCACTACCGTGCTGCCGGCGTATAGTGCCAGCGCAGCATAACTGCTGTCGAGCAGCGCGCCGGTGAGCATCGTCGCCAGTGAGATATTGCCGAGGACGTTGGAACCCGCCGAGACGAGCAGCACAGCGCAGGCGACCCAGCCAAGGAAAGTCAGCGCCCGGACAGACATCGGCCCGGCCTCGGCGCTAGCACCGCGCCGCGCGCGCAGCATGCGCCAGGCCAGCGTTAGCAACATTAGCAGGTTCAGGGCCAGCAGGACGCCGCGGTACAGCAACTGATCACCGAGCAGCAACGAGGCCAGGGTGTTCAGCAAGTAAAACACGGCGCTGAAGTAGGCCCAGGGGCCGACGCTGGTCAGCACGCGGCGCTGGACAAGGGCCAGCACCGGGATCCAGGCGAGGAGCATCACCGCCTGCTGGCGGAAGATGGGCCCCTGGATGTCGTACAGCACGGCGCCGATCAAGACGAGCAACAACCACGCCGCCCAGGGCCGCGAGAGTGCGCGCATGGACGGTTCGGTGGCTTGCCCGGTCGCCACCAGCAGGCGAGCGCGATACCTCAGCCAGACCATCGCGGGCAGGAGCAGCACAGCGCCGGCTGCGAGGGCTGGCAGCCAGCGAACGTTGGCGGCGTCGTAACTGCTGGCAAACGTACGCTCGATATCGAGGCTGCGGGTCAGACCGGCACTCACCGGCTCGCGCGAGGCGGCGTCGCGCAGTGCCAGCCACAGCGGCGGCGTGTCCATGCTCACCAGTCGCCGGTCCTGGTCCTCGACCATGCTCGACACGGCGGCAGTGCCCTGTTGCACCTGGGTCGCCAGCGCGCCGCCCGTTCGTCCGAGATCGAGCAGCCTGGCGAGGGGCACCGAGAGTAGCTTTTCTGCGTCGTCGATCCTGGCAATCAACTCCTCGACGCGTTCCCGCAGCGCGGGCGGCAGACCCGCGGCATGAGCGGTGGCCTGCCAGGCCGCCCGTCGGTTTGCCAGGTCGGACACGTCCTCGGACTGCGCGTTGATCGTGCGCGCCAGTTCCGCACGCGTCTGAGCGACGGATCGCTCGTAGAGCAGCCAGTGGCGCTGCAGGCTCTCGAGCCGGCGCACCGACAGCACGGCCAGATCACTCTTGCCGGAGCGTTCCGCGAGCTGGTGGATGGCATTGGCATGGCGCGCCAACGCCTCTTCGTAGCGCAGGGCTGCATCCGGCGCCTGCGCGCGGTGAACGATGGCCTGGACGTCCTGCTCGTCGGCGTCGGCGCGGGCCGGAATATCGGCGGATCTGTGGGCTGGTGTCTGGACCACGACGTCGGCCGGCGCAGGAGGGGAGTCGGCGCCGGCAGTGACCGCCTGGGCCCGGACGGGGGTGGCTGCGACCGAGAGCCACAGCAGCAGCGTGCCGACGGCAAGCCAGGCAGGGCGCGCGTGCTGGCGGAACGTCCTGCGGCAGGCAGGTGACCGGCGGCTGAGAGTGAACAGAAGGAACATAAATCCCATAGGTCTCGTGGTCCTTCATCGCCACGTTCGTGGTTATCTCCGGCTGTTCTTGAACCAGGTGCTGGTAGCCAGCCCGGGATGAGGCATTGCTGCTGCCTGCTCCCCGGCGTCCTAGGGAAGGAGTCTCGCCAAACGCTTCAGCCGACGCGCCCTACTGGAGTGTCGCATCTTTGTGGAAAAAAAATCAATCCGACGCTAATCGGACGTGCCTCCCGTCCATCTGCATGCTGGTCGATGCTACCCCGACCACGAGCGATTGAATACCTGGCTGACGAGAGCCGAACGGACGCTGCATTCCGGGGCGTTCCCACCGCGACCGTAATGGCCTCGCTGGTGGGAGTCACCGCTTCGGGGTACGCGAGCGCAACGCGGATCTGGCCACCGTTCGCTTCGGTCACGCCGGTCTGCCAGGGCAAGGCCAGAGGCTTCTGCAAGTTGACAACCCACCTCCTCGCGTGCATTCTGCACCGCGGACGCCTCACCAAGGGCATTGTTTCCATTAGATACCTTCCGGCTGCAGGCCGGAGACGCCTGGAGAACCGACTCTCATGACGGCTAGCGACCAAAGCACGACTTCGCCGACGACAGCTCCGGTGCACGACCTCCGGGAGACCGTCGAGGAGCGAAGCGCGGCCGGCAAGGCGGCGCGCAAGCGGGCTCCGAGGGGCGCGTTTGCGCGCTGGGACGAGACAACGCGCGGGCACGACGCCCTCGACACGATCGTCGCCCAGAACGCGATCCGGGTTCCCGAATTGCTCCCCGTCCGACACGGCCGCATGGTGGCATCGCCGTGGAACTACTACCGCGGCGCCGCCGCGGTGATGGCTGCCGATCTTGCGTCCCGGCCTCACAGCGGGCTGCTGGTGCAACTCTGCGGCGACGCTCACGTCCTCAACTTTGGGCTCTGGGCGACGCCCGAGCGGAACCTCCTGTTTGACCTTCGCGACTTTGACGAGACGCTGCCCGGGCCCTTCGAGTGGGATGTGCAGCGACTCGCCGCCAGCCTGGTGGTGGCGGCTCGGGAGGACGGTCTCAAGGCGGCGACGGCGGATGAGGCGGTGGTTACGGCAGTGGAGGCGTACCGGGAGCGCATGGCCCGCTGCGCGAAGATGAGCGAGCTCAGCCTCTGGTACGACGGCACGCATGTCGACAGCCTGATCAGCTACTTCACACCGGCCGACCGCGGGCCAATCTCGGTGCACATCGAAAAGGAGTCCAGGAGCCGTACGCACCTCGGCGCGTTCGCCAAGCTCACATCGATGGTCGACGGCCGGCCACGGATCGACGAGGACCCACCCTTCCGCGTCGCCATCGACGACGACGAGCAGGACGCGTTGACCGACCAGTTCCTCGCTGGCTACCGGATGACCCTGCAGGAGGATCGGCGCTTCCTGTTCGACCGCTTCACGCCGGTGGACGTGGTCCGCCAGGTGGTCGGTGTGGGCAGCGTCGGCATGCGCGTCTATCTGGCCCTCTTCGAGGGCCGCAGCGGCAGCGACCCGCTGTTCCTGCAGATCAAGCAGGCCGGTGCGTCGGTATATGAGTCTTACCTCGGCCGCAGCCGGCACGACAACCATGGCGCCCGGGTAATCGCCGGCAAGCGGGCGCTGCAGAGCGCGACCGGCATCTTCGTCGGCTGGGGCTCGTTCCAGGGCAGGGACTACTACGTACGGCAGTTCCGCGACATGAAGATCATCCTCGATATCAAATTGCTCGCCCCCTGCCTGGTCGAGTTCGCTGCCGCCTGTGGCGAGACTCTGGCGCGGGCCCATGCCCGCTCGGGAGACGCCGTGGCGATCAGTTCGTACCTCGGCAAGGGCTCGCAGTTCGCCACTGCCCTTTGCGACTTTGCCCGTGTTTACGCCGACCAGAACGAGCGCGACCACGCGCAACTCGAGCGCGCCATCGCCGCGGGTACGGTGGCGAGTGCACCGGGTTGGTAGGAACGCACTTAGAATTATCTGCCTCAGGCTCGCCCGCCAATCGACCGAAATTTTGACAAGGAGCCGCGCTGTGTTCGTGAACTCTGCCACCAAGCGAACCGCTTTTCTCTCCGGAACCAACGCCTTGCTGACGCTCACCACGTTGGTCCTGCTGGCGGCCTGTCAGCGCGCTGACGAAGCGTCGGTGCCGGAGATTCGCCCGGTGCGTGTGACGACTATCGAAAGCCGTGCCGCGAGTGGTATCGTCTCCCTGACCGGCTCGGTGCAGGCGCAGACCGAGATCAACGAGTCATTCCGTATCGACGGCCGGTTGGTCGAGCGGACGGTGGATATCGGCGACAAGGTAAAGCCCGGTCAACTCATAGCGCGGCTGGACCCGCAGAACGAGGAAAGTGGCCTGCAGTCGGCGCGGGCGCAACTGGCGGCAGCACGGGCACAGTTGGTGGAGGCGCGCAACAATCACGCACGCATGCGCGAGTTGGTGGCCGAAGACGCCGTGTCGCGCGCCTCGTTCGACCAGGCCGTGGCACTGCTGAAGACCGCCGAGTCGCAGGTCGAGGCAGTCCAGTCGCAGGTCAGCCTGGCAGAGAACCGTCTGAGCTATACGCGTCTCTCTTCAAACGCGGCCGGCGTCGTGACCGCGCGCGGACCGGAGCCCGGCGAAGTGGTGTCGGCCGGACGCATGATCATCCAGGTAGCGCGCGAGGGCGCGCGCGACGCGGTGTTCGACGTGCCGGGCCGCATCAAGGACGTCGCGCCGAAGGTTCCAGAGATCACGGTGGCGCTGACCGACGACCCGCGGGTGACGGTTGCCGGCCGGGTACGGGAAGTCTCGCCGCGCGCGGATCCGGTGACCGGCACCTTCGCCGTGCGCGTACGCCTGATCGACCCGCCGCCGGCCATGCGCCTGGGCAGCACCGTTACGGGCAAGATGCAACTGCCCGAGGCGCTTGCCATCGAGGTGCCGGCCTCGGCGCTGGTACGCGCCGACGGCAAGACCGCGGTATGGGTGGTCGACATGGCTTCGAGCACCGTATCGTTGCGCAACGTCCAGCTGGGCGGGGGCGACGCCAACACCGTGCAGGTGGCCGCGGGGCTGAACCCGGGCGACGTCGTCGTCATCGCCGGCGTGCAGGCGCTGCGCCCGGGTCAGAAGGTGCGCGTGCCGGAGGCTCGCTCGTGATTGGACCGAACCTGTCGGAATGGGCGCTCAAGAAGCGCTCGCTGGTTGTCTTGCTGATGATCCTGGCCGTGGTGGCCGGCGTCATGTCCTTCTTCAAGCTGGGGCGCGGCGAGGACCCGGCGATCACCACGCGCACGATGGTCGTCGCGGCCGGCTGGCCCGGTGCGATGGTGGACGAGACGATCAAGCAGGTTACCGAGCGGCTCGAGCGCACGCTGCAGGAGACCGACTACCTCGACCGCTTGCGCAGCTACACCATCGCCGGGCAGACGACGATCTTCGTCGACCTGAAGCAATCGACGCCGCCGCACAAGATTCCCGACATCTGGTACCAGGTGCGCAAGAACATCGGCGACATGCGCCACACGCTGCCGCAGGGCGTGCTCGGGCCGTTCCTCAACGACAGCTTCGGCGACACCTTCGGCATCATCTATGGGTTCACCGCCGACGGCTTCAGCTTCCGCGAACTGCGCGACTACGTGGAGGCCGCGCGCTCGCGCCTGCTGCAGGTGCCCGACATCTCGAAGATCGAGGTCATGGGCGCGCAGGACGAGCAGATCTTCATCGAGTTCTCCACCGAGCGACTGGCCGGCCTGCGCCTGAACCTGAACCAGATCGTCGCCACGTTGCAGGCGCAGAACCTGGTGCGCCCGGCCGGCACGATCCAGGGCGAGCAGGAGCGGGTGTTCCTGCGCGTGTCCGGCGCCTTCGACTCCGAGCGCGACATCGAGGCGGTGAACATCGTCGCCGGCGAGCGCATCTTCCGCCTCGGCGACATCGCCACCGTGCGGCGCGGCTTCACCGACCCGCCGCAGCCGATGTTCCGCGTCAACGGCAAGCCGGCCATCGGCCTGGCGATCGCCATGCGCGACGCCGGCGACATCCTGGCGCTCGGCGAGAACGTGCGCAAGGAGATGGCCGAGATCAAGGCCAACCTGCCGGTCGGCATCGAGCCGGTGCTGGTGGCCGACCAGGCGGTGACGGTCGATCTGGCGATCAACGACTTCATGACCAACTTGTGGCAGGCCATCGTCATCATTCTGGCGTGCAGCTTCGTCAGCCTGGGCGTACGGCCCGGCGCGGTGGTGGCGCTGGCCATTCCGCTGACGATGGCGATCGTGTTCGCGGTCATGGACGTGGCCAACATCGACCTGCACCGCATCTCGCTGGGCGCGCTGATCATCGCGCTGGGGATGCTGGTCGACGACGCGATGACCACGGTGGACGCGATGCTGCGCCGGCTGGGTGTCGGCGACACCCCGGACCAGGCCGCGACCTTTGCCTACCGCACGCTGGCGGCGCCGATGCTGATCGGCACACTGGTGACGATCGCCGCCTTCGTGCCGATCGGCTTCGCCAAGAGCGGGGCCGGCGAGTACACCTTCTCGATCTTCTCGGTGGTGGCCATCTCACTGATCGTCTCCTGGCTGGTGGCGGTGGTCTTCGGGCCGCTGATCGGCAAGGCGCTGCTCAAGCCACCGAAGAAGCAGGAGGCCGAACCCAAGCCGGGCAAGCTGGTAGCGGGCTATAGCACCTTCCTGCAAGGGGCGATCCGCATGAAGTGGCTGACCATCGGCCTCACGCTCGCGGCCTTCGTCGCCGCGCTCTACCTGTCGAGCCACGTGTCGCGACAGTTCTTCCCGTCCAGCGACCGGCCCGAGCTGACGGTGAACCTGACCCTGCGCCAGAACGCGTCGATCTTTGCGACCGAGCAGGAGGTCAAGCGGTTGGAAGAGATCCTGAAGACCGACCCGGACGTCGACCATTTCAGCAGCTACGTCGGTCGCGGCGCGATCCGCTTCATCCTGACGCTGGACGTGCAGTTGGCCAACCCCTTCTTCGGCCAGTTCGTCGTCGTGACCAAGGACCTCGAGGCGCGCGAGCGGCTGCGGGTCAAGCTCGAGAAGGTGCTCGCCGAGCAGTTCCCCGGCGTCGTCTCGCGTGTGTCGCCACTCGAGCTGGGGCCGCCGGTGGGGTGGCCTCTGCAGTACCGCGTGTCGGGCCCGGACAAGGACGAAGTGCGGCGTCTTTCGCTGGAACTGGCCAACGTGGTCGGCACCGACGCGCGCACGCGGCACGTGCACTTCGACTGGATGGAGCCCGCCCGCCAATTGCGCGTCAAAATCAACCAGGACCAGGCCCGGCAGCTCGGCGTCAGTTCGGCCGCGATCGCCGGTGTGCTCAACGCCGCCATCTCCGGCACACCGGTGACGCAGGTGCGCGACGACATCTATCTGGTCAACGCCGTGGTACGCGCCGCCGATGGTGAACGCGCCTCGTTCCAGACGCTGGCGTCGCTGCAGGTGCCCACGCCGAGCGGGCGCATGGTGCCGCTCCAGCAGTTCGCGAGCTTCGTCGAGGAGCAGGAGTTCCCTCTGGTATGGCGCCGCGACCGGGTGCCGACGCTGACGGTACGCGCCGACGTCAACCCTGGCGTTCTGCCCGACGACGTGGTGTCCGCGCTGGCGCCGAAGATCGCCGAGTTCGGCGCCAGGCTGAGCAAACCCTACAAGGTCGAGACCGGGGGCCTGTTCGAGGAGAGCCAGATCTCGCAGGCCTCGGTGTTCGCGGTGGTGCCGCTGATGATCGTGCTGATGCTGCTGGCGATGATGGTCATGCTGGTCAGCTTCCGCCGCCTGGCGATGGTGATGGCGATCCTGCCGCTGGGTCTGATCGGCGTGGTGCTGACGCTGCTGGTGTTCAACCGGCCGCTGGGCTTCGTCGCCATCCTCGGCATCCTGGCGCTGATCGGCATGATCGCCAAGAACGCGGTGATCCTGATCGTCTCGATCGAGGAGGAGCGCGCCAGCGGCCTCGCTGTGCGCGATGCCGTGCTGACCTGCGCCACCAATCGGTTTCGGCCGATGATGCTGGCCGCGATGTCCACCGTGCTCGGCCTGCTCCCGATCGCACCCACGGTGTTCTGGGGCCCGATGGCCTTTGCCATCATGGGCGGCCTGTTGGTGGCGACGCTGCTGACACTGGTCTTCCTGCCGACGCTTTACATGACGGTGTTCGGCAACGAGAAGACGCCGATGGCTGATGCCGTGGCCGTGGAGCAATCGTCATGACGTCGCCGCCGGCGGCGATGCCGCTCAGCCGGCACGGCGCCCGGACCGTGGCAGAGCAGCGCGCACGAGCGCGCCGGGCCGTCCCCGCGCTCATCCCGGAGGACGCAGCAAGGAGGGTTGTCCGGTGACCGGCGCGCCCGAAGGTGGCACGACCCGTATTCTGGCCGTGCGTGCGCTGTTGTACTTTGCCCTGTGGATCGTCGTCGACCAGAGCGCCAAGCCGGCGAACCTGGTGTTCGGCCTGCTGACCAGCGCTGTGGCCACCTGGGCCAGCGTCAAGCTGCTGCCGCCGGCCAGCGGCGGCGTGCGCCTCGGCCAACTGCTGCTGCTCCTGCCGCGCTTCCTGTGGCAGTCGCTGGTGGCCGGCACCGATGTCGCGCGCCGCGCCTTCGCACCGCAGCCACGCTTGCAGCCGGGCTTCGTCGACTATCCCGTTGGGCTGCCACGCGGTGCGGGGCGCAACGCCTTCGAGCTGATCGCCAGCCTGATGCCGGGCACGGTGGCCAGCGACGGAACACCGGAGATGATCGAGTTCCATTGCCTCGACACGGGGCAAGCGGTGGTCGAGCAACTGGCCGTCGAGGAGCGTGCCTACGCCAGGGCGCTGCAGCCGGAGCCGCGCGATGGCTGATTTTCTGCTCTCCGCGGCGGCTTTCGTCGTGCTGATGGTGGCCGTCGGCCTGGTGCGCGTGGCGCGCGGACCGGGCCGCGCCGAGCGCATGATGGCTGCGCAGCTACTGGGCTCCGGCGCCATCAGCGCGCTGCTGCTGTTCGGAGCGGCCTCCGGCGACCGGGCGATGTTCGACGTGGCACTGACGCTGGCGCTGCTCTCCGCCTTCGCGTCGATCGCCTTCGTCAAGTTCGCACTGCGCCAGGACCAGAAAGTCGCCGACGACGATGCCACGGAGCGTGCAAGGTGAGCGTTGTGCTTGACGTCTTCAGCATTGTCGCCATTGTCGCCGGCCTGGTGTTCTTTCTCGCGGGCACGGTCGGGCTGTTGCGCTTTCCCGATGCCTACACGCGGCTGCATGCGCTGACCAAGGCCGACAACCTGGGCGTCGCGCTGGTGGTCACCGGTCTGCTGCCGCAAATGGATGGCGTGCTCGCAGCGCTGAAGCTGGTGCTGGTGTGGCTGCTGGTGATGCTGTCCAGCGGGGCGGTGTCGCAGCTCATCGCGCGCTCGGTGCGGCGCCGGGAATGCAGCGAATGAGTGGCGCCGGGCCGTTCCCAGGCACGCATCCCGACGCGCGCAGGGTAGTCGAATGACGGCGATCGTCAGCCTGGTCGTCGCATTGCTGCTGCTGTGGCTGGCGCTGTGGACCGTAGTCGCGCGCGACGCCTTCGTGGCGGTCGCCGGTTTCGTTGTCTACGGCTTGCTGCTGTCGCTGGTGTGGGTGCGCCTGGCCGGCATCGACGTCGCGCTGACCGAGGCGGCCATCGGCGGCGGCCTGACCGGCGCGCTGTTGCTCGGTGCCGTGGGGCGGCTACGCGGCACCGAGGCGGCGGCCTGGTCCGAGCGCAGCGGCGCCTGTACGCGCGCATTCGCAGTGTTGCTGTCGGTGAGCGTCGCCACGGTGCTGGCGCTGTGCGTGCTGACTTTGCCCGAGCCCCCGCCGACGCTGGCGCCGCAGGCGGCTGAGAACCTGGCGGCCACTGGTGTCGGCAACCCGATCACCGGCGTGCTGCTCGCCTTCCGCGCGCTGGACACGCTGCTCGAGGCGGTCGTGCTGGTGATCGCGCTGATCGGCGTGTGGTCGCTGGCGCCGGACCGCTTCTGGGGCGGCCGCCCCGGGCCACGCTACGGCGCGGACCCGGACGGCATCCTCACCTACCTGGCGCGTGTGCTGCCGCCGATCGGCATCGTCGTCGGCCTCTACCTGTTCTGGGCCGGCGCCGACCACCCGGGCGGCAAGTTCCAGAGCGCCACCATCCTGGCGGCGATGTGGATGCTGGTGCAGATGGCCGGCCTCAGCGATGCACCGCGCATCGACAGCCGCTGGCTACGCGCCGGCATCGTCGTCGGGCCACTGGTGTTCGTCGCCGTCGGCGTGCTCGGTGCGTGGCAGGCGGGCGCTTTCCTTGGCTATCCGGACGGCTGGGCCAAGCCGATGATCGTGGTTATCGAGCTGGCGCTGCTGCCGACGCTGGTGCTGGTGCTGGCCTTGCTGTTGAACGGTGCACCGGCGCGGAGCGCCGACTCCCCGCCAGCGCCCGGCGAAACTTCCCTGTCAGCGCGCAGCACCAGGCCCATGCCAGCCGGGGGTACCAGGCAATGACCGTCGAGACGCTGTTCGCGCTGTGCGCCTGCGCGCTGGTGGGCATCGGCCTGTACGGGCTGATCGTGCAGCCGCACCCGCTGCGCAAGCTGGTGGCCTTCAACATCATGGGTTCGGGCGTGTTCGTGCTCTTCGGCGCGCTGGCCATGCGCGGCGCCGCAGCCGGCATGGCCGCCGACCCGGTGCCGCAGGCGCTGCTGATCACCGCCATCGTCGTCGCCTTCGCCGCCACCGCAGTGACGGTGGCGCTGCTGCTGCGGCTGATAGAATCCACCGCCACCGCGTCGCTGGCCGACGAGCCGCCGTCCGGCGATTGAGCGGAAGCGCCGGCGGTGGAACTCTGGACGAGCACCCACGGAGGCGCGCTGCTGGCGCCAGCGGTGCTGTTGCCCTTCGTCGGCATGCTGCTCGGTTTGCTGCTGGGCGGGCGCCAGGTGCAGCGCGTGGCGTTCGTGTTCATGCCATTGGGGCTGGCGCTGGCGGTGGGCATCACGGTCGCGTGGCTGCGCGAAGGCCAGACGCTGGTCTACCTGCTCGGCGGCTGGGCGCCACCGCTGGGCATCGCGCTGCGCGCCGACGGGCCGGCGGTGGCCATGCTGCTGGCGGTGGCCGGGGTTGTCTGCGGTATCGGCATTTACGCGCGCGCCGACTTCGGCACGCCGCTGGGCGTCAAGGAGTCGCGCGCCGCATTCAGCTACTGGCTGCTGCTGATGGCCGTGTGGGGTGCGCTGAACCTGGTATTCGTCAGTGGCGACCTGTTTACACTCTATGTCGCGCTGGAGCTGCTGACTTTCGCCGGCGTACCGCTGGTGTGCCTGGCCGGCAGCGGCGAGACTCTGCGCGCCGCGCTGCGCTACATGCTGTTTGCACTTTGCGGCTCGGTGCTGTATCTGCTCGGCGCGGTGCTGTTGTACGGCGGCTACGGCACGTTGGACATCCCGCTTCTGGCCGACGCGGTGCAGCCCGAACCGATCGCCCGGACGGCTCTGGCGTTGATGACCGCCGGCCTGCTGGCCAAGACCGCGCTCTTCCCGCTTCACATCTGGCTGCCGCCGGCGCATGGCGGCGCGCCCGCGGCAGCCAGTGCGGTGCTGTCGGCGCTGGTGATCAAGGGCTCGTGGTTCCTCGTCGTGCGGCTCTGGTTCGACGTGATGCCGGGTGTCGTGACGCTGCCGTCGGCGCAACTGCTCGGGGTTCTGGGCGCGATGGCCATCGTCATCGGCAGCGTCGTCGCGCTGCGTCAGGAGCGCTTGAAGTTGCTGGTTGCCTATTCGACGATGGCGCAGATCGGCTATCTGTTCCTCATGTTCCCGCTCGCCTTCGACGCCACCGGGAACACGCTGATGCACGGCGCTGCCCTGACCGGCGGACTCTTGCAGGCGGTGTCGCATGCCACCGCCAAGGCCGCCATGTTCATGGCCGCCGGCCTCATCTATGCGGCGCTCGGGCACGACCGCATCGCCGACCTCGCCGGCGTGGCCCGGGCGCTGCCCGTCACCGTGCTGGCGTTCGTGCTGGCCGGCATTGCGCTGATGGGAGTGGTGCCGAGTGGTGCCTATCTGGCGAAAAAGCTCCTGCTCGATGCCGCCGACGGCTCGGGGCAGTGGTGGTGGACGATCGTGCTGCAAGGCGGTGCCGTGTTCACCGCCGGCTATGTGGTGCTGGTGCTGGTCAATGTTCTGCGCCGTCGCTCCGCTGCACTGATTCTGGTGAAGCGCGTCTCGCGACGTTCCGAGTTCGCCGCACTGGTGCTCGCCGTGGGCTCGCTGCTCCTTGCCCTCGCCGCACTGGGACCGCTTCCCGGCCATCTCGTGTCGAACCCGCTGGCGCACAAGGAACTGGCCACGACGGTGCTGGTGCTGATGGGCGGCGCGCTGCTGGCGCTGGGACTGTCGCGCGCGCCGTTGCTCGCTGTTGCACGGTCTGCTGCGGGGGCAAATGAAGGGCGGCTGCGCCATGCTGCGGTGGCCATAGGCACGGCCTTCGAGCATGCCGACCGGCTCGTTCGGCGCTGGCCGTTCGCCAGCATCGCCTTGCTCACGCTGGCGGCGGCGTTCGGCGGGCTGCTGCTCGTCGGCGCACCGAAATGAGTGAGGCGCATGTTCGCTCACGCAGGAGAGGCGCTGGCTGCGATCGACATTCGGCGAGGACCCGCGGCCGATGGCAAGGCCTTGCGAGCGCGCGTTGGCGCGGATGAATATTGTTACAATGCGCGGCGTCAGGGCATCGGGCCCGGCACGGCGGTTGAACGGCAGTCGACGCCTGCCTCTGCCGCGCATCACAGGAGGGAAACCGACATGAGGATCAACGTGCTCGTGGCACTGCTGGCCACCGGCCTTGCCGGCTGCATGGTGGGACCCGACTACGTGCGCCCCACGGTGGAGTCGCCGACCACATGGCGTATCGATTATCCGATGGCGGCCGAAGTGGCCAACACCAGGTGGTGGGAGCAGTTCGGCGACCCGGTGTTGAACGATCTGGTCGATAGCGCGCTGCGCGATAACCGCGACGTGCGCATCGCAGCAGCGCGAGTCGATCAGTTCATCGGCGCGCTGACCGCCACCCGCTCGCAGTTCTACCCGCAGATTGGCTATGGCGCCGAAGCCAGCCGGACGCGCGCCAGTCGTGTTGGCCAACCGCCGCTGCCGCCCGGCGCAGACCCGTATTTTTCACTCTACCAGGCATCGCTCGGCGCGTCCTGGCAACTCGACCTCTTTGGTCGCGTGCGCCGCCTCAGCGAGGCCGCGCAGGCGCAGGTCTATGCCAGCGAGCAGGCGCAGCGCGGCGTCGTGCTGTCGCTGGTGACGAGCGTCGCCACCAGCTACATCTCGCTGCGCGCACTCGACCGCCAGCTGGAAATAGCGCAGGCAACCGCCAGGAACTTCGGCGCCACCGCCCGGCTGTTCGACCTGCGCTTCAAAGCCGGCATCGTCGCCAAGACCGAAGTGATGCAGATCACCTCGCAGTACCAGCAGGCGCTGGCCGCGATTCCGGCCTTCGAGCAGGCGATTGCGGCGCAGGAGAACCTGATCTCCATCCTGCTCGGCCGCAACCCGGGGCCGATCGCGCGAGGCAAGACCATCGACCAGCTCGTCGCGCCGCTGATCCCGGCCGACCTGCCCTCGACGCTGCTACAACGCCGGCCCGACATCCTGCAGGCGGAGCAGAATCTGGTCGCCACCAACGCCAACGTCGGCGCCACGCGTGCTCTCTACTATCCGACCGTCTCGATCACCGGGCTGCTCGGCAGCGTCAGCACGGCATTCAGCAGCGTCTTTACCGGCCCGGCAAGCGCCGGCCTGGTCGCTGCCGGCGTCAGCGGCCCGATCTTCACGTTCGGGGGGATCGCGGGCCAGGTCAGCTCGGCGGAGGCGCAATACGAGCAGGCGCTGCTCTTTTATCAACAGACCATCCTGAGTGCGTTTCGCGAGACCAACGATGCGCTGACCGGGTCGCAGAAGAAGATCGAGGAAGTCGCAGTGCAGAGCAAGCGAGTGGACGCCCTGCGCGAGTTCGCACGGCTGTCGAAGCTGCGGTTCGACAAGGGGGTAGCGGCTTATCTCGATGTGCTGGTGGCCGAGAACGAGTTGTTTGCAGCCGAGCTGGCAGGGGTGCGCCTGCTTGCCGACCGCTACACGCAACTGGTCAATGTGTACCAGGCAATGGGCGGTGGCTGGGTCGATATTGCGGCTGCAATGGCGCCGCCGCCGCCGAGCACGCTGACCGCACAAGCGCAGTAGCGTCAAGGCGCCGTCTGCATGACAGTCCCGCCGACAGCGCGTCGGTCGGGACAAGCCTCAAACCCACACTTGTTCAAAGGAATAATGGTGACCCACAATCTGCGTAGCGCACCGAGGCGCTCTCTCCCCATCGCGACGGCTGCCGTGATGTTCAGCCTGGTTCCGGCGCTCGCGCCGACGATGGCGCGGGCCGACATCAACCTCGTGGCTCCGAGCCGCACCATCGACCCCGCCTCGCCGTTGAGGCTCTCGCTGATGGTGACCGGTGAGGCCGAATCGCGTTCCTATTCCCTGCCCGAGGTACTTCGCGTCAACCTGACGCCTGACCTGGGTGCCGTCGCTCGAGTGGAATTACGTCGCGAGACGCCGGTGCCCGACCAGATCAGTCTGCGCCAGGGCGAATTCAGGCGCATCGACTATGTCGGCGAGGTGCCACCGAACCTGCGTGGCCGGGTTCGCGTTGACGCCATCGACATGGACGCTCCGGCCATGCTGGTGCAGCTGTCTACGCCAAGGGAACCAGCAGCGGCAGAACCGCTCCTGCCGCCAGCCAGCGGCGGTGAACGCATTGCGCAGGCCGGGGAGGCAGCGACGACCAACCGTGCGCCGGTCACGATCCTCAGCGTGCGCTCCGACAACGATCCCAACCGACAGGACGAAGGCCGCCTGAGCTTTCACGAACCCATGTTCTTCATTGCCGGCGCCGGCAGCGATGCCAACGCACAGGCTCAGTTGAGCTTCAAGCTGCGCCTCTACGAGCCGGCCGACAAGAACTCGCGCCGGTTCTTTGACAACCTGTACTTTGCCTACACGCAGGCGGCATTCTGGGATCTGACTGCGGATTCGAAGCCCTTCCTCGACACCAACTACATCCCCAGCTTCTTCTACTACGTCCCCAACACCGACTGGCGCGTCGGCGGCAACGCGGTCGGCATCGCGGCTGGTTACGAGCACGAATCCAACGGCAAGGACGACATCGACTCACGCAGCATCGACACTCTGTTCGTGCGACCGTACTTCGCCTTCGGCGACACGCGCGATTTCCACTGGACGTTCTCGCCCAAGATCTATGCCTACATTGAAAAGAGCGAGAACCCCGATATCCAGAAGTACCGTGGCTACGGCGACTTCCGCTTTACCTACGGCAAGAACGACGACTGGCAAGCGGCATGGATCCTGCGCAAGGGAACCAAGTCGAGTGCGTTCAGCTCCGACCTGCAGTTCACCTATCCGCTCAACAGGCTGCTGCCTGGCCTGTCGGGTTACCTGATGGCGCAGTATTTCACGGGCTACGGCGAGACCCTGCTCGACTACAATCAGCGCGAGCCGTGGAGCGTGCGTATCGGCTACGCGATCTCGCGCTGACGGCGCGCGCCACCGAGGCAAAACAAAACCGCCGTGATTGGGCATCACGGCGGTTTGCGCTGGTCGGCGTCAGCACCAACTCAGGGGAGCAGTCCTTCGATCAGGGTTTGGCCGCAGCGCGCTTGGCCTTTGCGGCTGCCATGGCGTCACGGCGGGTGTCGGTAATGGCCTTCATCTTGGCGTCGAAATCAGGCTTGGTGGCCTGCATGGCCTGCTTCCTGGCAACGCGCCCGGCAATAATCGGGTCCTTGCCGCTCGCCTTGGCTTCTGCCACGGCCTTGTCCACAGCCTCCTTGACGGTCGCAGCGCGTTCAGCACGGATGGGTTTGGCGGCTTCATTGAACGCATTCCGTGCAGCACGCTGCTCGTTGCGCATTACCACGATCGGGTCGCTACTGGCCGTTGCGGCAGCTTTGGCTGGGGCGGGGGTGGCGGGTGAAGTCTGGGCATGCACAAGCCCACCCATCAGGGCAACCGACAAGGCGGAGGCGACGATCAAATTTTTCATGGCAGGTCTTTCAAGGAATGTAAGGGTGGCGGGACAGGAAATCCGACGGCACCATTTGGAGTCCATGGGCCCGCATCAGGCAGCGTCGTGCCCAAGTCTAGGTTAAGCAGTTTGCCATCGTCAAGCAAGAAGGCGAATTGCAGCCATCGCCACCTGTCAATCCGCTGAAATGCAATGAAGTTCGATTACGTTACAATTCAAGACCGGAACATGGGGTTCCGCTTACCGTGTTGAACCAGAATAAGGGAGAACGTTTTCATGAGCGACCTGATAGTCATAGGCTACGAGGATCAATTCAAGGCCGAAGAAGTGCGCACCCAATTGCTCAAACTGCAGAAGGAATATCTGATCGATCTGGAGGACGCCGTGGTCGCCGTCAAGGATGATTCCGGCAAGGTCAAGCTGCATCAGATTACCAATCTAACCGCGGCGGGCGCAGTGAGCGGTGGCTTCTGGGGTACCCTGATCGGCCTGATCTTCCTGAACCCGCTGATCGGTCTGGCGGCAGGCGCCAGCGCCGGCGCGCTCAGCGGCGCGCTGACCGATGTCGGCATCAACGACGATTTCATGAAGGATCTGGCCGCGACCTTCAAGAACGGCAGCTCGCTGCTCTTCGTGCTGGTGCGCAAATCGACGCCCGACAAGGTGCTGGCCGAGATTCAGGGCAGCGGCGGCAAGGTGATCAAGACCTCGCTGACGCACGAACAGGAACAGAAACTACAAGCGGCGCTTGATGCCAGCAAGGCGCCGGCGGCCGACTAAGGTAAAGGTCGGGGTGCGTGCGAGCGCACCCTCGGCAAGCGGAGGCAAGAACTCACAGAAGGACGTGTTCTTGAACAAAGCGGCAGCAGTGAACGCGTGCAGATCAGAACCGGCGCCGTCGCGACGCTGGCCGCCACGCTGTGGTCTGGTGTCTCGGCGAAGGACGCCAACGTCCACACTCGCGACGTGACCCACGGAAAAAGGGTCATCAGGCAACTCGACGGCAACGACCTCCATTCGCGCGAGAAGCATAGCTTCTGCTTCCAGGGCATGCAGATTGGCACTGGCCAGCACCGGTATCGGCCTGTAGTGGTGGCCTGGGGCGCCCCAACCGGCCGCGCATCCTGCTGATCAGCGGCGTACACGGCGACCAGGTCGGCCGGGTGGGCAGGACAACTGTGGGCCGAGACTTCAGTTTGTGAAGTGGCGAAAGGCTGTAGTAGACTGCACCGCGAATTATCCAGTCAAGGGAACAGATCACGCTGTTTCCCCTCCTTACTCTGATACGAAATCGAGGACTCAATGATCAAGACTCTTCTTGCGGCACTAGTCGTCACCACAACGCTGCTGGGCGGTACCGCCACTGCGCAAACCGGATCCGGAACGCTGGGCAAGATCAAGTCGGCGAAGGTCATCAATGTCGCTTATTCGCCCGATTCCCTGCCGTTCTCTTTTGTCGGAGCCAACAAGGAGCCGGCCGGCTATTCGATCGATCTGTGCAAGCGCGTCATTGCGCAGATTGCGCGTGCGGTTGGCGACACGAACCTGAAGGTGAACTGGATCGCCGGCTCCGTCAGCGAACGCCTGCAGATGGTCGCCAAGGGGCGCGCCGATCTCGAATGCGCCAATACAACGCAGACGCAGTCGCGCCTGGCCAATGTCGATTTTTCCAATCTCATCTTCATCGACGGCGGCGGGCTGCTCGTCAAGGCCGGATCGCCGGTCAATCAGTTCACCGACCTGGCTGGAAAGCGGGTCGCGGTGCTCAAGGGAACGACCACCGAGACTCGGCTCAATGACGTGCTGCGCCTGCTCCAGATCAGCGCCACGGTGGTGACTGTCGCGGATGCCAATGCCGGCCTGACGATGCTTGAGGCGGGCAACGTTGACGCCTATGCCGGCGACAAGGTCAAACTCGTCGGCCTGGCCGTACAGGCGAAGGAACCCACCAAGCTGGCGCTGGTGGCGGAAGACCTGTCGATCGAACCCTACGCGATGGCCCTGCCACGCAATGACTCGGCTTTCCGTCTCGAGGTGAACAAGGCGCTGACGCAGGTCTACATGGGTGGCGAGATCGAGCAGATCTTCGCCGAATGGCTGGGCAAGCTGGGGCGGCCGACCGGCTTGCTGGCGGCGATGTTCCTGCTGAATTCGATTCCCAATTGAAAAATCCGTCAATCTGTACTGGAGACAATGAAAATGACCAAGCTTTCGGGATGGCAGCGTTTTGCCGCTGTATTGAGCACAGGCTTTGCTCTGCTGCTGGCCGGTTGCGAGACAACGCCGGCGTTCCAGGTTTCCCAGCCCTCGTCGCGCGACGGCACGGTCGAGTCGATCGTCCAGGATACGGTGCAGAGTGGCAACGCCACCGCGGCTACGATCGGCGGCGCGGTGATCGGCGGCTTGCTCGGCAATCAGATCGGTGGCGGCCGGGGCCAGACTGCGGCCACCGTCATCGGTGCAGGTGGTGGTGCCTTCGTCGGCAATCAGGCGGCACAGCGCCAGACCCTCGTCTGGCGCATCGGAGTGCGTTACGACGATGGCTCGTTGGCGACGATCCAGCAAACGACCGCACCGGCCCTGCGCATCGGCGACCGTGTTCGCGTCACGGGGAACGGCATCGAGTTGCTCAGACAGGGTCCCAACTGAGGATTCTTCTCGCGCTGCGACAGGCTTGACGTGACGCCGTTTCGAATCAAGCGACGCCGCCTGCTGCTCGGTGCTGGCGTCGGGGCCTGCGGGCTGCTCACGGGCTGTGATTTCTCGCTGCGCGACGGGGTGTTCAATGCGTGCCTTGCCGAACTGCCGGCCGACCTGCGTGAGCATCCCCTCCTCACGGCCGCGTGGAACGGGCTCGACGCTGCCAAAGTCTGGGACACCCATTGCCATGTGTTCGGCAATGGTGATTCGGGCAGCGGCCTGTGGTTCAACCCGCGCATGGAGCAGATCTGGTATCCGCGTGGCTACGTCCAGCGCGAGTTCTACGTCAATGCCTCCTGCGTCGACGAAACGCCCGGCAAGGTCGACACGAGTTTCGTCGAGCGCCTGCTGGCGCAATGCCGGGGCATGGCCCCCGGTTTCCACGTGCTTCTCTTCGGTTTCGACTGGGCGCGCGATGAGGCCGGGGTACCGCTGGCAGATCGCTCTACCCTCTATGTGCCGGACGACTACGTGGCCGGTCTGGCTTTTAGCCATCCTACGCATTTCGCTTGGGTGGCGTCGATCCATCCTTACGACCCGCGCGCGCTCGATCGGCTCGAGGCGGCGGCGGCGCAGGGCGCGCGGGCCATCAAGTGGCTGCCCTCAGCGCAGAACATCGACCCCGCTGACGCGCGTTGCGATCGCTTCTACGCCAAACTCGTCGCCTTGCGCATGCCGCTCATCACCCATGCCGGCGACGAGCGTGCGGTGCATGGCTTCGGCGAGCACCTGGGCAACCCGCTGCGCCTGCGGCGACCGCTCGACGCCGGGGTGCAGGTGGTGGTCGCGCACTGTGCCTCGCTGGGTAATGGGCACATCGACGATCTACGCTCGGCGAAACTAAGCAACTTCGAGCTGTTCGCGCAACTGATGGACAATGCGCGCTATCGCACCAACCTGTTCGGCGATATCTCGGCCATTACGCAAGGCAACCGGATGGGCGTGGTCGCCACACTGCTGGAGCGTCGCGATTGGCACGACCGCCTGTTGAATGGCTCCGACTATCCCTTGCCCGGCGTCGTACCCTTGATTTCCCTGAGGGCGCTGGTTGATTGGCAGTTGCTCGATCCGAGCACCGTCGAGCCCTTGCGCCGGCTGCGCGAGATCAACATTCTGCTGTACGATTTCGTGCTGAAACGCGCACTGAACAAGGATGGTCGGGGTTTCGCGAAGCCGGTATTCGAGACCGCGCCGTTCTTCCTTCAGACAGCGTGATTGGGGAACCGCCTGTGCAACCCGGAGCCGACACGCTCTACACAGGCGTCACATGCAAGCTGATCAAATGGGCATGGATCAGTCTTCAGGGCAGGGGGGTGAGGGCTTCCGATATTCGCACCACGCTGAGCAGCGCTCTCAAGCTTGACTCGTCGCCGGCAGCGGGGCGAGGGGCTTCGATGACACCGCAACAACCACTTGCCTGGCTGGCGCACTGCGTGTTGCTGCTCCTGGCGCTGGCGCTCGCCGGCTGCGGCTCGCTACCGCGCAATGGCGTACCCATCGAATTGATGTCCGACGCCACCATCCCCGGTATGCCGGAGGTGCGTGCGCCGGCCGGTCTCCGGAGCCCGGTCATGGAGCGCGACATGGCGAAATCCTTTGCCCAGGAATCGGTTAGCGACTTCCCGGCAATGGCAGACGGCGTCGTGTGGTATCCGCAGCTTGCGCTGTCGGGTGGAGGTGCCAATGGGGCGTTCGGTGCCGGCTTTCTGAACGGCTGGTCGAGCACCGGCAAGCGTCCGACCTTCAAGGTGGTCACTGGCGTATCGACCGGCGCGCTGATGGCGCCGTTCGCGTTTCTTGGGCCAGCCAGGGATGAGGCGCTGCGCGAGTTCTACACGACCACGCGGTCGCGAGACATTTTCGCGCTTGGGGCGTTCCTGTCGACGGCCAGGGAATTATTGTTCGGCGAGGGCATCGCCGACACGAGCCCGCTCGTCACGCTGATCGAGCGGCACATCGACGCGGACTTCCTGGGCGAGATTGCCCTGGCGCATCAAGGTGGTCGGCGCCTGTACATCGGAACCATGGATCTCGATTCGCAGCGCTTCATCATCTGGAACATGGGGCTGATCGCCACCAGCGGCCATCCCGACGCGCTGCCACTCTTCCGCCGGGTCATGCTGGCGTCGGCTGCCATTCCCATCGCCTTTTCGCCGGTGTTCTTCGAAGTTGAAGCCGCTGGCCGGCGCTATGACGAAATGCACGTCGATGGCGGAGTGGCCGCGCAGGTGTTCTACAGCGGCGGGCTGTTCAGCCCGCTTGAACTGCGTCAGAACGCCGGCCGCGGCACCGCGCGCGAGGACATCTACGTGATCCACAACGGCCAACTGGCTGCCGATACCGCAACCACGCGCCGCTCGGTTCCGGATATTGCGCGGCGCACGTTGAAGGCCGCCGGCATATCGGCCGTTATCGGCGATCTCTTTCGCATCTATGCGCTGGCGCTGCGCGAACAATCCGGGTATCACTGGATCACCATTCCCGATGGCGTAAACCTCTCTGGCGAGGAAACCTTCGATCCGGTGGTGATGCAACAACTTTACAATGTTGGTTACGAGATCGCACGCGCCGGACCGCCCTGGAACACCCTGCCGCCTGGAGTGCGCGGCCTGGCGGACACGATCGTAGTCGGTGCGGAATAATTGGGAGACGATACAGATGGGTTTGAAAAGGGTTCTCAAGTGGCTGTTGATCGGGGTTGTCGTCATCGGCGCAGCCATGTTCGCGCTGCGCTCGTATCGGGCTCTCAGCGGCCCGCCGCTGCATCCCTGGCACACCTTCGTGCCGACCGAGTTGCAGCCGGGCGAACTTGATGCAGCCGACTGGCCTCGCTATCTCGCGCAGGAAGGGACGATCTTCGAAAGTGTTCGCGCCGAGGTCAGCCAGAAACTCGACCCGGACGAGCGCGTTCCGATCAACCGCTACTTCGAGGACAGCCCGATCTATCCGGCACACTTCGCCCACGACTGGAACCGATCGTACGTCATGGAACCCGAAGGCCAGCCCGTCGGGGTGGTGGTGCTGCTGCACGGACTGACCGACTCTCCCTACAGCCTGCGGCACATCGCCAAGCTTTATCGTGACCGCGGCTTCGTCGCGATCGGCGTCCGTCTGCCGGGGCACGGTACCGTGCCGGCCGGCCTGAGCAAGGTGCGCTGGGAAGACTGGATGGCCGCCACGCGACTGGGAGTTCGCGAGGCACGCCGACGCGTACCCGCCCCAGGGCCACTGCACCTGGTCGGCTTTTCGAACGGTGGCGCGCTCGCCATGAAGTACGCGCTTGATGCGCTCGAGGATCCGAAGCTGCTCCGTGCCGACCGCCTTGTATTGGTCACGCCGATGATCGGGATCACGCGTTTTGCTCGCTTTGCCGGTCTGGCAGGACTGCCTGCCGTGCTGCCGCCTTTTGCCAACGCGGCCTGGCTCAGCGTCGTTCCTGAGTTCAATCCCTTCAAGTACAACTCGTTTCCGGTCAACGGCGCGCGCCAGTCCTATCGCCTGACCGATACGCTGCAAAGCCAGATCCAGCGTCTTTCGCGTGCTGGCCAGCTCGGCGGCCTGCCGCCGGTTCTAACCTTTCAGTCGGTCGTCGATTTCACCGTCAGCACGCCGGCGATCCTGACAGCGCTCTACTCTCTGCTGCCTGATAATGGCAGTGAGATCGTGCTTTTTGACGTGAACCGGACCGTGAAATTCGGTCCCTTGCTACGCCCATCTGCCTATGTCGCGCTCGATAGCTTGACGCCGACGACGCCACAGCCGTATCGCTTCACGTCAATCATGAACGCGAACGACGACAGCGACGCGACGATCGAACGCAGCATCGCGCCGGGCCAGTTGCAGGCAGTGGACCGCGCTCTGAACCTGCCCTATCCACCTGGGATCTTTTCGCTGTCACACCTGGCGATCCCGATTCCGATGGATGATCCACTCTACGGTCTGCAGCCCGATTCGAAGTTGCGCCCCGAGTTCGGCTTCAGCCTAGGCGCCATGGGCGCGCGCGGCGAGCGAGGCGCGCTGGTGGTCGATCAGGATTTCCTGACGCGCCTGTCGTCCAACCCCTTCTTCCCGTATCTGCTCGAAAAGGTCGATGAGGGCATCAAGCGGCCGTCGGGGCCGACGGGACGCAACCTCGCCGCGAGCACAACGCCAGGCATTCCGGTGCGCCTCGAAGCCCTGCTGTCCACCTTCCTCACCGATGATACGCAACCACAGTCCTTCGCCGGCCCTTAGGACGTCGAGGAGTCGGGTGCCCTGCCGCTGGGGCGTTTCATTTTCCGGCCATTCTCGTCGGCGGCGGCTTTCTCGCCGTTGGCCGGCTCGTCTGACCTGCCTGGTCAAGCCGCAGCAGGGCGTCGACATGCGACACAAGGCGGTTGAGGTAATCGGGGGAGATATCGCGCAGCGACAAGAGAGTGCGCAGTACCAGCATGTGCGAATTGAGCGGACCCGCATTCCCCGGTGCCCGTTGGATAGCTTGCGACACCTGCCTGTCGGCACTGCGTGTCGCCCAGGTGTTGCGGAAATGGCGCAGGCTTTTCAACTCGCAGCGCGATCCACTCTCTTGTGTCGGGCCTCCGTCAGCCTTTGCCGGCGAAGGCCGTGTGCCCAAGAGTGCCAGCTCGGCCAGCGGTGAACGACGGCCATCGTTTTCCAGTCTGGCGACGAACCGACCGAGGCCGCCGAAATCCCCCGCCGCGAAAAGGCGCTGCAGCTCCCCGGCAGCATCGGGATGCCGACCGGTGGCGCGTTCGATCGTCTGCCTGGCCTCGTCGCGCGTTCGTTCAAGGCGTCTCCTGCAGGCCGCCAGCGCTTCGCTCAGCCTGCCGTCGAGAATTCGTCCAACAGCTCGCTCCTGCCGCTGCACCCGCCTCGCCAGCGCCTCGATGAAGTGGAAACGGAGGGGATCCAGTCGCTCGGCGCCATCCATTCGCAAGGCGGCGATCTCGCGCTCGCGATCGGCCGCTTGCCCGGGCGCTGACTGCGTCAGCTCGCTGCGCGCGGATTCAGCCATCGACCGGCATTCCCGGGCTCGACGCCCTCGGCACCGGTGCCATTTCAACTCGCCGGTTGCGCGATCGCCCGAGGTCGTCCGCGTTGGAGGCGACCGGCTGCTCCTCCCCGAAAGCCGCCGCGAAAAGCAGGGATGACGGCATCCCTTCGTCGATCAGCGCGCGGGTGACGGTCAGTGCCCTCTGCGCCGATAACTCCCAGTTGTCGGCGAAGCGGGTGCTGCCCTGGTGAATCGGTACATCGTCGGTGAAGCCGCTGACCATCAGCAACTCGTTACGCTCTCCGAGGTAGACGCGCAGCGGCTCGACCAGGGTCTTCAGGAGGAGCCGACCCTCGGGCTGCAACTGCGCCGAGTTGAAGAGGAACAGGACGCTGCCGCTGATGCCGATGCGGCCATCGTTCAAGCTCACCCGCCCGGCGGTGATCGGGATGGCCAGGGCCTTTTCCAGCGCCATGCGGCGCTTTTCCTCAAGCTGCCGTTTTTGCACCTCGGCTTCGAGATGGGTCGCCAGTTCGAGCTGCACCCCGAGAACGCCAACCAGGACCAGCACGAAAGCGCCCAGCAGGCCCGACATCAGGTCACCGAAGACGGTCCATACGGGAGCGATCTGCTCGACGCCGGCGTCAGTGTCGTCCATCAGTCCGGCTGGTCAGCGGTGAATGCCGGCTTGCCGGCGAACTGACTCAGTTCGGCCACGATCTTCTCCTGCGACATGAGGGAGAGATCCATGAGTTCGCGCGCCTGCGCGACGTAATAGCCGAGTTGCTCGTCACTCCTGGCGGTCGATTGATCCATGGCAGCCTCGATCCGTTGCAGACTGGCAATCAGCTTCTCATTGGCATCACCGAAGAGCTGCACGGCAAAGCCGAAGGCTTCGCTCAGGCTCGCGACTTCGACGGCGCTACCGGTTACCTGCGCGGCAACGTCGGCGAGCCTGGCCGATCCAGCGTCGAGCTGCTCGGCGAACTGACTGCCGGCACTGCCGAGGAGCGCCGACGACGACGCGACCAGCGAATCGATCGTCGCCCGCTGTTCGCTCGACGCCTGGTCGATCGCAGCGAGCAGTGAATCGAGCGTCGCCATGATGCGGGCGCGGTCGTCGAGGAGCCGATTGTCCCGCTCCAGACTGCTAATCATCTCCTGACGCAACTGTGTAATCAGCTCAGCAGCGGCCTGCGGCGCTTCCGAGGCGGTTCTGATCAGCAGGGCCGTGTCGTCACGAGTCCTGGCGGCATCGGCTTGCGCCTGCGCGCTGAACTCGTACGCGGTCCTTTCCAGTGTCGAACAGATCCGCTCCTGCTGGGAGAGCGTTTGCAATCCCGCCTGCTGCCATTCACTCCGGAGCGCCGCTGCCATCGCCGCCAGTGATCCGGTCCACACCTCTGCTCGCTGTCGGTCGGCGTCAGCCTGATTCGCCAGCGCGGTGGACAAGGTCCCGCCAACAGCGGCCAGAAGAGACTGCGAGCGCTGCTCGAAGGTCGAATCGAAGGCAGCCAGTGAGCGCTCGATGCCACCGAGAAGTCCCTCGCTGGTGTTGCGGTGCGTAGCCAGCATCTCGATCCACGTCTCGGCGATGCGCTGGGCGGTATCGGCAAGGCGCGTGGCAAGCGTGTCCAGTTGCGCTTGCGTCGACCCGACGATTCGTTCGTGCAGCAGCTTCGTTTCAGCGGCAATGCCCGCCATCGCCGCTTCAAGCGCGGGTTTGATGCTCTCGCCGGCGACCCGGGCGCTTTCGCTGAGGCTGTCGTTGAGTGAGTCGGCGACCGATCGTGCGAGACTGCCGTAGGCAGCCCTGACCTCGCTGTGGAAGCTTTCCTGGCCGGCGATCAGGCGCTCGCTCGACTGCCTTTCTCGGCGCTCCATCTGCTCCATCATCGCCTGCAGCTTGTCGACCAGGGCCGGCAGGGCCTGCGCCTGACGCTGCAGCGCTCGTAAAGTCTCCTGGCGCTGGTGGGTGAGCGAGAAAGCGCGCAGGCTGCTGGTGGCGATTTCCGTATCGAGCCGTTGCGCCGCCAGCGCTCTTTCTCGGCGGCTCAGTGCCGACATCAGGCCGAGCATTGCCGAAGCGGCAACGCCTGCCACCGAGGTACCGAAGGCCAGCCCGAGTCCCCTGATCGGCGCCGCGAGTTCGGCGCGGATTGCCTGCAGGTCGGTCGTCCCCCGCAGCGCCGATACCGCGCCATCGAGAGTGACAACCATGCCGAGAAAGGTGCCGAGCATCCCGAGCATCACCAGCAGCCCGACCAGATAAGGGGTCAGCGCCGGGCCGGGCAGGCCACTGCGCTCTCCTTCCACTCGCAAGCGGACCGGGTTGTGCAGTGACGGATGCAGTCGGCCGAGCCAATCCACCAGATTTGGCAACTGTTCGGGAATCGCCGCCAGAGCCTCCGCCAGCGACGAGGTTGCGCGGCGAAACTCGAGGATTTCAAGCGCGCCAAGCAGATAGACGGCGGCGATGATCAGCGTCATCACCAGCGCCAGCGAATTCGAACCGGCAAAGCCGATGCCTACCCAGGCGACTGCCATGGCCCCCGCCAGGAAGGCCAGCGCGAAAACACTTCTGTTGATCAATGCCTGTCCGCCTCGTTGTGCAATGCTTCAATCAGTCCCAGCGTCGGCTGCAGGCGCAGATCCAGCTCGGCGATCAGCATCGCCTGCAGTTCCTCGCAGAAGATCGCCAGCCAGCCGCCTGGCTGCATCCACAGGAGAGGTTCATCGGCTTGCCCGCTGTCCAGCAGCGCCCGCTGATGCGCCGCAAGCAACTGCTGGAAACGCCTTTCGAGCAGCGACGGCAGCGTTGCCAGCAACTGGCGCTCACGAGCGGTGAGTATCCTGTCCAGGGCTTCATCCAGGGCGGCAAGAAGCCTGAGCCTGGTCGACGCTCCGGCCAGCGCCTGCCGAAGACGGCTGCGCAACGCGCGAATTCCCGGTTCCATCTCGGCCTGATGGGCGAGATAGAAGCGGCGATACGGCCCGTAGGCAGCAGCGGCTTCAGGGTCGACGCCAAGTTTCGGCATCGGCAGCCGGATTCGTGTACTGCCGCCAGCTGGCGAACAACTCGCCGTGATCGACTCGACCCGGGCTGTTCGCAGGCGGGCGAATTCCTCCTGGACGGCGACTCCCGAGCCAAGCTCCACCACGGGCTGCGCTGCCGGAGAACTCGCTGAGCCGGCGTTGTGCGCGGCGTGGAGCGTGATGGCGGCGGCAACGTCCAGCCATTGACCCAGTCTCTCTGCAGGAAACTCCCTCGACCCGGCGGCCTCAACGATGGACAGCTCAGCGAGAAGACGGATGAGTCCCGAACTGTTAAAATCAGTCCCCGGCAAGGCTTGCGTCATACTGATATGCGTGCTCCAGATGGACCGGCAAGGGGCTGTAGGGTACTACATCTTCAGGCCCTGACCAACCCGGACGCTCGCCTGCCGCGCAGTGACACCTTCACTCAGGCTCTTCCTGGCGACATCGCTCCCCGGTCGCGCGGCGCGAAGCAGCGCGCGGGTCAACGCGGGTGAACGACCGACGAGTTGCCCTGTCTTGAACGACTGGGTGCGGCAGCCAAGCGCGTGCCAGTGGCAACGTTGATACGGCTGACGCGAGCCCGGCAGTGATTCTTATCGTGAAGACTAGCGGCGGGCGCTTCAGACCTTGATGTTGATCCGGACTTCCCCCGGGTTTTGCCGACGGCCTTTCCTGGCACGTGTATCGAGTAGGACCGGCCGGTTTTCCGAGCGGCGCTCGGGTTGTTGTCTTCGTTCGACAGCAGGCGGCGGGCCCTCATGCTCGCGGCTGACGGGGGCGGTTGTCGACTGCGCGCGTGCTTGCTGTTCACCAAACGGGGGGGCCTGGCCACGCAATGACGTGGAAAGCTCGTTGGCGAGTCTGGCCGCATTGCCCACCGGCTCGGCTTTTCGGTCTCCTTCGAGCTCCTTGCTCACGTTTCCGAGTGGAGGCATCACGTCAGTTGGAATCTTCATTATCCAGGTTCCATGCAAGTGACCGCGAGACAAGGAATTCGGGCCGGCGGTCAGACAGTCGAATGGACGATTGCTGATGGCTGGACTCTATCACTGCAGTTGCCCGAGTTGAAACCGGCAAGTGAGGCTGATTGCCAACTTTCTGGCAGGGACGCACGCGTCGCATCACTGGCCAGGAGCCTCGTCGCGATCGAGATCCCCTTGTCTTGGGGTTTCGCAACTGCTCCGGCTTCGCTACACTTCACCGCCTGCCAGGCTGTTCGGCTCGGCTGCCTTGTACCACCTTTACTTGCTCGCTACGGCGGGGGATTCGGATCGAGATGTCTGGCAGGATGAAGCGGTTGCTGGTGTTGTTCCTCGCGGTGGTTGGCCTGGTCGGGCTCGCCTACTATGCTTACACGAGTTTCCGAGAGCCGGTTGGCCCGACGCTGCCGGCGGCGCCCGGAGGGGCTGCAGCGAAGCCGGGCGGAGCGGCCCCAGGGGGTCCGCCGGGAGGTCAACCAACACGGGTGGAGACTGCACGCGTGCTGGCGGCCGACCTGGCCCTCGATGCCACCGCTGTCGGCTCGCTGCGATCCAACGAGTCGGTTGTCCTCCGGCCGGAGATCGCGGGGCGCATCGCAACGATCAACTTCAGGGACGGTGTTGCCGTCAGCAAGGGCTCACTACTGCTCACGCTGGACGCCGCCACGCAAGTGGCAGAACTGGACCAGGCGCGGGCCAGTCTGGGACTCGCGCAGGCCAATCACCAGCGGACCGAGGATTTGTTTGCCAAGAAGTTCATCAGCCGGCAGGCACTCGACAACGCACAGGCGGCACTCAAGGTACAGGAAGCGGCGCTGGCGCTGGCGCAGGCCAGGCTCGACAAGACGCGCATCCGGGCGCCGTTCTCGGGCATCGTCGGCATTCGCAACGTGAGTGTTGGCGACTATGTCAAGGAGGGGCAGGAACTGGTCAATATCGAGGATATCGGCACGCTGAAGATCGACTTTCGGCTGCCGGAATCCTATCTGGCTCAACTGAAGCCGGGGCAACAACTGCAAGTGTCCAGCGACGCGTTACCCGGAAAGCTGTTCACGGCGGTGCTTGATGCCATCAACCCGCTGGTCGAGGCCGGTGGCCGTGCGATTGCCTTGCGTGCCAGTCTGCCGAACGGCGAAGGGCGCCTGCGCCCCGGCATGTTCGTGCGCGTGCGTCTGATCTTTCAGCAGCGCAGCAACGTGTTGCTGATCCCTGAGCAGGCGCTGATTCCCGACAGCAAGGTGCCTTACGTCTACCGTGTCGTTGAGGGCAAGGCGAAACGCACGCCGGTAAAAACCGGTTTGCGCCGCGATGCCCAGATCGAGGTCGTTGAGGGACTGAGTGCCGACGACGAGGTCGTGACCGCGGGGCAGATGAAGCTGCGCGATGGCGCGGCGGTGCGCGCCGCTGGTGAAGGCGCTGCCGTTGCTCAGCCGGCAGCCGCGCCGGCCAGCGCTTCCAGCGTGCCTGCTGCCGGAGCGGGGGGGCAGGGCAAATGAAGATCTCCGAGCTGTGCATCCGTCGTCCGGTTTTTGCGACCGTGCTCTCGCTGGGGATCATGCTGATCGGATTGGTCTCCTACACCCGCCTGCCGGTGCGCGAGTATCCGAAGATAGATGAGCCGGTGGTGACCGTCGATACCACCTATCGCGGCGCTTCGGCCGAGATTGTCGAATCGCAGATCAGCAAGCCGCTCGAGGATTCACTGGCCGGCATCGAGGGCGTCGATGTCATCACCTCGATCTCGCGCCAGGAGAACAGCCAGATCTCGGTGCGCTTCAAACTCGAACGTAATCCCGACTCGGCGGCATCGGATGTCCGCGACCGGGTTTCGCGCGTTCGCAACAAGTTGCCGGCCGATATCGACGAGCCGGTGATTGCCAAGGTCGAGGCCGATGCCAATCCGATCATCTGGATCGCCTTTTCTTCCGACCAACATTCGGCGCTCGAAGTCACCGACTTCGCCAACCGGATCGTCAAGCCGCGCCTGCAGACGCTGCCTGGCGCGGCCGACGTGCGCGTCTTCGGCGAGCGCAAGTTCGCCATGCGCATCTGGCTGGATCGTGATCGCCTTGCCGCTTTCAATCTGACGCCGCAGGACGTCGAGGATGCATTGCGGCGGCAGAACGTCGAGGTGCCGGCCGGCCGCATCGAAAGCGAGAGTCGCGAATTTTCGGTGGTTGCGCGCACCGATCTGACCGAGCCGGCACAGTTTGCCGAGATCATCGTCAAACAGGCAGCCGACGCCAGGGGCAGCTACCCGGTGCGCATCGCTGACCTCGGCCGGGTCGAAATCGGTGCCGCTTCGGAGCGCAGCAGCGTGCGCTTCAAGGGCCGACCGGCAGTCGCCCTGGGGGTCATCAAGCAGGCGACGGCGAACCCGCTGGAACTCTCGCGTGCGCTGCGCGCCGAGTTGCCAAAGGTGATCAGCGAACTGCCGCCGGGAATGACCGCCAACATCGCCTACGACTCATCGGTTTTCATCGATCGCTCGATCGATGCGGTATTCAAGACCATCGGTGAGGCGATGCTGCTGGTGCTGCTGATCATCTTCTTCTTTCTGCGCAACTTCCGGGCCACACTGATCCCGCTGGTGACGATTCCGGTGTCGCTGATCGGTGCCTTTGCGCTGATGCTGGTGCTCGGCTTCACCATCAACACGCTGACCTTGCTGGCGCTGGTGCTGGCGATCGGTCTGGTGGTCGACGACGCAATCGTCGTGCTCGAGAACATCTACCGCCATATCGAGGCTGGCATGCCGAGAAGGCAAGCGGCTTTTCAGGGTGCGCAGGAGATCGGCTTTGCCGTCGTCGCGATGACCATCACCCTGGCCGCAGTCTATGCGCCGGTGGCCTTCATGACCGGGCGTACCGGCAAGCTGTTCGTCGAGTTCGCACTGACCCTGGCCGGGGCGGTGCTGGTATCTGGCTTCGTGGCCTTGACGCTGTCGCCGATGATGTGCTCTCTGCTGCTCAAGCACGAGACCCGGCACGGCAAGGCCTACCTGTGGGTCGAGCGCTTCCTCGACGGCATGACCCGTGGCTACCGGCGGCTGCTCACCGCGGCGCTGGCGCGGCGCTGGCTGGTAATGCTGGCTTTCGCGCTGGTCGCCGGCTCGAATGTGCTGCTGCTCGGCGCGCTGAAGTCCGAGCTGGCGCCAATCGAAGACCGCGGGGTCATCATCGGCGTCTTTCTCGGGCCCGAAGGCGCAACGCTCGACTACACCGACCGCTACGCGAGGCAGATCGAAGGCATTTACGCCAATACCCCCGATATCGAGCGCTACTTCGTCGTCTCGGGCAACCCGACTGTCAGTCAGGGGATCTCCTTTGTTGGCCTCGCAGACTGGAATGAACGTCAGCGCAACTCCGCCGCAGTGGTCAAGGAACTGTTCCCGAAGTTCATGGGCATCCCTGGTGTCCTGGCGTTCCCCGTCCTGCCCCCCTCGCTGGGCCAGAGCCCGCGCGAGCGACCGATCAATTTCGTCATCGTGACCTCGGCATCCTACGCGGAACTGGAGAAAATGACCGGCAAGATTCTCGAAGAGGTGGCGAAAAACCCCGGATTCACCAACGTCGACACCGATCTCAAGCTGAACAAGCCCGAACTGTCGGTTATCGTCAATCGCGACAAATCGATGGATACCGGCGTGCAGATAGAAACCGTCGGCCGGACGCTGGAAACCATGCTCGGCGGTCGCCAGGTCACCCGCTTCAAGCGTGAGGGTGAGCAGTACGACGTGATTGTCCAGGTGGCCGATGCCGATCGGGCAACGCCTTCGGACATCCGCGACATCTTCGTTCGCGCGAAGGATGGCAGCATGATTCCGCTGGCCAATCTGCTGACCGTTGACGAGACTCTCAGCCCGCGCGAACTGAACCATTTCGGGCAACGGCGGGCGGTCACCATCACCGCCAACCTGACGCCGGGGTATGCCATGGGCGAGGCGCTGCAGTTTCTCGAAGCCGCGGCCGGCCGCGTGCTGCCGCCCGGCTACGCCGTCGACTATGCCGGCCAGTCACGCGAGTTCAAGCTGTCTTCGTCGTCGCTGGCGCTGACCTTCATCCTCGCACTGGCCTTCATCTATCTGGTACTGGCCGCCCAGTTCGAGAGTTTCCGCGACCCGTTCATCATCATGCTGACCGTGCCGCTGTCGATGACCGGCGCCTTGCTGGCCCTGTTGCTCAGCGGCGGCACGCTCAATGTGTACAGCCAGATCGGGCTGGTGACGCTGGTCGGTCTGATCACCAAGCACGGCATCCTGATCGTCGAGTTCGCCAACCAGTTGCAGCAGCAGGGTCGCGACCTCCGGCAGGCGGTGATCGAAGCCTCCGAGCTGCGCCTGCGGCCGATCCTGATGACCACCGGGGCGATGGTGCTGGGGACGATCCCGCTCGCTCTGGCGAGAGGTGCAGGTGCCGAAAGCCGGCAGCAGATCGGTTGGGTCATTGTCGGTGGCCTGTTGCTCGGTACCCTGTTCACACTCTTCGTCGTGCCGACTGTTTATACCCTGCTCGCCAGGCGCAAGGCCGCGGGCGCAGAGGTGGGCGAGGCGACGACCCCGACGGCCTGAGCCCCGAACGACCTGGCCGGCAAGGTATAGCCGGAGCACGCAGGCAACCGGTTTCCTTTCACCCCACGGGCGAGTATGCTTTCGAGTCATGCTGTTGCGGATGGCGCGACGGTTTCGCCTGGCCTGGAGAAGGTGCTCATGAACCTTGAGAAAGTGGTTTTTGGTTTCTTTATTGTGCTTGCCGCAACCTTGAATTTTGGCTTCTTCATCGGCGAAATCGACGAGCCCAGACATCACCACATATACGAGTTGTTCGCCGCCATCGTCGTCAATCTGATTGCCACGGTACTCAAGTTCGGTGACCGCACGCAGATCGGCGCGGTGCATCTGTCCACCAGCCTGGTAGCCGACCTGCAGCTGGTTGCCGCCGCCTGTGTCTGGGCTATCGCGGTACATGTCACGGGCGAGGGGATGTCGGCGGATGTCACCACCAGCGTGGTTTCGCTGAGCGGCGGGGCACTGTTTGCCAACGTCGTTTCGGTCATTCTGCTGATCGTGGAAACCGTGATGCTGCGGCGTTAGTGATGGCGTTGCAATGAACGCCAGCGTCTTCTTTCTCGCCCTGCGGCGGATGCGGGCACCGCTGATCGTGCTGATCGTCATCTATGCCCTGTCAACCCTGGGCCTGACGCTGATTCCCGGGATTGATGCGCAAGGCCAGCCGGCGCCGCCGATGAGTTTTTTCCACGCCTTCTACTTTGTCAGCTACACCGCCAGCACGATCGGTTTCGGCGAGCTGCCGGTGGCTTTTTCCGAGGCGCAGCGGATGTGGGTCTCGGTGGTCATCTTCCTCTCGGTGATCGGCTGGTCCTACTCGATCATCAGCCTGTTGTCACTGGTTCAGGACAAGGGTTTTCAGCAGGTTCTGCTGACGGCGGGTTTCGTACGTCGCGTCAAACAGCTCGGCGAGCCTTTCTACATCCTCTGTGGTTGCGGCGAGACCGGCCTGCTGATCGCGCGCGCCCTCGACCGTGAGGGCATACGTGTCGTCGCTATCGAGCGTAGCGAAGCAAGAATCCAGGAACTCGAACTCGAGGACTTCGCCGCTGACATTCTCGCCCTCTGTGCCGATGCGGCGCAGCCGCAACAGCTCTTGATGGCGGGCCTCGAGCACCGGAGTTGCCGCGGCGTGCTGGCGATCACCGATGACGATTCGGCCAACCTGGCGGTGGCGATTGCCAGCCGCCTGATCAATCCCCGCCTGATGGTCGTCGCCCGGGTCGCGAGCCCAGCGATCGAGCGCAACATGATGTCGTTTGGTACCCATTACGTGGTCAATCACTTCGAGAAGTTCGCCGACTATCTGGCGCAGGCGATTCATTCCCCGAGCTGGTTCCGCCTGGTTGACCTGCTCACCGGTCTGCCGGGTCAGGAAGTGCCCGAGCGACACGACCCACCGGCCGGCGACTGGATCGTCTGTGGCTACGGGCGCTTCGGGCAGGCAGTCGTACGAAATCTGACGCGACAGGGGGTCAGGCTGACGGTCATCGAGCCGGATTCCTCTCTACCGATCAACGTTCAGCACATCGTTGGCCATGGCACGGAGGCAGAGCCGCTGCGGCAGGCCGGGATAGAGACGGCGGTGGGAATCGTCGCCGGCGGCGACAACGACACCAACAACCTCTCGATCGCCATGACCGCCAAGGAGGTCAACCCGGATCTGTTTGTCGTGGTGCGGCAGAACCGGGTGGCAAACCAGGTCCTGTTCGATGCCTACGACGCGGACTTCACCATGGTGCCGTCGCGGATTGTGGCACGTGAATGCCTGGCGTTGATCACCTCGCCCTTGCTTGCGCGCTTTCTTGGGCTGGTTCGTAGCTGGCCAGAGGCGCGTGCCGCTGCCGTTGCCAGACAACTCGAGGATCTCTGTGGTCAGCGCGTGCCGCTGGTCTGGGGCGTGCGGCTCAACGCGGCTAACGCACCGGCAGTGCACCGCCTGCTGATGATGGAGCAGGCGACGATGGCCCTCGGTGTCCTGCGTCGGGACCCGGCGGCGCACCAGGAGTCGCTGCCGCTGCTGCCGCTTTTGCTGGTGCGTGAGGGTCGCAACCACGAACTGCCCGTCGCCGAGATGATGTTGCAACCCGGCGATCAGCTCCTCTTCGCCGGGACGCGTGCCGCCAAGGCGGCCCAGAACCTGTCGCTCGACAATCGAAACGCGCTCGACTACGTGCTCACGGGTCGCGATGCGCAGGGCTGGTTGTGGCGCTTGTTGAGCCAATCAGGCAAGGCTTCGGCGCGCGACACGACGCGGCCTTAGCGGCCCCGTCGGTCGAAACCCCGCCTCGGGGCAGTTCCTGAATCCTGGTCTCGGCACGCAGCCGGCGCGGCTGATCCAGGCAGTCGCACCGGCTCGATCAGGGTACTCCGAGGAGCAGGTAAAGATTGGAATAGCCGCCAGTCGAACCCGAGGTCGAATAGCCGTAACCGAAGTAGATGGGGCCCAGCGGGGTCTCACCACCAAGATAGATCGCGGTCGAGTTGATCCAGCCTTTCAGTTCGGTTTCGGTATAGGGGGTACCGACCCTGGCCGCTTCGAGCATCAGCCCCAGCCGCATGTCTCCCCGCAGGCCAAGTGGCAAGCGACCAATGATTCGCTCCGCACGGAGACTGCCATAGGTCATGTCGTCCCCTTTCAGTTGACCCGGAGCAAAGGCGGTCATGTTGAACACACCACCCAGACTCCCGGAATCGTAGATCGGCAGTTGCCCGACGGGGGAACCCTGATACGACGCGCGGCTATTCAGCACCCAGTCGCCAATGCTCGTGTAGACGCCAGCGGTGGCGTCGAGCTTGCTGAAGCCTTCGGCCGCCGAGTCGAAATAGCTTAGCCTGGAGAACCAGCCCGTGGTCGGGAAGTAGAGGCGGTCGGTGCTATCGAGGTCGGCCTTCGCAAACCAGCCACCGTAGCGCTTCGACAGATTCGGGAGGAAGGGAGAACCAACATCGAGCCTGGCGTCCCACCACTTTTCCTCCCAACCGGCACGGACCTGACCCAGCGTGCCGAGGTTGATCCCCCCGCCGAGTTTGGCCTCCCCCCTGTTGACGCGGTATTCGGCGAGCTTGTTGTCGTTCTCATAAATCGAGCTCACCTGGCTGCCATAAGCCAGATTGGTTTCCAGGAAGTAGCGCTGACGCTCGTCTACCGGCTGGTAATAGTCCACCCCAACACGGTTGACCGATCCGATCTCGCCAAAGGCCAGGAGTTCCCCGCCAAGCCGGTTGAGCCAGGTTTTCTGGTAGGCGAGACGCAAGGTATAGCTCGAGTCGCTCTTGAAATTGGTGTCGAGGCTGATGCCGTAGCGGAGGTAATTGGGTCCCCAGCTCTTCTCCAGGGGCGTCACGCGCAGAATGTTGCGCTCGCGCAGCGTGTCGTCCAGTGAGTAATCGACGCTCTCGTAGTAGCCGTCGCCGTAGGTCTTCATCAGATCGTTGTTGATGCTGGGGGGCGAAACACGGTCACCCGCCTTGATCCCGAGATGCTGCTCTACCATGGCCGGGTTCACCCACTTGAGACCGGCAATCTGGATCTCGTGCACCTCCGGTGCCTCGCGTCGGGCAAGCTGGATCTTCTCCGACCAGGCAGCATAGGCGGGCTCGCTGACCGCCAGCGGACGCAGGCTATCGGCGAGCGCTTCGGTTGCCGCGACGCCCCGGTCAGCCGTTTCCGAAGTGCGCTTGAAGTCACCGGCGGTGATTCCTTCAAGGTCGGGCTTGATGTAGATGTCGGTTGGTTTGAGGGTGGCCAGCGAGCGGACGACGTTCTGCTCCGTCAGGATATTGACCATCTGGGCGGAGACGCTCAGC
The DNA here is from genome assembly GCA_017302435.1 of Candidatus Accumulibacter necessarius. GTDB lineage: Bacteria > Pseudomonadota > Gammaproteobacteria > Burkholderiales > Rhodocyclaceae > Accumulibacter > Accumulibacter necessarius. Next base: position 142,234 of record JAFLDL010000003.1, read on the forward strand.
AGGCTGCCGATTTGATCTGCCTTCAAGAGCGGCGACCCGACGTTGACGGCAATCGCGATGTCGGCCTGACAACGCGAACGCGCCTCGTCGATCGGTACGTTGTTGACCAGGCCACCGTCCACCAGCTTCTGTCCGTTGATCTCGACCGGCGACATCAGGCCGGGAACCGACATGCTGGCGCGCATGGCCGATGACAGGCTGCCGCTGCGGAAGACCACCTGCTGGCCATGGACGATATCTGTGGCGATGATCGAAAGCGGCAGCGGCAGATCCTCGATCCTGCGCTGGCCGACATGGTCACCGACCAGTTGGTTGAAGAAGAGTTTGATTTTCTGGCCGGTGACGATCCCCGTCTGATACCGCAGGCCATCGGGGCCGACGCCGGTTTCCGAGGCGGGCAGGAAGCGCCGGTCCTGCACCTTGTTGCGAAAGGTTCGCTGGGAGTAGGGTGGGGTGTCCTGGAACAGGTCGTCCCAGTCGGCTTTGGCGAGCTCTTCGCGCATTTTCGCTGGTGGCATGCCGCCGGCGTATACGCCGGCAACCAAAGCGCCCATGCTGGTGCCAGCAACGCAGTCAACCGGCACGCGCAGCTTTTCGAGCACCTCGAGGACGCCAATGTGCGCCGCACCGCGTGCGCCGCCGCCGCCGAGGATCAACGCGACACGTGGCCTGCCTGCGTCTTCGGCGGCGTTGGCCAGCGCAGCCGTGGCAAGCAGTGCGAACAGTAGCAGGCGCCGCCAGGCAACACGGTTCATGATTGCAGAATGGTCAGCGCCGCCTGCGCGTGCTCCGTGGCATCGCGGCCGAGACTCGTCAGGTACCCGCCGTCGACCAGCGTCAGCAGCCCCTTGGCATGCAGCCGCCGTGTTGCTGCGATGATTGCCGGATCGGCAGTCTTGTGAATCTTGATTCCCTGCTGGGTAGTTCCGAGATCGAAATGGATCAGTGTATTGAGTTCATCGACCAGATCGGGCGTGAAGGGCATGGCGGTTCCTCGTTGGTCGAAACCAATAGTGACGATGGGGCTGCATTCTAGCGCGCCTTGCGCGGCCGGCGCTCAGGAACTGCACGAGAGCATCGAACAACCTGCCCGGTGCCGAGCCCAATCGGGCCGTTTGGCGCTGAATGCTTCCCACCCCGGTTGTTCATCACAGGGTCGGCGCAGGACGTCGAGCAAGTCGCTAACCATCTGCGTGTCGCCCTGTTCGGCGCGGTCGATTGCCTGCTGCGCCAGGTAGTTACGCAGCACATAACGCGGATTGGCGGCGTTCATGCGCGCAAGGCGCCGCTCTGCGGGCTCTTCGTCCTGCTGGAGGCGGGCAGCGTAGCGCGCCAGCCAGCGCGCCATATCGCTGGCGAAGCGCTGGCGCAGATCTTCGCGGTAGAAGGATTCCCGCACGACATCGATGCTCGGCTGCTCGATGTCCAGGCGAGCGAGGCTGCGGAAGAACTCGGTCATGTCGATTTCTGCCCGGTGCATCAGCTCGAAAAGATCCTCGAGCAGGTCAACATCGTCGTGAAGCCAATGCCGAAGCCCCAGTTTGGCGGCAAACGCGGTGCAGAACCCGGTGGAATAGACTTCGTCATAACGCTCGAGAGCCTCGCGCAGCGCGTCCGGCTTGGGCGTCAGCAGGGCCAGCGCGTCGGCCAGTCGTTCGAGATTCCAGCGCGCGATCGCCGGTTGCCGGGCAAAACAGTAGCGTCTGCTCGATGCATCGGTGGTGTTGGGCGTCCAGCCTGGATCGAAGTTGTCGACCCAGCCGTAGGGGCCGTAGTCGATGGTCAGACCGAGGATCGACATATTGTCGGTATTCATCACGCCGTGGACGAAGCCGACGCGCATCCAGTGCACCATCAGGCGCGCTGTGCGCTCGCAGATTTCGCCGAACCAGGCGGCCAGGTCGTGCGCCGGGTTGAGGGCCAGCTCCGGGAAATCGCGGGCGATGGTGAACTCCACCAGGCGTTGCAGCAGGGCGCGCTCGCCACGGGCGGCCGGCAGCTCGAAGTGGCCGAAGCGGGTAAACGAGGGTGCGACGCGGCAAACGATCGCTCCCGGTTCGGCAACCGGATGCCCGTCGTAGAACATGTCGCGTACCACCGATTCGCCGGTGGTCACCAGGCTCAGCGCGCGCGTCGTCGGTACCCCCAGGTGATGCATCGCCTCGCTGCACAGGAACTCGCGAATCGACGAGCGCAGCACCGCGCGTCCGTCTGCCCGCCGCGAGTACGGTGTCTGGCCGGCGCCCTTGAGTTGCAGTTCAAAGCGCTGGCCGGCGCGGTTGATCGCCTCGCCAAGCAGAATCGCCCGGCCGTCGCCGAGCTGCCCGGCCCACTGACCAAACTGGTGGCCACCATAGCAGCTGGCGTAACTGACCATCCCTGGCAACAGGGCGTTGCCGGCCAGTGCAGCAAGCAAAGCCGGCGCGGCCATCGCCTGTTCGTCGAGATCAAGCGCTAACGCGACTTCGCGTGAATAGGCGAGCAGGCGGGGCGCGGCAACCGGGGTCGGATCGACCGGTGACCAGCAGGCGCCGAAGACCTGCCGCGGCACGTTGAGAGCTTCCGGGTCACCAGGCAGATCACGGACGAAAAGGTTATCGAAGTCAAGCATCAGCCGACCGGTTCCCACCAGCGTTGGCCGACGAGCGGCTGGAAGTGGTCATGTTCATCCGGGCAGCGGGCAATCACCCACGCCGGACCAGGTCGACGATCTGAGCCGTATCCAGCGTCCGCGCCCGGGCCTGCATCTCGGGCAGATAGCGGCCCTGCAGGCCCTTGGCCTCGCCGAGCACATTGTCGAAGGCTTCGCGCAGCATCTGTGTCGAGAAGCTGCGGCCACCGGCGTAGTATCGCCGGGCGACGTGACCGAGCGCATAGGTGCTGGCGAAGCTCATGCCCGAGCTGACCGCCTGCTTCCCGAGGCCGCCCAACAGGCCGCCACCGACTTTGCCGAGCAGGCCGCCAAGCAGCTTGCGCCCTGCCTGTTCGAGATACTGTGACGTCAGCCCGACGCCGAGCGTGGCCAGAAAGTCCTTGATATGGCTGCGGTCGAGTTCGAAACCGTAGGACTTGCCGATGCGGTAGACCAGCTTCATCTGCAGCGGAATGATGGCCATCGTCGATAGCGATTCCGGCAGCAGTTCCAGCGCCCCGTTGAGGATCGCCGCGTTGAGGATGGCCTGGTCCATTTCGCCCTCGCTCATCGTCGACGCGTAGCCAACAGCGGGCGTGGCCGGCGCATTCTGCGCCTGCGGCGCCGTCCCTGTGCCGATGTCGGGGTTTGCCGCGATCGGCAGTGCGGCGATCGCTTCCGCCTGCTGCGCATAGGCTGCTGACTGCTGAAAGTCGAGCCCCAGGGCGCCACGCAGATCGGCGAGAAAGGCCTGCTCGGCCGCCGACTGGACACCGTCGGCATCGCAGACGCAGACTGCCATTTCGAAGGCGAGTTGCCGCGCCTCCGGGGTCGTCAGTGCCGCCACCGCCGAGGGCATCGCCACGCGTTTGAGCAATACATCCTGATAGAGGGCAGCGAGATTGATCGATCGATCGCCGGCCAGGGCGTCGGCAATGCGCTTGAGTTCGGCACGCTCGGACTCGTCCTTCATGCCGTCGGCGAAGGCAGCCATCAGGCTGAGCGTAAGAATGGCTTTCTGCTCCTGCTCGTTCATGCAAAGTGTCTCCTGTGAGGATGTCGTTTGGCCCGGCGAGTATCCGCAAGTTCCCGCCTTTGATCAAGGCGAGCGCAAGGGAAGGCTTGGTCCGATGCCGTGAGCGCGATCGCCAGCATAGCGCAAGGCGAGGACTGGTGCGACCCCAGCGTAGTGACTGACGGAGGGTCGGCGGAGGGGCGGCGGCCGGCTCGGCAAGTGGGTCAGCAGGCGGGCAGGCGGACGACGACTTCCAACCCGCCGCCAGGTGCATCTTCGAGCGTTAGCTCACCGCCGCAGCCGGTGGCGATTCGCCGCACGATCGCCAGACCCAGCCCACAACTGCCGTCGGTTGCCCTGGCCGGCTCGATCTGGGCAAAGGGCTCGAGCGCCCGCTCGCGATCAGCGCCAGCGATTCCCTGCCCGTGGTCACGTACGCGCAGCGTGGCGAGCGATGGCCCAGCCATGCTCAGATCGACCTCGACCGGCGGTGCGCCGTGCTGCAGCGCATTGTCGATCAGGTTGTCGAGCAGGCGCTGCAGATTGCCCGCGTCGATCGCCACCCGACATTGCGCCGCTGCCTCGTTGACCGTCACCTCGACCGGCCGGCCCAGCTCGCGCTGGCGGGCGACCTCGTCGATCAGCAGGGTCGCCAGGGCAAGTGGCGCCGGCGCTCGGTCGACGTCGTCGCTGCGCAGGAAAGCCAGGCACTGGCCAACGATGCGCTCCATGTCGTCAAGGTCACGCACCAGGCCGGCTCGGTCGGTGTCGCTTTCGAGCAGCTCCAGGCGCAGACGCAAGCGGGTCAGCGGTGCCCGCAGGTCGTGCGTCAAACCGGCGAGCATCTCGCGCCGCTCGGCCGCTGCGCTGGCCAATTGCCCAAGCATCGTGTTGTGGCGCTCGGCCAGTCGTCTGACCTCCAGCGGACCTTCCGGCGTTGCCGTGCGCGCCGCACCATCCCCGGTGGCCGCCACGGCCTCACCGAGACGCGCCAGTGGCCTGACGATGCCGCGCACGAAGAGGCCGGCGATCAGCAGTACGGCGATCAGTGTGACCGCCAGGAACGACCACAGATCAGAGGGCAGCGCCTGCGGCTCGAAGCGCGGCGGCGGCAGCAGCAGCCACCAGCGCTCGCTGCCGGCCATGAAGCCGATCCACAGGCCCGTCCGCTGCCCCCGCCCGCCGTGGCGGAGCAGAACCGGCTCGCCGAGACGCTCGGCAAGATCGCCGGCGAGGCGGCGGGCGAAAGGGAACTGTGGCTGGTATCTGGGGACGTTGCTGCCATCCGGCCGCAACTGCAGTCCCTGCTCGCCGGCATCGGCCTCGCTCAGGGCCTGCCGGGCCGCCTGATCGAGCCCTGGCAGGACGATTTGCAGCAGACGCACCTGCCCGGCGATCAGCTGGACCGTCTGATTGACGTGTGAGGTCCGGCGGAAATGCCCGAGGAGCGAGAAGGTGGCGAATTCCGCCACGGCGATCACGGCAATGACCAGCAGCACGGTGCGACCCGCCAGCGAGGACGGAAGGAGTCTCAGGGTCATTCTGTGGCGCCGCTTGCGGAGTCGGGTACGAAGACGTAACCGATACCCCACACCGTCTGCAGGTAGCGTGGGCGTGCGGGATCGATCTCGATCAGACGACGCAGGCGATGAATCTGCACGTCGATCGCGCGGTCGAAGGCTTCGGTCGTTTCGCCGCGTGTCAGTTCGAGCAGACGTTCGCGCTTCATCGGCTGGCTGGCATTGGCGACCAGCGCGTTGAGCAGCGCGAACTCGCCGCTGGTCAGCGCCACCACCTGTCCATCCTTCGATAGCTGGCGGGTGCCACGGTCAAAAAGCCAGCCGCCGAAACGGGTCACCCCTCCCTCGGGATCCGGCGCGGCCGGCGGGCGGGTGCCGCGGCGCAGCACGGCTTCGATGCGGGCAACCAGCTCGCGAGGATCGAAGGGCTTGCCGAGGTAATCGTCGGCGCCCATCTCGAGCCCGATCACCCGGTCGACGGGTTCGTCGCGCGCGGTCAGCATGATCACCGGCCGCGTCTCGCCGCGCGCGCGCAGGCGCCGGCAGGCTGCCAGGCCATCCTCGCCAGGCAGCATCAGGTCGAGTACCAGCAACTGCGGTTGGTAGCGCTCGAGAAAGGCGTCGAGCTGACGTGTGTCGGGCAGCAGCAACGTGTCGAAGCCGTGGCGGCCCAGATAGGTGGCGAGCAGCCGACGCAGTTCGGCATCGTCGTCAACGAGGAGGATCTTTCGCATGGTAATGGCCGGTTGGGCGATGGTGATCATTCTATGCCGCCAGCAGTGTCTGGCTGACGAGCAGTAACAATTTGCAATCAGCTACCACGGCCGACGAAATCGTTTGCAATGAGTACCAGAGGACAATGGCTCCATCGCGAGAGAGGCAGGAAGAACTGCTCGTCGCGATCAATCAACCTCAGCCAAGGAGTTCACCATGAAATCAAAGTTTTCACCCCGCCTTCTCGTTGCTGCACTGGTTCTGGCGCTCGGCGCCGGCGGCGCGGCTTTCGCCATGAGCCCCGAGCGCTGCGGCGCCGGCGGCGGCCGCATGCAGCATGGAATGGGTCATCACCTGCAGGACATGTCGCGCCTGCACGGCGAGCTCAAGCTCGACGCCCGGCAGGAAGCGCTCTGGCAGGACGCCGAGCAGTTCAGCCAGACCAGTATGCGCGACATGCGCGAGCAGATGCGCAAGCACCGCGAGGAAGCGCTCGCCGCGGTCAGCAAACCGGGGGCCGACTTGCGCGCCGTCCTCAAGCAGATGGACGACTTCAGGGATGGCGGCCGCCAGCAGCGCGAGGCCGGCCGCGACCGATGGCTGGCGGTATATGACAGTCTTGACGCGGCACAGAAGGAAAAGGCGCGCCTGTTCTTCAAGAGCAAGCTCGAACGTATGGGACAGGGCGGCCGCTACGGACCTCGCGGTCCGGCTGGCAGCTGAGCCGTATCCAAGCAGGCGGCGCCGGCGCCTGTGGTGACCGGGGCGGCAGCAGCAGCTATCGCCTCGGTCGGTCGCGTCAAGGCAAGCGGGAAGACGAACCAGCGAGGCGCGGGTTGGACGACAGCCTTGTCTGGTTCGTGCTGCGGCAACAATTGCCAACAAACCGGCAAGCGGCGATGGCTTCGGGCCGATCCCTGGATACTGTTGACCTGCAGGCTTGTTGGGGCGATGTACGGGATTCGAACCCGTGACCACTGGAATCACAATCCAGTGCTCTACCAACTGAGCTAACACCGCCGCTAATCTGGCGCGCCCGGCGAGACTCGAACTCACGACCCCCGGCTTAGAAGGCCGGTGCTCTATCCGGTTGAGCTACGGGCGCAAGTACGATACGTCCTGGCAACTGCTTTCCGCCGGTACCGCATCTTGAAGCTTTTGCAACTGTTCCTTGTCAAACTGGTCGGGGCGGTGGGATTCGAACTCACGACCCTCTGCTCCCAAAGCAGATGCGCTACCAGGCTGCGCTACGCCCCGAGAAAGGGCGCATTCTACAATCTGGCACCCCTATGGTCAATGACGGTCGACCGGATTCCGGAATCAGGGGCACGGCTCCGGTTCCTGGCTGATCGCTGGCCGTCCGGCTTGAAGCAAGACTTGACCACGGCGGGGGCAGGCGGCATCCTGCTCCCTCGCGGCAGGCATCGCGATGTGCTTGGCGCGGAGAAGGGTGCCAGCGGCGGCTTGATCAATGAATTGCTACAGGAGAACGAGATGCCCAATGATCCGAGGACTGAAGAACCATCAGCGGCGGCAGATGCCGCTATCGCATTGCGCTATTGCTGTCAGCCGGTACAGCCTCCGCGGCAGTTCGATGCGGCGGTCGATCCGCAACGCGTCCGTGCCATCGTTGCCGGTGGCAAGAAATGGGTCAACGGCACGCCATTGAGCTTCCATTGTTACCAGGCGGGCGATGCCGTCGCCAGGGCGTGGTGGGGCAGCGCGACCGACATCGCAGAAGTCCGCCAGGCATTTCAGGCCTGGTTCAATCTCGGGATAGGGATCAGCTTCAAGGAGGTGGCCCGTCCGGAAGAAGCGAAGATCCGGATCGCTTTCGACCGGTCAGGCGGATCGTGGTCTTACGTCGGGCGGGACAATCTTACCATCCGCGACCCGCGGCAACGGACGATGAACTTTGGCTGGGCACTCGATACCCCCTACGGACGCGATACCGCCATGCACGAAATCGGCCACGCCCTGGGACTGGAGCATGAACATCAGAATCCGTACGCCGGCATCACCTGGGATAGCGAGGCGGTCCGCCGCTACTTCCAGGGTCCGCCCAACAACTGGGATGCGAAGTACATCGAGTGGAACGTGCTGAGAAAGATCCACCCGGCGGAAGTCAAGGGCTCCACCTGGGATCCCGATTCGGTCATGGAGTATGCTTTCGGCCCGGGTCTGATCATCGAACCTGCCGCCTACCGCAGCGGCCTGCAACCAAAGGGTGGGCTGTCGGCAGCGGACAAGGAATGGATCGTGCAGACCTACCCGGGGACGGCGGCACAGCCGCAGCCCCCTTCTCTCGAAGTCGGCGTGGCTCAGAAGTTGGCGATCAAGGCTGGTGAGACCAGAGTCTTCCGTTTCTCGCCAAAAGAGACTCGGACCTACCACCTCGCGACCTCGGGCAACTCGGATACGGTGATGGTGCTCTTCGCGGTCACGCCATCGGGCAACGTCCAGATCGCTGCCGACGACGACAGCGGTACCGATGCCAACGCCAGCATCGAGATGCCCCTGAGCAGCGGACGCGATTACCAGATCGGCGTTCGCCTGTACTACGCTGGGACTGCGTCGGAAACAACACTCACGATTCGCTGAAGTGCAGGAACACCGCGGCGATCCGTTTGACCGCTGTCCGCCGGGCGAAGCCACCCGTCGAGCGAGCGATCGGCGAGCGTGCCCTTTTCTTGCCCAGCTGGCCTCCTTGCCGGTCCAAGGCCGGTGAGTCGTGCCTGGACATCGCCAAGGCCACGGCCCACCTCGCGCCGCTCAACTGACGTTCCGGGGGCTGGCGCAGTTCCTGGGCCGGGCCCGGGGATTGATCACCGCAACGGCGGGTGGCGAGCACCGGATCAGCGTCGTTGCCCCGGCGCCGCCCGTAGAACGACCAGCGCGGCGAGGCCGGCCAGCAGCCCCCAGAAGGCCGAACCAATGCCGGCCAGAGCGATGCCCGAGGCGGTGACGAGAAAAGTCAGCAAGGCGGGTTCGCGTTCGGCTTCCTGACCGAGGGCGCCGGCAAGACCACTACCGATCGTGCCGAGCAGGGCGAAACCAGCGATCGCCAGGACGAGTTCCCTGGGAAAGGCGAGGAAAAGCGCGCCGACCGTGGCGCCGAAAAGTCCAATCAGCACATAGAAGACGCCGGCGGCGATGGCGGCAACGTAACGCCTTTCGGGATTCTCGTGCGCTTCACGGCCCATGCAGATCGCCGCGGTGATTGCTGCGAGGTTCAAGGCAAAGCCGCCGAAAGGGGCGAGCAGCAGGTTGGCGGCACCGGTCCAGCCGATCAGTGGTGAGATCGGGACCTGGTAGCCGGAGGCGCGGATGACGGCGACGCCCGGAATGTTCTGTGACGCCATGGTGACCACATACAGCGGTAGCGCGATCCCGATCAGCGCTCGCCACGAGAATTCCGGTGTGGTGAATACCGGTCTTGCCAGTTCCAGTCGCAGCCCATCGACGTATAGCAGCCCCTGCGTCGCGGCGATGCCGACGCCGAGCAGCAGCGTCACGACGATGGCGTAGCGCGGAAGGAGCCGGCGGCAGATCAGGTAGGCGCAGAACATCGGAAAGACGAGCACGAACTGGGTCTTCATGGCGATGAAGGCGTCGAGACCGAAACGCAGGAGGACGCCGGCCAGCATACCGGAGGCGATCGAGATGGGGACGCGGCCGATCATCCGCTCGAACCAGCCGCTGAATCCCGAAATCGTGATCAGCGCCGCCGAAACCAGAAAGGCGCCGATCGCTTCGGGCATCGAGACGCCCGCTGCGCTGGTGATCAACATCGCTGCGCCAGGGGTGGACCAGGCAGTCAGCACCGGCACGCGGAAGCGAAGCGAGAGGGCGATGCTGGTCAAACCCATTCCCAGACCGAGGGCGCACATCCAGGAGGCAATCTCGGCTGGCGTGGCCTGCAGTGCCTGGGCGGCCTGGAAAACGATCACCGCCGAACTGGTGAAGCCGACCAGGACGGCAACGAAGCCGGCGATCAGGGCTGACGTCGAAAAATCTTTGATCAGGCGCATCGTCTTCCTCGCCGGAAGGGCAGGCGGGGGCGCTGTTCGCAGTGGCTCACGACCTCAGTTCCGACCGGCCCGGCGCAGAGCCTCGCGAATCTGCGGCAGAGCCGCCTGGGCAGCCTTTTCTCCCTCGAGGATCGAGTCATGGCGCGCCTGAAAATCGGTCGAACCGACGCTGCTCACCTGCGGGCGGATGACCACGTCGGCTTCCTTGAGCTCATAGCGGCCCAGGCTCTGGCCCATGATGGTAAAGGTCTGCATCAGAATGTCGAAGGTGCTGCGCACCGGCTGGTTACCGGGACGCGCCGAGATATCGACGGCAATGACGACGTCGCTGCCCATCTGGCGGGCCGCGCGCACCGGAATCAGGCTGGAGAGGCCGCCATCGACATATTCCCGCCCGCTCACCTTGACCGGCTGGAAGACCCCCGGCACGGTTGCCGAAGCGCGTACCGCGATGCCGGTATTGCCGGTGCGAAAAACGATGCTGTCGCCGCTGTGGAGATCGGTGGCCACCGCCCCGAAGGGCTTCTTCAGCGCTTCCAGCGGACGTTGGCTAACGGCTTCGTTGACGAACTGCTGCAGAGACTCGCCCTTGAGCACGCCGCGATCCGGCAGTGACCAGTCGCTGATCTTCTTTTCGTCGAGCCGGTGCGCCAGCTTCTGCAGTTCAAAGCCGTTGTGACCGGCGGCGTAGAGCGCGCCGACTACCGCGCCGGCGCTGGTGCCGACGATGATGTCGGGAAAGATGCCCTGGCTTTCCAGTGTCTTGATGACCCCGACGTGAGCGAAGCCGCGCGCCGCACCCCCACCCAGTGCCAGTCCCAGTTTGACCGGCTTGACAACCGTCGGCGGTGGCGGTGGTGCAGACGCACAGCTGCTCAGGGCAAGAGCGGCGAGGGCAGCCACGAGCAGCAGATGGGGCATGGCGCTTCCTTTCCTGGTTGCAGGTTACTGTTTCGAGGCTGGGATGATTGTGATCATTGCGGGCCATCAGCAGTCATTCCAGGATGGCTGCCGCTATGTCCACCGGACTTCGCGGGCCAACAATGGTACGACTTTGGCTCGACGGGGGCCATCTTCTCTCTCGGCCGATACGCCATTTTCGCCAACTCAAGGCGAAGGCTCCGCACCGGGAAGGGCGTTTTCCTGACTGCGCCTGGGATGACCGGTCGGCTTGGCCTTGCACCTCATGCCTGGTGGACTGCTCAGCCGTTCCTTGGCCCTAATGATCGAGCTTCGCCCAGGGAAATTCAAGCGCTCGTGCGCAGTTTCGAACAATCCTATAGACTCGCCCCTGGCGTGGGTCGCTGGGCATGGATTCACGATTTCTCATACGACAGTGAACAGCAAAATCGCGGGGGTGATGACATGAACGATAAAATCAAGGCGAAGAACGGTCCGCCTGTGGAGATTGATCCGGGTCTCTTGCTGGGGCGTGAAGACCGGCGCACCGGACTCAGCACGGACGCGCTGAAACGCGCTCTATTCGACAAGCTGGTCTATGTACAGGCACGCTTTCCACAGGTTGCGACGCGCCAGGACTGCTTCCAGGCGCTCGCTCAGGCGGTGCGCGACCGCCTGCTGCAACGCTGGGTGCAGACCGCACGGACCTATCGGGATCGCGGCAGCCGTACTGTCTGTTATATGTCCGCCGAGTTCCTGATCGGTCCGCAACTCGGCAACAATCTGATCAATCTTGGCATCTACGAAACCGCCAGGCAGGCCACCCGGGAACTCGGGCTCGATCTCGACATGCTGCTCGACCAGGAAGAGGAGCCCGGGCTGGGCAACGGCGGTCTCGGACGCCTGGCCGCATGCTACCTCGACTCCCTGGCGACGCTCGAGATTCCCGCCATCGGTTACGGCATCCTGTACGAGTTCGGCATCTTCACGCAGGCAATCCGGGATGGGCAGCAGGTCGAACTGACCGACAAGTGGTTGCGTGCCGGAAGCCCGTGGCTGATCCACCGTCCGAACGTTGCTTTCGAGATCAAGCTCGGCGGTTATACCGAACATCAGTACGATGCGAGCGCCAATCGCCGCCTGCGGGTGCAGTGGGTGCCGGCCAAGGTGGTGCGCGGTACCGCCTGGGATATGCCGGTACTCGGCTACGGGGTGAATACGCCCAACCGGCTCCGCTTGTGGAGCGCGGAGGCGCCGGAGTCATTTGATTTTGCGGCTTTCAATGCCGGCAATTACTATCAGGCGGTCGATGCACAGATTCGTTCGGAGACCATCACCAAGGTCCTGTATCCGAACGATGAAACAGAAGCAGGCCAGGAACTGCGGCTTGAGCAGCAGTATTTTTTCGTGGCCTGCTCGCTACAGGACATGATTCGCCTGCAACTGCAACGCGAGAGCAATCTCGATCACTTCGACGAGAAGTTCGTCGTCCAGCTCAACGATACACATCCATCGATTGCGGTGGCGGAACTGATGCGTTTGCTGGTCGATGAGTATGCTATGGAATGGAACATGGCCTGGGCGATCACCCGAAGGACCTTCGCCTATACCAACCACACACTGCTGCCCGAGGCGCTCGAGAAATGGCGACTGAATTTGTTCAAGCGCGTGCTGCCTCGCCATTTTGAAATCATTTGTGAGATCAACGAGCGCTTCCTCGACGATGTGCGCATTCACTTCCCGGGCGATGACGACAGGCTGCGGCGGATGTCGCTGATCGACGAGGATGGGCCCCGCTACGTGCGCATGGCGAACCTGGCGGTCGTTGGCAGCTTCGCGGTGAATGGCGTTGCCAAGTTGCACAGCGACCTGCTCAAGTCCGATGTCCTCAAGGACTTCCACGAGATGTGGCCGGAGAAGTTCAGCAACAAGACCAATGGCGTGACACCCCGCCGCTTCGTGGTCCTCGCCAACCCGACGATGTCGGGGCTAATCGAGGAGACCATTGGCACCGGCTGGGTCACCGACATGATGCGGCTGCGCGAACTCGAACCGTATGCCGACGATCCTGCCTTCCGCGAAACCTGGCGGCGGATCAAGGGCGGCAACAAGAAACACCTGGTCGGCGAGATCAAACGCTTTGCCAGTGTCGATGTCGACCCGGCAACGATGTTCGATATCCAGGTCAAGCGCTTCCATGAGTACAAGCGGCAGCACCTGAACCTGCTGCACGTGGTCTCGCTGTACAAGCGCCTGAAGGACAACCCTGACCTCCAGCTGGCGCCACGCACCGTGATCTTCGGCGGGAAGGCTGCGCCCGGTTACTTCATGGCCAAACTGATCATCCGGTTGATCAACGCCGTCGCCGACGTGATCAGTCGCGATCCGGTGATGCGCGGCAAGCTGCAGGTCGTTTTCTACCCGAACTATAACGTCAAGAACGCGCAGTCGATCTTCCCTGCTGCCGATCTTTCCGAGCAGATTTCACTGGCCGGCAAGGAAGCATCGGGAACCGGGAACATGAAGTTCCAGATGAACGGTGCGCTGACCATCGGCACGCTCGACGGCGCCAATGTCGAAATGCGTGATGAAGTCGGCCAGGAGAACTTCTTCCTCTTCGGGTTGACCACGCCCGAGGTTCAGGATCTCAGGCGCTCAGGCTACCGGCCACGGGCGTACTACGAGGCCAATCCGCACCTGCGGGAAGTGATCGACCTGATCGCCAGCGGCTTCTTCTCCAAGGGTGACCGTGAAGTCTTCCGGCCGCTGGTGGATCACCTGCTGAATCACGACGAGTATATGGTGCTCGCGGACTTCCAGTCGTATGTTGATTGTCAGGAGAGGGTCTCGCAGGCGTACCTTGATCCCGAGTACTGGTCGCGAATGTCCATTCTCAACGTTGCACGTTCCGGGTTCTTCTCTTCCGATCGGGCAATTCGCGAGTATTGCGATGAGATTTGGAAGGTAAAACCGGTACGCATCGAACTGAGGGAGCTCTCGGGAGAGGACATGAAGTTCACGCGCTGCAGCGGGCTCTGACGGAAGCAGGCAGGGCTGGGGACTCTCGTCCCCAGTAGCAGCCAGGTGATACGCCGGCCGGGTTTAGGCCAACCCGGCCGCTATCGTCGTTTACCAGCGGCGGATCTTGATGATGTGCGCCATCTTGGTGCTCGGACTCAGTTCCACGTAGGCAGTCGGACCGCGCCAACGGTAGCGCTCGTCGGAGAGCAGGTCGTGTGCCTGGTATTGCTCGTCCTCGTCGATGCCAAAGGCGCCGAGCGGAATGTGCAGCATCGAGTAGTGCTTGTGGAAGGGATCGAGGTTCACGACGCAGACGATGATGTCCGACCGATCCTCGTTCATCTTGGCGTAAGCGAGAATGTTGGGGTTCTCGGTTGCCAGGAACAGCACGTTGTTGTAGGTCTGCAGGGCAGGCGACTCGCGGCGGATCTGGTTGATCCGGGTGATGGTATCGACGATGTTGCCCGGTGCCTTCCAGTCGCGAACCTTGATCTCGTATTTTTCGGAGTCCAAGTACTCTTCCTTGCCCGGGATGGCCTCGTTTTCGCACAGCTCGTAGCCGCTGTAGATGCCATAGACACTGGACAGCGTAGCCGCCAGAACGGCGCGCATGATGAAGGCCGGACGGCCGCCGAATTGCAGGATTGGCGGCAGGATGTCGGGGGTGTTGGCGAAAAAGTTGCCGGTGAAGTACTCCTTCATCTCACCAGCGGTCAGCTCGCTGACGTACTCGGTCAGGTCATGCTTGTGGTTGCGCCAGGTGAAGTAGGTGTAGGATTGGGCGAATCCCACTTTCGCCAGCAAGCGCATCATCTTTGGCTTGGTGAAGGCTTCGGCAAGGAAGATCACCTCAGGGTGCTGCTGGTGCACTTCGCTGATTACCCACTCCCAGAACGGCACCGGCTTGGTGTGCGGGTTGTCGACGCGGAAGGTGGTGACGCCCTTGTCTACCCAGAACAGGAAGATCTTCAGCATTTCCTGCCACAGCCCGGCACGGTCGCTGGTCCCGAAGTTGAGCGGGTAGACATCCTGGTACTTCTTCGGAGGATTTTCGGCATACTTGATCGAGCCGTCCGGGCGATGGAAAAACCACTCCGGATGCTCGGCCACGTAGGGATGATCCGGCGAGCAGTTCATCACGTAATCGAGGGCAATCTCGATTCCCAGCTCACGACATGCGGCGACGAACTGATCCCAATCACTCCAGGTGCCAAGCTGCGGCTCGAGCGCCATGTGGCCGCCATGCTCGTTGCCAATCGCCCATGGGCTACCGACGTCGCCCGGTACGGCAACCAGGCTGTTGTTCTTGCCTTTGCGGAAGCTGTGGCCGATCGGGTGAATCGGTGGCAGATAGACGACGTCGAAGCCCATCGCCTTGATCTGGTGCAGGCGACGAATGCTGTCCTGCAGGGTGCCGTGCCGGTACGGCATGGTGCCTTGCGAACGCGGAAAGAATTCATACCAGGCGGCAAAGCGGGTCACCGGCCGATTGACCATGATCGTCAACGCCGGCGCCAGTTCGTAACCCTCGCTGCGGTCGGGGCAACTGGCCATCAGGCTGCGCATCACGCCGCCAGTTCCGAGATCGATCGCGCCCTGCTGCTCGCCGACTGCCAGCGCACTTTCTATCGCGTTGATCAGTCCGGTGATGCGGGTTCGCTCCGGGCCCGGTGCCAAAGCCGCGGACGTCTTCAGAATCACCAGCCCCTCGAGGAGTTCGCTGTTGAGGTTGGCCCCCGGCATGTTCTTCTTGGTAATCTCGTCCGCCCATGACAGGTAGCGTTCGGCGTAGGCTTCGATGGTGTACTCCCAACGACCGATGGCGTTGACGGTGAACTCACCGTACCAGCGATCGTTGTCGCCCAGGGTCATGGGGCTTTCATGCCACCTCTTCTCGCCAACCCTGCGCACCTTGAGCACGGCCGCGAGCTTGTCGTGGCCTTCCTTGTAGATGTCGGCGGTGACGGCGACCTTCTCGCCGACGACGCGTTTGATGGGGAAGCGGCCGCCGTCCACTTGTGGGTGAACCGCTTCGATGATCACACGGGGGTATTTTTGGGGAACCATGATGTTCTTCCTCATTTGACCAGCGAGTCGTAAAGTCTCTTGGTTTGCTGCGCGATGCTCGACCAGCTGAAGACGTCTCTTGCGCGCTTTTGGCCGGCGGCGGCCATTGCCTCGGCAAGTTCGGGGTTGTCGAGAACCTTGTTGATTGCTGTCGCCAGATCGCGCGAGAAGGCATCGGGGTCGACCGGCTCGAAGGGCGCGACGTGCAACTGCTCAAGCGGCACCAGATAGCCTGTCACGCCGTCGACGACGACCTCCTTGATGCCACCGACGGCACTTGCCACGACGGCGGTGCGGCAGGCCATGGCCTCAAGGTTGATGATCCCGAAAGGCTCGTAGATCGACGGACAGCAGAAGACCGTGGCGTGTGAATAAAGCTCGATCGCTTCTTCCTTGGTCACCATCTCCTGAATCCAGATCACGTTCCTGCAGCCCTCCTGCCGAACATGCTTGACTGCAGCTTCCATCTCGGCCAGCACCTCCCTGGTATCGGGGGCACCGGCGCAGAGCACCACCTGAGCGTCGGAATTGATGTACTTGACTGCGTTGACCAGGTGGACGATACCTTTCTGACGGGTGATGCGGCCGACAAAGAGGACGATGGGTTTAAGCGGGTCAACACCGAATTTCTCGAGCGCGGTCGTCTCTTCCGTTGGATGGTACTGGTCGACGTTGATACCGTTGTAGATCACCGTGATCTTGGCCGGGTTGATGTCGAAGTGCTCGAGAATGTCCTTCTTCGTGCCCTCTGAAACAGCGATCACCGCGTCGGCCATGCCGAGCGAGGTGCGCTCGATCCATGATGACATGTCGTAGCCGCAGCCGAGTTGCTCGCGCTTCCACGGACGCAAGGGCTCGAGGGAATGCACCGTGTGTACCAGCGGGATGCCGTAGAGCGTCTTGGCCAGGATGCCACCAAGGTGGGCATACCAGGTGTGCACGTGCACCAGATCGGCGTCCACCTGCTCGCTCAAGGTCTCGAGGTTGGTCTCAAAGGTGTCCAGTGCGCCACTGAGCTTCTTGTCGACGTGGGCGAAACTGCCCTTGCCGAATGGGAAGCCCTTGACCCGCACCCCGTCGCTGACGGTGTCCTGGTCGCCAAACGAGCGGACTTCCACATGCATCAGTTTGGCCAGTTCGCCAGACAGATACTCGACGTGAACGCCGGCTCCGCCGTAGACGTAGGGAGGGTATTCTCGCGTCAGTAGCAGTACTTTCATCGCGGCACTTTCTATGCTGTAGTGGTGAGGTGAACGCACCGTCGGCGCGTCGTTTGAATTCCCTGCCATTGTATCGAGAAAGCCGTTTGGCGACCATCTCATCAGGCCCGGGGAGCGGTTTTGCTGCGACGCACAACCCCGTCAGCCGTCAGTTCGCAATGCCTGGGCATGCAGCGAGCGGCAGCGTTGACGGGCGACGTCGGCGATCAGGACGGGTAGAATACCGGGAATGAATCTGCTCGCCATCGACACCTCGACGGAGCTTGGCTCGATTGCCATCTGGCGCGACGGCGACCTGGTCACGCGCCGATGCCCGCCTGGAATTTCTCATTCGGAAACGCTGCTGCCACTGATCAGCGGCACGCTGCGCGAAACCGGCCTGAGCTTTGCCGATCTCGACGGGCTGGCTTTCGCCGCCGGCCCCGGCTCGTTTACCGGCCTGCGTGTTGCCTGCGGTGTCGCGCAAGGTCTGGCGTTCGCCCACCAACTGCCGCTTGTCCCGGTCGGTACGCTCGATGCGATGGCCTTGGCCAGCGGCGGCGAACAGGTGATCGTCCTGCTCGACGCGCGTATGGGTGAGATCTATCACGGCCGGTTCTCTGCTGCCATGGCGCTTGCCCCGGTATCCGTCTGCTCGCCGATGACGCTGCCGGTTCCCGACTCGGCTGGCTGGCTGGCCTGCGGTAACGGGCTGGCGGCCTATCCGGTCTTGCGGCAGCGACTGGCGGCTTGCGTACAGCACTGGCAGCCCGAGCTGATGCCCGACGCCGGCGCCGTCGCCCGTCTCGCTGCGCCGCGTCTGGCACGCGGCGACTGGGTTGATGCGGCGGCGGCGGTGCCTATCTACGTGCGCAACAAGGTGGCACTGACGGTGAGCGAGCGCCTGGCCAAGGGGGGGAGGGCGTGAGCGCGGTGCTCGCGTCGCGGCTCAGGATGGTGCCGCTGAGTCATCATGACCTTGACGAGATCCTCGCTATCGAAAACGGCGTCTATCCCTTTCCCTGGACGCGCGGGAACTTTGTGGATTCGCTGGCTTCCGGCTATTTGGTCTGGGGCTGCCGCGTTGCCGACGAGCTGGTCGGCTATTTTGTACTGATGATGGCCCTCGACGAGGCGCACCTGCTCAACCTCAGCATCGCCGAGAAGCGGCAGGGCGCGGGATTTGGCGCACGCCTGCTCTGTCACGCCATGAGGGCGGCTCATCAGGCCGGGGCGACGAGCTTGTTGCTCGAAGTGCGCCCTTCTAATCCCTCGGCTCTGGCCCTCTATCGGCACTTCGGCTTCCAGCAGATCGGCGTTCGGCGCGGCTACTACCCGGCAGAAGCGGGGTCGGAGGATGCACTGGTGATGAGACATGTCCTAGGGAAGGTATCGGCATGATCGCCAGCAACCGGCCTGCGAGCCGACTGACGCGCCTCGAGTTGCTGCGCGAGATCGGCCTGTCACCGCACTGGCAACTGCGAGAGTCGACGGTGGCGGTGTCTGCGACGCCGGCCGTGCCCGCCAGGCCAGAAGAAGCTCTCGCACACCGCACGGGGGTCGAGGTCGTCGCTGCCGCACCGGCCCGTTCCCCGGTTCTCACGGCCGTTGACCGGGCGGAAGAGATTGCCGGGATGGGCTGGGAGCAGTTGCGCGAAAGCGTTGCCACCTGCCGTGCGTGTGCGCTCTGCCAGGAAAGGCGTCAGGCGGTGCTCGGGGTTGGCGACGTGACTGCCGACTGGCTATTCATCGGTGAAGGACCCGGCGCCGAGGAAGACGCCCGCGGTGAGCCTTTCGTCGGTCCGGCTGGCAAGCTGCTCGATGCGATGCTTGCGGCCATTGACCTGCAGCGCGGCAAAGACGTCTACATCGCCAATGCCGTCAAGTGCCGTCCGCCCGGTAATCGCACGCCGGAGCCCGCGGAAATCGCCACCTGCGCGCCCTATCTGAAACGACAGATTGCTCTGATTCAGCCGCGGCTGATGGTGCTTTTGGGCAGGGCAGCAGCGCATGCGCTGCTCGGCGACGTTGGCTCGCTGGCCAG
Organism: Candidatus Accumulibacter necessarius; assembly: GCA_017302435.1. Classification (GTDB taxonomy): domain Bacteria; phylum Pseudomonadota; class Gammaproteobacteria; order Burkholderiales; family Rhodocyclaceae; genus Accumulibacter; species Accumulibacter necessarius. The sequence continues at coordinate 161,377 of JAFLDL010000003.1, forward strand.
TCTGCGTGGCCAGTCCTTCGCCTATCCTGCGCCCGCCGGTGGTGCGTACGGAATTCCAGTCGTCGTGACCTATCATCCGGCCTACCTGTTGCGCACGCTGCCGGACAAGGCAAAAGCCTGGGAGGACCTGTGCCGCGCCCGGACCCTGATGCGGGCCGCAAAGACCGCTGCCGCGGAATCGGCTTCTCAGCCCGCTACTCGCCCCACTTGAGCGGCTGCGTGGCGCGGGGACCATTGAGAAATCGTTGAAAGCCTCCATCTGAATGTTGCTCTGTTCATCCCCGTGAAGGAAACTGTCATGCGTCTACGAATCCTGTCCATTATGGTTCTGCTTGCGGGCCTGCTCTCCGGTTGCGGCTACAACACCTTTCAGACCGGCGACGAAGCGATCAAGTCGGCCTGGTCCGAGGTACTCAACCAGTACCAGCGGCGCGCCGACCTGGTCCCCAATCTGGTCGCCACGGTGCAGGGTTACGCCAGTCACGAAAAGGAGGTCCTGACCCAGGTGACGCAGGCGCGGGCCCAGGTTGGATCGATTCAGGCGACGCCGGAACTGGTCAATGATCCGGAGGCCTTCGCCAAGTTCCAGCAGGCGCAGGCGGGGCTGTCGAGCGCGCTGTCGCGCCTGCTGGTGGTTGCCGAGAACTACCCGCAGTTGAAGGCTGATGCCGCTTTCCGGGACCTGCAGGCACAGCTGGAAGGGACCGAGAACCGGATCACGGTGGCTCGCAACCGCTACATCAAGTCGGTCGAAAGCTACAACGTCGCCGTACGCACCTTCCCGAACAATCTGACGGCGATGATCTTCGGCTACACGGTCAAGCCAAACTTCAGCGTCGAGAACGAGAAAGCGATTTCGACGGCGCCCAGGGTTGACTTCGGAAAACCGGCGCCGGCCTCCCCTGCCGCCGCCGGCAAACCTGCCCCAGCGCCCGGTTACTAGTCGTGTCAGGTCGTAGGGCGCGTCTGGCAGCCTGGCTGCTGAGCCTGTTGCTGCTCGTCGTGGCCGGCTTCACCCGCGGCGACGAGCAGCGAGCCATTCCCCCCTTGGGGTCCCGGGTCACCGACCTGACCGGGACCCTGGCGGCAGCGCAACGCGGGTCGCTGGAGGCCAAGCTGGCTGCCTTCGAGAGCGGGAAGGGCTCGCAGATTGCCGTTCTGATCGTGCCGACGGTCAAACCCGAAACCATCGAACAGTACGCGCTGCGCGTCGCCGAGTCCTGGCGACTGGGACGCCGGGGCGTCGACGATGGCGCGCTCCTGCTGGTGGCCACGGGGGACAGGAAGGTTCGCATCGAAGTCGGCTACGGCCTCGAGGGAGCGCTCAACGATGCAACGGCCAAGCGAATCATCAGCGAGATCATCAGCCCGCGTTTCAAGCAGGGAGATTTTGCCGGCGGCATTGACGCCGGCGTCGACGCGATGATCAAGGTGGTCTCGGGCGAAGCGCTGCCGGCGCCCAGCGCGGAAACAAGCAGGCGCGCCGACGTCGACGACGGTTTCGAGACCCTGCTGTTCGCCGGTTTCGTCCTGGTCTTTGTCGTTGGCGGTGTGTTGCGGGCCATCTTCGGGCGTTTCCTGGCGGCCGGCCTGATCGGCGTTGCCGCCGGGGTAATCGCTTCCTTGCTGATCTCTTCGCTGCTGGTCGCGGTCATCCTTGGCCTGGTGGCCGGCGTCATTTCCCTGTTTCTCGGTATGGTGGGTGGCGCTGGCTGGTCCTCGGGCGGCATTTACGGGGGAGGGGGCGGAGGCCGTCGTGGCGGCTCCGGCGGCTTTTCGGGTGGTGGTGGCGGCTTCGGCGGCGGCGGCGCTTCGGGAGACTGGTGATGCAATTGAAGAGACTGTTCCGCCATCTGATTCTGCCACACTGGTGGGTGCTGCGAGCCTTTCCGCCACAACTGCTGCGCCGCGTCGAGGAGGCCGTCGCAGCCTCGGAGTCGGCGCATGGCGGCGAGCTACGGGTCGTGGTCGAGGCCAATCTGCCGTTGCCTGATCTGTTGCAGGGTCGCCCGACGCGCGCGCGGGCAATAGAGCTGTTTTCGCAGTTGCACGTCTGGGACACCGAGCAAAACAGCGGCGTGCTCATTTATCTGCAACTGATCGATCGGCGGGTCGAGATCGTTGCTGATCGAGGGATCGACGCCAAGCTGGGTCAGGCGTTCTGGGACGGCGTCTGCCGCCGCATGGAGGCTGCTTTTCGCGCCGGGGATTTCGAGGACGGTATGCTATGGGCGCTGAGCACGATCACCCGGGCCTTGCATGAACAGTTCGCGGCGGTCGGGGGAAACCCGGACGAGTTGCCGAACGCACCGCTGGTCCTCTAGTAGTCGGTTCCGCCAAACCAATTACATGAAATCGCGCCTTCTCGCGCCATGCGGCGTTGCAAATCCTCGCCATAGCTACGGTTATGGCTGTGGTTTGCGCCTTGCCTTGCACGAGAATGCATCAATTTCATTTGTAATCTTATTGGCGGAACGAACTATTAGCCTTCGGCATAGCGTACGCGCTTGCTCGATTTGCTTGGTTGCGTCAGGTGATCATCGAGTGGCAGGGCGTGCGTCTGTTTTACCGTCTGCAGGGCAATGTTGGTCTTGATACGGGCAACGCCGGGGAGGTGCAGCAACTGCTTGAGCATCAGTTCGGAAAACGTGGCCAGATCGGGAACGACGATACGCAGGATGTAGTCGCAGTCTCCGCTCACCGAGAGGCAGTCCATTACTTCCGGCATCGCCGCGACAGCAGCTTCGAAGGTTTCGTTGGCGGTGTCCCCATGCCGTTCCAGAATCACCTGGGCAAAAGCGGTAACCCCCAGGCCCAGCGCTGAGGGGGCGAGCAGGGCGACATAGCCGGCAATGACCCCGTCCTCTTCGAGCCGCTGGATGCGGCGGCTGATTTGCGACGCCGAAAGGCGGATCTGCTCGCCGAGCGTCGCGTTGGTCGCATTGCCCTTCCGTTGCAGTGCGTCCAGCAGTGCCAGATCGTAACGGTCTATGGTGATTTTTGACATGATTTGCCTGATCCATGCATGAAGTGTGCACAGTATAGGTATGTTCTGCAAAAAAGCTACAAGGCAGCCGGATTCTCTGCGGCGCTCAGTGCGCGCTGTCGTCGAGTTGGCTCACGTCGTCCCGGATTTCCTGGTTGGCCTCATGGCGACCCTTGACGAGCCACATCGCGCCGCTGACAAACATGCCGAACAGGGTGATCACCAGGTAAATCGACACGTCAGAGCGGATCATCAGGAAATACAGGCCGGTCATCGCCAGAATCGACAGGTTTTCGTTGAAGTTCTGTACGGCTATCGAGTGGCCGGCGCCCATCAGGATATGACCGCGATGCTGCAGGAGCGCGTTCATCGGCACCACGAAGAAACCTGAGAGCGCGCCGATCAGGACCAGCAGGGGAACGGCCAGCCAGATGTGCTCGACGAAGTTCATGACCAGCACGATGACCCCCATGGCGATCCCGAGCGGGATGACGCGCACCGACTTGCGCAGGGTAATCATTCGTGCCGCACCGATGGCACCAAGGGCAACGCCGACCGCGACCACACCCTGCAGCATGCTTGATTTCGAGAGGTCAAGCTGCAGCGCCGTCTCGGCCCACTTGATGACGATGAACTGCAGGGTGGCGCCGGCGCCCCAGAACAGGGTGGTCACGGCCAGCGACACCTGACCCAGCCGGTCACGCCAGAGGAGCATCAGGCAATGATTGAATTCGCGCACCAGATACCAGGGGTTCTTGTGCAGCACCCGGTGATCGACGCCGGTATCGGGGACATATATGTTGAACAACGCTGCGAGCAGGTAAAAGGCGGCGACGAAGCAGAGCGCCATCTCGCCCGTCGTATCGACTCCCGTATCAATCAGCGGAAAATCGAAGGCGAGCAGGCTGCGGGCAATCTCTGGCTGGATCAGCATGCCGCCGACGACGACCCCGAGAATGATCGCACCGACTGTCAGTCCCTCGATCCAGCCGTTGGCGACTACCAGCAGACGGTGCGGCAGGTATTCGGTCAGGATGCCATACTTGGCCGGTGAGTAGGCGGCGGCTCCGAGTCCGACGACGGCATAAGCCAGCAAGGGGTGCACCTGCCAGAACATCAGCGTGCAGCCGATGATCTTGATGCCGTTACTGATGAACATCACCCGCCACTTCGGCATCGAATCGGCAAAGGCGCCGACGAAGGCAGCGAGGGCGACATAGGAAACCGTGAAGAAGGTTTTCAGCAGCGGTTCATACTCGCTCGGCGCGTGCATTTCACGCAGCACCGAGATGGCGACGATGAGCAAGGCATTGTCTGCCAGCGCGGAAAAGAACTGCGCCGCCATGATGATGTAAAAGCCGAAGGGCATTGGGTATTCTGAATGCGGCTGTTCTTGGAGTGTTGGCCTTATACCATGAAAGACGCCAACTTGTTAGCGCCGAGCAGTGGCGTGTCGAGCAGGCCTGTCTCTGGCCGACGGCGCCGTTTTGTGTTTGAATCTAGGCTCAAAAAAGAAAAGGGGGGCTTGTGGCTGACCGTCGATTACAGGTGTTTCACGCCGTGGCAAGGCACCTATCCTTCACCAAGGCTGGCGAGGCGCTGCACATGACCCAGCCGGCCGTGACTTTTCAGATCAAACAACTCGAAGAACGCTTCAATACGCGTCTTTTTGAGCGTGGTGGCGGGCGAATCTCGCTCACGCCCGCCGGCGAACTTGTTCTCGACTATGCGGAGCGAATCCTCGGACTGTCGAGCGAACTGGATATCCGCGTTGCCGAAATGACGGGGCAGATGAGCGGCAGCCTGCTTGTCGGGGCGAGCACGACGATAGCCGAGTTCATGCTGCCGCCCATTCTTGGCGAGTTCAACGTACGTTATCCACAGGTTCGGGCGCGGCTGACCGTGGCCAACTCGGAGACGATCAGCAATGCTGTGGCCGCGCACACGCTCGATATCGGCCTGATCGAATCACAGACAAATCATCCGAGCCTGCAGTCCGAGGTCTGTGGTGATGATGAACTGCAGGTCGTGTGCACCCCGGGCCATCCGCTTGGCAAGCAGAGCGAGGTCGATGCGCGGATCCTGCTGGCGCACGACTTCATCGCCCGCGAGCCGGGTTCCGGTACCCGTGAAGTGACCGACGACTATTTTCGCGCCTGCGGCGTGGACCCTGAAAAGCTCAGGACGTTGATGGAGTTGTCTAGCCCGGAAGCCCTCAAAGGCGTTGTCGCGACCGGTCTCGGTTGCTCGATCGTGTCACGCGCCAGTTTCGAGAAGGAGCGGCAGCTGGGGACTCTGGTCGCCATACCATTGCGCCCGCGCCTGAAGCGCACCTTGTCGCTGATCTATCCAAAGGAGCGTTTCCGCTCCAAGGTCGTCCTGACCTTCGTTGAATTCGCCAGGAACAAGCTGCGCGAGCTGTCTGCCTGATGCCGCGTCCAATCGAAGCGCGCATCGACCTTGCCGCGCTGCGTCACAACTATCTGGTCGCCCGCCGGCATGCTGCCATCAACGGTGGCGGGGCGAAGGCATGGGCGGTGGTCAAGGCCAACGCCTACGGCCACGGCTTGCTGCGCGCTGCTGCCGCCCTGGCCGAGGTTGCCGATGGCTTTGCCCTGCTCGATCTCGCGGAGGCGGTCGCGCTGCGTGACGCCGGCATTCGCCAGCCGATTCTGCTACTCGAAGGCTTTTTCCAAGCGGCCGATCTGGCCGTCTGTGCCGAGCACGACCTGACGCTGGTGATCCATCGCCTCGAACAGCTGCAGATGCTGCGCCAGGCCGCGCTGCCGCGTCGCCTGTCAATCTACCTCAAGCTGAACAGCGGCATGAATCGCCTCGGTCTGACCGATGACCAGCTGCCGGCGGTCAGGCGCGAGCTGACGGCGATGACCTATCCGGTCGGCACGGTGACGCTGATGACGCACTTTGCCGAAGCAGACGCCGAAGGCGGCGAGGCCTGCATCGCCTGGCAACTCGAGCGCTTTGCCCGGATGACCGCTGATTGGCCGGCGGCGGCGAGCTTTCCCGTCTCGATGGCCAACTCCGCGGCCATCCTGCGCTACCCGCAGACCGCTCATGCCTGGGTGCGGCCCGGCATCATGCTCTACGGCGGCAGCCCGTTTGCCGCCCAGGATGCCGCGAGTCTTGACCTCAAGCCGGTGATGACGCTGCGCAGCCGGATTCTGGCGGTGCAGGAAATCGCCGTCGGCGAACGGGTCGGCTACGGCGGCACCTTTGTCGCGCAACGGCCAACGCGGGTCGGCGTCGTGGCCTGTGGTTATGCCGACGGCTACCCGCGACATGCGCCGGGCGGTACGCCGATCGTCGTCGCCGGCCGGCGCACGCAGACCCTTGGCCGGGTATCGATGGACATGCTGGCCTGTGACCTGACCGACCTGCCGATGGCCGGGGTCGACAGTCCGGTCGTGCTCTGGGGTGAGGGCTTGCCGGCGGACGAAGTGGCCAGCGCCGCGGGAACCATCAGCTACGAGCTGTTCTGCGCCCTGGCGCGTCGTGTGCCAGTGGTCGAAGTCTGAGCATGGCACGCCCAGGAGGCAGCCAGAAGACCGTTTTTTCCTGTACCGAGTGCGGCGCCAGCGCGGTCAAGTGGCAGGGACAGTGCCCTGGCTGCGGGGTCTGGAACACCCTCGTCGAGACGATTGCCGAAGCGCCCGCCGTCGGCAGCCAGAGACGTTTTGCCGCTCTTGGCGGTAGTGCCGGACTGCAGACGCTCTCCGAGATCGAAGCACGCGAAGAGGACCGCTTGCCGACCGGCATCGGAGAATTCGATCGGGCGCTGGGCGGCGGGCTGGTCAGCGGCGGCGTCGTGCTGATCGGTGGCGATCCGGGAATCGGCAAGAGCACCCTGCTGCTGCAGGCGCTTTCCGAGCTGTCATCGGCGCACAATGTGCTTTACGTCAGCGGCGAGGAATCCGGCCAGCAGATTGCAATGCGCGCCCGGCGTTTGTCTCTTGATACAGGACAGCTCAAACTGCTCGCCGAGATCAGTCTGGAAAAGATCCTCGTCACCCTACAGTCGGCGCAGCCGCAGGTAGCGGTGATCGACTCGATCCAGACGCTGTGGTCGGACCAGCTCAGTTCGGCGCCCGGGTCGGTGGCGCAGGTACGCGAGTGTGCCGCGCAGCTCACCCGGCTGGCCAAACAGAGCGGCATCACGGTCATCCTGGTTGGCCACGTGACCAAGGAGGGCGCCCTGGCCGGGCCGCGAGTCCTCGAACACATCGTGGACACCGTCCTCTATTTCGAGGGCGACACCCACTCCAGCTTCCGCCTGATCCGGGCAGTCAAGAACCGCTACGGGGCGGTCAACGAAATCGGCGTCTTCGCGATGACCGACCGGGGGCTGAAGGGCGTCAGCAACCCTTCGGCGATCTTTCTTTCGCAGCATGGGAGCGATGTTCCGGGCTCCTGCGTGCTGGTCACGCAAGAAGGCACGCGGCCGCTGCTGGTCGAGGTTCAGGCGCTGGTCGATCAGGCGCACGGCAACCCGCGACGGCTGACCGTGGGCCTGGATGCGCAGCGTCTGGCGATGCTGCTGGCGGTCCTGCATCGCCATGCCGGAATCGTCTGCTTCGATCAGGACGTGTTCGTCAATGCCGTCGGCGGCGTCAAGATCGGTGAACCCGCCGCCGACCTGGCGGTATTGCTGGCGATCGTTTCTTCACTAAAAAACAGATCCTTACCCGCGAAACTTGTGGTATTTGGTGAAGTCGGGCTGGCGGGTGAGATTCGCCCGGCACCGCGCGGCCAGGAGCGTCTCAGAGAAGCCGCCAAGCTAGGTTTCACGCGCGCCATGATTCCGGAAGCCAACACGCCCAGGCAGCGCATCTCCGGTATCGAGGTGATCCCGGTGCGACGGGTCGAAGAAGCTGTCGCTCGGCTGCGGGAGATCGAGTGAAGCCGTTGTTCGACGTTGCCACTGCTTGGGTCAAGCGCGAGAACTTCGCAGAACGGCCAACGGTGGCCCGTCGAACCTCGGATCCAGTTCGGGCGGACCTTCCCCGGTCACCTGACGGCAGGTGGTGGTCTGTGGTGCGGAGAACCCAGCGCTACGGGGTCTTCTGTATTCGGGGCGGTCAACTCTAAACGCGACGGCAGCTGAAATAGCCGAATCCTGCGAGCCCGAGACTAACCAAGAGCAGGGTAGCGGGTTCCCGGATGGCGATCCCTCCGGAGAACTTTACTGGGTTGTCAGATGAGAGCCAGACTGAACCGCATGTGTCACACGGTGCGGGCGGGGTCACCTCCATCAACAGCGTCCAATTTCCTGATGGGCTTGTGAGGGCCAGATTCTCGAAAATCAGATCACGATCGCTATTCTCACCCGGAATGTATTTTGTCTTTCCGATTTGGACCTTGTTGTTTGCGTTGTTGTCCAGGAAGAAGGTGAACCATAACGTTCCTCCGCTCCCGTAACCGTCATCATTCTTGAGCTTGTTTCCGTCGATGCCACGTAACTCGAGCGTTAGTTCCAGCGCATCGACTGAAGTAAGCCCCGTGCTGAAACTCTGAGAGGCCTGATCGGGAGGATTGGCAGGCGTGCCAGCAGAAAAGTATATGCCAAGGTCCCTCCAACCCCCCGTCCCGGCGGCGCTGAAATTGTCCTGATAAACCATCGTCGCCCCGCCGCTGGCTGCAAATCCCATGGACGAGACGAACAACAATCCCTGGATCAGTTTCCTGAACTTGATGGCCATGTTTCTTTCCCCTTTCCGCCGGTCGTAAATCGCGCCACACCCTCGAACCCTCTGATTTATTGTAGCAGTTGAAAGAATCGGGCGTGGCGGTATTTTCCGTTTCGACGGCACTGAAGGGAGTGACCTGCGGCGCTTCGGCTGGCTGCCGCCCGGGCGAGTGGCGCGACTTTCCCCTGGTCGGCGACCAGTGCTTGTCATGGCGGCAGGATCACGATACGGTGGTCGGTATGCTGCGAAGGAGACCGATCGTCGGTGTCGGGCTCGTCGCCAGCAGTGATCAGTTGCGACGATCGATGGATCTGCGCACACACGCACGGCGCTGTGCCACACTGGCATCTGGTAGGCTGCAAAGAGGAACACAAGTCATGCAACTATGGTCCTTCTCTTGGCGAATGCTGCGCCGCGACGCGCTTGGGGGGGAGTTGCGCCTGTTGGCGGCGGCGCTGGTCGTTGCCGTCGCCGCGCTGACGGCGGTCGGTTTTTTTGCCGATCGCGTGCGGCAGGCGCTCGACCGCGAATCTCACCAACTGCTCGGCGCTGATCTCCTGCTGACGGCCGACCATCCGTGGCCAGCAACTTTTGCCGACCAGGCACGCGCAGCGGGCCTGCAGGTCGTTGAGACACGCACCTTTCCGAGCATGGTGACGCACGGCGAGGGCGGCGAACTCAGGGCGCAGTTGGCGGAGATCAAGGCCGTCGGCGCGGCTTATCCACTGCGCGGTTCCTTGCGCACCGCGCCGGCACTCAATGTTCCCGATGCGCCGGCGCGTGGTGTTCCCGGCCCGGGCACGACCTGGATCGACGAGCGACTGGCGTCGGCGCTTGGCGCGAGCGTCGGCGACCGGATTGTCGTCGGGCAGAGTTCGCTGCGCGTCGAGGCGGTGCTGACCCTGGAACCCGATCGTGGCATCAATTTCTTCAGCGTCGCGCCGCGTCTGCTGATGAACCTCGACGACCTGACGGCAACGGCACTGCTCCAGGTGGGTAGCCGAGTCGCTTACCGCCTGTTGCTGGCCGGCGATACGCCGTTGGTGAAGCGCTTCCAGCGCGAGATCGGGCCGCAGTTGGGGCGCGGGCAGCGGATAGAAGATCCGCAGAACGGCCGGCCGGAAATCCGCACGGCGCTCGACCGGGCGCAGAAGTTCCTCGGCCTGGCAGCGCTGCTGACGGTGGTGCTGGCGGCGGTGGCCGTGGCGCTTGCCGCGCGGCGCTATGTCCAGCGTCATCTCGATCCCTGTGCCGTGATGCGCTGCCTCGGCGCGACCCAGACCTTGCTGTTGCGCCTTTATCTGGGCCAGTTTGCCGTGCTCGGCGTGCTCGCTGCCGCCTGCGGTTGTGCCCTTGGCTATGTGGCCCATTTCGCCCTGCACGCCTGGCTGGCGCAGCTGCTGGCGACGCCGCTGCCGGCGCCGGGCTTGCTGCCGGCGGTGCAGGGCGTCGCGGTCGGCCTGCTGTTGCTCTTCGGCTTCGCCGTGCCGCCCCTGCTGCAACTCAAGAAGGTGTCGACCCTGCGCGTTCTGCGGCGTGAGCTGGGGAGTCCCCGCACGGGTCTGCTTGGCGGCTATCTGCTGGGCTTCCTGGCGCTCGCCGGGCTCATGTTCTGGGTCGCTGGTGAGGTCGAACTCGGCGCCTACGTGGTCGGTGGCTTCAGCATTGCACTGGTCGTCTTTGCGGTGGTTGCCCGTGTCGCCGTCCGCCTGGCGGCGGCGCTGCGTGGTGGCGGGCGATCGGGGGCCGGACGGGCAGCGGGAATCGGTTGGCGCTATGGTCTGGCGAGCCTTGAGCGGCGAGCGAGCGCCAGCGTCGTCCAGATTGTCGCCTTGGCGCTCGGCTTCATGGCGCTGCTCCTGTTGACCGTCGTTCGCGGCGACCTGCTCGACGCCTGGCGGCGTGCGGTTCCTCCGGATGCGCCGAACCGCTTCGTGATCAATATCCAGCCCGACCAGGTCGAGCCGGTGCGCGCAGCGCTCGCGGCGCAGGGCCTGTCGCCGGAACTGGCACCGATGGTCCGTGGACGCCTGACGAGGATCAACGGCGTCGAAGTCAGCGCCGCCAGCTACAGCGACGATCGCGCGCAGCGCCTGATCGACCGCGAGTTCAATCTGTCGATGCGTCCCGACCTGCCGGAAGGCAACCGCCAGACGGCCGGGCGCTGGTTTTCGGGCGCTGATCTGGCAGGCCAGGGAAAGGATGCGGTCGCCTCGGTGGAGGACGGTCTGGCAAAGACCCTGGGGCTGGCGGTCGGCGACCGGCTGGAGTTCGTTATCGCCAGCGAAGAGGTTGTCATGACCGTGGTCGGCTTGCGCAAGGTCAATTGGGACACGATGCGAGCGAACTTTTTTGTCCTGACGCCGCCAGTGGTTCTCGAGGGCTATCCGGCCAGCTGGATCACCAGTTTCTACCTGGCGCCGGAAAAGGCGGAGTTCGTCAATCGCCTGATTCGCGACTTTCCCAACCTGACGGTGATCGACGTCGCGGCGATCCTGCGCCAGTTGCAGTCGATCATGGATCAGGTGGCGCGGGCAGTCCAGTTCGTCTTTCTGTTCACGCTGGCTGCCGGTGTGATCGTTCTTTATGCCGCATTGGCGACGGCGGCCGAGGAGCGACGCTACGAGCTGGCGGTGATGCGCGCTCTCGGTGCTCGCCGGGAGCAACTGCGGCGGGCCTTGCTGGCCGAGTTCGCAGCGATTGGCGGACTTTCGGGCCTGATAGCCGCGCTCGGGGCCATCGGCGTCGGTCAGTTTCTGGCGCGCCAGGTCTTCCGGTTCGAGGTGGCGATCGATCCCTGGCTGCCGCCGCTAGCGGTCTGCTGCGGCGCATTGCTGGTCACCGCGGCCGGCTGGTTTGCCGCCACCCGGCTGTTGCAGGCTTCGCCCCTGGAGGCATTGCGCGGCGGCAGCACCTAGCGCCCTGGCGGTTTCATCGGGTACTGTGGACGGTGACTCGTCGCGCCATCGATTATCATACGCGTTGCGGCAAGGAGCGGCACGCCGGTAGCCGGCGGCGTCCTGCCAGCGTTCTTGATCAATACTGCGGGAATAAGGAGTTATGCCATGAAGGGGAGGACATTGCTGGTGTTGCGGCACGGGAAATCGGACTGGACGACGGGCCACGAAGACTATCACCGCCCGCTGGTCGACCGCGGCCGTCTCGGCAGCCGGAAGATGGGGGCCTGGATCAAGCGTCAGAAGCTGGTTCCGGATATGGTGCTGAGTTCGCCCGCGGAGCGTGCGCGGGCGACGACGGTGACCGCCTGCAAAGCGATGGGCCTGCCGTTGAAGTCGGTACGCTGGGACGAGCAGATGTATGCTGCGCCAGTGGAAGATCTGCTGGCGGCGCTGGCCGATTGTCCGAAGAGCGCCCAGCGTGTGATGGTGGTCGGACACAATCCAGGGCTGGAAGACCTGATCCACTATCTGACCGAAGGCCGCCTCGAGATGCCTGCGGATGGCAAGGTGTTGCCGACGTCGGCACTCGCCCAACTGGAGATGACCAAGGAATGGCAGAACCTGGAACGTGGTTGTGCCACCCTGATCTCGGTCACCCGCCCCGGACAAGTGCCGGACGAATTGGCCGCCGAGGCCGCCGAGGAGGTGGAGTATGGTCCCGTTCCCGACTACTTCTTTACCCAGTCGGCCGTTCTTCCCTATCGTCAGGTCGGTGACAAGCTCGAGATCATGGTCATCGCCTCGCGCAGAGGGACGCGCTGGGTGATTCCAAAGGGTGTCAAGGAGCCGGATCTGTCGCTGCGTGATTCAGCCAGCAAGGAAGCGTTCGAGGAGGGCGGCATCCGCGGTCGGATCGACGACGAGCCGTTGGGTCATTACGAGTACAGGAAGTGGGGCGGGGTCTGCAAGGTCGCAGTGTTTCCGATGGCGGTCAGCGAGAGCATCCCGGAAGAAGAATGGGAAGAAAGCCACCGCGAACGGCGCTGGCTCGACGCGAAGGAAGCCCGGCGACTGCTCGACGAACGGGCGCTGCGCAAGCTGGTTCAGAAGCTGGAGAAGAGGCTCGGCAAGCGTTGAACTTGCCGCCGTGGGGCCACTAGTAGTTCGTTCCGCCAAACCAATTACATGCAATCGCGCCTTCTCGCGCCATGCGGCGTTGCAAATCCTTGCCATAGCTACGGCTATGGCTGTGGTTTGCGCCTTGCCTTGCACGAGAATGCATCAATTTCATTTGTAATCTTATGGACGGAACGAACTACTAGAATCCGGGCTTCTCTGCAGCCAGCCAGTCCTCGATTTCCAGAAAATCCTTCTGGTTCTGTCGGATGACCAGGAAAAAGACAAGAGCGAGGAGGAGAGCAAAGATCAGGATCGGCAGCTCCTGCCAGCTCAAGCTCGCCAGCAGTTGAGTATTCATGGCTTTCTCCAGTCGTCAAGGCGGTGATTTCTGGGGCAACAGGCGCCAGGTAGTCTCCACCGACCTATGACCTGCGGTTGTCTGTCCGGGTTCCAGCGCCGGGCAGTGGCTGTTCGACCGGGGACCGGGCGGGCGAGCCAAAGGGCTCGCCCGCCCCGCTCGCCGGCTCAGATCACGCGAACGCGAATCACGTGATCAACCGCCTTGATGGCGTTGATCACCTCTTCGCCAGGTACTCGCTCGACATCCACGATGTTGAAAGCCAATTCGCCACGGCTCTTGTTCATCATGTCCACAACGTTGACCTTGTTGTCAGCCAGAACCGACAGCACACGGCCAAGGACCCCCGAAACGTTATCGTTAGAAAAGGTGATGCGCGAGGTGCCGGGGCTACGCTCCATACTGATCTTCGGGAAGTTCACCGAGTTGACGATGTTGCCGTTTTCCAGGTAATCGACCAGTTGGTTGGCGGCCATCACCGCGCAGTTCTCCTCGGACTCCTCGGTGCTGGCGCCGATATGCGGCATGGCAATGATTTTCGAGTGCCCGAGCAGAACCGGTTCCGGAAAATCGCAGACGTACTTGCCGAGCCGCTCAGCTTCGAGGCTGCGCAGCACCGCCGCTGAATCTACGATCGCATCACGGGCGAAGTTGAGCAATACCGCACCCTGCTTGATCACTGCCAGGGTGTCGTCGTTGATCATGTGCCGCGTGGCATCGACCGCCGGCACGTGCAGTGAGACGTAATCCGAGCGGGCAAGCAGCGATTGCAGGTTCTCCATTCGGCTGACTTCGTTCGACAGACGCCAGGCAGCGTCAATCGACAGGACCGGGTCAAAACCGACCACCGTCATGCCCATGGCCAGAGCCATGTCGGCGACCATCGAGCCGATCGCGCCAAGCCCGACAATCCCGAGCGTCTTGCCGCGAAGTTCGCTGCCGGCAAAACGCGATTTCGCTTTTTCCACCAGCGGCGACATTTCTGCCGGATCTTGCAGGCTGGCGAGCGACTGCACATAGTTCATGCCGTCGATGATGCCGCGCGCGCTGAGCAGCATGCCAGCCATCACCAGTTCCTTGACGGCATTGGCATTTGCCCCCGGGGTGTTGAAGACGACGATGCCTTGCTTGCCGTACTCGGCGACCGGCACGTTGTTCACGCCGGCACCCGCGCGAGCGACCGCCAGCAGCGAGACAGGGATTTCAACGCCTTGCAGCTTCTGGCTACGCAGCAGAAAGGCGTCGGGGTGGGCGATGTCGCTACCGACTTCGTAGGATTGACGAGGAAACCGATCGAGGCCCTTGATCGAAATCTGGTTGTAGGTTCTGACCTTGTACATGGCAATATAACTCAAAGAGAGTGGTGGTGATGGTAGGGCGGGTAAAGCCGGTTGATTCAGCTGGCGACCTGCTCGTAAGCCCACGCCAGCCACGGCATGAGCGCCTGCAGATCGGCGGTGTCAACGGTTGCCCCGCACCAGATGCGAATGCCCGCCGGCGCGTCCTTGTAGGAGCCGATGTCGAAGGCCACCCCTTCACTGTCGAGCAGCTTGACGAGCTTCTTGACCTGCTCCGCGTCAAGTTTGACGCTCAGGCAGACGCTGGTATTCGAGCGCGTCGCCGGATCCGTGGCGAGGAAGGAAATCCATTCGTTGGCCGCGACGAAATCGGCGATCACCGCCAGATTGGCCTCGCTGCGAGCAATCGCCGCCTTGACGCCACCAATCGTCTCGATCCACTGCAAGGCGTCGAGATAGTCGGCAACGCAGAGCATCGAAGGGGTATTGATCGTCTCTCCGCGGAAGATGCCTTCGCTGAGCTTGCCGCCCGAGGTCAGCCGGAAGACCTTGGGCATCGGCCATGGCGGGCTGTAGCTCTCGAGGCGGGCAACCGCGCGCGGGCCGAGGATCAGCATGCCGTGGGCCCCCTCGCCGCCCAGCACCTTCTGCCAGGAGAAGGTCACGACGTCCAGTTTGTCCCAGGGCAGTTCCATCGCGAAGACGGCCGATGTCGCGTCGCAGATGGTGAGGCCGGCGCGGTCATCCGGGATCCAGTCACCGTCCGGCACCTTGACGCCCGAGGTGGTGCCGTTCCAGGTGAATACCACATCGTTATCGAAGTTGACCTGCGAAAGATCGACGATCTGGCCGTAGTCTGCCTTCAATACCCTGGCGTTGGCAAGTTTCAGTTGCTTGACCACGTCCGTCGCCCAGCCCGAGCCAAAGGACTCCCACGCCAGAACGTCGACGCCGCGTTGCCCCAGCAGCGACCACATCGCCATCTCGAACGCGCCCGTGTCCGATCCCGGTACCACACCGACGCGGTAGCCCTCGGGCAGGCCGAGAATGCGGGCCGTTTCCGAACAGGCCAGGGCAAGCGCCTTCTTGCCCAGCGCCGAGCGATGCGAGCGGCCCAGGGTGTTGAGCTGGAGGGCGCTAACGTCATAGCCGGGCCGCTTGCTGCAAGGCCCCGATGAGAAATTGGGGTTCTTTGGTTTTGCTGTGGGTTGCATGATTGCCTCTATCTGGGAAAAAGAAAGCGGGGGATAGCGCTGCCCCGAAGGTCCGCTAGCCTGCGTCGAACAAACGCGAAATTGTAACAGAGTGTGTTTTCGCGAGCAGCAGGAGGCAGTCGCCGTCAGCAGTTATCAGCCCGAATCGGGCTGAAGCGGGAAACCGTCATTGGCCGGACGGCCTCGGCACGGGATCGCCTTCCGGCCAGTGCCGTGCCGGGGCCAAGTGATGGCCGGGAGGGCGCCAGCCGATATTCTGCCTGTGCCATCGCAAACCGTGTATAGTGCGCTCCGGAAACGAGCTGTGTGTCATCCGGTCGGCAGTTCGCTCCCCTCGCGGTTGTCTTCCCCCCGGCAAATGCCGAACGCCCCGAAGCACCCCATCCCAAAAAGTAGTTCCGCCTGAACCGGCTCTGTTGGCATCAAGCCGCAGCAGGTCGTTCGCAGGAGATATTCTTGTCCCAATCGTTTGCCATGCTCGGCCTGTCGGCCGAACTCACCCGTGTTGTCGCCGAACAAGGCTACAGCGAACCGACGCCGGTACAGGCGCAGGCCATTCCGGTCATTCTTGCCGGACGTGACGTTCTCGCCGGAGCGCAGACCGGCACCGGCAAGACCGCTGGTTTCACTCTGCCCCTCTTGCAGCGGCTGTCCGCCCCGGTGGTTACCGGCGGCGCTCCTGCCGCGCAGGCGCCGCGGCGCGTGCGGGCGCTGATCCTGACGCCAACGCGCGAACTCGCCGCGCAGGTCGAAGAGAGTGTACGGACCTACGGTCAATACCTGACCCTCAAATCCACCCTGATCTACGGCGGCGTGAACATCAACCCGCAGATTGATGCGCTGCGGCGAGGTGTCGACATCCTGGTTGCCACGCCCGGCCGTCTGCTCGACCACCTGCAGCAGAAGACGGCCAGTCTGGCGCATGTCGAGATTCTCGTGCTCGACGAAGCCGACCGCATGCTGGACATGGGTTTCATCCGCGATATCCGGCGCATCCTCGCGCTGCTCCCGGCGCGGCGCCAGAACCTCCTGTTCTCGGCCACCTTCTCGAATGAAATTCGTCAGCTTGCCGACGGTTTGCTGCATGCACCGGTGCTGATTGACGTGGCCCGCCGCAACGCCGAGTCGGAACTGGTGGCGCAGCTCGTTCATCCGGTCGATGGCTGGCGCAAGCGCGAATTGCTGACCCACCTGGTGTCGTCAGGCGACTGGCGGCAGGTGCTGGTTTTCACGCGCATGAAGAGCGGCGCGAACCGCCTGGCGGAATACCTGTGTAAGGCCGGCATCGAGGCGACGGCGATTCACGGCAACAAGAGCCAGCCGGCGCGCACGCGTGCGCTGGCTGGCTTCAAGGCGGGAACGGTGCGTGTCCTGGTGGCGACGGACATTGCCGCGCGTGGCCTGGACATCGAAGAGCTGCCGCACGTCATCAACTTCGAGCTGCCGAACGTGCCCGCGGACTATGTTCATCGGATCGGCCGGACCGGCCGCGCGGGCAGTACGGGTGTCGCCATTTCGCTGGTTTCGGCCGAGGAGGGCCCGTTTCTCGCCGACATCGAAAAGCTGCTTACACGGCGTATCGAGCGCCAGATCGTGGCCGGTTTCGAACCTGGCCAGGTGCAGCCGCCAGCCGTAGCCGAAGCTCAGGCTGCTGCGGAACGGGCCGCCCGCGACGCCAACCGCCGCGGCACCGGTCACCCGG